>CAYNEO010000001.1:0-46214 GCA_964396245.1 uncultured Ignavibacteriales bacterium
GCTCTCAGCAGTAATCCTGTGACGGGCGGCCACCCAGAGGGCGAGATGGCCCCCGGCCGAGTGTCCGATGACTACCACCCGGCCCAGATCAAGGTTATATTCTTCGGTGATTTCGCGCACATAGTCGACTGCGCTGGCGATATCGTTGAATGTGCCGGGCCAGCCGCCATTCGGGTGCCCGACGCGGTTGTATTCCACATTCCAGATAGCTATGCCCTCGTTGCGAAGAGCGTCGGATAACGGCGTTGTATACTTTAAATCCGGAACCGGCAGCCAGCATCCGCCGTGGATTATTATGGCCACGGGATGCGGTCCGGGATTGTCAGGGAGTCTCAGTCACCGAATTGAAGAGAATCGGAACCTTTAAAACAATCTGTGATCGGCAGGACAACTGGGAAGTTAGACATCGAGCACGGACGGCCCCTGTCCCCTGATCGGGATAATGCTGCCGACGAGGGCAGCCAGAGCCAAAACTAAACCGATAAGTTACTTCTTCCACAGAGACGCCTCGATCTACATAGGCGACATAATGTATATGACAGCCGCTAAATAGGAACGTTATTTTCGCTGACTGGATCCGGTGCAGGGACGTGTGACGCGTGTGTGATCTCTGATCAGTATACTGGACACTATTATCCATGTTAACCTTTACAGGGAATGCCGGCAAGTGACTTTCCAGAAGATGGTTAGACACTTGTGAGCGCACTTATCGCTCATCAGGGGGGGTGCTACCTGATGCGTCGGGTGTTATTTCCCTTGACGTTTCGGGGATAGTTGGGTTTATTGGGAAAAGTGAGGGCGCAGGTTGAGCACACCGACTGTCGCCCGGTCAATAACACATGCCAATCGTAGATATGTGACTGGCCGATGTACCCAGGCGCGCTGAGTCAACACCATCCCGGCCAAACCAGAGAAAGAGCACGGAAACACCCATTGGTGGAGGATGTATGTCACTACTTTCCAAGCTGACACTGGGGGCACTATTGCTTACCGTGGTTTCGGTGGCCGCCTTTGCCGCGGCGGACGAGGCTACTTACGGGGAGAACCGATTGCGTGACAACCCTGAGGTTCGATACTACCGCGAGTCGGCCAACGGTGTGGCGGAACTGGCCAGCGGTAATCTCGGCAAGACTGCTGCGGCCGGGGCAGAAATCCAGACAACGATGGAGTTCTTCAGCGAGAACCTCGGCGCTTTCAAGATGACCAGTCCGACCGAGGAACTCGTGGTGAAACGGATCGACCGGGACAAAGAAGGAAATCAGCATGCCCGGTTCGACCAGTATTACCGGGGCGTACAGGTGTTCAGCGGTCAGATGATATCGCATTTCGACCGGGACGGTAAGCTCGTAACGGTCAATGGCCGGTACTGGCCGGAAATAACCCTGAGCACGACACCGACAATATCTGCGGCGGCTGCGGAACAGACGGCGCTGGCTGATGTAACGGCTGAGCGCGACGGGTTAAAGGTGAATGAAACCGAACTGCTGATTTTGCCGTGGGAAGGCAAGTACCATCTTGTGTGGCACACGAAACTAGGAACATCGTACCCGAAGGAACGCTGGGAATATTTTGTCGATGCCAACACGGGTGAGATTGTGTATTCGGCGTCCCTGATCAGGGAGGCAGAAGCTATCGGAGACGGTTACGGCGTGCTCAGTATCTATAGAGATCATCTCGATGCCTGGGACTGGGGAGGGGTTTATACGCTGGAAGATTATACTCGGCAGGCGGGTAACGACATACACGGACACGGTGGACAGATGCTGCCCGGGCAGGCGATCCGGACGTTCATCTCTTACGATGACTCCTATTTCGAGCTCGACTTCGACGATGATAATCACTGGGACAACCCGATACAGGCACCGGAGGTAGACGCGCATTTTTACACGGGCCTCGTGTATGACTACCTGCTCGACAGCCTGGGTCGTAACGGCATCGAGGACGCCGGATACGGCATGGAGGTTTATGCGGTATCGGCCATCACGGACGAAGACAATGCCTATTGGAACGGCAGCTACGTGACTTTCACGGGTTGGTCCGACGGCAGGCGTTCGCTGGCAGGTTGTCCGGATGTTGTGGCGCACGAATGGGGACACGGAGTGACGACGTACACCTCCGGCCTCCGGTATCTCAAGGAATCGGGGGCGTTGAACGAATCATTTTCCGATATGATCGGCACCGCATTCGAGTTCGCCCATCCCGATCTGGATACTCCGGACTGGTTGTGCGCCGAAAACGGCGACCCGGGGGGCATTGGATTTCGCAGTCTCGCCGACCCGCATCTTTATGGAGATCCTGACTACTACGGACCAACGGACCCGTACTGGATGGATGTCGTGTACTGCGAATACGGAAGCGATAACGATCAGTGCGGCGTTCATACTAATAGCGGGGTAGGCAACAAGTGGTTCTACCTGTTGTCCGAAGGGGGTACCCACCACGATGTGACGGTAACCGGTATCGGGGTGCAGAATGCGATGCGGATAGCCTACTGGGCCAATGCCTATTTTTGGAATTATGACACTGATTATCATCTCGGCGCTTACGGTACGCTTCTGGCGGCGCAGATGATGGACGTGCCGACGGAATGGGAGACGGCGATCGTGAACGCCTGGGAGGCGGTAGGAGTGCGTATTCCGCCGCAGGGGCTGTCACTCGCGTTTGTCGACCCTCAGCCGCGTACGGTTCCGGCGGAAGTGGGATCTAGCTTCCGGGTGCAGTTCACCGGCGAGTACGAAGGTATCCCGGCGGCGGGGAGCGGGACACAGAATACTCAGGTGGGTGGCGGTACCTGGCAGAGCGGGTCGATGTCGGATCTCGGGAGCGGGTTATACAGGGCGACAACTCCTGCCTCACCATGTCAGCAGGTAATACGATACTACTTTGGCGCCCAGACGACTACGGGCAGGGCGTTCAGTTTCGGCGACGTGGATAATCCTTACTGGGTCCAGCCGGTGCGAGTAGCCGAGCTGATACAGCCGCCCATGGGAATCGCGACGGGTCTCTGGAACACGTACGGCGACGCAGTGGACGGGCAATGGGCATACGGTTCCGTCTTGTACGGCGAAAGAGGTGATCCGCCGGTCGATTTCGACAACAACTATCAGTGTTTCCTGACCGATGCGGCATACGGCAACTCGGACGTTGACGACGGAGCCACGAATCTGGTCTCCCCCACTATCGATCTGAGCTACATGCCGGACGCATTGGTGGTGTACGCCCGCTGGTTCTCGAACAATATCGGAGCCAATCCGGCGGTAGAGGTCATGAATGTATATGTCTCCAATGACGACGGTACCACGTGGGTACTGGTTGAGACGGTTGGGCCTGTCAGCGACAACAGCGGGGGCTGGCACGAATACATGTTCCGGGTGGCTGATTTTGTCGTGCCGACCGACCAGGTGAGACTACGCTTCGAGGCACAGGACTATATCGGAGCCGTCGTCGAAGCGGCGATCGACGCCGTCCGGATATTTGAATTCGAGTGCGACCAGGGGCTTTGCGGAGATGTTACCAATGATGGTGAGGTGAACCTGGCGGATATCACGAAGATGATCGATCATGTCTACCTTGGTGGGCCATCCCCGCGTCCGAAAATATACGGTAACACCGATGCATCGCCCGATCGTCTGATTACATTGAACGATATCATCAAACTTATCAATACCGATTACATAGAACACACCCCTCCGCACTGCTACTAACAAATAAGCCCTTCTGACCGTCACACTTGCTGAAGGCATCGGCGGGGTCAGGCTGACCCCGCCGTATTTTTTTGCAGGCCAGTCGATTCCGGGTAACGCAAAAGGCGGAACCCGGTCGAGAAAGAGTTGTTCACGACTATACGGGCGGGCGACGCCGGATGGACTGATATGTTATGAAGGCGCCGACCTCCCTTGAAACATTCTCTCCAAACGATACTCTCCTCGAACAGCTAAAGAAACCAAGTTCACGGATTCCCTGAAAGGAGGAACCTGATGAAAAAGCTTATTTTCGGCATGCTAATCGCCCTGACGGCAGTGGCGATATCCGGGCTGGGACAGGGTGTCATGGCGGGTGATAAGGACCAGGCGACGGTCGAAAAGACCTCGGCCAAGACGGGCGACAAGACCTGGGGCGATACGACTGGTTCCGGCTGGGACTGGACCTGGGTTGCCGATTTGTCGGCGAAGAACGAGACCTGGCAGGATACGACCAGGGGCACGGGCAAGGCGATGTTCAAGGTGACCGACGACGGCAAGGGTCTTGCGTACAAGCTCGTGGTCGACGACATGGACAGTGTTTTTGCGGCGCATATACATCTGGGTAAAAAAGGAGAAAACGGGCCGCCGGTACTGTTCCTTTACAAAGGCAAGACAACCGGAGAATTCACCGGGACGCTGTCGGATTCGACGGCGACAGCCGCTGACTTGTTTGGCCCGATGAAGGGAAAGAGCATGAGCGATCTCATCGACAAGATCAAGAACGGTGATGCCTATGTTCAGGTGCACACGAACATGTACCAGGAAGGGGCCATACGGGGTCATATCATGATGGCCAACAAGGAAGAGTGGGGCAAAAAGAAAGAATCGGGCGGTTCGGGTTATTAAGCCGGTTCCGCTCTTGTGCAGTTAGTTTGTTTCAATGGCAGTGCCGTCCGATTCGGCATTGCCATTTATGTTTGCGGGGTCGGTTATCGAGGCCAATCAACCCCAATAGCGATCGAGCAAGCCGTCGCAGCCATTGACGCCGCACCGATCAAAGATCTTCTTGCCGGTTGCGCTCGATGAATACACGTTCCCGCATGTCTTGCACTGCAAGTCCAATTTGGCACTGGTGGTTGCCGCTCTTGACATGAACGGGAAATATAGCAGTGTTCCACCGCAATTGTTGACGCCGCAGCGCCCGCCCAGATTTCGATTGGGGCTGTTGTACACATTGCCGCATTGATTACATTTCAGCCACATATCAACATTTCCTCCTGAAAATACCCTGATAAAATCTAATGAAAATGGAGTCGTTAGCCAACATAAAAGTGGCCGGCGTTCGGTTGAGATCGGTCCGGGTGAAACTCACTTGTTTGCCGTCCGTATGATGAAAGAGCATCTATATCGGCAGATGATTTTCGGACCATACAGGACAATGGCTGACGCAGGGAAAAAAGCGTTTGAAAACGGACGGGCGAAGTCGTATTCTCTCGTGAGGGAATGAACAGTCGGCCGCTCGGTCGGGCCGGGAAGCCGAGGATCTATTTGACAGGTCTCACTCTAGTGCAGATGGGTGTATCATGCGTAATAACCATCGAATCGAAACGAAGCGATCACGAGGAACAGCCTCGATTTTTATCGCGGTAGCAGTCATGCTGCTGAGTATGACCTCCGGTTGCTCGCGTTACGTCACCGTTCCTCCGCAAGAAGTGGCGGCGAATGCAGAAGCACCGATACTCGGTTTCACGGTTGCAACACGAATAAGCGGTGTCACGCTGCTGGATGGCACGGAAATGTCGTTTGATTCTTCGGGGGGCGAGTATGTCGCCTCGGAGGGAATTATCAGGGGCCGCACTACCGATGGAGAGGTAGTGGCACTGAAATTGAAACAACTGAGATATGTACAGGTGTCCGCCCCGGGTCCCCGCGGGACGTTGGTGACGGAGATAGAGGCTTCGACTTTCAGAGAAGGAAAGACGAGCTGGGTCTTTGGCCGGATGCGGGGACAATTCATGTACGGGACCGAATACGTCCAATTTGGTGAGGCCGGGGGCCGATACGATTCGACGACAAACTCTATTTCCGGCATCTCAGAACTCGGCCGTCCGATGGAGGTGTCGTTGGACAGCGTGCAATCGGTGCGTATGAAGCTGTTGCGTTCGGGCCAGGGTCGGCGGGAAATCGGCTTGAAGGGCGGGGCAAATTTCATCGGTTTCGGCGGCGAACCGTTTGCGGGCGTGACGACGACCACGGATCAGTCTGCCGGATTCAAGGCGGTGCTTTTTGGCCGGGAGCAGTTCCGGTCGTGGCTGGCGCTTCAATCGGAAATCGGACTGAGCCGGATATCGGCAACAGAGGCATATTCACTGCGGCAGGGTGGTACGACGGTGTCGGTGACCAACGACATGACGTTAACCTTTCTGGACATTGCGGCCCTGGGCGTCTTCTCCCCTTTCCGCTCCGGCGGTATTACGACCAACCTGTATTTCGGGCCGACGATTTCGATCAGCACGAGCGCCCGCACGAAGTATGACAGCACGAGCAGGACGGGCGGGATTGTTTCGGGCGGATCGGGAGAGGCGGAGGTCACGAACGTTCGAAGTCCGCTTTTGGGGCTGACGGCGGGAATCGAACTCAATTACCCGGTGGGGCGGTTGCATGCGCTGGTGGATATCCGTTACAGTCACGCGCTGAACAAGGTATTCGAAGACGGGGATTACACGCAAACTCCCTTCGAGGAGAAAAAAGCGCTGGTCGACGGGTCCGGTGTGGGCTGGGATATCAAAACGCGCGGCTTTTCGATTCTCGCGGGATTATCTTTGCCTTTCTGAGAGAACTGCCGGCCCGAATCTCGATCGATACAAAGACAAGATCATAGATGAAAACGGCGCCGGGTGAATCACTCGACGCCGTTTTTCACTTTGAAGAATATCCTACTATTGATTCTGGTTGTGTTGTCCGTTGTGGGCGCCGGGACCGGCGTATTTCCGGAATGCTTCAGCGAAGGCATCCAGCTTGGTTTCTACAAGGTGGTACAGGGTACCATCGGGATAGCTGCCGTCCTCGTTCTGCTTGCCGGCGGTCATGCCCATGAGTACTTCGACGCCCTGGTCGATATCCTCGACCGAGTAGATATGGAACTTGCCTTCTTCGACAGCCTTGAGGACTTCTTTCTTGAGCATGAGATCGGGCACATTCGCTTTCGGGATCATGACGCCTTGCGAACCGGTGAGTCCTTTATCTTTGCAGACCCCGAAGAAACCCTCGATTTTTTCATTGACGCCGCCGATGGCCTGTACATGTCCGTTCTGATTAACGCTGCCGGTGACAGCGATATCCTGGCGGATGGGTACACCGGCAAGTGACGAGAGGATGGCGTATATCTCGGTGGAGGACGCGCTGTCACCGTCGACGCCGCCGTAGGATTGTTCGAAACAGAGGTTGGCGTTCATCGACAGCGGCCGGTTCTGGGCGAACTTGCCCTGCAGATAGCCGTTTATGATCAGGACGCCTTTGCTGTGGGTGGCGCCGGAGAGCTGGGCTTCCTTTTCGACATTGATAATTCCCTTCATGCCGACCGACGTACGGGCGGTGATGCGAGTCGGTTTACCGAACATGTACTCGCCGATGCTGTACACCGAGAGGGCATTTATCTGGCCGACCGCGGCACCCTCGGTATCGATGAGGATCATACCTTCCTCGATCATTTCACCGATTTTATCTTCGAGCAGCGACATGCGACGAGTCCATTCGGCGATAGCTTTGTCGACGTGCCCTTCGTTGACTTCCGGTGCCTCCGCCTCGTGAGCCCAATAGCTGGCCTCACGCATGATGTCGGCAATGAGATTGAATCGGGTCGAGAGCTTGTTGTTTCTCCCGGCGAGTCGCACGCCGTACTCAACGAGGGCGCCGATTCCGTCTTTGTCGAATGGCAGGAGGTCGAAATCATCGACCATCCGCCGCGCGAAGGAGTTGTACTTGCCGAGATTGGACTGGTTGAGGTCCATAACGGTGTCAAAGTCGGCCTTGACCTTGAAGATTTTGCGAAAATCCGGGTCGAGGCGGAAGAGCAGGTAGTATATCTCGGGCATGCCGATCATAATGACCTGCACCTTGAGGTCGATCGGCTCGGGCTTCAGGGCTGTTTGACTGAACATGTAAAACGGATCGTAGGCCTGAATTTCGAGCTTGCCGGAGCGCAGACTTCGCTTCAATCCCTGCCACACGCCCGGTTCGGTGAGGGCGTCCATGGCATCAAGAATGAGATAGCCGCCGTTGGCGCGATGCAGGGCGCCGGCCTTAATCTTGGTGAAGTCGGTTCGCCAGAATCCGCGCTGGTCGGCGGAACGCTCGATGGAACCGAAAAGATTCTTGAAATTGGGGTTGATTTCGGTCACGATGGGTCGGTTGTCTGCCTTGCTGTTATCGACAACGAGATTGACCGCGTACTCGGTAAAGCTGTTCTGCTCGGGCATCTCTACCGGTAACGGCGACTGGTTCTGATCCTCGGGTCGCTGCTGGAAGCGGGCGAGGTTTTTCATGATGCTGTCGCTGACCTCGGTCAGATATTCCTCGAGCTTATCGGCCTTGAACTCGGATTTCATGGACTCGATGCTTTCGTAGACAATCGGTCCGACCGCTTCGACGTGCAACTTTTCGAGTTCCTGGCTGAGCTGTTTCTGGTTTTCCCGGGTCTTCTTGAAGATCTGGATCATTTCCTCGGTGAATTCATCGTGAGTCTTTTTTATCTCATCATATCGTTCCCGCGGAAATTCACCGGCTTCCGTTTTTGCCTCGAGTTCGGCAATCGGAACCGGCTGACCGCCTATGACCGGGCTGACATCGGGACGCGTGATACCTCCCATCTGCACCTGGGTCATGGCAAAGTCCCTGGCCTTCACATCCTTTTCAAAATTACGGAGCAGTTCTTTCTGTTTTTCCTCGAAATTTTCGATGATTTCTTTCCGCTTCGCACGGAGTTCATCGGATTCGAGCAGATCCGGGATGGAGCCACGAAGACGCTGGATCATATTCTGCATTTCGTCGCGGAACTGGGCGCCCACTCCGGCGGGAAACAGCAGCGCGCGGGGCGTGTCGGGGTTGGAGAAGTTGTTCACATAGCAGAGGTCTTCCGGCTTCGCGCCGTCCTCCAACCCGAGACTCTGCAGCATATGTTTGATGGTGGTGGTTCGACCGGTTCCCGAATAGCCGACGATGAAGACATTGTATCCCGGCTGTTCGATATGGAGGCCGAGCTTGATGGCGTCGATGGCCCGGTCCTGTCCGATGATTTCACTTATGGCTTCGGCGCTGTCGGTCCCGCAAATATCACCCTCGATTGATTTACAGCTCCATCTCAGTTTATCAAGCGGGATTTCAAAGTCTGTCAGTGGACTCATACACCGTTCCTTCCGGCTGTCACAGGTTCGTCTATGATCGTATCCATGTTACGCGATCTCTTCTTATTCAGAAAAACAGTTTTGTGGGCGGCTCGTTCCGCAAAAGGTTGTGTCAGGTTGGAGTGATACTTACATTAGGTCGAAGCTGCGGCTTATTTCGCGGTTCGCAACGCTCGGAAGGACTATCGATGCATACGCTTGCGAGTTTTCTGGAAACCGGGTTGAGTCTTGTCGTCTATCGCGACGGACAGGTTGTATTCGAATCGAGCGACTCTGATTTGAGGCCGCTGGTCACATATATCCGCACGTACGGCTCGCATGACGGCGAAGTGGTGATTTTCGACAAGTACGTGGGGCGGGCGGCGGCCCTGTTGATGGAGCTAATTCGACCGCATCATGTCTACGCGGGCGTGATATCCCAATCGGGAGCGCAAGCACTGAAGGACTCCGGTATTACGTTTGATGCGGGTCGGGAGGTCAAATACTTAATGGATGTGGCATCCGAGGGGATGTGCCGCTGGGAGAAAATGGCGATCGGTAAAACCGCCGAAGAGTTTCTAGCGGAACTGCGGAATATCATTACGGACGGATCAGGCTGATTATCGCGCCAACCGGGCTGAGCGAAGGAGAGTCCGACCCGGGCAACATTCGAGACGTCAAGGCAGAAAAGGGGGCTGTTTCGCCGGCGGTTAGCAAAGTATCCGGCGTATCCAAGAAATGCTTGCGTCGGGGGGCCCTGTCCGTTTTATTAATGGTCAAAGAGCCGAATTTGTAGAATAACATCCACCATACGCCCGACAATCATGCAGTCGGCAGGCAGCCATCTGAACATCGGACGGTCTCACAGGACCGCGGGGAAACGGGAAGGCAGGACAGTTCTTGGATTGGAAGTGTCCGACAAGTGATACGTGGCAGAGATTCCTGACCGATCCGGAAGGAATCGACAGAGAACCGCTACATCAGCACCTGCTGGCATGCCCGTATTGTACCTACTTCGTATCCCAGCTGCGGCAACTCTATGCCGATTTGCTCGCCGACGACGATCGGTCCTCAGGCGATACCAACGTGCTTCTTCCCTGGACGGAGCCCGTTGATGACATGCGCACGGGCCACACGCTGCTGGCGGCCCAGGGAGGTGTCGAGCCCGAGGCCGAGAGTGCGCTGGTGTTGACGTCGCCGGATAATCAGGTTCTTATGCGGGCGACCAGGGACACTCGCACGGGCCAGACCTGGCTGTACCTCATGTCGGAGGATCAGGCACGGTGTCAGAACGTGCTGATCAGACCGTTCGCCGGTGGGACCTCATTTCTGACGGACGAAAACGGGCGCGCGTGCCTGGGAGATATCGCCTGGCCGGAGCCTCATATGATGACCGCCGAAATTCGTCCGCCGAAAGCATCATTTTCGATCGCCCTTACCGATAACTGGCCGGAAACGGGCCAGGAGATCGTGCTGCCATCGCTGGACAATCTGCGGCTGAGGGTTGCCGTGTCGCGTATCGGGCCGGGATGCAGGCTGCATCTGGAGGCAACGGACTGGCCGCAATCTATTGTGCCCGGGTCGGTTACGATTGCAATTCGAAATTCAAAAGACTTCTCGGATACGATAATTGCCCCGCTGACAACCGGGTGCGTCATCCACGACTGCACCAACGCTGACAGCCAAATCCAGATATACCTCTACCGCTGACGGGGAATGTCATTGTGCCGTCCTTTCTCGAGCTTGAAAAAGCAGCGTCACGTTTTCGCCAGAAATTCCGTCTTGCCCGCCTGCCGGAACTGAAACTGCTGTGCGGCCTGTCATTTTTCCGGGCGGCTAATCCAGAGAACAAAGAACTGTTTGAATCGTATGTCCGGGAATTTGTGCCTTCGCTCGCACGAGCGGCTCGTATGAGCAACCCGGTCGAGTTTCTGCCCGATGAGGTTCAGGCGCTGAATCAATTCATCCGCTGGCTGGAGTCGTTCGAAGCCGGGGTTGTGTTTCCCGATGACCTGGATGCCTTGAGGGGTTTGTCGAGCTCGATTGCCGATGGAATCTCCCGTTCCTTCGTTCCGCTCCCGATGGAGAAGCGTGGCGTTGTCGTCACCTGCCTCTTTGTCGAGCATTATCCCGATCTCGAGTTACCGCCTCGCGGCAGGCTGCTGCACATGCGCGTGACGGCCGAGAGACTTCCGGAAACGGACGATCATGACGATATTGTCATACGCAACCCGGTAGAGGAACCGGATGATCCTTTCCTGGAGCAAGCCAAGCTGTCGGTATCGGCGGCGCGGGGCTATCTCTCGCAGCGATACGGCCTCCCGGAGAAAGCCCGCTTTCGGTTCGATTACATCGTGATGTCAACCGCCGCTCGTTTCACGGGAGATTCCCTGGGGGTGGCATTCGCGGCCGGTGCGATTGCCGCCATCGCGAAGATTGAAGTTCTACCGGAGCGAATCGAAGTATCGTCGGTCGCGGCTTTCAGCGGGGCGTTGACGAGTGACGGCTGGTTGATTCCGATCGATCCGTGGGCGCTGCGCCTGAAAATCTATCGCGCATTCCACTCAGACCTTCGGTATCTGGTGGTGCCGCGCGAGCATTTAACCGGGGCATGGAAGACGGTCTCGGAGCTGGAGGCGCAGTATCCGGGCCGCAAGCTGGAACTGGTGGGAGCCGATACGCTGTCATCAGTGGCCGGCGACTACCGTTTGATGCCGACACGCCGGGATTCGGCGGCGGTGTATCTCGCGCGGCGAGCTGCCCGGGCAGGACGGTCGGCGTGGGTCGAGGTACCGGCGATGATTGCGATCGCGATCATACTGGCTCTGCTGCTCATACCGGATCGGTTCATGCCGTGGTTTGATGACAACCCACTCTATGCGACGGTCAATGCCGGTCATAACAGCCTGGAGGTGTACAATCACGATTCAGTGATGCTGTGGACCGCAGTCTTCGACTGCCCGCTGGCCGACAATCCGTCCCCCACCACCGTTGCGGTCGGCGATCTTGATGGTGACCGGAAAAATGAAGTTCTCTTCATGCCCGTCAGCAGTACGGATTGTCCGGAGCGAGGAAAGTTTTATTGCTACTCGTTTGACGGTCAGCCGCTGTATAGCCGAAACTGCCCCATATTGAACAGGTTTCCCGGTGACACCGCCGGCGTCCTGTACGATATCGGAGAAATAGCCATTGTCGATGCGGGCGATCAACCGATCATCTACACCTCGGTCCAGCAGGAGATCCCGGCGCGCAAACATATCCGGCTCTGGAGCGCAACAGGTGACTCGCTGGGGTGGTACATCAACTGGGGACACGGATCTTTCCGCATGGCCGATGATCTGGACGGCGACGGCCGGCCGGAACTGTTGTTTCTGGCGTACAACAATCCGATGCATTGTGCGGCGTTGTTCGCGCTGCGTACCGACTCCTGCAGCGGATTTTCGCCGCCATATAAGGATGGCCCTCAATACGACTGGCTGACACGCGGTGAGCAATATGGATACGTGGTCTTTCCCGTTACCGATATCGGCAAGATTGATTTGCCGACCTATTACAATGGTCCCGGCAGTCACGGCATAGTGAAGAAGGAAACGGGAACGATGGAAATCTACATCAACGAGTCCGGAGTCGGGGGTGCGGAGTGCGCCGTGATCTACACGCTCGATAGAGACCTCCGGCCAACGCGAGCAGTGTGCAACGATGCATACTGGAAGCGTCGTGATCAGTTGGTGTCGGAGGGTCGTCTCCCTGCCGCCGAGACGTCTGAATATCAGCGCGGTCTTCGCGACGCCGTTCTCCGCTGGACCGACAGCGGCTGGGTAAGTGAAGGAAAGCATCGTACGATTGCGGGCGGACACTGACGTAAAATCATTGATCAGAAATTCTGATCTGATATCAGCGCGCGCTTACGGCTGACTCCTCTCTTCGTCTCTCCCCTGATTTGTCATTTCAAGAAAAGTTCCGTATACTTGGTGGATCGATTGTGCCGATATACCGGTTGAAGGATATTATTTTGGAGCCGATCACGAATTTACGGAAGGAATAATGCAGGAGACAGACAGTAAACTGATTGAGTTGCGCCACACCTTGCACCGGAACGCGGAACTTTCCGGCAACGAATCCGGGACAGCCCGTATCATCACCGACTTTTTGCAATCATACCAACCCGACAGCCTTATCGAGAATCTTGGCGGTCACGGAATCGCGGCCATATTTAACGGACGGAGCGCCGGTCCCCGGGTTCTTTTTCGATGTGAACTCGATGCGCTACCGATAGCGGAGACGGTGACCTTGCCGTGGTCGTCGGAATCGGACGGCGCGTCGCACAAGTGCGGTCACGACGGTCACATGACGATGGTGGCGGCGCTGGCTCCCCGTTTGCGGTCCCAACCGCCATCATCGGGTTCGGTGGTGCTGCTGTTTCAGCCGGGCGAAGAAATCGGACAGGGAGCACAATGGGTACTCGATGATCCGAAGTTCAAAGAAATTGCGCCTGATTACGTTTTCGCCCTGCATAACCTGCCGGGATATCGTCGTCACGCCGTAATCGTGCGCGACGGCGTGTTTGCCTCTTCCTCGAGGGGACTTATCGTTCGCCTGCACGGAGCATCGTCGCATGCCGCCGAGCCGGAGCAGGGGCACAGTCCGGCGCTTGCGGTGGCGCAGTTGATTACGTCGTTCAGCGCCGCCGGTCAGTTCTACACGGCTCTTCACGAATCGGCGCAGGTGACGGTGATTCACGCGAAACTTGGTGAACGCGCATTCGGTACGTCGCCCGGTGAAGCGGTGGTGATGGCCACGCTTCGCTCGCATTCCGAGAGTGTCATGCACCGGCTGGCAGATCGCTGCACGACTATAGCCGGGCACGTCGCCTCAACGTATGAGCTTGGCGCGGAGGTCGAGTGGGTTGAAGCGTTTCCCTCGACGGTCAACGACAATGAATCGGTACGTCTTGTTGAGAAATGCGCCGGTGCGCTGGATCTCGGGGTTGTGCATCGCGATACTCCATTCGCATGGTCTGAAGATTTCGGCAATTTCACGGCACGGTACGCGGGTGCGTTGTTCGGACTGGGTTCAGGCGAAGAGCAGCCGGCGCTGCACCACCCCGATTACGATTTTCCTGATGACCTTCTCGTCACGGGCACGAACATGTTCGCCGAGATAATCAGGGAATTGCTCGAAAAGTGATCCCGCAGAAACATGGCGGCGTTGTCGCTGTTACAAGAGATGAGTGAGTGATTTCATGTTTTACCCGTCCTGCATCGAACTCAGCAAACTGGCGCTTCAGAAGAACCTGCGTTTTCTCCGAGATTTCATCGGCCGCGATGTCGTGTTTTCGTCGGTGATAAAAGGCAACGCGTACGGACACGGAATAAACGTGTTTGTGCCGCTTGCCGAAGCATGCGGGGTGAGACATTTTTCCGTATTCAGCGCCGATGAGGCGCTGCGGGCGCTGAAAAGCCGGACGAAGCCGAGTGATATCATGATCATGGGGGCGATCGACAATCCCGAAGTCGAATGGGCGGTCGAAAACCGTATCTCGTTCTATATATTCGAACTGGAGCGTTTGCGCGCTGCCCTTCAGGCGGCACAAGGACTCGGTATTCCGGCCAGGATTCACCTGGAGCTCGAGACGGGCATGAACCGCACCGGCCTGCAGGACGGACAGGTTCACGAGGCCGTCAAGCTGATAAAGGACAATCACGAGCACTTTGTCATCGACGGGGTCTGCACTCACTACGCCGGAGCCGAGAGTGTCGGCAATCACCTCCGCGTGCAGACTCAGATTCAGTCGTACAACGATCAATGCGCGATGCTGAAAGAGGAAGGACTCGACCTCGGTCGTCGTCATACGGCGTGCTCGGCGGCGGCGCTTTCGTATCCGGAGACGATTATGGATATGGTGCGAATCGGGATAGCTCACTACGGATACTGGCCAAGTCGTGAGACGCGAATGCACTATATCCTCAACCGGCCGAACGGCAAGACAAAACGCCATATCGACCCGCTTCACCGCGTGTTACGGTGGAGCAGCCGCATCATGAGCATCAAACGGGTGAAGGCGGGTGAATTTGTCAGCTATGGAACGTCGTACCAGACCACGCGCGACGAAACGATTGCATCGGTGCCGGTGGGATATTTCCACGGATTTGCGCGCGGGTTGAGTAATCTCGGTTATGTACTCGTGCACGGGCGTCGCTGCCCGGTTGTCGGAATCGTGAACATGCACATGATAACGGTTAACGTTACCGGGCTGACAGATGTGAAGAAGGGTGACGAAGTAGTCATTATCGGCAAGCAAAGGAAACAGCAGATTACCGTTGGTTCGTTCAGCGATTTATCCCGCTTCCTCAACTATGAGATTCTTGTTCGCCTTCCTTCCGAGGTCCCGCGCGTGGTTGTCGATTGATTAACGAAGAAGCGCGGTGACAGGCGCACAAGTTCGACCGGATGTCCTTAACTGACGGAGTCGTCGAAAACTTTCCCGCATTTGAGGCATACAAGACAGTGAGCATTTGAGCGGAAAGGAAGTATTTTTTTTAAACGCTTTACAAACCGCAGGATAACGTTATAATATTGTCGAAGTAATTATGGCAGAAGAAGATTGCCGGAAAGAGCAGACTATCATCGTCGTGCGCAATACATATGCATCCATGTGGGCGGCCGCTGATACGGCGGACGTTCACAGCGATTACCGGGTTCTATGCGAAGAGCGGATACCCGGAATTTCAATCATCTCCGTCTCAGAATGCCGCGAGGTTGTCACGCGCTGGTTTACGCGCGTTTTTGAAGCTCTGCCCAATGCCTTCAATCGCGGCGACCTGAGCATTCGTTGTCGCTCATTCACATCGTTCGGATAAGCGCGCAATTTCCTCTTTGTCGGGATTTCTGGATTTTCATTCTCACGATCGATTCGTGCGAAGAAAGGATTACTATTATATGAAAGATGCAAAATCAGTCGAAACAGCCACCGATCAATTGCAGATACATGAGATTCACACGCCGGATGAGTTTCCATCGTGGATAGACCGCGACGGTCTCGCCGAGTTTCTTCATGCCGCATTGAAACCGTACGAGGACCCGGTGGAGTACATCCAGGGTGCGCTGGATTACGTGTTCGGCAAGGACGAATGTGCCGGCGGTTTTATTCTCATCGGTGAAATCGCACAAAAGCCGGTGGGCGCGCTGGTGATGTTGAAAACGAACATGTCGGGATACATCCCGGAAAATATCCTGCTGTTTATTGCAGTTGATCCTTCCGCTCGCGGCAAGGGAGTCGGCGGCAAGATAATCAAACACGGTCTCGAGAAAGCCGACGGCGATGTCAAGTTGCATGTCGAGTATGACAACCCGGCAAAACGATTGTATGAGCGGATCGGCTTCACAAGCAAGTATGCCGAGATGAGGTATCACAAATGAACCGGGTAACGATCAGTCTTGACGCGTTACGACATAATCTCTCAGTCATCGGCAAATGGATGAATGATCGTGACAGCCGGTGGACGGTTGTCACGAAAGTGCTGTGCGGTCACGCTCCGACATTGCGGGCGCTTCAGTTGCTCGGCGTAAGGTCAATGGGTGATTCCCGTCTGTCCAATGTCAGGGCGATCGAACGCATCATTCCTGATTTCGAGTCGTGGTACCTCCGGGTGCCGGACATGTCCTCGATCGAGGAAGTGGTGTCGCTGGCTGATGTCAGCCTTAACAGCGAGATCGAGATAATCGAGGCGCTGAACAAGGAAGCGGGCCGTCAGGGGAAAAACCACGGCATTATCATCATGATCGAGCTCGGTGACCTTCGCGAGGGCATTCTCCCGGGATCGCTGGTGAAGTTCTACGAGGAGATTTTTGAGTTGCCGAATATTACCGTGTGGGGAATCGGCGCCAACCTCGGGTGTCTGGTCGGTGCGGTTCCGTCGGTGGATCAGTTCATGCAGCTCGTTCTCTACCGGGAGTTGCTGGAGCTCAAATTCGAGCGATCGTTGCCGATGATCTCGGCGGGGTCCACGGCGGTTCTGCCGCTGATGCTGGACGGCAGTCTACCCAAAGCGATCAACCATTTCCGAATCGGTGAGGCGATTTTCCTTGGGACTGACCTTGTAAACGGCGGCCTTCTTCCGGGCCTGCGCGACGATATCGTTCTTCTGGAAGCGGAGATAGCGGAGATTAAGGAGAAGGGGCTCGTTCCCGTGGTGGAGACGTCGTCGATTTCTCCTTTCGACAACGAGCCTGATGAAGAAACGCCGCCGGGACAGCGCGGGTATCGTGCGCTGGTGAGTGTGGGCAATCTGGATACGGATATTTCGGGTCTGACACCGATCAATCCGAATCACAAGATCGCGGGTGCGTCGAGCGATATCGCGGTGATCAATCTCGGCGACAACCCGGAGGACCTCCGCGTCGGCGATACGATCAAGTTTCGAGTCAATTATTCCGCGCTTTTGCGGCTCATGAGCGGGAAATACATTTCCAAGGAGATTCATCCGGCTCTCGACGAATTTGAGAAGAGTCTCAGCGGCAAGCAACGCGGCGTCGATCCGGTTGTCGAAGAGTTCACCCGTCCGGAGGACGTGAACTGATCAGTATCGGCAGCTGTGAGCGGTTTGATTTCATCGGGGAAGCAAGACAATGACTGATCAGATGATTCTCTGGACGATTGTCGTCGGCTACATGATCTTCATCTTCGTGAAGGGAATCTCGAAGGTGAGGAAGGTCAGCGATGCCGACGATTTCCTGGTCGCCGGCAGGAATGTTCGCTGGTTTCTTCTCTTCGCCACGATGGGGGCGACGGTTGTCGGGGGCGGGTATTCAATCGGCGCCATCGGCAAGACGTACGACTGGGGCGTGCTGATGCTTCTGGTGTCGACCGGGGGGTATCTGCATTTCATCTTTTCGGGTCTGGTGGTGGCGCCGCAGTTTCGCGAGGCGGAGCTGTACACGGTCGCCGGTTATTTCGGTCACCGGTTCGGCGAAAGACCGCGTTTCCTGGTGCTGATCCTGTCACTGTTGTTTTCGGTGTTTATCGTGGCGGCGCAGATGGCCGCATTCGGGACGGTGCTGGCCGCCATCCTGCCGGACTATGCGAACGCCGAGCAGATGCTTCGCTGGGCAATCATAATCAGCGGGACGATGGTGGTAATTTACAGCACGGCGGGCGGACTGCTGGCGGTGATACATACCGACGTGTACCAGTTTGTCATTCTCATGCTGGGCTTTGTGATCACGCTCGCGTTTTGTATTCCGGATATCGCGGGTTCGTACAACCCGGACACCAACAAGTTCGTGCCGACACGTTTCGGCGTCATCGATATTCGAGAGCCGGAGGCGCTTGCGGACCGATTGAATGAAGGCACCGATTCGCTGTCGCGATATCTCCGCCGCGAATGGCCGGCGGGTGAACCGGCGCTTGCGGTGATCGACGGCGAAGAGGCAAGTACGCCGGAGGGGAAGCGCGCACTTGTGAGCGGTCTCAATTCATTTCTTGACAGCAAACAACTGTATACCGAGGCCCGATTCGCCCATGTCGGTTTGACCATGCAGACGAAGGATTTGCTCCAACAGCCGGATCTCGAGGGTCGTGACCTGCATCGCCTGAACCTGTCATTGTTGCAGGATGCGTATTCGAAGGAACTTACGCGCAACCGTTCGATTCCGGCCAGGTTCTTCATGCCCGAAGGCGGTAAGGGGTGGCTCTTCCTGATCACGACATTTCTGGCGTTTCTGTTGGGTGAGACGTTCGCGCCGGGATATGCGACACGATATTGTGTGGGGAAAAATATCAAGGAAACGCGCTGGGGAATTGCGGGAGTGGGGTTCTTCCTGGCGTTTACGTTCCCGGTGATACTGTTCTTCATTGCCCTCTATGCGCGCATACACTTCCCCGATATCGAGCCGCAGGAGGCGTTGCCAATGGTCGTTCAGCAGCTCAACAATCCGTTCATTGGCGGCATTATTATCGGGGCATTGCTGATGGCAGTGATGTCATCGGCGGACTCGGCGCTCAATTCGTCGACGGCCATTTTCGTCAAGGACCTTTTCGAGCATCAGCTGGGATGGAAGGACACGGGTGACGGTCGCATGTTGCGGCTGGCCCGTATCTGCACGGCGGGGCTCGGAGGGGCGGCTATTCTTGTGGCGGTGCTGTGGTCGGATATCATCGGCCTGCTGCTGTTCACCTATCACGTGTGGGCGCCGGCCATCATTCTGCCCGTTACCGTGGGTGCGCTCTGGAAACTTCGCTCGCGTCGTATGACCAAGATCATTTTCATCACCATGCTGGGCGCGACGGTGGCGACGATGCTCTATCGGGGCGTTATGTTCCTCAACAGCAGGTTCGGTCTGTCGATATTCAGCGACAGTGTGTATGAATTGATGTCGACGTTTGATGCGGCCGTGTTTGGCGTCGTGTTGTCATGCGTGATCTTCGCCGTACTGCTGGTCACACTTCGGCCGTGGCGAAGGGAACACGATGAAGCCGTGTCGGCCGAAGCGTAGGATGTGTGTTCGGGCGTGAGGCTACGTTCGACAGCCGGACCGTTATCACGGTGGAGGCCTTCGTAGGCGGGTTTCGCAACCCGATCCTCCCCCGGGGCCTCCCCCTAACCTTCCCCTGACAATCCTCCCTGGTTACATCCCTCCCGGACGAGCACTTCCCGATGCGATCCAACCAAGTGGATGCGGAGAAGACTCGGCTCTGTGCCGGTCCCCCGTCCACATGAAGTCAATATCGGAAAAGGCCCTGCCAGTTTCTGGCAGTGCAAATTCAACAAATATGATTTTTACAGTGTTTTTTATTGGGAAAGGCAGACAGAATCAGAGCGTATCGGACGACAGCTACGGAAATTCACATGGCGGCGGCGGGAGGCATTGCAGCGGACTGGTCGGCGGCAGGGACCGGGCGGCTTTCGCCAAAATCGAGAATCCAGAATCGTGGCGTTCCGGAATCCACTTTTTGGATGGCTTTTTTGAGCTCGCTCTCAGCCTGATCCTGGCCATCGGCTCCTAACCTGAAGGTGCCGAAGTGGATAGCAACGCTGGTCGAGGCTTTGAGCAGCTGGTGGGCGCGAACGGCCTCCTCCGGCGAGACGTGAACGCCTTTCATGAACCATCGCGGAAGGTATGCTCCGATGGGGATCAGGGCCAGACGGACGGGCCCGAATTCCTTTTCGATTTCTTCAAAATGGCGGCCGAATCCGGTGTCGCCGGCGAAGTAGACGGCCCCGGAAGGGCCCTTGATGAGGAAACTGACCCAGAGAGTTGCCTGCCGGTCATCCAATCCTCGGCCAGAAAAATGTCTCGCAGAACGGCAAAAAAATGTAACCCCGTGCGACGCTTCGACTTGCGAGCCCCAATCCAATTCCACAACATTTCGTAGACCGTTTTTCTCCAATAAAGCCCGGTTGCCGAGACCCGTTATTATCGGCATATCGTATTGCGCCGCAAGGCGTTTGAGCGTCGGAAGGTCAAGATGATCATAATGGTTGTGGCTCAAAAGTACGTAATCTATGGGCGGCAGGCTGTCGAAAGGGATTCCGGGAGCGCGGACGCGTTTTGGACCCGTCCACGAGACGGGGCTGCATCGTTCCGACCAAATCGGGTCGGTCAGTATGTTCAGACCGTCCATCTGGATCAACACGGTCGAGTGATTTATGAAAGTAACCTGGAGATCGCCGTTATCTACGCGCTCAGGCGGAGGCGGATATGATTTGTTCTCCACCATCCCCTCCCACGGCCCATGGTCGGTGAAGAACATGAACTTGATCAGATCGCGGAAACCGTGTTGTTCGATCGGTTCGAGATTCACGAACCGCTTTCCATCGAAGTGATCGCTTTTGGGACCTTTATATCGCGGCGCGGAAAACATATAACTCACAGTCGCCAGAGCCAGTATGCTGAGAACGACCAGTACGGAAAACGCCACGAGGGCGATTCGTGTCACGCGACGTGCGGGAGAGCTTTTCACAGGTGAGTACCGGGCGTCCCTTTCTTCTATCGTGGCCTGTTGCCGTGTCAATCGTTTCACTAGAACCCTGACGGGCAGACATGGTTCCGACAGTTTCGTTTATTCGCCCGCGGTTCGCAAGCCACAACAAAAACATAGCAGCCGTTATGATCGAATAAGGATCATAACGGCCGCTACGGTCGAGCGAATTCATATTTGTCCGCAGCGCAGATAATATCAGGCGATAGTGACCTCTTTCGAGAGGTAGACATCCTGGACGGCGTTGAGCAGTTTTATGCCTTCTTTCATGGGACGCTGGAAGGCCTTGCGACCGGTAATCAGGCCCATTCCACCGGCGCGCTTGTTGATGACCGCGGTCTTGACTGCCTGCTGGAAATCATTCTCACCTGAGGCTCCTCCGGAGTTGATCAGACCGGCCCGCCCCATGTAACAGTTGGCAACCTGGTAGCGGGTCCACTCGATAGGATGATCCGGGGCAAGCTCCGAGTATACCTTCTTGCTGGTCTTGCCGAATTTGAGCGCCAGGTATCCGCCGTTGTTTTCGGGTTGTTTCTGTTTGATGATGTCCGCCTGGATGGTGACACCGATATGATTCGCCTGTCCGGTAAGATCCGCCGAGAGCTGGTAGTCCTTGTCCTGTTTGAAGGCCTCGTTTCGGAGATAACACCATAAGACGGTGAACATACCGAGTTCATGGGCACGGGCGAAGACCTGGGAGATTTCTACGATCTGTCGTCGTGACTCCTCGGAGCCGAAGTAGATAGTTGCCCCGACGCCGACGGCGCCCATGTCAAACGCCTGCTCGACACTTCCGAACAGCACCTGATCGTAGGAGTTGGGATAGGTGAGCAATTCGTTGTGATTGAGTTTGACGATGAACGGAATCCTGGGGGCATATTTGCGGGACACGGCGCCCAGCACTCCCAGGGTGGAGGCCACCGCGTTGCAGCCGCCCTCTACGGCGAGCTGGACGATTTTCTCCGGGTCGAAGTAATCAGGATTGGGTGCGAACGAAGCCCCCGCGGAATGTTCGATACCCTGGTCGACCGGCAGTATCGAGAGATACCCGGTCCCGGCGAGGCGACCGGAGTTGAATAGCCAGCTGAGGTTTCGCAGGGTGGCGACGGGACGATCGGTGGTCGCCACCACACGATCGATGAAGTCGGGTCCCGGCAAGTACAGCCGATCTTTCGAGATTCCTTTTGCTTTGTACTCGAGCAGTGACGCATCGTCACCAAGCAGTTCACTTATTTTCTCAGCCATGTTTCAACCCTCTTATCCGGACGTGATATCCTTTTTCATTTGGTCAAACTGTTCTTTCGTTATTTCACCGGCGGCGTACCGCCGTTTTAGCACATCGAGCGGCGTCTCATGCTGCCGGCTGCCGGTCCCCTTGCCGATTATGGATTTGATGATGAATATGGCTGCCACAATGATAATGACCCATACCAGGATCATCCACCACCATCCCCAGGCCCCCATGCCGTAATGTTCATACCCGTACATATTGTTATCACCTACGCTTTCTGCGCGGTTTCTTCGGTCAGTTTTGAAAGCACGATCTGCAATCGCTGCCGCACTTCATCGGCTATCGGTTCCACTTCCTGGCTGTCGACCATCGACATGGCGGCGACCGGGTTGATGGCGGAGACGCGGGTCTTGCCGTTGGCTGCCTCGTATACGATAACGTTACACGGAAGGAGGAGGCCGATCTCGGTTTCCGCCTGAAGCGCCCGGTGAGCGAGCGGCGGGTTGCAGGCGCCGAGGATCCGATAGTTCCGGAAGTCTACATCGAGCTTCTTTTTCAGCGTTTCTTTGACATCGATCTCTGTCAGCACTCCGAATCCCTGTTCTTTCAGCCCCTCGACGGTCAGCTGCAAAGCGGTGTCAAAATCAACAGGAACTTCGATGCTGAATCCGTAATTTGTCTCGTCCATAGTCTCCTCCGGTATACGGTTCGGTTATCCGGAGGTGATTGGGCACCTCCGGACGTTCTATACAGACGGTTGTGGTGTCAGTCATTCACACCATACAACCGGGATCAGTCATCGCCCTTCGGCAGCGCCATGCCGTGTCCCTGCATCTGCTGCTGCGGCATGCCGCCCTGTTCTCCCATCATGGACATCATGCCGCTGGACATCTGCATCTGCTGCGACATCATCTGATGCATGCTCTGCATTTCCTGCTGATAGCTCTGCATTTCAGCCTTCAGCTTAGCCATGTCATCGATGTTCATCATCATATTGAACTGCTGCTGCATCCTGGTGTACTGGTCGGTCATCATCTGCATGTTTTTGTTCATATGCCGGGCAAGTTGTGACTGGTTCATGCCCTGGTACATGCCCATCTGACCGGTTTGGGTTGAATCATTAGCCTGCTTGCCGCCCATCATATTGCCACCCTGTCCCATTTGCGCGGCGGCGGGGATGCCCATTACGAGAATCACAAGACCGACGGCGACTGCAAAGGATGTGACGCGCTTCATGGTACCACCTCCTGTGGTAGTGTTGTTTTCGTTTCACTGTATACGGCCAAACCTCGTATGCCGAATTTGTCGCAATTAACTTGTGCGAGGTGAAATAGCCCAAAGGTGTACGTGTGTAACCATGCGGCGGCGGCTTTTGTTCCACTCGTGATAATCTGCTATTCGGTGTAACGTGTTGCTGCGCAGTCAAGTGAGCGGATATTCAGTCGCCGTGGCCCGGGCACAGTTCACCGGCAACTTGCTGATCGCATGATGGGTTCTCACGACGGTTCGGAACGCCACACTTTGCGGCGTGTTATAGTTGTAATTGTGGCGTACAATCGCACTTCACATAGCGTCCTCTGCGACGCGCGATTCCAGTCAGACCAGAGGAGTATTCATGACCGACCCGAATGACACTCACCGGCAATCCGATGGCTCCGGCTCGACGGACTCTCACGGCAATACTTCGTATAATAACGGGCCTGATGCGAGTATGCATCAGTCCGGCGAACACCAGGGACACGGTCATGATCACGGCAGTCACGACGGACATGACGGTCATGATCACATGCAACACCACAAGCACATGGCGGAGGATTTCAAGAAGCGGTTCTGGATATCGCTGGTGCTGACTATTCCGATACTGCTGCTGGCGCCGATGATTCAGCAGTTTCTCGGTATCACCAAGACGATCGCGTTCACCGGGGATTTATATCTGCTGTTCGTGTTTTCCTCGGCGGTGTTTTTCTACGGCGGCTATCCGTTTCTCAAGGGACTGGTCGACGAAGTTGGCGGCAAACAGCCGGGCATGATGACCCTGATCGGCGTCGCCATTATCGTGGCATATGTATACAGCGCGGCGGTTGTATTCGGCCTGTCGGGGCGGACGTTCTTCTGGGAACTGGCGACCCTGATTGACGTGATGCTGCTCGGTCACTGGATCGAGATGAAATCGGTGATGAGCGCGTCGCGGGCGCTGGAGGAACTGGCCAAACTGATGCCATCAGAAGCACACAAGGTCAAGGAAAGCGGCGGGACCGAGGACGTTCCGGTATCGGATCTTAACGCCGGTGATAAGGTCATTGTCAAACCGGGTGAGAAAATACCGGTCGACGGCTCGATCACGGAGGGATCGACGTCGATCGACGAATCGATGGTAACCGGCGAGTCGAAACCGGTGTCACGAGAGGTCGGCGCCGAGGTGATCGGCGGTTCGGTCAACGGTGAGGGGTCAATCACGGTGGAGGTGAAGAAAGTCGGGAAAGATTCTTACCTGTCGCAGGTGATCGAGATGGTTCGACAGGCGCAGGCAAGCAAGTCGAAATCACAGCTGTTGGCCGACCGGGCCGCGCTGTGGCTGACCATTGTTGCCCTGAGCGCCGGGGCGATCACGCTGTTTGTCTGGCTGGCGTTCATGCACGAGACGTTCGTGTTTTCGCTCGAGCGGACGGTAACGGTCATGGTGATTACCTGTCCGCATGCGCTTGGCCTGGCGATACCGCTGGTGGTCGCAGTCTCAACCTCGCTTTCGGCCGGTTACGGGCTGTTGATCCGCAATCGGGGTCCGTTCGAGGCGGCCCGCAATATCCAGGCGATTATTTTCGACAAGACCGGTACGCTGACCAAGGGGACGTTCGAGGTTGCCGAGGTAACGGCGTTTTCTGAGGACATGGATAAAGACCAGGTGCTGGCGAAAGCTGCCGCGGTGGAGTCGCGTTCGGAGCATCCGATTGCCAAAGCTATTGCATCGGCGGTCGAGAACCCCGGCGAGGCCGCAGAATTTCAGGCGATCAAAGGGAAAGGGGCGCGGGCGAAAGTGGACGGAACCGAGGTATTGGTTGTGAGTCCCGGATATCTCAGGGAAAACGATATCTCGGTCGACGAGTCGCGGGTACGGGAGTTGTCTGAGGGTGGGCGAACGGTGGTGTTTGTCGTGACAGGAAACGAGGTCAAGGGTGCGATTGGGCTGGAAGATATGGTGCGGGAGGAATCGAAAGAGGCGATCGGCAAACTGAAATCGCTCGGGGTAAAGACAATGATGCTGACGGGGGACAACGATGAAGTTGCGAAGAAGGTTGCTGATGAAATCGGAATCGACGAGTATTTCGCAGGGGTACTTCCGGACAAAAAAGCGGAGAAAGTGAAAGAGGTGCAATCGCGGGGGCTGGTGGTGGCGATGGTCGGCGACGGCGTCAACGACGCACCGGCGCTGGCACAGGCAAATGTGGGCATAGCAATCGGGGCGGGGACCGACGTTGCGGCGGAGACGGCGGATATTATCCTGGTCAGGAACAACCCGCTGGACGTAATCAAGCTGCTTCATTTCTCGCGGGCGACTTATAAAAAGATGGTTCAGAACCTGATTTATGCAACGGGATACAACGTGGTTGCGATACCACTCGCAGCCGGTGTCTTGTATTCAGTCGGAATTCTTCTCAGTCCGGCCGCCGGGGCGCTCTTGATGTCGCTCAGCACGGTGGTAGTGGCGATCAATGCGAGGTTTCTTCGGGTACCGGAAGCGTCGTAGTCTCGACCGGACGAGGGGGCCTGCTAATTATCCTTTATCGTTGCCAGAGCGGCCGGTAGAGTGTATCTTTGGGTCGGTTGCCAGAACATGGGGCTGGAAATCCCGGTATCGATACGAAAATCGGTTGTATAACCCCGAGACAGCGGTAACGATATTTATTTCTCATGAAGTTTGCGGTAGGACAAAAAGTCGGGCATTTCAAGGTTCTTCGGCGGTACGAGATCGAACCGACAATGGAGACGTACATTGCGGAGGATCTCGTGCTGGGACGGGAGGTCCTTTTCACGACCCATCCATCAGTTACCGAGCGGTCGAAACACGCGCTCTCTGATTTGCAAAATACTGTTCGGGCTATCGCCGCGCTCAGTCATCCCAACCTGGTGCCGATTTTCGAAGTATTCGAGACCGACGGCAGGCTGGTGGTGATATCGGAGACGATGGACGGGACGCGTCTCGACAAACTCATCGAGGACGGTACTCTCTCGCTCAACCAGGCGCTCGATCTTGCGATCCAGATATGCAGCGGCCTGAGCGCAGCCCATAAGGCGGGAGTTGCGCACGGGTCAATTTCCGCCACAGCCATTTCAGTGGACCACGAGAGCCGGGCGCAACTGGCGGCGTTTGTCCGGGCGAGGCTCAGAATTCTCGGGGGTGATGAATCGCCGACGGGAAAGGGTGGCGGTCCGATTTCCAAAGAGCAAGACATTCAGGATATGGGCGAGTTGCTGCGGCTTATGCTCGACCAGCAGATCAGAGATTCGAAAGATGAAGATCAACCGATCCTGATCGATACGATCACCATATCGACCGCCGGCCTGCGGAAGGTGATCCGGAAGGCGTCGAGGGAACCGGAAAAGTCCGGATACCGAACAGTGGATGAGTTACTGGGAGATCTTCGGCGTGTCAGGGCCGAGTTGTCTCTTCGCCGCGGCGACGACCAACTGAGGGAAGTGTTCGAGGATGCAGTGATCGGGCTGTATCGCACGACGCCGGACGGCCGCGTTGTCATGGTGAACCGTTCGTTGTTGCGCATGATGGGGTTTGATTCGATTGACGAACTGGCGTCACTGGATCTCAATAAGTCAGGTTACGCGAAGGGGTATTCGCGGGCGGAGTACATCGAGCGAATCGAGCGCGACGGGGCCGTGACCGGCCTCGAGTCGGCGTGGCTCGCCAAAGACGGTCACCCGGTGTATGTTCGCGAGAGCGGACGAGTTATCAAGGATCGCACCGGGAGGGTCTTGTACTACGAAGGCACTGTCGAAAATATCTCCGAGCGAAAGCATATGGAGGACGCCTACCGGACTCTCGTGGATCACTCGCTCCAGGGCCTGCTTATACTCCAGGATGGCCGGGTAGTGTTCGCTAATGACACCTTCGCCCGAATGATCGGTTATTCCGTGGAAGAATTGCTGGATTTTGACGCCGAAAAATCCTCGGGAATACTGGCGCCGGACCATCGAGAGATGATTCTCCAGCGAATTGAGGAACGACTTGACGGCAAACCGGTGCCGGACAAGTACGAGTTTTCCGGTCGCCGCAAGGATGGGTCGGTTTTCTGGATGGAGGTGTATGCCAGCCTGACTCAGTACGCGGGGAAACCGGCAATCCAGGGAGCGTTTATTGATATTACCGAGCGGAAGCGCGCCGAGGAAGCGCTCAAGTACCGGATTGAATTCAAGCAGCTGATTACCAATATCTCGTCGGATTTTATCAACCTTCGGTCCGACGAGATCGACCAGGGGATACTCAATGCGCTCGAAGCTATCGGGAAGTTTGCGGGAGTCGACCGCACTCATGTTTTTCTCCTGTCGGAGGACGGCCATACGCTCAGTAACACCCACGAATGGTGTCGTGAGGGTATTGAGCCGCGGAAACCCGAATTACAGGAAATTGACCTGAGTACGATGCCCTGGGCGTTTGAACGTCTGAGCCGGTTCGAGAATATCTCGATTACATCACGGGATACACTTCCGGCGAAAGCAGCCAATGAGCGAGCCACTATGACGGCGATCGGGACCCGCTCATATATCGCCGTGCCGTTGCGCCTGGAGGACCGCCTGCTCGGAATTGTCGGCTTTGACTCGGTCCGCGCGGAGAAGACCTGGACAGAAGAGATCATATCGCCGCTGACCATTGTGGCGCAGATACTCACCAATGTTCTGGAACGAAGGCGAGCCGAGGACAGACTTCGCCGCAGTGAGTCCAATTACCGGGCGGTGGTGGAGGACCAGACCGAGTTGATCTGCCGGTACGACACGGAGATGATTATCACGTTCGTGAACGAGGCATACTGTCGATTTGTCGGCAAATCGCGAGAGGAGTTGCTCGGCGGCTGGTTCCTGTCACGGATGCCGGAAGAAGAGCGCGAGCGTTTGGCGAAGATAATTCGAGGTCTCACCGCAGAGCAGGCGGTGGCCACCGTGGAACATTCGATGGTCTCTGATTCCGGAGAGACATTCTGGCTGCAGTGGACCAACCGGGCACTGCTCGATGAGAAGGGCCGGATTATTGAGTACCAGTCGGTGGGGCGTGATCTCACGGGGCGTAAACGGGTGGAGGAAATGCTCAGGATCACGACCCGGGAGTTGAAGGTCGAGCGGCAGTCACTTACCGAGAAAAATATAGCGCTCAAGCAGATTCTTGATCATATCGAAAACGAGCGTCAGGATTATAAGCAACGAATCTGTCAGGATGTGGAAACGGCACTGACGCCGTTTCTGGCGACTCTCAAGGAGGTAGCATCGCGGTCAGGTCAGGCTGATGTCGAGGCGCTGGAGGTGGAACTGAATTCGATTCTGACGCGCGACATCGATGTTTTCAAGGATCGGTATGCCAGCCTAACCTCAAGGGAAATAGAAGTTTGCGAGTTGATCAAGGAGGGATTTTCCTCGAAACAAATAGCCGATCAGCTCAATCTGTCGCTATTTACGGTGCACAAACATCGGGAACAGATTCGCCGGAAGCTTCGAATCCGCAACAAGAGCGTGAACTTAAGCACTTACCTCAAGTCCCACTAATAGGGGTCTAATTGCCCTCCCCTACGCAATAAATACGTATTCTATTCTCATTGACCATTTGTAGTATCAGGCCGTTATTCCGGATAACGTTTGAGGGTAGATGAGACAGCCGGAACGAATACTTCTGGCGCGGAAAGCGGACAAAAAAACCCGGTGGCGCGAGCACGCCTGACACCGTGCGAGCACGTAATTTCACGGTGCGAGCACACTGACATCCACCGGGCGGACATCTGGAACTGACTGCAGTCTTTCTGCGCCTTCCCCTCTACGTCAAGAGAGAACCCGGCGGTGCGAGCACGTTTTTCGCCGCCGGGCACTCCTGACAAGATCTTCTATCTATTTTCAAGTAACAGATATACGAATTCGAAAGAGCCGAGTTTCTTCGGATATTACCTTTCGTGTGATACAGTCCCTTCCTCCTCTATTCTCTCAAAATATTACACTTCGCGGGTCCACTTGTCAAGGAAAGATTGGACGAGGTGGTCGGAAACCTTGATTATCGATCCGGATGACAGGTAAGACTCCGCCGAGCGGCGGCATTTGGGGTGCGCGGAGCCGATTTTTTCCGTCCGGATGGAGAAAACGCGGCAGGGGCTGTCTGAATCCGGAGGTCAGGCAGCCCTGCTCCGACAAGCTTTCGCATCAGATGGCCGCTGACACGACGCTCACTTGGTTTCGACAGTGTTCGTTCCCTTGATTTTCTCGATCTGTTCGGACAGTTCCAGAATGCGCTCATATGGGATGGCAGACCAGCTCTCTACGATGTGACAGCCATGGGCGCGGCTCAGCATCGATACCTTGGCGGCCGTTTCATCGTCCGGCGCTTCGTAGATGTCCATGAAATCCCATTGACCGAGGAGCGCATAGTGGGCAAGGAAACGAACTTCCGGGCATGCCTCCTGAATCTGGGCGAGCCATGCCCGCGCGTTTTTGGCCCGGTCACGGAGCTTGGAGCCCACTTCGACCAGAAGTGCGTCGTGCGTACAAAGCTTGGTCATCATCACAAAAGTCTTCATTTTTCACCTCCGAGTCAGTTGCCCGCCAGTGGTGATGTGCGTGATGACGTTTGAATAGTGGATGCAGCCCTGAGTAGGAATGCCGGACAAATTCCGTGTCCGGCCCTCATATATAATATAACGTTTTTTGAAACGGACGGTAGCCTTTTCGCAGGCTCCCGGCAGAACGGCAGGTCTGCCGGTGGACACGGCCGGTTCGGGCTAATTCAGTTTGCGCGTGTCTGTGAAGGTATCCCGGTGGGCGAATCGCCCGGGATAACGGTGGATTTCCAGGTGAGTATGCCGCCCTCGAGGTGGCGAATGTTCTCGTACCCGCGTTTGCTGAGTATCGAGAGCGCCATTCCGCTGCGGTGACCGCTCCGACAATACAGGACGATCCCCTGATCTTTACTCAAAGGGAAATAGCCCGACTGGATTTTGTCGAGCGGAATCAGCCGGGCTCCCGGGATGTGGCCGGCGCGATACTCCCCCGGACGGCGTACGTCGACTAATGTGAACTTCTCCCCCGAATCGATCATAGTCTGTAATTGGGCCGCCGAGACCGACGCTCCGGGATGGTGATCAGTCCTGTCCCAGGAGTAGGAAACGATGGTCCCTGAGAGGGCGATTGCCAGAAAGGCGATGGCGAACAAGATATTACGATGCTTGGTCATTGATGTACATCCACGCGCACCAGTGATGCTTTCTCAGAGCCTGTCATTTCAGCCATAGCCATATGACCGAAAAACAGGATAATTTGAGTCATTGTTCCACAACAGGTCGATTTGAGTCCGGTCCTGTTGCGGCGGTGCCGTCGGTCTCGCGACTATTCGGCGCCTTCGGCGGCGTTGCCTTTTGGAGAACGTCGGGCGGCCACGAAGGACAGAATGGCAAGAACAACAAAGATAAAGGAAAGGACGGCCATGATTGCCCGGCTGATAGCGGCGCCGAGCCGGAGCAACTGCTCTCCTTCGAACAGGCTGACCAGGGCAAAAATGCCGGAGACCGAGCCGAAGAAAGCGATGACCGCCAGAACGGCGGCGATATGCATAAGTGTCTTGCGCCGACTTTCTTCCCGGGCAAATATCCCCAACAGGAGAAATACGACGCCGAAAAAGGCCGGTATCAGGGCGGTGATGCTGGCCGTGCCGGTGACGATATATCCGATGATTCCGAGCAATATGAGCAGAATGGCATACCAGATGGTGATCCGGGGGAAATTCATTGTCTGTTTTCCTTGTATTTATTGTGATAGTCGTATCTATAACCGCCGCACCCGGGAATTGTTTACAAAAAACGGGCTCACTCGATACGGATCTGACTGAAAGAAGAGCGGCTGCCTTTGCGGCAGCCGCCTAATTCAATTACCCGATAGAGTTGAGATCATTGGGCGGTTTGACGCCGTGCCTTATAGAATGCGCTGTAGAGACGATCGCGATCATAACTGGAGTTGATCGATTCGATGGCATCGACAAAATCATCCTCGAGCTGATCGTGCAGGGCGACATGGGGGGCCAATTCAGCGAGCAGTTGTCCTTTCTGGTAGTCGGACGACAGCATGGTAACCTGGTTCAGCACGTCGCGGAGAAATTCCGGGTCCCTGTTATTGTTCCCGATCATGATTGCGAGGGTTTGTGCGGCTTCATACTCGGTCTGAATGCCGGCTACCGCTTTGAGGAAGTCATGTCGTGTTTTGGCATTGTATGAACTGACTTCGGCCAGACGCTTAAGCAACTGCGCCTTTTCGTAGCCGGAGTGCATCCTGGCAATGGTCGAAAGGATTTCCGAGATTATCTCGGGGTCAGTACCGGAATCGAATGTCCATGTGCCGAGGACACGACCCTTCTCGTAATCGGAATGGATACCGTCGGCTGCCTTGATATAGAGAGGCATCAGTTCAGGTTTCACGCCGGTCGTTTTTATCATATCGACGAGGAGCTCTGCCTTCTCGTAATCAGAGTCGATCGATTGGGCCAGGGTAAGTACAACTTTGGCCTGTTCCGTTGTCAGATTCGGTCGCGTACCGAGCGCCATGATCGCCCGGCGGAGTTCGTAGTCTGACTTGATGGTCGTTACGGCCTCAAGATAGACATCGAGTATTCGCCCTCGGGAGTCGACATCCGGCGCCAGTTTTACCAACAGTTCCGCCTTCTCGTAGTCCGAGTCCATGCCGTCCACGATGGTCAGTACGGCTTCCACGGTGGCGGGATCGAGATCGCGGTCGAGGATAACCGCTTCCAGCACGCGCCGAGTTTCGTAGTCGGAGTCGATAGTGCCTGCCGCGCGAACGAAAGCGTCTGTGGGGAAGGCCCGGTCGGACCAGGTTTTTGAGGCCGCGATGAGTACTTCGGCCTTTTCATAATCAGAGCCCAACTCATCGGCGACGTGATCCACAATATCTTTCATCTCCGAGTTCGATACCGGCCCGCTTTCGAGCAGGCTGGTGAAATAGATTCGCTTGACGTAGTCGGATTTAATCTTCGAGATCTCATCGAGGACGCCGTTCACGCCAGATTTGGCCCGAATCCGTTCGACGCGACCCTCGGCGCCGATCCCGGTTTCGCGAATCAGCTCAGCGAGTATGCCGGAAAGCCACCGCTCTCCCTCATCATCGAATGGGCGTCGTTCGCCGTTTTCATAATATGTGTAGTCGACCGACGCATCCCGGTTTGCTTCGGCGATGAACCGGCGTCTCTCGCGACCGTCCCGCTCTTCGATCTCGAGGTATCCGTTCGGGGTCAAGGTGGCGATCGCGCGGTCATCATCGGTGAACGTGATCTCGCCTTCGTATTCGGCTTTCACGCGGCGCTTGCCCTCGGAATAGGAAATGCGGTGTCGGCCGTCGCGGTCGATATTGATAGTCACGCCATCGGCTATGGCATCGATAACATCGCCGAGAGCTTCCGCCGCCGATCGTATCATTGATGGAGCATCACCTGAAGATTCCTCGGCAGCGGCCATGACCGGCACCGGGCTGCTCCCGGGGGAATGCAGAGCACTTGTCTCTCCCGCCGACGAGTCAGTGCCGGTGGACGTGCCGGCGGCGGGGCTCTGCATGGCCCGCTCGAAATCAGCGTACACAACGGGATCGCCGGGAAGGGGAACAACCGGGATCGCCTTCACCGCGCCGAAGACCATGACGGCGCTGAGAGCAAGAGCGACGGCGATTTTTCTTTTCGGCACGCCGGTGCTCACTATTCGTTTCTTGTCCAGTATCATCTCAAACCTCGCCATAATTTGTTTTTTCGAATTAATGATCCCCGAAGACAAGGCGAGCGGTCGAGCAAGCGGGTTGACAGTGGCCAGACGGTAAAGGGTCCGGGCATAGCAACCGGGTGTCTTCAGCCGGGCGATCACGATATCATCGCAGGCTATTTCGCGTTGCAGATCCACCTGTCTGCTCGCCCAATGAAACAGCGGGTTGAAAAATACGAAACATCGAAGGATCTGCTCGATCAGCCTGACACGGTCGTCGTAGCGGCAGAGGTGAGCGAGTTCGTGAATAATGACCGCATCCATGTCCTGACGGTCAACAATTGCGGGCAGATTGGGCGGGAGCAACAACGTGCCGTGCCGCAATCCGACGGATGTGGGGCTGGTCACGTGGGGCGAGCACAGAACATGTACACGGCGTCGACAGCCGAGCCTCCGGCTCCATCGGTCTACTATGCCCCGGATGTCGGGACTAACCGGAGTTGCCTCGGCAACCATGCGCCTCGTTTTCCACAGGGCGGTTGCGAGACGGCCGGCGAGAAACAGAAAACCGAGCAACCAGACCAGGGCGAGAGAGGCGGGGATGACACCGAGTGTCAGAGTGAGAAGGCTGCTTCGGAGGTGGCTGTCGCCTGTTGTCGGAGCAACCACGTGTTGAACTTGTACCGGCTCGCCGGGAAGTCGCGAGAGCTGTAGATCGGGCTCAAGGTTATTCCGAATGTCGGACCCGGCGGTCAGTGACGCGTAGGCAGGCTCGTGAGGCGGGTCAACCGTGACTGATTGAATGACGGTGGTTTTAGTGTGGGAATCGGTCGGCAAGACCGAGTGGGTAACGGCGCTGATTACCGGAAGAAGTACTATGGCCAGAAGGACGGCGCACCAGATAATGTGTCGTCCGGCGGCGTTGAGCCAGGACGTGAAACGAAACAACAGGTAGACGCCGAAAGTGAGAATCAGGGCCGGCCAGAATCCGAGAAGAATCCACTCTATCGATTGATGAGCGAATCCCTGGACAGCGTTAAACAACGTTTCCATCATTTCGCTCCCTACTGGTTTGGTCTGGAATAATCAGCGTCATCGATCATTTTTTTCAGTCGACGCCGCTCCTCATCTGTCAGGGATTCGTTCTTGAGGATATTGAGCATGAGCAGTTCGGGCGAATCCTCGAAGAAGCTCCTGACCACGTGCCGGACGGCTCTCGAGCGGGCCTCGTGGCGGCTGACCGCGGGCCGGTAGACATGGGCGCGGCCGGCCTTGTCGCGCGCCAGATATCCCTTCTGCTCGAGAATACGCATGGTGGTGAGAATAGTATTGTATGCCAGCGGTGGTTGCTCCTGCTGGGCGGAGACGACATCGGCGACGGTTGCTTCGCCAAGCTCCCAGACAACGTCCATTATCTTGAGTTCCGCTTCCGTCAAAGTGGGGGCTTTTTTTCGGGCCATCGGGGCACCTCACTCCATCTCTTAAAAAATTAGGACTTGCTGGTTTTAGTATACGTAAGATTCAGAAAAAGTTTAACTAATTTATTAGTTTTTCATAAAAAAGTTCGGCTGGAATCAGGCGAAGCAAGAACCCGAGATAGAAGTCGTTATGGGGCAGGTGGTTAACGACCGGTGTTGATGACGAGAAAAGCTGATCTAGAGCCGATCGGCCGTATTGCGCGTGTTGTCCGATCCTGCAGATTCAATGCACTCATTCATCTCGACATTGCTCGTGGCCGTTCTACCGGAAAGACAGTGACCGTCTTGGCCCGAATCTGGAGACGAGTTCGGCGAGCAACACAATTTGGATTGTCTGAACTACGACCGAAACAATTCTGTTTCACCAGTGCCGGGTGCCTGTAAGGGACATGAGATTATGATTACAACATTGATAAAGCCGGCGATTGCAACCGTGGGTTTAGCGGGGATACTGCTCGTGGCCATGTTACCGCCCGGGACGGGCGGACAGGTCGGCGACAGCAGTTATGCAGAAAGCACACAACAATCCTCTCAGGAGGAGCGGGAGATTATGTCTGAGAAGATACACAAAACGGATGAAGAATGGCAGAACGAGCTAACGCCGGACCAGTACCGGATAACGCGCCAGGGCGGGACCGAGCCGGCGTTTACCGGGAAGTACTACAATTTTCACGGCGACGGAACGTACACGTGTGTGTGTTGCGGTAATCCGTTATTCAGTTCAGACGCGAAATTCGATTCCGGATCGGGCTGGCCGAGTTACTACGAGCCGATCGGTGACGACAAGGTTACCAAACGGGAAGACAACAGCCTTTTCATGCGGCGCACCGAGGTGATATGTTCGCGATGTGGCGCGCATCTTGGTCATGTGTTCAATGACGGTCCGCAGCCGACCGGCCTTCGGTATTGCATCAATTCGGCCGCACTGAAGTTCGTGTCCGACAAGCAGGCGGATTCCACCGCCGAGTAGGCAGTAAAGGGGGGATTGATTCAGAAGCAGCCCCGGGCGATGAGGATAGGAACGGCCAGCCAGGCCAGCCCCTTGAGGGTGAAAAAAATCACGCCCACAACGCCGAGTTTTTTCCATTCAAATTTCATCAGGCAGCATTTCCATTTCAGGTTCCACCGGTGCAACGACTACGGTTAGTGCGGGTTCCCAAAATCAGAGGCCAGTTTATTCATCGAAGACGGACATCAAGGTCCGTCTCCGATGGCTGGGATTTGACCATGGCCGAAGTTACGCACGTTTCTCCTGCAAGGCAATGGCTTTCGGAAAGAGGATGTTATTCTCCTTGTGAATGTGCAGATGCGTATCGGACTCCAACCCGGCGAGAGCGTCGATCATGGCCCGGTACGTATTGCAGCCCCAATCCGGGGTGGTGAAATTCTCCGTAAGTTGTCGGATCTGTTCGAGGGCGGCGCCGGCGCTGTCATGCTCGGCTTCCATCACCCTGACAGGATGCCCGATATCGCCAAAGCTGAACCCGGTTGCATTCGGCCTGGCGAGTTCCTTAATGGCCGGGAACAGGATTCTCTCTTCTTTTGTCATGTGCGACTGTAGTTCCATGGCGAGATCATTGAATACAGGCAACAGGTCCGACAGTGCCGGATTGCGGTCACCGTGAGTGTCGACCACCTTCCGGATGATTCCTGACAGGCGGGGGAGTTCCTGTTTCAGATAAGCATGGTGTGTCGTCACGATATGTTCGACCAATTCGGTCAGCGGCATGGCGTTGAAGTCGAGGGTGTCGGTGGCATCGGAAGCTTTGTCCGATGATTCCAGCTCACTGATGACACTGTCGGGGTCCAGCCCTTTTTCCCGGCAGACCTCACCGAGCGGTTTCTTACCGCCACAGCAGTAATCGATACCGAATTTTTCGAAGACCCGCGAGCGGCCCGGTTTTTCGGTCACCAGATCGCCGACGGTTGTATTCGGGTTAAGCGCGTTCATGATATGTCTCCTTATATTTCGTTCGATCGCATCGATAATTAGCGGCTTTCGCTCACGGTCGCCGGCTCATCCGTAGTGGCCGCGATTTCAACTTCGCCCGCGGTCGACCAGCCGAATTTGAGTCCGAAGACGAACCACCCGAGCGCGAGCACGCCGACCGCAAAGATGGAATCACCGATGACGCGCAGCCACCTGAGGTTGTCCATCAGGCCGGTCTGCATGAATTCGGCCGAACGGGCCCACCACATGCCGTGTTGAACGCTGGCGACGGTCTGAAGCAATCCCCTCGGCAGGTCGGAGAGCAGGACCATGAGAGCCAGTCCGATATTGATCGACCAGAAGGCAAAGGACAGGCTGCCGGTTTTCCATCGTTTTCGAGTTGCGAGTCCTTTCAGGCAGAAGAGCGTGAGACCGATACCGAGCATTCCGTAGACGCCGAACAGGGCAGTGTGTCCGTGAACCGGAGTGGTGTTGAGACCCTGCATGTAGTAGAGGGCGATCGGCGGGTTGATGAGAAAGCCGAACAGACCGGCTCCGACCAGATTCCAGAACGCGACCGCCACGAAGCAGTAGATGGGCCATTTGTATGCCTGGACCCATTTGCGGGCGCGGCTTCGGGTGAGATTCTCATACGCTTCAAAACCGATCAGCACAAGCGGGACGACCTCAAGCGCGCTGAACGTAGCACCGAGCGCCAGTACACCGGTTGGCGTGCCGGTGAAATAGAGATGATGGAACGTTCCGATTATTCCGCCCGCGAGGAAAATGACGGTTGCAAAAAGAACTGCCGACGTTGCCGTGGCGGTGCGAAGCAGGCCCATACGGGTGAAGAGAAAAGCAATCACAACAGTGGCGAATACTTCGAAGAAACCCTCGACCCAGAGGTGAACAACCCACCATCGCCAGTACTCGGCAATAGCAAGGTTGGTGTGCCGACCCCACATCAGACCGGCGCCATAGAACAGGGCAATGGCGACACTGGAGATTAGAAAGAGGCTGAGCAGGTGCCGGTCCTCTCCCTTACGTTTCAAAGCGGGCCAGAGGGCGCGAGACATGAGGAACAGCCAGACGAAGAGCCCGACAAAGAGAAACAGTTGCCAGAATCTTCCGAGGTCGACATACTCGAATCCCTGGTGGCCGAACCAGAAGTTGGCCTCGAGACCCATCGTCTGCCGCGTGGCATACCAGGTGCCGAACATGGAGCCGCCGACAATTATGATCAGGCAGACGAAAAGGAAATTGACTCCGGCCCGCTGGAATTTCGGTTCGGAACCGGAGACGGCCGGTGCGATGAACAAACCGGTCGCGAGCCAAGCGGTGGCAATCCAGAAAATTGCCAGTTGAGTGTGCCACGTTCGCGTTACGGCGTATGGCAGAACCTTGGCCAGGGGAATCCCGTAAAAACCGGAACCTTCAACACCGTAATGGGCGGTAACCGCGCCCATTATCATCTGCACCACCATCAGGGCGATCACCACCCAGAAGTATTTGAGGGTGGCCTTCATCGACGGTGTGGGTTCAAGACCGAGAAGCGGGTCCTGGTCAGGCAGCTCGACTTCGGGCGTTTCCTTGTGTTTCAATACGGCGTAATACCAGGCGAGAGCGCCGATGCCGCCCAGAAGCAGGACGAAACTGACAACCGACCAGACGACGCTGGAACTGGTGGGCTGATTGTCGATGAGCGGTTCCGGGGGCCAGTTCTGGGTGTACGTGATCTCCTGTCCGGGTCGGTTAGTGCTGGTGGACCAGGCCGCCCAGAAGAAAAAGGCGTTCATATCGTGCTGACGCTCATCGGTTTTGATGACATCGGCAGGGATGGCGTATGCTTCGCGGAGTTTGTCCAGTCTCGGGTCGTGTCCGAAGAGGCTACTATAGTGACTCGAAACAGCTTCGATTGCCGCCGCCCTGACCGGGGAAATGACGAGCTCGCCGGTTTGTGCGTTGTAATTGTTGGTGCGGATCTCTTTTTTAAGACGAGCCTTGAGCACGGCCTGAGTTTCGGGCGATGCTGTCTCGTATGACTCTACCCCGTATTCCTGAGCCGCCCAGTGGTTGAGCAGCCACTCGGATTCGCGGTGCAGATAGTCGGCCGACCAGTCCGGCGCGACGTATGAGCCGTGTCCCCAGACAGTGCCCATTTCCTGGCCGCCGGTCGATTGCCAGACGTTCTGGCCGTCGCGGATATCGTCGCCGGTGAATACCGTGCGGCCATCGGTCGTTACGACCCGGTCCGGCACGGGCGGGGCCTGGCGGTAGATGTCGTGGCCGAAGTATCCAAGGACGGTGAAGGAGGCGGCAATGACCACGCCTAACGCAATCCATAGTTTCAGATAACGCATTGATAAACCCTTTCCCACGCTGCGCTTCGCCGTCGGTCCGGCGAAGTGCGACTTATTAGCTCTATAAAGTCCATATTACCCTCATAAAAAAAGCCTCGCGGCCGAACAGCCCGGGTTACGGCGAATCGGTGTGGTTCTCCGGTCGCTGACCGCCCGACGGTAAGGAGCCCGCCAGGTGCGCCCGGAGAAGTTCGTTATCCCCGCCGTTGACGTGATCGACGGTGGTCTTTTCGAGGAGGTTGAGAAATCGTTCAGCGATCGGCGCCCACTGATCGTGCAGAGAGCAATTGCCGTCGCACTCGGGCCGTCCAAGAAAACACCCGGTGAACGAATCCGACGGCATGAAGAGATCGACTATCTCTCGTAAGGAGATTGTGTCTGCCGACCGAGACAGGGTGAAGCCACCGTTGGTCCCCCTGACAGAGTTCAGGTATCCGGCCTGAACGAGTCGGTTCATGATCTTTGACAGGAAATTTTGGGGGATATTGGCGCCGGCGGCGATGGTTTTCGACAGGACCGGTTTCCCGTTCTGGTTAGCGGCGATGAATCCCATGGCGAGCAGGGCGTATACGGCAGTTTGTGATAACACCTATTTCTCCTTATTCTGGTCTTCGGCGGATATATATGACTTCTTCATCTATTTGTCAAGAATTATCTTCTACTTTCTCATAAGTCATTGATAATTAAAAGAATATAGCCTTATCTCCGATGCCGGTCAGAAGACAAATCGCCTCATTCCGGCGCGGAGCTTGAGGCCGCCTGTCATCGCCCAAAAGCTGTATGTTCCGGTAACAACCAGCGATGTATTCCGGGCAACGGGCCACGACCAACCTATTCCCAGCAGGCCAGTCTGCCAAACCCAAGTATCTTCCCGTCCGCCCTCGGTGACTTGCGTTAGGGAATCGGCTCGGTACATCATCCATCTTCCACTTTGAATGACTCGTTCGACGGACACTTCCCGGCCGGCGACGAAAAACATGCCATGCCACCCCGGACTGTACTCCAGCAGTATGTTAATATCGTGTTGGGCGTAGTTTACCGTGTGTGTGAATGATCCCGAATAATCGCTGTACGGACCGTCGGGACTTCCCGACCAGGGTAATTCCTGTCGTCCGTGTCGATTAAAATTACGTTCATAAGAGACCGAAACCGTGAATCGTCGTGACAAGCGCAACCCGGCAGAAACCGAGACTCCCGCCAGAATGGGTGGATCGATGTTGTAGCCGTATGTATCCGAGACAACTGCCCCGATGGAAGGACTTCAGCCGCTTTCGTCAAAATCTATTCCGGAGAAGCCGGGTTTTGAGATGTCGAATCCATCGTCCGTGCCCTTAAGCCACTTTCCGGAGAATCCGGCGGAGATGAAGAATCGGTCTTTGGCCAGAGAGCTCTGCGATACGCAAAGCATGAGGCCGACAACGATAAAGCTGATAGTATAGAGGCGTCGCATATTCCCCCCGATTTTCGGGTTAATTCTCCTCGCACGCAATATGGGCAGGAAGTTGCCTTTCGTCAAGTACGGAAGTCGGCCGATCAGGCATTCGAGTTCGACGGGGGATTTTCAGGCGAGTCGGGTTCGCAGGGGACGCTGTGCAGCTCGTGCGTTTCACGATCATACCGGCCAAGGCACTGATCGACGACGGTACCTTCCCATTTAGGAAGGTCGAGATAGTACGCCGCACGGCCGATCATGTGTGACGCGATAGGCGTGGTGAAGAAAATGAAAAGGATGATCAATATTGACTGCACTATCACCCATGTAGTCGCGAAATAGACGGCAACGGCGGCGAGCATGAACAAGCCGCCCAGCGAGGTGGCCTTTGTGGCGGCGTGCATGCGCGTAAAGAGGTCGGGAAAGCGAACGGTCCCCACCGCCGCGAGGAACATGAAAATCGATCCGGCCACCAGGAGGATTGCTGTCAGCCACTCGACAATCACCGGCCGCTCCTTTCGAGATATCGCGCGAAGGCGACGGTACCGAGGAAGATTATCAGGGCCATGATGACGGCGACATCGAGAAAGACATCTCTTCCCGACAGAATCGTGAAGGCGAGAATGAAGCCCATGGCCAGCAGACCGATCAGATCGAGCGCCACGACCCGATCAAGGGTGGTCGGTCCCCCGACAAGCCTGCCGAAGGCCAGAACGAGAGCGGCAATGATGAAGCCCATGGCAATCAGGGCCCCGATTGTAACGGGTGAGGTTGCTTCGATCATCGCAGCACCTCCAGCAACCGTCTCTCCAGACCATCTTTGACCTCGCGCCGGAAAGACTTTGGATCATCGAAGTACATGACATGGACATACAGCACTTTCCGATCGGTGGAGACATCGACACTGAGTGTTCCCGGTGTCATGGTCAACAGGTTGACGACGGCAAAAATTTCGAAATCGGTGCGGGCGTCGAGCGGGACGGCCACCACACCGGGGCGCATACGGTGGCGGGGAGTGAGGACATCGTAGGCGATACGCAAGTTGGATACGAACAGTTCCCAGAGGTAAAACAGGATGAACGCGATCAAGCGCGGCAGCCTGACAATCAACCTAAGCGTCACGTTCATGGCAGGGGCCCTCCCAGTACGGCCCGGATGTATGCGTCCGGATTCAGGAGCTGGTCAGCGGCGTGAGACGCAAGGTTGAAAAACGGGCCGGCAGCGAGGCCGATAGTAATTGTCAGGGCGGTAAGCGCTATCATCGGTACCAAATACGAGAGCGACAGGCGCGGGAGGTGTGCCTCGGATGGTTCTTCGATTTCACCGGCCGCGGGATCTTTTTTCCAGAATGCTTCCGCCCAGATCTTGACCATCGACACCAGTGTCAGCAGGCCGACGGCAAGCGCAATCGTCGCAATGACATAATCGCCGGTGGCCATGCCCGCCTTGACGAGCGCGAACTTGGCGAAGAAGCCCGAGAAGGGCGGCACCCCGGCGAGTGAGAACGCGGGGACAGCAAACAACAGGGCCATGCCGGGACGAGAACGGTAGAGCCCGCCGATTTTCGGCAGACGGCCGCCTCCCATGATCGCCTCGATTCCCCCGCCCACAAAGAACAGGTTGGTCTTGACGATGATGTGGTGAATGATATACAACACCGAGCCGGCAAGCGCCAACGGCGTGAACAACGCCAGCCCCATGATCATGTAGCCGATCTGGCTGACGATGTGAAACGACAGGATTCGCCGGACTTCGTTCTGCGCGTACGCTCCCAGCACGCCGGAGATCATGGTGGCGCCGGCGACGATCAAGAGAACGAGCCGAATGAAACCGGCATCCTGCACGAATATAAGCGTAAAGGTCCGGATCAAGGCGTAAACGCCGACCTTGGTGAGCAGTCCCGCGAACAATGCGGATACGGCCGGAGGGGGAGTGTGATACGATGCCGGCAGCCAGAAGAAGAACGGAAAGGCGGCGGCTTTGATTCCGAAAGCGACGAGGAACATCATGGCGGACGAAAGTACAAGCTCTGATTGCGGCGACTCGCTCAATTTGACGGCGAGGTCGGCCATATTGAGCGTGCCGACTTTTCCATAGAGAATGCCGATACCGGCGAGAAACAGCGCCGATGATACGAGGTTGAGCGTGACATACTTGACGGCGCCTTCAATCTGGGCGCGTTCACCGCCGAGGGTGAGAAGCACGAACGAGGCCATGAGCATGACCTCGAACCAGACATACAGGTTGAAGATGTCGCCGGTCAGGAACGCCCCGCAGACGCCCATGAGCAGGAAATTCACGAGCGGGAAGTACGAGTATTTCTGCCGCTCGATATCGATGTCGACAAGTGAATAGATGACGACCGTCAGGCCGACAATCGCCGCAAGAACAACCATGATAGCACTCAACAGGTCGCTCACGACAGTGATGCCGTAGGGCGCGGGCCAACTGCCAATCTGTGTGACCCGGATACCATCGACCCAAACCGTTCGCATCAGAACCAGCGACGCGGCCAGGAGACCGGTCGCCCCGACGAGTGCGATCACACGCTGGAGTTTCAGCCATCGGCCGGAAGCCAGGCAGAGCAAGGCGCAGGCAAACGGAATGAGTATGGGAAAGACAACGATCACTCGTCGGATCCTTTCATCCTGTCCAGATCATCGGTGCCGATTGTCTTGTACGCCCGATGCACGAGCACAAGGGCGAACGCGAGGACGCCAAAACTGATGACGATGGCGGTCAGGATCAAAGCCTGCGGCAACGGGTCGGCGGCAGACGATGCCGGGCCTGCGGGATCGATGATCGGCGGTTTGCCGGCAGTCAGTCCGGCGGAGGTGAAGATCAGCAGGTTGACGGCCTGGGCGATGAGCATGAGGCCGATTATCAATTTCACGAGGCTGCGTCGCAACATGGCATACAGCCCCGTTGCAAACAGTCCGCCGATGACAATCGCCAGTATCGTTTCCATCGTCACTCCGAAAGCGTGAATATCATAGTGACCACCACGCCGATAACGGTCAGGTATACGCCGATATCGAAAAGCAGCGGCGTCCCGACATTGAATTCGCCAATCAGCGGCAGGGTAGTGGAGACCCAGTAGCCGGTCATGAAGGGTTCCCCGAAGAAGAACGCCGGCAGGCCGCTGACGAGACCCACTGCCAGACCGATTCCAATGAGCGCGTGCGGGTTGAATTTCATTCGAGTTCGCGTTGCTGCAACGCCGCGAGCCAGTGAATACAGGGCGATGGCGATGACCGCCATCAGGGCGCCGATAAAACCACCCCCCGGGTTGTTGTGGCCGCGCAGAAGCATCACGATCGAAAACAGTACCAGCAGGGGCGCCAGGAAACGAGCGGCCACTTTGAGAATGACCGAAGAGATCATCGGTGCTCCTCCCCTGCTTTCAGTTTGAGTTTCAGCAGCGCATAGACGCCAAATGCCGCGACAGCCAATACCGTTATTTCACCTAACGTGTCCAAAGCGCGGAAATCCACGAGGATGGTGTTGACCACATTCTGTCCATAGGCTTTCAACAGGCTATTGTCGAGGAAGTAGGACGAAATCGGTGTATGGATCTGCACCAGACCGGTTTTCCAGACAAGGGCGGTCACGACGGCGCCGGCGCCGAGAGAAATGACGGCATCGCGGATTCGCGCCGGCGTTGATGACATTTTCAGAAAACGCGGCAGACGGTAGACGACCAGCACAAAGATGATTACGGTGAGGGTCTCGACAAGAATCTGCGTGATTGCGAGATCGGGAGCGCTGTAAATGACGTAGATCATGGCTATGCCGTATCCGACGACCCCCAGCGCCATCGCAGCCGCCAGCCGAGACGAAGTGATGATCGCAAAAAGGCCGGCGCCAAGAATCAGAAAGGCGACGGCAGCGGCATAAAATGGAATGTTTTCTACCGGCAGCGGTGTGAACGAAGTCGTGTTGCGGAACAGCGTGAAGCCGATCAGTCCAAACGCGCTGACAAAGATGATCAGAGCATAATACCGGAGGCGGCCGTTCTGGAGGATGCGGGTCTGGATGTTCGAGATCCATGTGAGGGAATCCATGCTCCGGTAGTAGAGAAATTCGGGGCCGAACCGCAAGGTATCACAGACCCACCGGACGGCGGGGACGGTCCATCGCCGCAGAAAATAAATCAGCAGACCGGCGGCGATAGTTCCGATGCTGAGCATAAAAACCGGATTGAGGCCGTGCCAGAGGGCGAGTTTGACAGTGGTTTCTTCCGCACGGATAGCATCGACAGCCGGCCCGACGAGTGAATCGGCGATGATGTTGGGGAAAATGCCAAACAACAGCCCCAGAATTGAGAACACGGCCGGCCCGAGGAGCATCTCGAACGGCGGCTCCATCGGTTCGTGGGGCAGCGGGCGGGATTTTCCGAAGAACACTTTCAGGCCGAGTATCGCAGCCACCGTCACGATGAGGACGGCGGTCAGCATACCTGAAATGGAGAGGAGTAAACCAACCTGCGGGGCCTGCATTTTGGCCTCGTAGACGAGCTCCTTGCCGATGAATCCGATGAGCGGCGGCATGCCTGCCATTGACAGACAGGCGATAACAGCTACGACGGTCATCACCGGCATATAGCGGTACAGGCCGCCGAGGACAGTGACGTCGCGCGTGCCGGTAGCATGATCGACAGCGCCAAAGCCGAGGAAAAGCGCGCCTTTATAAAGGGCGTGAACCAGCAGGAACACGATGGCGGCGTTGGCGGCAAGGGTGGTGCTCAAACCCAGCATAAATACCATGATTCCCAGCGCGCTCACGGTGGTGTACGCGAGCAGTTTTTTGGCGTCGCGGTCGGCGAGCGCGAGGAAGACTCCAACCACTCCGGTGGCGGCTCCGGCTATTGTCAGCAGGTAGTGCCAGGCATCCGTTCCGCCGAGAAACGGGTTAAACCGCGCGAGAAGATATATCCCGGCCTTGACCATGGTGGCGGAGTGAAGAAATGCGCTCACGGGGGCGGGGGCAACCATGGCGGACGGCAACCAGAAATGAAATGGGAATTGCGCCGACTTGGTGAAAGCCCCGACTACGATAAGAACAAGTATGGCCGTTGCGAGGCTGTGCGACTTGATAACGTGCCCCTGGTGGAACAGGGTGGTGAGCTCGAAGCTTCCGCCGGCCACGTTCAGCAGAATAAATCCCGCGAGCAGAGCCACGCCGCCGAGGGCGGTTACCAGCAGCGCCTGGCGGGCAGCCTGACGGGTGCCCTCGAGTTCGTGACTGAAGCCGATGAGCAAGTAAGAGCTGACGCTCGTTAGCTCCCAGAAGATGAACAGCAGGATCAGGTTGTCGGCGAGCACGAGACCGATCATCGACGCCATGAAGACAAGCTTGTAGGCAAAGTATCTCCCCAACAGGGGATGGCCGTACAGGTAACGACCGGCGTAGATGAATACGAGCGTACCGGCGACGCACACCAGGAGGGCAAACAGCAGGCTGAGGCCGTCGAGATAAAACGACAGCGTGATGCCGAGATCAGAGGCCCAGTTCAGGGACGTTCTGATTGTCTCGCCCTGACTGATTCGAGGAATAAATCGAAAGAAATGGACGGCGAGGATAAACGGTAATGCGGCGAGAACCCACCCTGTCCGCCGACCGACGACACGATGGATCAGCGGCGCAAAGAAGGCCAGAACAAAGCCGGATAGTACTGGTACGGTCAATTCCCACATGGAGGCTGGTGCTGCTCGCGGATCAATCGTTTTCCGAATAAACGGCTATTTGCCAAAGAGTAACAACAATAATCCATAACAGTTTGCG
>CAYNEO010000001.1:46224-176875 GCA_964396245.1 uncultured Ignavibacteriales bacterium
AGTTTGCGGCACGATTGATTTTTCGCCGGGAGACCGCGTGCCGGCTGCGGAAAAATGTCCTTAGAACAGGATATTCTCCGGCAAGACCCGGCTTGAAGGGAAGCGACGCAAGTGCCGATTTGTCTATACTTTGACGAAAGTACTTCCAAATTGTGGAACATTTGTCTATCATTTTTGGTTCTAGTCGGGTAACTGCCGGTGCTGATCTCAGCGCCCGGTTGAGAGAAGACAACCAGGAACGCTTCACAGAAGGAGTAATGGCGATGAAACGTGTGATAATGCTCGGCTTAATGGTCTTACTTGCCCTGCCCGTAATGGGCAGCGCGAAGGATATGACGGGTAAATACGGACTTGGATATTTCAATACCGATGCCCCGGTGGGTGCCCGATTCTGGGTGGCCCCGAAGGTGGGTATTGATGTGGGTGTTGGTTTCAAGATGGAAGATGTTTACGTGGGAGCTCAGCCGGAGAAGCAGACGGCCAGCAGTTTCTGGATTGAAGCGGGTGTGCCGTTCGTGATTTTTCCGTCCGAGCGAGCCAACTTTTTCGTGCGCCCCGGGGTCGTTCTCGGACTGCTTGACGACCGCTCATACGGAACCGGTAATCTTGACTCGAAATGGACCCTGCTCTCATTCTCACTGACTCCGGGCGCCGAGATATTTTTCGGCGATCATTTCTCGCTCGAGGCGGGACATGGTATCGCGCTCGACATGTTGATGGTGCCGGACGAGGACGGTATCCCGACGTATCGTCGCGGTGAAACGGAAACAACTGTCCGGAGCTTTGATGCTTCGGTCACATACCTGGGCTTTCACTTCTATTTCAAATAACCCACCCACCTGAACAATTCATCCAGAAGAGAAGTGTGAGCACACGGGCGGTCGGACTCTCCGGAGACGACCGCCCTGCTTATGTTCGGAATGAACGATTCCTCAGGATGTGAGGATATCAAAGAGCCAGTAGACGAGGCCGAGAAGGACGAGAAGCAGGCCTTCGAAGCGGGACAGTCGGCGCTTGCTCCACATGAACAGCACCGCGATGATAAGCACGACCGAAAGGACGGCGAGACTGGTGCTCATCTCGGGTGAAACAGTGACTGTGTGGGCCAACGGTGGCTGGACGATAATCCCGACGAGACCGATCACGCCGAGCATGTTGAAAATCACGCTTCCGAGCAGATTTCCGGCGGATATGTCGAAACGGCCCTTGACGGCGGCAACGAGCGAGACCACAAATTCGGGCGCCGACGTGCCGATGGCCACAACTGTCAGTCCGGCGATATAGTCCGGCATGCCGAGTTCATGTGCAAGCCACAGAGCCCCGTAACCTTCAGCGCCTCCCTCTCCCCCGCCCGGAATCCCGACGAGCACACGGCTGCCTCCGACGATCAGTCCGAGACTGACTACAAAAAGCAGGCTATCGAGCCATGCCGGCATCTTTTCGATAAGTGGTTGATTGTCTGAAGATTCAGCTCCGGATGGTGTGACTTCCGAAACCGGCTTTGGTGGTTGGTGTTTCCCGACTCGGTAGAGAATGAAAAGGTAGATGATGAGGATGACGAACAGGATGATGCCTTCATGGAACTCAAGCCGGCGGTCCAGCAATCCGAGCGGGCCGGTCTGCGGCGCGGCGGGCGAGGATTCGCCAAATACAGGCGGGGAGCCGACAAAGACAAAAACAAGAGCTGTCGCAAACAGCATGAGCGGACCGTCGCGCTTGATCAATTGATGATTGATAGTGATGCCACGTCTCATCAATAGCGCGACGCCGCCGAGGATTATGCAGATATTGAATATGTTGGAGCCGATTACATTGGCGATGGAAATGTCGCCGTTGCCCTGAAACCCCGCGACGAGGCTGGCGGCCATTTCGGGAGCGCTGGTGCCGAAAGCGACCACTGTCAGGCCAATGACGAGATAGGAAATGCCGAGCCGTCGAGCGAGTCGGGTAGCGGAATTCACCAGAGAATCGGCCCCGGCGGCGATCAGGGCAATGACACCCGCAAGAAGAAGGATCTGAAGGACCCAGAGAAGAAATCCCGTCACACCGGTCGTGGTCGCGAGCGCAAAGATACCGGCGGTGATTGTGATCGTGAGGCCGACCGCAACGATCCTGCGGCCATGCTCGGATATTATTTGACCCAGAGGCATGGGTGGTATTTTCCCTTATCAGTAACGCGTACGATGGTCAGTTCAGATTATTCTGAAAACTCAGACGGCCCGGATACGTAGACTGTGATTGACGGCGTGTCGAATTTGTCGTATCCATGTGACTTAAGTAGCGTTCCAAGGAGAAACATGCAATGAAAAAGCGTATCGCCTCAATCTTCACGGCGACAATTCTTGTGGCAATTCTCGGTATGACCGCGCAGGGATTGGAGATTCCTGACCGGGTGGCCACCGACGGCGCCGGCGCCTCGATGGACACGTTTCTCACGAGATTGGAATTGTTCGGATTCAACGGCTCGGTGCTGGTGGCACAGGGTAATAAGGTTCTCCTGCATAGTGCCTATGGTTCGGCGGCTATTGCGCGGGGGATTCCGAACAGCACCAGGACTGTTTTCAGCACCGCCTCGGTCAGCAAGCAGTTTACGGCCGCCGGTATACTGAAACTCGAGATGGCAGGCAAACTCGCTACAACCGATTCGATCGGGAAGTTTTTCGACAGCGTGCCGCCGGATAAGGCCGGGATCACGGTTCATCAGTTGCTCACGCATACCTCCGGGCTTCGGATGGAGTTCGGTCCCGACCGGGAGTCGATTGACCGGGAATCGTTCGTACGCCGCACAATGGCTATGCCGCTGGAGTCGGCGCCGGGAGAGCATTATCAGTATTCCAATGCCGGCTATTCCCTGCTCGCGGCGATTATCGAGATTGCCTCGGGACAGGAGTATGAGGCGTATCTTCGGGATTCACTTTTCCTGCCGAGCGGCATGGAACACACCGGATTGAAGCTGTTGCAGGTCAGTGGTCTGCTGATAGCTCGTTCGCACAACCCGCAACTTGGTTACATGACGCCGTTCGATCGACCGGAAGAGTATTGGAATCTGAAGGGAAGCGGCGGTATTCTCTCGACGCCGGCTGACATGTACCGATGGCTGGTCGCTCTTCGGACGGACAAGGTGCTGTCGCCGGAGGCGCGCGAAAAGATGTTTACGAGGTATGTGCGGGAGTATCCGGACGGTCCGCCAAGCTACTATGGCTACGGATGGGCTATTCAGCCGTATGGCGGTCACAAGACGCTGATCTGGCATAACGGCGGCGCCATGCCTCAGGGCTGGGGATGTGCGGTATATCAGTTCGTGGACGATAGCGCCGATTTCATCGTGTTTACCAACAAACCGATAGACGGAGAATTGCCGTCCGATGCGATTGTCGACAATCTCTCGGCGATTCTGTTGGGCAGCCCGGTCGCGATGCCGCCACCGCAGAAGCCGATACGCAAGTCCGTTTTCGATGCTTATATGGGCATGTTTGCGCTGCCGGAGGGGGGTCGTGTCGCGATCGGTTTCGATTCCAGATATTTTCGGCTGTCGGCAGAGGGCCAGGAAGCGTTGGATGTCATGTTTCCGTCGCCTTTCCCCGAACGCCTGCCAAAATACAACCAGTGGACCACCGAACTTATTGAAGCAATGGCCACCGGTGACTTTGAGAAAGCGGCGGGTTATTTCGAGGCCAGATCCCCCGGCGATGATCTGGCGGGCATGTGCCGAGAGTGGTGGCAGTCGTTCGACAGTCTCGGCACGTTTGTGAGTGTGGAGCCACTCGGGAGTATGCTTGGTGGCGGAGTCCGTAGTTATGGCCGGGCGAAATTCGAGAACGGGACCGTTGACTGCGTCTTCTTCTGGATGGGAGGCAAGTGCGGCGGGATGCAATCGGAAGCGCCGTTGCCATCGAGAGTGCTATTGCCACAGGGTGAATCTGAGTTGGCAGGGTATTCCTTGTACCGCGGCGAACTGATCAAGGCATCGTTTGAGTCGCCGGATGCGCTACGGCTGACGTTCGGCGATCGTGAGGTGCATGCCCAACGCGTAGAATAGTGTTGCGGCCGGTGCAGGCAGCACCGACGGCGTATAATGCTCTTTGGAATTCAGGCCTGTTCCCGAGCGTCGGTCGAGAGAGGTACGGGTAACGGGCTGCGGACATGGAGATCCCTTTGCGGGAAGGGGATTTCCACGTTGTATTTCCTGAACTTGCGCACGATGTCTTTGTTCAGCTCCGACTGAATAATCGGGTGCTCTTTCGGATCCTCTATCCATGCCCGCAGGCGCATGTTCCAGGAAGAATCACCAAAACTCACGAACAGGACATCGGGCGCCGGATACCTGAGAACCTTCGGGTGATCATCGGCGACCTCGGTCAGCGCTTTGAGCACGGTGTCAAGATCGGAGTTGTACGAAACCCCAACATCTATCGACAGCCTTACCCGTGATTCACCGTAGGACCAGTTGGTCACTTTCGAGGAGACGAACTCGGAGTTGGGGACAATAATGGAGATATTTTCAAGCGATTGGATGGTTGTGGCTCTCATGTTAATCGCGGTGACATCGCCCTCGGTGCCTCCCACCGTTATTCTGTCGCCCACTTTGATAGGCCGTTCCAGCAGAAGTATCAAGCCCGAAATGAAATTGGACGTGACATTCTGAAGGCCAAAACCGATACCGACCGACAGCAGACCAAAAATCACTGCGAGACCGCCAAGGTTTATGCCGACAAATTGAAACGCTACGACAGTACCGACGATCATCACGAGGTAGTGACTGATTCGAATCAGTGTATACCTGGTGCCTTCCTCGACGTGAAATCGCCCGAGTACACGTTTCAAGACGCCCCGGTTGAGTATTCTCGACAAGATAAAGAAGATCAGCAAGACGAGAAGAAACATGAGAATTGATGAAAACGTCACGGGGGTTTTGTTCAACTCGAAGAGCTGGTAATGCAGAACTTTATCCAGAAAGCTCGCTACATCGGACAACGACTTGGGCTCAAAGAGGAATAAACCGATCATATGTACCTCAGGCGTTTTTCAATGACTCTGACAGGGCGATCTGCATGCCGCAGTTTTCAGAATATACGCAGGGTCGCTTAAATTTGCCAGACGCTTTTGAAAACCGATTCATCACCATCATAAGGCCGGTGAAAAACGAAATCATTGATCTGAATCGCGCGTGGCCCATTCGATGAGCAGTTCAGTGGCCTTGATGACGTTGTAGCACCAGAGTTTGGTGAAGTTGACCGGCAGGGTTTCCTCCCACGGGACAATCTCGCTGGCAGTAAGCGCCTTGGAGCCGTCGAAATCCACATAGGCGAGGCGGGCAGTCAATTCGCTGGCGGGCCGACCGAAATCCTGGCCGGGCAGGATTGCGACGCCGGTATCATCGAGGAGGCGAGAACACAAAGACGAGCTGTCGGTAATTCCGCGTTTGGCGAGTTTTTCGGACAAGGGCGAGAAATCGAGGAAGAGATAGAATGCGCCTTCGGGCATGTGCACCCTGATACCGACATCGTTGAGCATCTGCGCGCACTGCCCGCCGAGTGCTGCGAGAATCCGCCGCGCGTGCCACAGGTATCGTTCAATCTTGACGCCGCCCTGGAAGGCGCGGATTGCGGCCAACTGGATTGGTGCGCTCACGGAGGTATAGGTCTCACTGGCGACAGCGGACATTTTGCCCAGCAGCCAGTCGAAATCCTTGGGAAACGTAAAGGTGCCGAGCCGCCATCCGCCCGCGCCGCACCATTTGGACAGGCCGGAGCTGATGATGGTGCCCTCAGGATAGTATCGGGCCACCGAGATATGCGCTCCCTGGTGATGCAGCTGACCGTAGATTTCATCCGAGAGTAACACCACTTCGTACTTGCGGGCAACCTCGGCAATCGATTTGAGTTCATCGGAAGTGTAGGTGCATCCGTCGGGATTGCCGGGATAGTTGAGCACGAGAATCCGGGGTCGGTAATCGTCTTCCTCGCTATAGCAGTGCCTCTCCAACAGATCAGCGGTCATGTGCCATTTGTCTTCCCACCGGGTGTGAATGAGTTTTACTTTCCGGCCGAGAATGGTAGCCTGGGGCACGTAGGACACCCAGCAGGGCGTGGGGACAATGAGTTCGCCGTAGTATACCAGTTGCAGGAGGAACATCAGTTCTTTCGAGCCGGGGCCGATCAGGACGTTCTCGCCGCGGGCGTCGACCCCGTCCTTGCGCCGGTGGAATTCGGCGACGGCATCGCAGAGTTGCGGGTGTCCCTGGGCGGGCAGGTAGTCTTTTTCGTGGGCGTGGTGTTTGAGGGCGTCGACAACCGGCGTCGGCACCGGGAACGGGGACTGGCCCAATCCGAGCCTGTAGACCGTGCGTCCCTCTTGTTGCAGCTTCTTGCTCTTGTCGTTGATAGCAAGGGTGGCTGACTGGCCGAGCCCGCGAACATCGAGATTCAAACTGACGCGCTTATGAATATGCAAGACTTGCCTCCGCTACCGGCGCTAAATGGACAATTATGGCTGATTTCCGGCCTTTTTTCTCCAACAGAAAGCTGCGGCCGGTTGTTCAAATCTAAGTGTAAAATATTTTTTTCGCAATGGCCGGATTTTTATCGGTCCCACATTTTGGCCCCGGAGAGCGCAACCGTCCGCCTTGGCGGCGCATCCCCTCAGACATGTGAAAAAGCCCGTTCGAAATCGAACGGGCTTTCGATCTTTTGACGGCGCCGTACCGTTTAGCGAGCTCTTTTACTTGAATTTTGAGGCGGCTTCGGAAAAGGCGCCCTTGAGATCAGACACGGCGTTATCCATGCCTTCCTTGATTGACTTCCAGGCGTCATCCTGAGCATCTCTCAATTCATTCATCTTTAACTGGACATTGTCCATCCTGGTCTTCAGATCATCAACCTTCTGACTATAGTCGATTTTGGCGTCAGCCTGAGCCTTGTCAGCTTTCGCCTGATATTCATCGACTTTAGCCTGCCATTCTCTCATTTGAGCCTGCATTTTGTCTATATAGGCCTGTCTTTCATCCATGCGTCTACCTCCTTACAGCCAGTATTTTTCGCGTTTATAGTGATCGAAGAGCAATTCTTCGTACGGACGACGGAGCGTCGTTTTGGTATCCCACTCGGGACTGTTTTTGACCTGTTCCCTGGTGAGGTCAACATCGATTTTTGATGTATCCTCGTGAATATCCTCGAGCCACGACATGGCGATAAGCACTTTTCTGTCCGGCAGCCAGTTGTGGGTGTCGACAATGGCGTATCGCAGAATCCATCCCTCGTCATCGACGATAAAATCATCGATATGCCCGATGTCGCCGTCGCTTGCGTGGATGTGATAGCCGAGGATTTCATTGACTCGGCGCAGGTGGCGGTTGGGCTCATCGGTCGCCGATTCAGCCCTCCTGGCTTCCTCTTCCTCGCGCTCTTCCTCTTCTTCCGCCTCTTCCTGTTCCACTTTCCGAGTACCTTCGAGCGGACCGCGGACCCAGTACGGTTCCCAGTCAAAATGCATGTGGATTACTTCTTCGAAGTCGCGGGTGACCGGTTTGTCTTTTTCCAGCGGCGGGCTGGCTTCAATCTGCTGCTTCGTGAGACTGACCGGGATAAACTGCCCGGACCAATCAGGACGACGGACAGCAGTTGATGACACCAGGACGGAGCGGCCCGACAGCCAGCTGCCGGTGTCGACGACCAGATAGCGCATTTCCCAGGTCTGGTCGTCTATGAGTATATCTTCGACCTTGCCGAACTCGCCGTCTTCGGCGACGACATTGAAGCCGATCATTCTTTTCACATCGAGGAACATTGTTCACTCCTCCTTAGGAAATAGCTGTTGCCGATCCTGCGCTCGCTGATACAGACATTGGTTGTTCAGTTCTCGCAGGCGGTCTCAGAATGCCGTGGCACGCTCGGTAAATGGAGATCGGGTGATGAAACAGTTCCAGGGAGAACGGACTCCGGGGCCATTGAGAAATATGTTTCTTGCGAGAATATCCGTGATTTTTCCAAAAAACGTCAGAGATGAGAAACGGTGTTTACCAGTACTCCTTTCGTGTTACCGCTTTTGTTATATAGAACAGACACAGGAACGAATTGTTCCGCTCCTGCAGACGGAACGCGTTGTTACACTGGTAGTTATGTTATCCCTTTGCACTTATGTCCGCCTCGCCAGCATTTTCGCAAAAGCGTGATTGTGGGGCTGTCCATGGGACCGGTCTATCTCCGGCATTTCGCGGTACCAGATGATGTGGTAGTCCTGGATTGCCAGCCGGAGTAATTCATTCGGCTCGAAGTAGTGCTGGATCATTTCATGGAGCTCGCTGGCATGGGCGATATCTCCGGTATGTCCGGGATCCTCGACCGTGTGCACTTTGGCATAGAGCAGGCCGCCATATTTGAGGCTTGAAGTCACCTTCTTGAACAGCCCGGGGACATCGTATCCCGGCAGGTGATCGAAAACAGTGACAGCAGCCACCAGATTGTATTCTTCCGGCAAGTAAGCGAATTCCCTCACATCCTGCTTGACAACCTCGATATGTTCGGAGAGTCCTTTCTCGCCGGCGATGCGAGTCAGCTTTTCGAGACCAACGCCGGATATATCAACACCGGTTACATCGAGGCCGGCATCGGCCAGAAACAGGCTGTTGCGGCCGTCGCCGCAACCGAGATCGAGCGCTTTGCCGCCCAAACCGGCCTGCAAGAGGTAATCACGAAGTTCTATCGAGGGGAGTTGTCCAAACGACAGCTCCTCGCGATCGTAAAACTTGTCGAATGTCGCGCTTTCATTGACAGGCATAGTATCATTATTCCATATTCATCGGGTCATTCGTTCTTCAATACATTAATGGCGGTGTTGCATCCAAAGTTCTTGCCGAAGTGATTATTCTTCACTCTTTGAGGTTGCCGGTGATTTTGGAAATCATGATTGCCGGCGGGAACCGAACTGCTGTCGACGGGCGTTTTATCCTGAGAAAGGGGGCCTGTCGGAATATATGAAGATGGGGCCCGGAATTTCTCCCCACAAGGAAGGATATATCTATGAATTCTCTTATTGCCATGCTTCCGTTACTCATGATGGCGCCGGCTGTGTCTTCTCAGATCAAGACGGAGACCGTTACCTACAAACACGGTGATGTCGTACTTGAAGGCTACCTGGCGTATGACTCGACGCTGAAAGGCCCCCGTCCGGGTGTACTGGTGGTTCACGAATGGACCGGCCTGAACGATTACACGCGAATGCGGACGGAGGAACTGGCCAAACTGGGATATATCGCGTTTGCAGTTGACATGTACGGCAAGGGGATACGCCCGCAGAACGCACAGGAAGCCGGCCAGCAGGCGACGATCTACAGGAGCGACAGAAAGCTGATGCGGGACCGTGTGACGGCGGGGCTCAATGTTCTTCGCGACAATGAGCGCACCGACGATTCACGCATTGCCGCAATCGGCTACTGCTTCGGCGGCGGGACCGTTCTGGAACTGGCCAGAAGCGGCGCGGATATTGCCGGCGTGGTCAGCTTCCACGGAAATCTGGACACGCCGAATCCGAAAGACGCCGAAAATATCAAATGCAAAGTGCTGGCTCTTCACGGGGCCGAGGACCCTCACGTGCCAATGGAGCAGGTAACGGCGTTCCGGGATGAAATGGACAAGGCGGGAGTCGACTGGTACATGGTCTGGTACGGTCATGCCGTGCACAGTTTCACCAATCCTAATTCAGGTGATGATCCGTCGAGAGGAGCAGCATATAATGCCACGGCAGACAGGCGATCGTGGCAGGCGATGCAGACGTTTTTCGACGAGATATTTAAGTAACTCGGAGCGGATCACTCAGGCGCGGGCTCTTTGTGTTTTCGTCTCCGGAGATGCGGGAGCCGCAACTTGCGGCCGGTCAGTCCCCGGTAGGCAGATTCGATGGCGAAGGCCAGCCCGACCATGACAATCAGTACGAGAATGCGTGTCGGGGATACCACAGCCGTTTGCCACAAGAGGGCCCCCAGCGCGGCGAGGCAGGCGATGACACCGACGACTGATATCCAGGCGTGACTCTTCGTGCGTTTTGCCAGTACGACGTTGGCGGCGTTGACAGCGGCAAAAATCAACAGGAAGCCGGCGCTGCCCATGGTGGAGATGCTCGAGAGGTCAAAGAGGTTTCCGATCACGAGAGTAACGGCAGCGGTTATCAGCAATCCTTCCACCGGTTCGTTCCAGACGTTTTTCTCCAGTGCGGCCGGCAGTTCGCCGTCTTTGGCTATCGTGTATGCCAGGCGACCGGAGCCGTAGAGTGTAGCGTTGATCGCCGAAGCGGTCGACAGGAGGGCGGCGGCGGCAATAAGGGTAAAGCCGAACTGTCCCAGAAACGGTCTGGCGGCCTCGGCCAGGGCATAATCCTTGGCGGCAACTATCTTGTCGACCGAGAGGTTACCGACGGTGACCAGAGCCACGAGGATATAGAGTACGATAACAAAGCCCACGGCGGAATAGAATGCTCGCGGGAGCGTTTTAGCGGGATTGCCGACATCATCGGCGGTGTTGGCAATCAACTCAAATCCTTCGTACGCCAGGAAGATGATCATGCCGCCGGCGATCAAGTTCAATGAGGGGGCCCACGCCGGGGGCGAGGCCGCGGCGAAATTGACACTTCGAAAACCAATGACCACGAAAAAAAGGAGGATGGCGATTTTGATGGCGACAATCCAGGTTTCGGCCCGCCCGATGATATCGGCGCTTAACAGGTTGAGTCCGGTAATCGCCACGATGGCAAAGCTGATCAGGACATGGCGCATCAGCGGCTCAATCGACGACGGGAAGAATGCCGCACCATAGCTGCCAAAGGCGTACGAATACAGCGACAGCATCACGACATAAGAGAGCCACAGCAGGATATTAACGCTTCCGGTCATCAGACCCGGACCGAAGGCGCTATCGAGAAACGAGACGGTACCGCCCTGGCTGGGAAGGGTGACAGAGAGTTTCGTGTACGAGTAGGAAGTAACGAGGGCTACAAAGCCGGCGATGGCGAAGGCGATCGGGGCGCCGCCATGCGCCAGTTGCACCGAAAGTCCCAGTACGGCGAAAATGCCGCCGCCGACCATCCCCCCTACGCCGATGGCCACTACTTCCCAGTATCCGAGTTTACCTGATGAGTCTTGCGCCATTCGTGTGGTTGCTTTTCTCCCTTGTTGAATTGCATATACTAATATGTTGCGGTGCTATTTACTCCCGGCGCTTCTCTTCCCCGGCATACCAGTCGCGCCAGATGATCCGGTATATCGGGATCCATCCCGGAACACGGTTGAGAATTGGTATGAACGGCAAGAAGAATATTACCAGAAAGGCAATCGTCATAATTAAGGCCGCAAGCAGATCGCCGTTACCCGAATGCGACATGGGCGGTATCTGGTAGAAAAACGTGTACGGCCACAGCCACCACGCGCCGGGATACGGACCGGTTTCGTGGCTGATACCCCACTGCTCGCCGAGCATATCGAGAGAACCCGCCACATCGTGATCGACATCGTCCTGGAAATACAGAAGCGATTTGGTGAAGTCCAGCGTGAAGGGTATCTGGGGGTTATCGTTGAGCGCTCCCTCGAACAAGCCGGCTTTGCCCAGCGCGAGCAAGCCATTCATAAGGACCGGCATGGGACCATAGTCTCCATCCGGCAGAGTCACCGATTCGCCTGTGGCTTTGGCCGAATCAAGCGCTCTCCTGTAGTTGATCAGCCAGGTTCTCCTGACATTGGCAAGCGCCGCGTTGTATTCCGTGAGCGCCGCCGCCACGGTGTCGCTAACGAGCGCAACTCGCTGGAGTGTGGCTATAATAAAATCCTGCCTGGCGTTGACCGGATAGGTCACCCCCCAGAGATTCGCGGGCTGGATGCCGATGATATCCTGCGCCATGGAGTCATCGGGCGTGTATGGGGGGCCGTAATACTGAACGCTGGCGTCACCGCTAAGGGTAACGGCGGCCGTTTTCAGAAATGCGATTGGCTGTAGTCGGGCGACATCCGCCGCCTTCACGGTCGGGTAATCGGGCGAACTGAAGATAATGGCAAAGACTAACACGAGCACGGCGATAATAACAAACACGATGAGCCCCTCCCGGAGCAGATCATAAGGCTTCATCGGTATACCCTTGAAATATGTGTCGGTCCGCTCGCTCATTGCGAGCCTCCTTCCCCTGAGGTCTCGTTGGCGGTCGTGTCAGGCGAGACCGGTTCATGCCGGCGCCGCGGAACGGGCTTGACCGGACCGTCGCGGCGAACGAGCAGGAGGTGCAGACTTACGAATGCGATGATCAGCCACGGCAGAAGAGCCACGTGCAGGGTAAGCACCTGGCTGGTGTTCATGGGATTGAAGAAGGCGCCGACGCCGATGGCATTCATCGCATCTTTCGACTGGACCGCAATCCATTGGGAGTCCCAGTTTGTCTGCGACAGGTAACCGGTGAGGCCGGTGAAGACTGACAGCCCGAAGATAACGGCGCCGACCATCCACGTCTTTTTCCGACCGTCGCGCCACGCCATCTTGAACAGTTTGGTGGTCATGTGGGCAAGAATGGCCAGGAAGAACGCCTGTACGCTCCAGAAATGCACCGAATTCACAAAGTGGCCGAGACCGGAACGATGGTACCACAGCGGTCCGTATATCGCCAGGATGAGGCCGGAAATGACGATCAGGACAAGTGCGGAGAGCGCTGAGACGCCGAAAAAATATGCTACAGAGTTGACATAAACGGGCATTCGTGTCGGCAGCGCATCTTCAAGCGACATATTGCGCGTCAGGACCTGCTGGGCTCGACGGGTGAGATTCATGGTTGCCCCTCCCCCGGCTTCTCGTCGGAAGGCTCGAAGACGTGCGGCACCCGGCTAAAGACAGCCAGTAAAAATGCGATGATCAGTATTCCCCACGCGATGATATTTGGAATGGCAAGGTTGAAGATTCCGAAGATGACGTGCTGAACGGCGGGGAGCATTTGAACGGGCAATTGTTCCATTCTGAAGCTCCTTCAGTTCGTGAGACGGAAGCGAACCGCGGGTTACCCTGTCGAGTAATCCGCGGTCCGGGATATATACATCACTCGGGCTTATTTTCAGCCAGTGCGTTCAAAGCGGCCTCGGCCACACCGGGGAAAGGCTCGAGAGGTTCGATATTGCGTAATTCGTCGAGAACTACAAGCGTTTTTTCGTCGAGCAGGTTTTCCCTCTCGAGGGCATGCAAGATGTGGTGGGCTCCCTGCCGCAAATCGAGGTTGTCGAAATGAGTTGTGAGGGCTTTGAGCAGCGGATGAACAGCTGCTCGTTTGAGAGCGATCAGACCCTCGGCTGCCAGCCACTGAACTTCGAAGCTGTCATCCATCAGCTTTTTCACCAGTGCGGTGGCTGCTTCGGGAGCCTGCATGGCACCGAGCGTTTTTGTCGCCTCCCACCGAACTCGCTGTTTTTTGCTGTTGAGCGCCTTGATCAGATACGGAATGGCGGCCTTACCCGTCTCGACGAGCTGGTGGCGGGCCTCCATACGACGGACCCCCTCCTTGCTTTCGAGATCAGCCATCAGTTTTTCAATCTTGTCGTTGGCAGCCGGTTTTTCTGAACCTGTTGAAGTCATTGTCTTATCCGCTCCTCTCTGAAGCTGCATCAGGGAATTTATGTCAACCCATGTAACACCTAATGAGGGCGGAAGTGCCCATTTTCATGGAACTCGTCACCACGTCTTACGTCCTGATGCTAACGGTAGACCATCTCGATCTCATCGACCAGATCGAGGATCTTGTTGCCGTTTTTGAGCCGTTCCTCGATCGAGTCAGCCTGGTTGAGACGGGTAATGGTGTCATTGACTTTCTGGGCGACTGCACCACCGTTATGCTGTTTGACGTCATCCTCGATGCTCTTCCACGACCGTTCGAGTTCATTGAGGCGTTTGGGAAGAAGTATCTTGCTGCTGTCGATGGGCGCAAGCAGGACTATCTCACGGCCGTAGTAGTCCATCCATGATACGGCCATGGGAGCGACGTGCGCAAAATGTGACTGAACGTCGATCGTGAACGCGGTGAGCTGATTTGCGGCCAGGGCAGCTTCGACAGGACGTCGGGCATACCGCGTCAGGCGGTCGAGTTGAAAACGCAGATAGCCGAATACATCGGCCGAGGATCGGGGAAAACCGAGACTATCCATGACGGCTTCGACCCGCGGGCTGACGCTGTTGATACTGTCGACAATGTTCTGTGCCTGTGACCATTCTCCGCGGTTGTATAGATCGATGATATCCTCGGCACTCTCGGCAACGAAGTGGACTTCGTCAGGTACCGGCGGGGCCGAAAATGCGGCTGCGGGTATGGCGGCCAGCAGCAGGATGAAAAGCCGGGTGATTTGCCTCATGCGCGATACTCCTCTTGAACGAGGTTTTGGGTTTTTTGTCGGTGAACAAAGCAATCCGTTTGGTCCGATATGATCGGGAAGGCCCCGAATTGAAGTGTGACGGGCCAGGCAGGTTTGCCCTGTGCCTTACGGGATACTGAATATCGATAATCCCATTGTCGGCCGGATGAGATAAACCCATCCATCCGCCCGGCCCGACACGCTTGAGTCCGTGCAAATTTACGGCGACTGGATCACGAGCCGGTTGTCGACATGAAAGGCATTGGTATTAAATGCCGCCAGGTTGCCGGCAACCCGTTTTTCCACCTCGGAGCGAACGTAGCCGAACAGGATGATATTGCCGTTGTCCACGACGATATGGATAGGCGGATTCAGGGTGCTTGCCCACTGCTCGAACATCGAGTTGTCGTATATGGCGTTGCGCGCCTGGCGACGGATCTGATCGTCGAAAACGGAGGTCGGCAACAACTTGATATTATCGACGACTTCCTTGACGCCGTTGACCTTCTCGGCCTGGTGGAGGTAATCTTCTTTGCGCCAGGGTTCGGCGGCGTAACCGGATAACGTGACGACGCCGCTGTCCGCATTTACCACAATCCAGTCAAAGACGCTGTAGTACACGTTGTGTTTGATGCTGTTCGCGACTGCTTCGGCGAGGTTAACGTCCGACATGCTCATTGGTCTGACGGTCAGTTTGTCGAGGATGTCATAGGTATTCGCCACGCTGTGAGCTTCGTCGACCGCTTTTTTCTCATCGGCGACCGAATTGACCATGCCAGTAAGTGTCACGGTATCGTTGGCAACACTCACCTGCACGGTGGTAATACTGTCTTTTTCGAGGCGGTCCTCGATAACGGTCTTGATAGCGTCGTTAGTCTTCTGTTTGTCAGCCGCACGCGCCGGTCCCGGAGAGGCAAGCAGCGCCAGGGTTGACAGGATCAGCACGAAGACGATTCCGTAGTGCTGAAGTTTGCCATTCATAGCCATTCTCCTTATGGTTAGTCTTGAATCTCGATAGTCTGTCTCTTCACTTCACAGGAGGGGCGGCAAAGGCAGCGGGTTTGCCGGCCACACTCAGTTGCCGGGTATGTTGTCGCGGTGCTTGTGTCATAGTCAGCACGACGGCGACATTTGCTGTTCCACCGGAGATTATTTCGAAGAAGAGTTTCGCAGGATGATCAACCAAGTTGATTGCGTTGCCCCTATAACGCTGATCAGTTCCAACGGGTTTCGGCAAAAAGCATCGATCGTAACCGGGGAGATGGCGGGCTGCTTTTGGCTGTCAAATCAAGACGGAACCTATCTATTTTACCCTCGTTCTATCTTATGGATAAAGGTGTTTGCATTTTGAAGAAAAGGCGTAATGGAACGGAGGTTTTCCGGTTGAGAAGCACTGACTTTGGCGGTGAGGAATTTTTCCAACAGGTGTTGACCCGGACCATGAATCGACTAAATTGCGCAAAGACTTCGGTGTCGGAACACGCCGCCCGCTTTCTCCGACGCGAGCCGGAAATGGTTTGCGACCATCGAGATTGTGTGCGGTATAAGAGACTAGATAACAAGAACATAGGTTTACTGATGTATCAGTGTGAAAGGATTGTTTCGAATATATGAACCAGACTAACACTACCGGAGCCAAGACCCGGCCGTCGTTTCAGTCCATTCATCCGGGGCTATCGGATGTAAGGTATATCATCGCTATTGCGAGCGGTAAGGGCGGGGTAGGCAAATCGACGGTGGCATCCAATTTGGCCGTCGCGCTGAAGGCAACAGGAGCGAGCGTGGGCCTGATGGATGCGGATATCTACGGCCCCAGTCAGCCGGGAATGCTGGGTGCGGGCGGCGAACAACCGGATGTTGACGGACAGCAGTTGGTACCGGTCACGAGACACGGGGTGAAATTCATCTCAGTCGGTCTCTTGCTGGAAGACGACAGCCCGGTCATCTGGCGGGCGCCCATAGCGACGAAGATGATTCAGCAGTTTATCGGTTCGGTCGCCTGGGGCAAACTCGACTACCTGCTTATCGACCTGCCGCCGGGCACCGGCGACGTTCAGATTACGCTGGCGCAGCAGGCGCCGCTCACCGGGGCGGTAATCGTAACCACACCGCAGGAAGTAGCGCTCGGAGTGGCGCGTAAGGGCCTCAAGATGTTTGAGCGGGTGAATGTGCCGATTCTCGGTGTTATCGAGAATATGAGCGGCTTCACCTGCGCGCACTGCGGCAAGACGACCGCTATTTTCAAGGAAGGCGGCGGCAAGAGTATGGCGGCCGAGTTCAAAGTGCCGTACCTGGGAGCGATTCCGCTTGACCCGGAAATCGTGACCTCGGGCGAGAAGGGCGTCCCGGTTGTGGAATTGGCCCCTGACTCGGCCTCGGCCAGGTCGTTCGTTGCGGTGGCCGAAAATATGCAGAAAGAGCTGGATTTGCGTTCCGGCGCGACGGACAGTGAACCGATCAATGTCGCCCTGTCTCCGGAAGGTAATATCCTGATCGAGTGGCGCGACGGGCACACGAGCACGCACAGCCCGTACACACTCAGGCGCAATTGTGTCTGCGCCCAGTGCGTGGATGAAAATACCGGGAAGAAGTTGCTGGACGAAAAGCGGATCCCACTGGATATCAAGGTGACTTCGTTCAGCCCGGTGGGACGCTACGCTCTGGCGTTTGCCTTTTCGGACAGGCACGATACCGGGTACTACACTTACGAGCGCCTTCGTGACCTTTGCGAGTGCCCGGAATGCCGGAAGAAGCGCGGCGAAGCTGACGAGTCGTTCAACGTGTAGGTAGATAAGGAGACTCTTCATGGATAAGAATACAATGTCCGAAGTCCGGATCACCGGGCAGCTGACGATGGACCCGAACGTATGTACGTTTACGGTTGATCGGCCGCTGTATCCTGATGGTTCAGTGGACTGCCGCAGTGCGGAGATGGCGACCGGTTCCCCGCTACTGGAGGCGCTGTTTAAAATCGACGGGATTCGTGAAGTCCTTGTCTACGGTGACAGCCTCACTATCGCCAAGTCGACCGATGAAAAGTGGCAGGACCTGGGACAGAAAATCGGCCAGGCTGTTCGCGAGACAATCAAGTCCGGCGAACCGCTGATCGCCGAGGATCAGAAGGAACGGCTGCCGTCGGAGAAGCAGATCAAAGAAAGGGTCGAAGCTCTCCTGGCGAAAGAAATCAACCCGTATGTCTCCGGACATGGCGGGCGGATCGACGTCGTCGATGTCAAGGGGTCGAAAGTGTACGTCCATTTACAGGGCGGCTGCCAGGGATGTGCTTCGGCGAATATCACGCTCAAGCGGGGCGTGGAGGAAGTGATTTTCGGCAACATTCCGGAGGTGACCGAGGTGATCGATGTCACGGATCACTCGGCCGGGACCAATCCGTACTACAAGTAAGCGATTCAGTATATTAAAGTGATTAATGGCCGGAGGCTGACGTCTCCGGCTATATTTTTGATATGTATTACAAGCCGCACGATAATTCGCTTGCGTCAAAGCCGAAACAAAGATATATTTAGTCTATATTATTCGGCTCCACGAATCTTCTTTCCAGTCACAATTCGAATATCGGACGAAAGGAGCGGATCATGGTTTCCGGAAATCCCGATGAAAAGGTCATCTGTCAGACACCCTCCCCCGGTAAGCAACCCACCCGGATAGCCAGATGGAAATACGACGCCATCCAGGAGGCAATTCTCAAGGTTGTCCCGCCCGATCGATACGGGTTGGCTTTCAAGGATTTGGCAAGTAAAGTGAAGGACTGCCTAAGCCCCGGGCTGCAGAAGAATGTGGGCTCCATTCCGTGGTACACTGTGACGGTCAAGCTGGATATGGAGGTAAAGGGCCTGATTGAACGCGTGGAAGGGCGGGGGCTCCAGCGAATTCGCCGGAAAAAATGATCTGCCTTTGCCGGAACGTGGGCCGGCATTTTGCGGTATAACGGTCAATTGCCTCAGCCGACGAGAACGGGTATAGAAGCCGCCACCGTAGCGTCGATTGACAAAAGCCGATCTTTAGATATATTGAGGGCAGTACTAACTTCACGTTAATTGTCATACTGGAAAAGATATGCGTTTACGACAATTGTTTCTGACCGCCGTGTTCCTGTTCGGGCTTGCGGGCTTCGCCTCAGCCGACAGCGCGGCGCCGGTGCCGGCTGATACGAGTTCGATTCAGGGACCCGTCCTCGAGATTCCCGACTCCTCGTTTAATTTCGGTATCGTTCCGCAGCAGTCGGTGATATCTCACGTATTCTGGCTGCACAATCGGGGGAACGACACGCTTGTGATTGTTGGCGTGAAGCCCGGCTGAGGCTGTACCACTGCTCCTTTGGAAAAGGACACCATAATTGCCGGCGACAGCTCGGCGCTCGAAGTCATATTCGCAACGAAATCTTACGCTCACCGGGTGAAAAAGACTCCGCGCATCTACACGAATATTGATTCTACGATAACTATCAGTTCGAAATCGAATGCCTGGGTGGCTATTGAAGCGGATGTAACACCTAATCCGGATTCTAGCTATCCCGTGGTCGTCAAGCCGTATAAGATCGATATCTCGCAGTTTAGTGAAAAGCCTCGCAACGAGGTAACATTCACGATCGAAAACGTATCCGACATACCTGTGGAGCTTACGCTGATCTCGTTCCCTGACAAACTTGTCGAAGTCGATTTACCAAAAGTAATTGAACCGGGAAAGACGGCCGAGGGTACGCTTCGGGTCAAACCGGACGCGGTGGACCAGGAGTTTGAGAAGTCATTTACGTTTGAAGTGAATGATGAGAACCATACGCGGTTCACGGTCCCGATAAAACGAATGGTTCGGGTACAGAGCCACCTGTAGGCAAAATGACGAGGCCCGCCCGCAGCCGGACGGGCCTTTTGTTTATCAGCCGTTCCCTTTTTCCGGGGAGCGGTAAATTTCCGCAAAGATCTTTGCAAAGTCTTTTATGTCGGTAGCCGTCGTGCTCTCAGGGGTGCGTTGGGTTGCGGACCTCAACAAACCGTTGTTAATGGCCTGAGCCAGGCCGACTGTTCCCTCGGCCGCGCTGGGTGACGCTCCCATCTGTATCATCGCCGTTTTCATTTCATCGTCGGAAATCCGGACATATTTCAAATCTGGCTTCCCGAGAGCCTCGCCCAGAACTTTTGTGACCTCGTTGTAGGAGACATCGCGGGGTCCCAGTATATCCCGAACCGAATGTCCCTTGAAATCAAGATTCAGGAAGTACTCGGCGGCGACGGCAGCAACGTCCGGCGTCGCTACCATCGGGAACGCGATATCGCCATCGATAGCGGTACCGACGATATTCATCTTTCGAATCAGGTCCATCGACATGAACAGGTTCTCCATGAAATAGGCCGGCCTGAGGTGCACCACGTTTACGTCAGTAAAGGCATTCAACCGTTCTTCCTGGTCATGGAGGCCGAGGACGACACCGGTACCTTCGGAGAAATTGCCGCCGATACTGCTGAGATTGACGATGTATTTGACGCCGGCATCTTTGATGGCATCGGCCTCAGACTGGCCTATTTCATTCTGGTAGGCACGAAAGTCTTCGGGATCGAATTTTGGCGGGATCATCGAGAAAACGGCGTCGACGTCCTTGAACGCATTGTTCAGGAAGGCGGTGTCCTCGACATTTCCCACGGCAGCCTCGGCGCCTTTTTCGACGAAGCGGTTGAGGCGGTCGGCAGAGCGGCCGATGACCCTGACTTTTTTCCCATTATCCAGTAGCGAGTCGGCGATATGGCTTCCGATATGTCCGGTAGCTCCAACGATTGCATACATGACACATTCCTTTCCTTATTTCCGATGTACATCGAACCGGCTGTGTATCAACAACATCCGGCGAGATTCAGGTCAGCCGTTGGGTGCCTGCTACCACCGGTAACACCGTTGCTTTCACTTTGTTCGCGAATACGCGTCCGGGCCAAAAAATATGGATTATTTTGGTCTAATTTTACTTGCGCGGGCCCGCGCCGGCAGGTATCGTAACTATAGCAGTTGTCCGGGCGACGGACGGCCCGGGGCAGATTATGAAACAAGGAGAAGGAAATGTCGCAGTGTCATACCATGACGGAGGGAGAAACCTACCGGTGCGGTGAGTGCGGGATGGAATTGAAAGTGATCAAGTCCAGCCGCGATGTGAAGATACCCGCCGAGGATGCCCAGTGTCATCCGAGCAATGACCCTTGCTCGTTTTATTGCTGTGGTCGGCCGCTGGAACGCAAGCAGACGGCATTATAGGCCGCATTAGAGATTTCCGTGAATTGAATCAGAGTTTGGGATGATCGAGGACCCGGCAGTTCTACCCGGCAGACTATGCTTTGACAGGCGGCGCGGCTCTTCGGTCGAGCTCCTGCCGTACGGCCAGCGCCAGTGACTTGAGAGTGAGGGGCTTGCGGACAAAACCGCCCGCGCCAAGTTCGATTGCGGCCTCGACGCGTCCGGACTCAGCGAAGCCGGAGACGATAACGGCTTTTTGTGACGGGTGGAGCCCGCGGGCTTTCCGGAACGTCTCGGTACCATCAATTCCGTTCGGCATTATCATGTCAAGAACCAGAAGGTCGTACTCTTTGTCAGCGAGTTTCTCGAGCGCCTCGCTTCCACTCGAGGCTTCCTCCACGGAATAGCCAAGTTTCTCCAGCAGGTGTCTGGTGACATCGCGCTGCACCTGATCATCATCGACAACCAGCACGCTCTCACTGCCTCCGACGATCCTGGTGGTGTCGCTTGACTCGGCGGTGTCGCGGGCAATGGGGAAATACAGGTAGAATGTCGTACCCTCGCCCGGTCGGCTTTCGCAGTCTATGAAGCCGTGGTGGTCCTCGACGACGGCGTGCACGATGCTCAGGCCGAGGCCCGATCCATGTTTGTGGCCGGCGGCCTTGGTTGTAAAGAAGGGGTCAAAAATCTTTGGCAGGATGTTCTCCGGGATGCCGCAGCCGCTGTCCGAGACGGTCAGTTTGACGTATTCGCCGCGCGGAACCTGTCCCAGGCTTCCGGCCGGCTTATCGACATAGAAGTTTTCAGTGCGGACAGAGATTTCGCCGACATCCTGCATGGCATCGCGGGCGTTGATGATCAGGTTGGTAACGGCTCTCAGAATCTGGGCCCGGCCGGCGTTTATGATCATGAGGTCGTCGACCAGATCGAGGGCGAAGTTCATGGTTTCGGGTTTGGGGTGATTTTGTTCGATCGCCTCGCGTACCAGGTCATTCAATACTACGGGTTCAAGCGCATAGTGGCCGCGGCGCCCGAGGGTAAGCAGTTGTTGATTGATCTCGGCCATCTGGATCGCGGCTCTCTGCATGTCCTTGACATACTTGCTGATCTTGCTTCCCTCGGGAAGTGAATCGGCAATAAGGTCGGGATAAGCGACCATCGGCCCCAGCAGATTATTGAAGTCATGGGCCACCTGTCCGGCAATTCGCCCGGCGGTTTCCAGACGCTGGGCCCGGTCGGCAAATTCCTGGAGTCGTTTGGTCTCGGTCAGATCAATGACGATGCCGCGGAGACCGGAGACTCCGTTATCCTGCGTGATCGGGCTTGAGTAAATCACTACCGGTGCTTCGGAGGCGTCCTTTTTCTTCAACACACACTCCACCCTGCTTCGACGTTCACCGGTCCGCCCGTCGGCCAGGCCGGAATTGAGTGCCTCCCACTGTTCGGCCGTGATCATTTCCTTAATGCTGATGCCGCCCCTCAAGTCATGATGGGAGTAACCGGTGAACTGGCTTCCGTGGCGGTTGAGATACGTGAAGCGCCCTTCGGAGTCTACTTCGAAAACCATCTGCGGGAGCAGGTCGGCGAGGTCTTTGAATTTCTCGCGGCTGACGCGCAGTTCCCCCTCGACGGCTTTCAGGGCGGTGATATCCCGGTCAATACAATTATAGCCGACATATTCGCCGGAGGCATCCTTGACACCGACAAGCCGGGAGTAGAACCACTTCCATTCCCCGCTTCTGGTCTTCATGCGATATTCAAGATCGAAGAACGGGCGGCCTTTTCGGTTCGATTTCCAGAAGTGCCGGGCAATTCTGAGGTCATCAGGATGAACCACCTGGATCCAGAAACGGGGGTCATTCTCAAACAGTTCCTTCGAATAGCCGGTGACCCGCTCGCAGGCGTTGTTCAGCATGATCGTCTCGCCGTCGAGTCCCTGGTAATACACGAGATCATCGACGCTCTCGATGAACGTTCGGACTCGTTCTTCGGCGAGACGTAATGCTTCCTCGGCCTGCTTCCAGTCCTCGACGTCCCGGGTAACGCTGAGCATATGCGGCTCACCCTGCAGCGTGATAATTCTGGCCGACATCAGACAGGCGCGGACGCGGCCGTCTCTGTATCGGAATTTAGCTTCGAAGTTGGAGACAAAACCGTTTTCGAGTAGCGCCCCGGCCAGTCGGTCGCGATCATCCGGGTCGCCCCAGATGCCCAGTTCCAGCGATGTTTTGCCGATAACGTCTTCCTTGGCAAACCCGCTGATTGAGGCAAAACCGTCATTGACATCGACAAATGTGCCGTCTTCGAGCCGGCTGATGCTGATGGCGTCGGGACTGGTCATAAAGGCGGTGCGGAAACGTTCTTCACTCTCGCGGAGGGCTTCCTGCGCTGTGGTGCGTTCGGTGACATCGCGAGCGAGCAGGAGGTTCTTGTAGCCGAGCGAGGATATTTCGCGGGCGAAGATCCAGAGCAAGTCCAGAATCTGGTGGAATTTCTTGAGCGGCATATCCGGCACGGCGTCGAAGGCCTCAAGCATGGCATTGACATCAGCGCCGAGTTCCCCGGCAAAATTCGTGATGCGCTCACGGTCTATATTTTTGGCGTTGCTTTGGCCGGCCAGCCAGTTGGCGATGTGTTTTCCGGCAACCACTATGGGGGCGCTGCCGTCGACAAACCCGCAACTGAGGCACTGATGGAAGGTCGGTTTACTCAGGTCCCGGGCTTTGGCGTTACGGACATTGTCGGAGTGGTCGCACCGTCGTTTGCCTTCATCGGTGGCCAGAACAATCTTGCAGACCGGGTTGAAATTACTTGGCCGGGTGAGCGGATTTCCGTCGAGATCGACAATAACCGACGCCACGTCGGTGGCTTCGGCAAAGGCATCCTGAAAACGCTGGAGGTCTTCACCGTCGATGATATCCAGCAGGTGAATTTCCGGGAAGTCCGACTCGGGCGAAAGAATGAGGTCGAGCTTTTCCTTGAGCCGGTGCTCGCTTTCCCGAAGCATGTGTTCCATCCGCTTGCGTCCGGTGATATCGGTGACGACACCGAAAGAACCGCGGTAGTTGCCCCGAGAGTCGTGAAAGGCCCGTGGAGAGACTATCGTCGCGATTGCGCCGCCATCGCGCGTCTTCCACTCGAGCTCGTATGCATCGTCATGGCCGGCTTTTCGCCGTTCTATCTGGCCGGCCAGTATCGCCTGATTGTTCTCGTCCAGAAATTCCGCCAGGTTACGGCCGACAATGGATTCCCCCGAATAGCCGAGCATGCCGCATAACCTGGCGTTGGCATAGGTCATAACGCCGTCGACATCGGCGACCGCCAGCCCGTCGGTCATGGTGTCCACGAGATTGCGGTAGAGATTTTCACTTTCTTTGAGCGCCTGTTCGGTCTGTTTCCGTCGACGCTCGAGCTTGATTCCCTGGCGAACGAGGTAAAAAAGAATCGCGGAGAGAAGCAGCAGAATCCCCAGCGAAATAACAGTGAGGCGGTGAGAGAGACTGGCGACATTTTCGGTGAGGTCATCGACGTAAATTCCGGTGCCGAGTACCCATCCCCACGGCTTGAAGCCCATGACGAACGACAGCTTTGGTGCAATTTGATCGGGGCCGTGATTCCACTGCCCCAGATAGTCGACGTATCCCTCGCCATGCGCCCGGATTGTGTCGAGGAACGCTTTCATCAAGAACTTACCGTTCGGGTCGTGATAGTTGGACATGTCGGTTCCGACCAGATCGGAGCGGTAGGGATGGCAGATGAGAACGCCGTTGGTGTCGTTGATCCAGAAGTAGCCTTTCATGTCCGGACCGTACCTGATATTGACAATCTGGTCCAGCGACCGGGCCTGTGCCTGCGGGTGGGTGAGAACGCCGTTCCGTTCGAGCATTTCGTAGTGGGCGAGAATGGTCCAAGCCGAGCGGGTGAGTTCCCGGATCGTTTCCTGCTCGCGGTCTCGAAGGCTGCTTTGTACCGAGGGAATGACAACAGAGAAGATTGCCACGATGAAGAGGACGAAGGTGGCGATGGCGGGAAATAGGATTCGTCCGTAACCTGTCTCAGTAAATTTCAGATACACGTTCGTCCCTGGTTATGCTCTGCGGTCCGTCCATCCCCCTCGTCGCACCTGATCGTAACGCTTTGGTCTGCGGCAAATTGCGCGTGGCGGCGAGGTGATCCTCAGGCAAATTCACGGCATCGACCAGCACAGACCCATGACAATATTAATCGGCAGAATGACGGAATTCCTGACCGTGGAATTGTCTCAGGTTGTTGTTGTCTATTGGATTAACCATACGAAAAACCGCCCTTTCGGGGAACACCGAAAGGATGGTTGGTAACGGAAGCGGTAAAGGCACTCAAGTTGGCCGGCTCGCGGCTCAAGGAGTTATGGTATGTCGGGGCCGGTATGGAACCGGAACATGAGGCTGTCCGCAAAGGCTTCGTCCATGTCCATCATCATGCCGTTTCTTCCCTGCACGTTGCCATACATGAACATCAGGTAATCGGTATCCGGCGTGAAGGTTGAATCCGGGATAAATTGACAACTGTCAAACGCGGCATTCCAATGGAATTGACCGCCATACTCGATTGAATCCATCCAATCCATCATATGATCCATATTCATCATGCCCATGCCCCCCATGCCATAATGATGGTCGAGGGAATCCATCCAGAGATGCATCCGGTATCCGCCGGCCAGGTGGAATCCTACGCGAACCGATGACGTGTCCATCGGTGTATTGAATGTCAGGCTGACGGCGGTGGAGCGGGAAACGTTGGTGGCGCCATCGGCCGGGTACGTCGCGACAATCCGTGGGGCGGCGCCGTTGTCCGGACCCGTGGTGCTTTCATTATCATCGCCGGAGCAGCCTGCCAGAAAGATGACGAGCGCGATAGCGGCCAGAGTTGCGAGTAGTACGGTCAGGCGTTTCATTTCAAAAACCTCCTTGTCGATTCTGCGGACAGGCAGCGCCCATCCAGTTAGTGCACAGTAGCTGTTTCATGGTCTTTTTGGTTTACGCGTGCCTCGCGTAGCGCCTTCATGACTCGCCGTTCGGCGAGGGCGGCATACAGCACCGGCACGCTGAATACGGTGATGAGCACGACGGTCATGCCGCCAAACGACGGAATGGCCATTGGGACCATGATGTCCGCGCCTTTGCCGGTCGATGTCAGCACGGGTAATAGCGCCAGAATTGTCGTTGCCACGGTCATCAGCGCCGGCCGAATCCGTCGCACGCCCGCCTCGACTGTGGCCTCGCGAACGGCCTGAATTGTCGCCGGTTTGTCGCGTTCGAAGACCTGATCGAGGTACGTGGAGATAATCACGCCGTTGTCGGTCGCGATGCCGAAAAGGGCGAGGAAGCCCACCCATACGGCCACCGAGAGGTTGAACGTACGTATCTGGAAGAGATCCTGCAAGTTGACGCCGAACAGCGAGAAATTCAGAAACCAGTGCTGGCCATAGAGCCAGAGCATCAGGAAACCGCCGGACCAGGCGACAAAAATGCCGGTGAAAACCAGCAGAGTGGTCGACACTCGGCGAAACTGAAAGTAGAGAATCATGAAGATGATCACGAGCGACAACGGCAGGACTACAGCCAGTTTGCGCTGCGAGCGGATCTGATTTTGATAGCTGCCGGCGAAGCTGTAGCTGACGCCGGCCGGAATTTGCAGCTCGCCCGAATCTATCTTGCTTTTCAACAGGCGCTGGGCGTCGTCAACCACGTTGACCTCGACTTCCCCGGGCTTCTTATCGAATATGACATACCCGACGAGGAAGGTGTCCTCCGATTTGATAACCATGGGGCCGCGGACAAATTTGATTTCGGCGAGCTCTTTGAGCGGCACCTGAGTTCCATCGGCCGCCGATACCAGCACACTGCCGATTGATTCCAGGGTGTTTCTCAATTCGCGCTGGTAACGGACTCGCACGGGGTAGCGCTCGCGGCCTTCGACCGTGGTTGTCAGCGGCTTGCCGCCGATGGCGACCTCGATGACATCCTGGACATCGCGGATATGCATGCCATACCGGGCGATGGCCTTGCGGTCGATTTCGATCTCGAGGTAGGGTTTGCCGACGATCCTGTCGGCGACCACCGCCGAAGGTTCGATCGACGGTACTTGTTTGAGATAGTGCTCGAACTGCAGGCCGACCTTTTCAATTGTCTCGAGATCGGGACCCTTGATCTTGACGCCCATGGGGGCACGCATGCCGGACTGGAGCATCACGATACGGGCGGCAATCGGCTGGAGTTTTGGAGCCGAGGTGACGCCGGTCAGTTTCCCGGCTTTTACGATCTCTTTCCAGATGTCATCGGGGGTTTTGATCCTGTCGCGCCACTGGCGGAACGGCTTGCCGTCATTGTCGGGAATCAGTTTGCCATCTTCATCCCTGACAAATTCGTCTTTGTCGTCGTCATACTTGAATTTCATCCGATGGCCGTTTTTATCAACGATGTACTCCGACTTGTAGTTGATAATCGTTTCGATCATCGATATCGGCGCCGGGTCGAGCGGTGAGTCGGCGCGGCCAAGTTTGCCGACGACCGATTCAATCTCCGGGATGCCGCTGAAGGCTTTGTCCTGATACTGGAGAATGTCGAGAGATTCGCCGATCGACGCGTGGGGCATGGTCGTCGGCATATACAGGAATGAACCTTCGTTGAGATCAGGCATGAATTCCTTGCCAAGTCCGGGGAACGTTTTGCTCACGGCCAGGTAAGGCGAGCTGGAGCGTACGAATTTCGGAGCAAAACCGAAGATGTGATCGAAACCGAGCCAGATGGTAAGTCCGAGCAGTACCAGAAATGTTGGTATCGCCAAAAAGAGCATTTTGTTCTCGAGGCACCAGCGTAATATCGGTTCATAGACTTTGATAAACAGCCTGAACAGGAACAGTATGCCGCCGAGTAGCACGGCCACGAAGAGGTAGTTGAGGAACCAGCCGGCGTCGACGCCGAGCGGTTCCCAGTGCTCGGCAAGTAGAATTCCCACAACGCCGACTATGATGTAATTAGCGGTGGTAGGAACATAGCGGCGGTACTTCTCGGAAACGCGGTTCTTGAAGAGCAGGAACAGCGCCACTACGATAAGCGCCAGACCGGTCCACCACAATCCAAAGACGAGCACCGCGATTCCGGCCAGTATCAATCCAAACGGGAACAGCTTTCCGGAGCGCGCCGCTTTCTTGCCGTGCGTAAACAGCAAGTGTGCGAACGGCGGGATGATTGTCAGGGCAACGATCACGGAAGCGATCAGCGCGAATGTTTTGGTGTAAGCCAGCGGTTTGAAGAGTTTGCCTTCGGCGGCGTGCATCGTAAAGACCGGCAGAAAGGATACAACCGTGGTGGCAATGGCGGTGACTACGGCGCTGCCGACCTCCGAGGTGGCCCTGAAGATAATATTGCGCAGACTTTCCCCCGGCGGCGCTTTATCCATGTGTTTAAGGATGTTCTCGGATATAACTATCCCCATGTCGACAATTGTACCAATCGCGATGGCGATGCCGGACAGGGCGACGATGTTGGCGTCGACATGAAACATCTTCATGGCGATGAACGCCATGAGAACCGTTATGGGCAGCAAGCCGGATATCAGCAGGGAGCTGCGCAGGTGCATTACCATGATGATGACGACGATGATCGTCACGAGAATTTCATCGACCAGGGCGGTGTTAAGCGTGCCGAGAGTCTCGTATATGAGCCCGGTACGATCATAGAACGGAACAATGGTCACCTGTGACTCGCGGCCGTCGGGAAGGACCTTCTTCGGCAGTCCGGGACTGATTTCGGCGATTTTCTGCTTTACGTTTTTGATAGCGGCGAGGGGATTTTCCCCGTAGCGGACAACGACGACTCCGCCCACGGCTTCAGCGCCGCCCTTGTCAAGCACACCACGTCGTAACGCGGGTCCCAGAGTTACGGTGGCAACGTCCTTGATTCGCACCGGGACGTTGTCGCGTTCTTTGATCACGGTGTTTTCGATGTCATCAAGACTCTCAATGAAACCGATACCGCGGACGACGTATTCGACCTTGTTTATTTCGATTGTTCGCGCGCCGACATCGACGTTCGACATCCTGACCGACGAAAAGACATTCTGGAGGGTCACGCCATAGGAGCGGAGGGCATCGGGGTTGACATCAATCTGGTATTCCTGCACGAAACCGCCCACGGAGGCGATTTCGGAGACGCCGTCAGCCGATTGAAGCGCATAGCGCACGTTGAAATCCTGGACGGTTCGCAGTTCGTTCAGGTCCCATCCGCCGGTCGGGTTGCCGTCCTTGTCACGGCCTTCGAGCGTGTACCAGAATACCTGTCCGAGGGCGGTAGCATCCGGACCGAGTGTCGGCTGTACGCCCTGGGGCAACGTGCCCATGGGGAGGGAGTTCAATTTTTCGAGTACGCGTGATCGCGACCAGTAGAATTCGACGTCCTCCTTGAAGATGACGTAGACGGTCGAGAAGCCGAAATACGAGTAGCTCCGGATCGTTTTGACACCGGGAATACCGAGCAGCGAGACGGTAAGCGGGTAAGTGATTTGGTCTTCGATGTCCTGCGGCGAGCGGCCCATCCATTCGGTGAAGACAATCTGCTGGTTTTCGCCGATGTCGGGTATAGCATCGACCGGTACCGGGTCCCGGGGAATCAGGTTACTATTCCAGTCGAACGGCGCCACCATCACACCCCAGACGATGACAGTGAGCAGCACTACTGTTACGATGAGCTTGTTGTCCAGGCAGTACGCGATGACGTGATCAAGCAAGGACATCTTCTTGTTGCCTGGTGTATTGGACGAGGATGTCACGTCTTAGTCCCTCTTTGTCGTTCCGGGTGGGAGAGTATCTTTGATCGATCCACAGCGAAGCATGGCGGCGCCGTAGAAGGAGTTGGACACTACGGGTTCGGTCTGAAGCCAATAGGCTCCCTTGTTGTCGAACGCCATCGGGCAGAATGTCAGGTAATAGTCGGCCTCGCCGGAGTGGCCGAAGGTCGAGTGCAGATCGATAATGCTTTCCGACAATTTGCCAAACACATCTCGGGCATCAGCAATGGTCTTTGCGGAGGCGCCCTCAGCGGCCGTTTTCTCCGCCGCCGACGACAGCGACATCCAGGTGTGATGGGCCGCCCCGGTGAACCGTTCCATATCCACGTGCTTAATGGTGGCGGTTAGTTTAGCGTATGCTTCTTGTGCGGCCTTGAGGTCATCGCCGGCCAGTGCCACCTGTACTTCGAAGTAGTCGCTGTACAGCGGAGTGAGAGCCCGACGGGCCTCGGTCGAAATGTCCATCGAGCCGGAATCCGTGTCGGTTGATGCCACGGCAGTTGCGGGTTGTCCGTGATCATGAACGGCCGGAGCGCCGCCGCCATCCGGAAGCATCATGCTCGGTTTGGCCTGAATCTGAAGTTCAGCATCGATCTTGAAAGCGCCGTTCGTGACGACCATATCTCCTTCTTCGAGGCCGGACGCCACGACATAGTAGTCGCCGGCCCGCGGCCCGAGCTGAACAACGCGTCCCTCGAATACGGGATCATCACTGCCCGGCAGTTCCACATAGACGACGGCGCGCGTGCCGGTGATAAGCGCTGCCGTGGCCGGTATCAGCAGAGGCTCCTGAGCGCTTTTCTGCGACGCCATCACCACCGTGCCGGTATTGTTCAGACGCGACTTGACGACACCGCTGACAAACATATCGGGTTTGAGGCGGTTGCGCTCGTTGTTTACTACAGCGCGGACGCGGACGGTACGTGTGGCCTCGTTGAGGACCGGATCAATGAATGTGATTCGCCCCGTGAATTGCTCCTGTGGCAGGGCGCGGGTGGTGAATTCGACCTTCTGACCCTCTTCAAGCCACGGGAGATCCGATTCATAAGCATCGAACAAAACCCAAAGCTGCGACAGGTTGGCGATTGAGTAGATCTGCGTGCCCGTTTTGACATACATGCCCTCGGTGGCGTTCTTGTGGACAACCACGCCGCCTGCAGGGGCATAGACGGTCAGGTGATCGGATGTTTGCCCGGTTGATTCGATCCCGGCAATCTGTTCCGGGGTGAGCCCGTACAGTCGCAGTTTTTCTTTGGCCGCGGTGTAGGTTTCCTCGGCCGTTGAACGGAGGGTGCCGCTACTCTTGCCGAGAGCCTGCGCTGCCTGTTTGGCCTGAATAAGCTCTTCCTGGGCCGCCAACAGCTGTGGTGAGTACATGTAGACGAGCGGGTCGCCCGCTTTCACCCGGATACCGGTATAGTCAGCATAGAGTTTGTCGAGTCGTCCCGGCACCCACGCGGTTATGTCGGCGAGTTTGGTTTCGTCATACGCGATCTTCCCGACCATCCGGATGTCCGCATCGGCTGAGGCTCGTCTGACCGGGGTCGTTTGTATCTGTGCCAGTTGGGCGGCGCTTTCGGACATGCGGATCTGGCGGGGACCGAGATCGCTACCGGTACCCGACTCAACCGGGATCAGGTCCATGAAGCAGATCGGGCATTTGCCCGGCTTTTTCAACTGGATCTGCGGGTGCATGGAGCAGGTCCACAGTTCAGGTTCTGAACTGGTGACGGTCGCCGAAGCAACGTCAGTATTGTCACTCTCGACCGCAGGAGTATCATTGCCGCCGGCAAAGATGAGTCCAAAGATAAACGCCACGAGTACGACCACGGCGAGACCGACAATCCCGGTCGCGCTGCGCGGCAGAAGGTCTTTGAAAGCGTGTTTTGTTTTTTTCTCGTCGCTCATGGCGATTCTCCGTCCTATTCGAAATCAAATCTTGCTTAGTGGTTGTGATCCATGTTGCCGCTCATATTGCTCATATCATGCTGAGCCGGCTCATCGGAGGTTTTTTCCGAAGACTGGGCATCCGATTGGTCCATTTTCTTGAGATACATGGTCGGGTCTTTGCTGAATTCGGCCCTGTGGTTTTCACTGCAGAAGTAAATGCGACGCCCCTCGTAGTCGGTGTAGATGGTCTTTTCCGCCAACTCATGGCCGGAGACCGGGCAGGTTGTCTGGATATTTTCGAACAGCACGCCTTCTTCGGCGGCCTTCTGGAAGTACTTGTCGGGGTCTGCCTTGAGCTTGGCCGAACACATCGGGCAGCAGTGATACACGCGCTGTCCCTGGATATCGGTGAAGGCGGTCGAATCGATAGCTCCGCCCATCACGGGGCAGTTGGTCTGGTTGTGCAGTTCCTTCGGAGTTTCGGTCGCCGGCGCTTTGGCGTCATCGGCGGCCAGCGACGGGAACGCGAGAGCCGCGACCATCGTCAGTGAACTGGCAAGAACTGTGAGCTTTTTCATTGTCTCATTCTCCTTCGGTTATGAGAGACTGGGTTATGGAGTTATCTCATGTCCGGTCAGTAATTCAATTTCTGCTTTGCGGGTGGCAGCGCCGGCGCGCGCCTGATCGAGGGTTAACTGAAAAGCGAGCAGTTGCCGCTGGGTATCGAGCAGGTTCAGAAAATCGATTTCGCCGGCCCGGTAAGCGGTAAATGATGCTTTGAGTGACTGCTCGGCTTTCGGCACGAGGCCGTCACGATAGAGCCTGATCTTCCTGCGGGCATCGTCATATTGGAACAGGATCTGTTCGGTGAAAGCGCGCAGTTGGTTCTGCTTTTCCTCGAGGCTTTGCCGGGCCATGCTCAGGCGGGCTTTAGCCTGTTCGCGGCGAGCGTTGTTTTTTCCAAACCAGATGGGCAAGGTGATGCCGACACTGACCATCCACGGGTCCTTGCCGCTTTCCGCCATCGACGGGTTGAGCGCTTCGCCGGTTTCGATATAATCGACTCCGAGTGTGAAGCTGGGATAGGCGGCTTTGTTGGCTACGGACACTGATGCGCGTTCCTTCTGGATTGTCAGCGCGGCCGCTTTCAAGTCCGGGTTCCGGGAGATAACGTCAGTCAGAACCGAATCACGGTTGAGTTCGGTTTCGATTGTCGGGATATCTTCCGGGATGGGAAGTTCGATCGTATCGGGGATGTTGACGACGGCCCGCAGGCGAGCTACGGTCGGCCTGATTTTCTCCTGCAGGGTGTTCAACTGGTCTTCGATTTTGCCGAGCTCAACCTGCGCCTTGATGAGGTCCGGGTGCTGGCTCAGGCCGACTTTGTACTTGGTGCGGACAACTGACTCCCAGAATTTCAGCAGTTCGAAGTTCTCTTTGGTCAGTTCGATCTCGCGGCCGAGCAGATAATAATCGTAGTATGCGCTGCGGACCCGGTAGAACAGATCGAGCTTTTTGGACAGAAATTCTTGATAAGAAGCATCGGCCGCCGCCGAGGCAGCATCGGCTTTCGCGCCAAGTGTCCCGAACCAGGGGAAGGACTGCTTGAGGCCGAACTTCTGCTGTTGCGGGCCGACCCGTGTTTCGACCGGTTCAATAAAGTAGCCGTAGGTGAACATCGGATCGGGTAATCCGCCCACCACACCGGATGCTTCCATGTCTGCCTTCCATCTGTAGAAGGAGGCACGGAGGCCCGGATTGTGCAGGGCTGCATATTTTAGATAGGCCGAGAGACCATCGGTTGGGTTAAACGTCGCTGTGTCGCTCTCGGCCTGCCGATAGGAAAATTCGAGGTCACGGGCGGTCTGTTTGGAGGGGTTATCCGCCCGTGCGAACGCCGTGGTAGTCAGCGTGAAGATTGCCGCCCAGAACAGCAATACAAATAAGCGATTGGGTGAGACTTTTCCGGTCAGGTGGACCCGGGCGACTTTGCGGTGTAGCTTCAGATTCTTCATAGTTGTTGCCCAGTATCTATCAACCGGCGTGCCGGATTATCTAAGGTGCTGGTTTACAAATAGATAGCATAATTCAAGAGCAGTTTTGTCCAAAATAATTGAAGAATATTGTTGAATGATGAAGAATATTCTCCAATGATTGTGTATATTGGGTAGGATTTGATGGTTCAGGGGATTGTCGACGACGCTGAAATACGCGTTTAACCGATTGCGTTTCAGTTGATTTCAAGCAGAATAGAGATTGCTGTCAACGTTCGGCACCGGATTTACATGCATTTAACGGCAGATAGATAAATCGCCATGGCAGATACACGAACCTATAAGATACTTATTGTCGTCGCGACGGCTTCGCTGACGCTGGCCATCCACTACGGCTGGGTCTGGGAGCCGATTTTCGGTCATTCGACGTGGATACATGCGATCCATAGCCGGCTTTGTTATGTTCCGATAATTCTGGCGGCGACCTGGTTCGGTTTGCGCGGCGGGCTCATATCGGCGGCGGGTATTTCGATTCTCGTTCTCCCCTATATCTTTGGACACAATCTCGGTGCGAGTTCTTTTGCCGAGGAGATGGTAGAGCTGTTTTTCTATTTCGCCATAGGCATTCTTGTCGGCGCGTTGGTGGACCGGGAAATACTCGCGCGGAAGAAAAACGAGGCTATCCGAATGCAACTCGAGCGATCGCAGCGGTTATCGCTGGTCGGACAGATAGCCGCCGGGGTCGCGCATGAGATCAAGAACCCGCTGGCGTCGATCAAGGGGGCGTTTGAGATTATCAGCGACGGTTCGGCGTCACCCGAGGACAAGGAAGAGTTCAAGGGAATTATCAGCAAAGAGATCAAGCGGGTCGATCGCACGGTAAAGGAATTCCTCGACTTTGCCCGTCCCCCGGAGACCAAACTGGTGCGTCTCAATTTCTCGGACACGGTCAACGGCACGCTTCGGCAGCTGGAGGCTCACGCGACCGGTAAGAACCTGAAGATTCAAAAACAGATGGAACCTGACATATTTGTCAACGGGGACGGAGAGAAACTCCACCAGGCGGTCCTGAACCTGGTGTTAAACGCGATGGATGCCTCGGAGACGGATTCATCGATCGAGATTTCACTTTCGCGCAAGCAGGATCGCACGGCCGAACTGGCGGTGCGCGATCATGGCGAAGGCATAGCGCCATCCGAACTGAAGAACGTCTTCGAGCCGTTCTACACCACCAAGTCATCGGGTACGGGGCTTGGCCTGGCGGTGGTGAAGTCAATTGTGGAGCATCACAACGGGACAATAGATATCGAAAGCAAGCCGGGCGCGGGTACGACTATCCGTATCTCGCTGCCGGCGCTAAAGGAATAACGACATGTCGATAAAGATACTCCTGGCCGATGATGATCCTGCGTTGCGGCGAGTGATACAGTTCAAGCTCAAACAAAAGGGGTACGATGTTGATGTCGCCGGCGACGGACAGCAGGCTCTTGACCGGCTGAAAACCACCCGGTATGACCTCCTGCTTTCCGATATGAGAATGCCGAAGCTTTCAGGAATCGATCTGCTGGAGGAGTCCAAGAATGTCCAGCCGGAGCTGGAGGTAATTCTGATCACGGCTTTTGCCACCGTCTCGCAGGCGGTGGAGGCAGTCAAGCTGGGTGCATTCGATTACCTGACAAAGCCGTTCGAGGATGAGGAGCTGTTTGTCGCTATCGACAAGGCCCTGAAATTCAAACGGCTGGAGGAGGAGAACAGGGCGCTTCGCGGACGGTTGCGGGGACAGGATTTTCTCGACACGATCGTGGGGATCTCGCCAAGTTTCAAGCGCCTCGTGGATATGGTCGACAAAATCGCACCGACCGATGCGACGGTTCTTCTGACCGGTGAATCCGGCACGGGCAAGGAAGTCATCGCACGAGCTATTCATTACAAGAGCCTTCGAACCGAGCAGGATTTTGTCGCGGTCAATTGCGCCGCCATCCCCCGCGAGTTGATAGAGTCGGAGTTGTTCGGTCACAGGAAAGGGGCGTTTACGGGTGCGGTCCGGGACAAAAAAGGAAAGTTCGAGTTAGCCGACGGCGGCACGCTCTTGCTTGACGAAATTTCCGAACTGCCTATCGACCTACAGGCGAAGCTGCTCAGGGTGATACAGGAGAAAGTCGTTGAACCGCTTGGCGCCGAGCGGAAGGCTGAAGTTGATGTTCGTTTGCTGGCAGCGACCAACATTAATTTGAAAGAACGAGTCCGCAAGGGAGAGTTTCGGGAGGACCTGTTCTATCGGCTCAACGTGATTCCCCTGCACATTCCCAGTCTGCGTGAGCGGGTTGAAGATATCCCCATCCTGGTAAATGCATTCCTGCGGAAATACGACCGGAGCCAGGAGATCAAGCTGGATGCCAAGTTGATGGAAACACTCGAACAGTATCGGTGGCCGGGGAATATCCGGGAATTGGAAAACCTGATCGAGCGGATGGTCATACTTCGCCGTTCCAACAAGCTGACAGTCGATGACCTGCCGGATGATTTCGGCACGGCGGAGCGGGTCGGTTCGCCCCGGCGGGATCGCGAAAATCTGACTTTCCACGAGGCGGAGAAACAGCTCGTTCTCGATGCTCTGGAAAAGCACGACTGGAACCGGTCACAGGCGGCCAAATATCTAAAAATACCACGGCATGTTCTCATTTACCGGATGAAAAAATACGGTATCTCTCCGGAAACGATGTCGAATTCCTGACGATTGGGCAATTCATGTCGGCGGGGCGCCACCACCGTGGTTCTCCGTAAGAATCCCATAAATTGACGACATTCCGTTCCATCATCCTCAAAACCGATTGACGAAGTGGGGGAAATCCGCTTTTTTAATCTCCACATATTTCGTTTGCGTGGAGGATGTATGAAACGAATTCTTCTTGCAGTAGCGACAATCCTCTTCTGTGTCGCACAGGTAAGTGCCGACGAGGCACGCCTTCTGAGATTCCCCGATGTACACGGTGACAAAATTGCCTTCGTTTACGCAGGTAATCTCTATACAGCGCCAAGGGCGGGAGGACAGGCGGTCCAATTGACCGCACATGAGGGGCTGGAGCTGTTTCCGAAGTTTTCACCCGATGGTGAGTCGATTGCTTTTACGGGTCAGTACGACGGGGACATGTCGGTGTACGTGATCCCGGCCAACGGCGGTGAACCCAAACGGTTGACCTATCATCCGGGAATTCAGAACACCGCCGAGCGGTTTGGCCCGGAAAACGTGGTGATGGGCTGGTTTCCCGGAAGCAACAAAGTGCTTTTCCGTTCCAGAAAAGAAAACCAGGACCTCTGGGACGGCCGTGCGTACCTTGTCGATGTTTCGGGAGGTTTGCCGGAAGCGTTGCCGATGGCGACGGCGGGGTTTACGAGCTTCTCCCCCGACGGGAAGAAAGTGGCCTACTGCCCGATTTACCGGGATTTCCGCACATGGAAGCGCTACAAAGGCGGCATGGCCCAGGATGTCTGGATATTTGACCTGGAGTCGCTCGAAGCTGCAAAAATCACCGACTGGGTCGGTACCGACAACATGCCGATGTGGTACCAGGGCAAGATCTATTTCAATTCGGACCGAACCGGTACGCTCAACCTGTATTGCTACGATGTCGGTACGGGTGAGACGCGTCAGGTAACTGATTTCTCCGAGTACGATGTTCGTTGGCCGAGCCTCGGTCCGGATGGAATCGCATTCGAGAACGGGGGGTACGTCTACGTGATGGACCTGCCGTCGGAAGCGGTGAACAAGATCCCGGTCGAGCTGGCTACCGATCAACACCAGGTTCGATCTGAGTATGTAAATGTTTCTGACGCGGTAAGGGACTACGATATCTCGCCCGACGGCAAGCGCGCTGTATTTCGGGCGCGGGGCGATCTTTTCTCGGTGCCGGCCAAGGAAGGTATCACCCGGAACCTGACGAGTAGTTCGGGCGCCAACGACATGTATCCGCGCTGGTCGCCGGACGGTAAGTGGATAGCGTATGCGTCGGACGGCACCGGAGAGGACGAGTTTTATGTCGCGTCCGCGGACGGAAAAGAGACCATCCGGTTGACCACTGACGGCAGCGTGCATCGATATGCGCCGGAGTGGTCGCCCGACAGCAAACGGCTGGTATTTTCCGACAACAAGCTGCGGCTGTTTTCACTTGATGTGGGTACAAAGCAGGTCACGCAAATTGACAAGGCGGATCGCAACGAAATCCGTGATTTTTCGTGGTCGCCGGACAGCCGGCATGTCGCATACACCAAGCGGTTAGACAACGGTATCTCGGCGGTGTTCATCTATTCGTTCGTGGACAATTCAATTCACCAGGTAACCCCGGGCAATACCAATGACTACTCGCCGGTGTTCGATCCCAACGGCAAGTATCTGTACTTTACATCCGAGAGGGATTTCAACCCGATTCTCAGCGCCTATGAATTCTCGATGGCCAATAACGGGATCGAGGACCTGTTTCTTATCGTGCTGAAGGCCGACGGCGAATCGCCCTTTGCGCCGCGTGACGATGAAATCCAGTCCGGAGATGAAGAAAAAGACAAGACAAAAGACGAAGATAAGGACAAGAAAGAGAAAACGCCGCCGGCGGTCACTATCGATTTCGATAATATCTATGAACGCCAGGTGGCTTTTGAGCTGCCGGCGGGCAACTACCGGGGTCTTTCGGCTATCGACGGCGCTGTTTTCTATATCACGAGTCCGTTATCCGGCCTGAGGGGGAAGATTTCCCAGGAAGAAACCGTGCTGCACAAGTACGACATGGAGAAGCGCAAGAGCTCGGATTTTCTGACCAGTATCAACGGATATCGCCTTTCGGCTGACGGCAAGAAGATGCTTATCGCAAAGGGCGACAACTACTACATCGTCAGCACTGCGGGCAATCAGGCCGACCTGAGCGACGCCCAGGTGAAATTGGGTGACATGGAGACGCGCGTTGACCGGAAGGCGGAATTTGCGCAAATGTTCGACCAGGTGTGGCGGCGGGAGCGGGACTATTTCTACGATTCCAATATGCACGGTGTCGACTGGCAGAAGATCCATGACCGGTATTCGGTACTCGTCCCGTACGTGGCCAATCGGTTCGATCTGACCTATCTGATTGGGGAAATGATCGGCGAATTGTGCTGTTCTCACACGTACACGGGCGGAGGCGATATGCCGAAGATTCCGTCAAGTCACACAGGTCTGCTGGGCGTGGACTTCGCTGTTGATCGCGAAGCCAACCGGATCAAGATCGCCCGTATACTCGAGGGGCAGAACTGGGACAAGCAACTGCGCTCGCCGTTGAGAGAACCCGGTGTCGATGTTCACGAGGGAGATTATCTGCTGGCGATCAACGGCGTCGAGTTAACAGCCGGGACCAATCCATACTCGCTGACGCAGAATACGGTCGGCAGGTTGATCACGCTGACGGTCAACGAAGAGCCGAGCCTGAAGGGCGCCCGGGAAGTCATGGTCAAGCCGATCGCATCCGAGGAGAAGCTGCGGTATTTCAACTGGGTCGAGCACAACCGGAAATATGTCGACTCGGCATCGAATGGAAAGATCGGCTACATCCACATCCCGGACATGGGCGGTTACGGACTGGTTCAGTTCACGAAACAATTCTATAACCAGCTACAGAAGCCGGGCTTGATCATCGACGTGCGGTACAACGGAGGCGGGTTCGTATCCGGTTTGATACTGGAGCGGCTTCGCCGGACCGTGGTGGCGATGGGGTCTTCGCGGAATTTTGCACCGGGACGCGCTCCGGATGACGGCCTGAATGCCCACATGATCACGTTGCTGAACCAGTTCTCGTGTTCCGACGGCGACTATTTCCCGTACTTCTTCCGTGAGTACAAACTGGGACCGTTGATGGGCAAGCGCTCATGGGGCGGCGTGATCGGCATTCGCGGTATGGACGGGCTCATGGACGGGGGGTATTACACGGTGCCCGAGTGGAGCATTTACGGTCTGGACGGTGAGTGGATTATGGAAAACGAGGGCGTGCACCCGGATATGGAAGTTGACAATCCACCGGGAGATATGGCTCGTGGAATCGATGATCAGCTCGTACAGGCGGTCAGCTATGTCAGCAAGAAGCTGGCGGAAGACCCGAAACAGTTGCCGCCGCCGCCGGGACCTCCGACCCCGCGATGATTTGGCGAAACGCTTGAGATTCAGGACAGCAGAAAGCCGCTCTCTTGTGTGAGAGTGGCTTTTTAATTTTCAAAGCGCCGTGATCTGATCGGTTTCAACAGGAAAGGCCCGGTGAACAATTCACCGGGCCTTTTATCAGAGAATTCTACAAGCGGGCAGGCTTTAGTACATTCCGCCCATGCCGCCCATGCCGCCCATATCGCCGGCACCCGGCATAGCCTTCTTGTCTTCGGGCTTGTCGCAAATGACCGCTTCGGTGGTCAGCAAGAGACCGGCGATCGAAGCCGCGTTTTCCAGAGCGGTGCGGGTGACCTTGGTCGGGTCGATAACGCCGGCCTGGATGAGGTCTTCGAACTTGTCATCCTGCGCATTGTACCCGAAAGCGCCGTCCTTCTCCATCACCTTGTTGACAACGATGGAACCTTCGACACCCGAGTTTATGGCAATCTGGCGAATCGGCTCTTCGAGCGCCTTGCGAATGATCTTCACGCCGACCATTTCTTCTTCGGTGACCTTGATGGCATCGAGGGACTTGATCGAACGCAGCAGGGCCACGCCGCCGCCGGGCACGATGCCTTCCTCGACCGCCGCGCGGGTGGCATGGAGGGCGTCCTCGACGCGAGCCTTCTTTTCTTTCATCTCGGTCTCGGTTGCGGCGCCGACATTGATGACGGCGACACCACCGGCGAGCTTGGCCAGGCGTTCCTGCAGTTTCTCCCGGTCGTAATCAGAGGTGGTATCCTCGATCTGCTTCTTGATCTGGCCGATACGGCCCTTGATATCCTCGGTCTGGCCGGCGCCTTCGACTATGGTCGTGTTGTCCTTGTCGATAGTGACTTTCTTGGCGGTACCGAGATCGGACATGACGGCATTCTCGAGTTTGAAACCGAGTTCTTCGGAAATCACCTTACCGCCGGTAAGGATCGAGATATCCTCGAGCATAGCCTTGCGGCGATCGCCGAAACCGGGAGCCTTGACCGCGGCGACTTTAATCGTGCCGCGCAGTTTGTTGACTACCAGTGTCGCGAGGGCTTCGCCTTCGATATCCTCGGCGACGATCAGGAGCGGACGTCCGGACTGGGCGACTTTCTCCAGAATCGGCAGGAGATCTTTCATGCTCGAGATCTTCTTGTCGTGGATCAGGATCATGGGGTCTTCGAGGACGGCTTCCATGCTGTCGGGGTCGGTGACGAAATACGGCGAGACATAGCCGCGGTCGAACTGCATACCCTCGACCACGTCCAGAGTAGTGTCGGCGGTTTTGGCTTCCTCGACGGTGATCACGCCGTCCTTGCCGACCTTTTCCATCGCCTCGGCGATCAGTTCGCCGATCTGCTTGTCACTGTTGGCCGAGATGCTGCCGACCTGCGAGATTTCTCTTTTGTCGGAAACCGGCTTGGACATTTTCTTGATCTCGTCGGTAACGGTCTTGACGGCAGCGTCGATACCGCGCTTGATGGCCATCGGGTTGTGACCGGCGGTGACCATCTTGAGACCTTCGCGATAGATCGCCTGGGCGATCAGGGTAGCGGTGGTGGTGCCGTCGCCGGCGTCATCGGAGGTTTTCGAGGCGACTTCCTTGACCATCTGGGCGCCAATATTCTCGAAATGATCTTCGAGTTCGATCTCCTTGGCCACCGTGACGCCGTCCTTGGTGACGGTCGGTGAGCCGAATTTTTTGTCGATAGCGACATTGCGTCCGCGCGGGCCAAGCGTCACTTTGACGGCATCGGCCAGCTTGTCGACGCCCGCCTTCAGCATCGAGCGGGCATCCGAGTTGAATTCTATCAGCTTTGGCATAGTTTACTCTCCTTGATTCCAGCAAATATTCGAATGGGTTAACTGCTCTGAATGACGCCGAAAATATCCGACTCACGCATGATCAGATACTCTTCGCCGTCGATTGAAACTTCCGTACCGGAATATTTGCCGTAAAGGATCCGGTCACCCTTTTTGACTTCGAGGGGCATCTTCTTGCCGTCATCGTTGGTGCGGCCGGGGCCGACCTCGACGACTTCGCCCTGCATCGGCTTTTCTTTGGCCGTATCCGGGATGATAATTCCACCCTTCTTGACTTCGACCTCTTCCATCGGTCGAACCACGACCCGGTCTGCGAGTGGCTTAATCTGCATCAGTTCTACCTCCTATTTGAGACTCAAAATCGGTTTATTACTAACTTCGCAGTCTTGCGTTAACAACCTTCTCGGGGTATTGTGCCCGGCGTTTATCACGGCCGGTTTGTTAGCACTCGCCCTTAGGGAGTGCTAACAATAAACTTAAACGCGAAATTTGTCAAGAGGTTTCCGGGTTGGAAACGACTGATAAGAAGTTTTTTTAGGGCCGTCGATTGAGGGACTCACGGGTATGACCCTGAAGTTTGTAACCGATTGTTATTTAGTTAGTTACGGAATTGTCATTTCGCCGGCGAGAAATAACACCGGTCTTAGCGAGTTGCGGAGCGCAATCGGCCCGCAGTTTCTAATAGAAGATGAAAACGGCCTACAATCGGGGATATGAATGAGGCGGCCACTGGAAAATGATCAGTTCATCGCGGCAATCAGCCGGAGGCCGTCGAGAGTAATAGTCGGGTCAATCCGTGAAATGTAGCGGGAGTGTTTTTCGATTCCCTCGGCAAGCCCGCCGGTGGCGACGACGGTTGGATTTTTGAAACCGGTTTCGGCGACAATTTTCTCGATGATGTAGTCGACCTGGCCGACGGTGCCGTAGAATAGCCCCGATTTCAGGGCGCCGGCGGTTGACTTACCCACGACTGCCTCGGGCGGCTCAATCCGGACCTCGAACAGTCGGGCGGCTTTTCGCGCCAGCTCGGTCAGTGAGGTCTGGGGGCCGGGAATTATGACGCCGCCGATATAGGCGCCCTTCTCGTTGACGACATCGAAATTGGTCGCTGTTCCGAAGTCCACGACGATGACCGGTCCGCCGTATTTCTTGTAGGCAGCCGCTCCGTTGGCCAATCGATCAGCACCCACCTGATCCGGCTGGTGTATCTCAATAGTGATAGGCAGCTTGATGTGGCAAGAAACTATCAACGGGGCGGCATTAAAATACCGTTGCGAGGCCAGCTCGTAGACCGGGGTAAGCTGAGGCACGACGGAGGCAATGACGACCCGCGAGATTTGATCGGCGGCGACCTTGATTCTCTCGAGCAGCCCGGTCACGAACAGCCCGGCCTCATCGGAAGTGAGATTGTGCGCCGACGCGACGCGGAAGTAGTTGACGAGCGACTCTCCGTCGTACACGCCCACTACGGTGTTGGTGTTGCCGATGTCAATTGCCAGAAGCATGGCGGGAATATAGCACCGAGGCGCTTCGGTGCAAAGAAGATATTACCGGGCCTTCGATTAGCGGGAGCTGTCAGTATCCCGACTGTCCGGGGCCCATCCTGTTGGCCAGATCGATATTGATCTTATTGGCCGAATGGTAGGCATCGTACATGCCGTAGATCCAGAGTATCGGCGTGGTGATAAATCCGATAACTATGAACATGAGCAGCCAGGATATAGCGTAGGCGACGATGAAAAAGATGCCCTTGGCGATTTGGCCGTTGTAAATCTGGCCGAGTCCGGTCCAGAAGAATGACAGGACGGCGGCCAGGCCGGGGTTTTTATAGAAGACAGGCTGTGGGTTTTCCTGCATGTGTCCTCCAGTTTGTCATTTTCGCACGGTTACATTCAATACTACGTGTTTCCCACGGAAATTCAACCGTTTTTTGATATTGTGCGATTTCGCCCGGGAATGCTATATATCAAAGCGAAGCATGATTGTGAAACGATCAGAATACGAGCACGTGAGGCAGCGATGAGCGAGACGATTCGACGGCTGACGATTGACGATTTTGATGACATAATGCGAGTGTGGTCCGATTCGGGGCTGCCGATACGGCCGGACGGCCGTGAACGCCGCGAGACGTTTGCGAAAGAGATAGCCCTCCCACAGGTCGCTGTTTTCGGGCTGCTGGAAGACGGACGGATGCTGGCGGTCGGCATTGCCAACTGGGACGGGCGCCGGGGCTGGATCAATCGGGTGGCGGTCGACCCCGACCATCGCGGGAGAGGGTTGGCCGGTAAAATTATCAGGGAGTGCGAAGCATTCCTGAAGGACTGCGGAGCGCTGGCAATCGCGGCTTTGATTGAAGATATCAATTATCCGTCGATCACGGCTTTCCAGAAGGAAGGCTTCCAATGCCTTCGTGAGATACTGTACTTTTCGAAATACGCGTTTCCCGGGGCCTAGAAGGGGACAGGATTCCGGTCAACTTCGGCTTGACCCGAGAACCGAGTGTAACGTACATTCACAAGAAAGAGCATTGAACACATCTTATTTCAACAGGAAGGTTTCCTGATGAATTATCCGTTCTGGGACGTGGGTATGGGTTACGGGTGGCTGATGGCCATCATCAGCGTATTCCACGTCTTTCTCTCTCACTTCGCCATCGGGGGCGGCCTTTATCTGGTCGTTTCCGAACAGTACGCCCGACATCGGGGAGATTTCTTTCGGCTCCAGTTCCTCGAACGGGTCAGCAAGTTCTTTGTGCTCGCCACGCTGGTGGCGGGCGCGCTGACCGGGGTGGGCATCTGGTTCATTATCGGCCTGCTCAACCCGGCGGCTACGGAAGTGCTGATTCATAATTTTGTCTGGGGCTGGGCGACCGAGTGGACGTTTTTCGTCGTGGAAATCCTGGCGGCAATCCTGTATCTCTACGGCTGGAAATCGATGACAGCGCGCAATCACCTGATACTGGGATGGATCTATTTTGTCGCGGCCTGGCTGTCGCTGTTTATCATCAACGGGATCATCACATTCATGCTGACTCCGGGCGAGTGGCTCACCACCGGGAATTTCTGGGATGGATTTTTCAATCCGACATTCTGGCCGTCGCTCGTATTCCGCACCGGCGTGTGCGTGATGCTGGCCGGGATATTTACGGCCATGATTGCCTCGCGGCTAAAACCGGACAACGAGAAAGCCAGCCTGGTACGGTACAACGCCTGGTGGGGTCTGGCGGGGCTGGCGCTGATGGTGCCTTCGCTGTACTGGTACTGGCAGACCATTCCCTCGGGAATTACGACCCGGGCGATGGAGGCGATGCCGACACCGATTACGTCGATTCTGCTCGCCTTCTGGCTGGCAGCCGGTCTGATACTCTTGCTGATACTGTTCGGGTTGATTCTCCCCCGCCGCATGACATTCGCGGCCGGCATTGCCCTCACGGCGCTGGCGCTGGTCTGGTTCGGGGAGTTTGAGTGGTTTCGTGAGTCGGTCAGGAAACCGTATGTGATCAGCGGCTACATGTATGGCAACGGCGTTGAACTCGCGGAAATCGAGGCATACAAGACTGATGGCTTGCTGGCCCATATGCCGTATCGAACGGGCAACGACGGCGCGGACCTGTTCCGGAGGGGCTGCCGGAGCTGTCACACTATCAATGGATACAAGCCGTTGAAGCCGGCTTTCGACGGTACCGACCCTGAATTCATCGGCGGCATGTTAGGGGGCGCGAACGTCATCAAGGGCAATATGCCGGCGTTCTGCGGGACGGAACGCGAGATGAAGCTTCTCGCGGAGTACATTTACGAGCAGGTTGACCATCGGCATCTTTCGGAGATATACAGTTTGACCGGGGTCGCGCTCGGCGAGAAAGTCTACGAGGTACGTTGTGGCCGCTGTCACGAAATCGGAGGCTATGGAGACAAGTCCGCGACGCTGGTTGGTCAGGACGAAGACTACTACAATCTCGTACTGGATATGGCCGGCGATCTTGCTCCGGAGATGCCGGCCTTTACCGGTGATGACACTGAACGAGCCGCGCTCATCAAGTATCTTCTCAGCCTCAAGACAGAAGACGGAGGTGCGTGATGCCGGGTTACAACTTTCTTCCCGCCCCGGTGTGGCTTATCACGGCACTTCACGTGCTGACACTGACACTGCACTTCCTGGCGATGAACTTTCTACTGGGCGGGATTATTATCATCCTCTGGGGCAGAATAGGCGACCGATGGAATAATCCGGTAGTGAAGAAATTCATTCGCCTCTTCCCCACCGTCATGGCGGTGACAGTAACGCTGGGAGTGGCGCCGCTATTGTTTCTGCAACTGGTGTTCCATCGGCAGGTGTACGCCGCCTCGATTGTGAGCGGTTGGTTCTGGCTGATGATTGTCGCGGCTGTGATTGCGAGCTATTACTTGTTGTACGCGACGTCCTTCTCGCAGAAGGCGTCATCATCGACCAGGCGCTGGTTTCTGGTTTTGAGTCTTGTCGGTCTTTCGTATGTCGCGTTTGTTTACAGTTCCGTGTTCTCGATGACGGAGCGACCGGATTTGTATACGACCCTGTATGCGGGCGTGCAATCCGGGACAATAATCAACCCGAATCTCGGCGATTACGGCCTGAGGTGGCTGCACATGATTGTTGGAGCAGCCACGGTCGGCGGCTTTTTTGTCGGCCTGCTCGGGAGGAATGATGAATCCGCGTTCAAGATCGGCAAGCAGTTCTTTCTCTGGGGAACAATCGCGAACGCGGTGCTGGGAATCGCGTACTTGCTCACGCTGGGCGATATCCTGCGGCCATTCATGCGCTCGGCCGGCATCTGGTTTTTGACAGCAGGAATTGTGCTGGCCTTTGCATCGCTGCATTTCTTCTTCAGGCGGCGTTTTGTGATATCGGGCGGGATGGTTCTGGTCACGATGTTGATGATGGTGCTGTCCCGGCACTATGTTCGTTTGCTGAATCTCGCACCGCACTATGATCCGGCCACGATGCCGATTCAGCCGCAGTGGTCGGTATTTGCCCTGTTTCTGATATCCTTCCTTGCTGCCCTTGCGGTCGTCTGGTATATGTTACGGCTGTATTTTAGAGGGAAGCGGGTACCGGCTTGACCTTGATGAAGATAAGATAATTTGAAAAGGCCGTCGTGATTTGCGACGGCCTTCTAATTTCTGGGCAATTGCGAGAATGATTACAGACCGGAGAGTTGCTCGCCGCTGGCCGCGATTTTCTCGAAGGCAGCCTTGAATACTTCGTAGCTTCGCGGTCCCACAAACCGATCCACCAGCTGACCGTTGGCGTCCTTGACCTTGACGACGTTGCCATCTTTATCAAGGAAGATTGTAGTCGGCACCGAGAAGATCTGGTAGTTCTGGGCGAACTGCTGCGTGGCAACCAGCATCTGCCAGTTCATGTCATGCTGTTTCGTAAATTCAATGACGTGCTGCGGGGTTTCGTTCCGGACGACAGTGAGGCCGATCATCTGGACGCCTTTGGGCTCAAACTCTTTGTGGAGCCTGACAAGTTCCGGGATTTCCCTGCGGCAGGGCGGGCACCAGGTTCCCCAGACATTGATGACAACCGGCTGTTTGCCGATCCATTCGCTGGAGTTACGCAGGGTTCCCTGCATGTCCTGGGCGGTGAATTGTATGGTGCCGGCAGTCGGAGTGCTCTGTGCCGCCGGGGATTGAGCCTCAGGGGTATTGTTATTCGCCGCCGTCTGCTCTTCGTGTGAGCTGCACGAAACCAGCAGCGCAACGACGACCAGGATGGCCAAAGCGTGAAGTGAGATTCGTCGCATGTATTTCTTCCCTTGTTCCTTTCGAGCGTGTGTAAGACAGGTTCGGCTTTTCCGGCTCTACTTCTTGGTCTGTTCTTTTTGCTCGGTAGATTTGACACGAGTCGTGTCGTACTTGTAGTCCTTGATCCAGGTGAGCGCCTTCATGAGATTGTCACTGGTCTGGTACCCGCGAAGCGGCCCTATCCGAGATTTCTCGGGTGAGACAAACCAGAATGTCGGGAAACCGCTCACATTGAATTCCGATTTGGCGAGCGCCTTTTCGGAGATCCTGTAGCCGTTGATATCAAGCTCGTTGTCGGAGTCGCCCCAGAGTTTGACCGGGATAAAGTAGGTATTAACAAGAGAAATAACTTTGGGATCCGAGAACGCTTCCCGGTCCATTTTTTTGCACCAGCCGCACCACGAGGCGGTGACATCGACAAACATATGCTTCTGGGTGCTGTCCTGCTCGAGGGCAGTCAGGCCCTTATCAAAGGAGAGCCAGTGGATTTTCTCCTGTTCCGATTTTTTCTCAGGATTGTCTTTTTTCGTCGTTTCGCCCGCGATGAGGGTTATGGCTCCGGCGGTGACGATAACGATCAGTGCAAGAATGATATATCTGGTTGATCTCATAGGCCTGTCCTGTCGGTAGTCGCGCTCATAGTTAGTGTTTCTTGTACTATTTAGAGTTACAATTGCTCCAGACGATTCAGGAAATATCCTCTTTCATATTCAACGGACGAAGGTACGCGGCGGAATCGCCCAACAATTCCTTGAGTTCATTCAAGAGATTAAAATCGACGTTGATGGCGTACTTTCGGGACCTGATAAACACTTCGGTACCGTTTTCTCTCGTTGCCAGCAGGACCGGAGCATTGCCCCGATACGCTTCGAGCGAGCCAAGGGCCTTATCTATAGTAGATTCGGAGCATTCGGCGCCAATTTTAATAACCAACTGGCAATTGAATCGTTCCGTCAATTGTTCCAGCGGAACAATCTCGGAGACAATGACTTTGGGCGCTTCGCCCTCCCGGGTATTGACGCGTCCGGTAATCAGGACCATCCGATCGGTATCGATACAGGCTTTGCCCTTCTCGAAGGGATCAGAGAAAATGACGAGTTCGACTCCGCCGGTGAAATCCTCGACGGTGGCGAAAGCCATCATATTGCCCTTCTTGTCGAACATCTTTTTGACGGCGGTAATGATTCCCCCGATTGTCACTTCCCGACCGTCGACAACCTGCTTGAGCCCCATAACGTTGCTGGTGGTGAAATAGAGCAGCTCGTCGCGAAATTTGTCCAGCGGGTGGCCGGAGACGTAGAAACCCAGCATTTCCTTTTCTTTGGCCAGTTTGACAGCGGTTTGCCATTCGTCGATCGCGGGCAATTGGGGCGCTACGCGTTCTACCACACCCCCTTCGGCGGCGAACAAGTCGTGACTGTTTTGCCGTTCAAACACGCGGTGACCAAATTCCAGCATTTTCTCCACGGCCTCGAATTTCTGGGCTCGTGATCCGGCCAGCGAGTCACAGGCACCGGCGGCTATCAGTGATTCGAGTGTCCGCCGGTTGAGCATTTTGGGGGGTACGCGACTTACCAGCTCATCGAGAGTGCCGAACGGGCCTTCTTTCGAGCGGGCTTCGGCGACAGCATCGGCCGGACCAACGCCGACATTCTTGACCGCCTGAAGGCCGAAACGGATCGTGCCCTCGACGACTGAAAAATCGAGCTTGGAGGTATTGACATCGGGCGGGAGAACCTCGATCCCCATGCGCCGGCATTCGTCGAGGAAGATATAGATGCGGTCGGAGTCGGTGATTTCCGAGGTCATCAGCGCCGCCATGAATTCTTTCGGGTAATGACACTTGAGCCACGCGGTTTGATATGCGACAAAAGCGTAGCAGGTCGCGTGGGCGCGGTTGAAACCGTAGCGGGCGAAGGTTTCGATCTGGGTAAATACTTCCTCGGATATTTTCCGATCGATCTTGTTATCGTCGGCGCCCGCCAGAAACTCCCGCTTCTGAGCAGCCATAAGATTGGCATCCTTCTTCCCCATTGCTTTTCGGAGCAGGTCGGCTTTGCCGAGCGAGTACCCGGCCATCTTGTTGGCGATCTGGAGTACCTGTTCCTGGAAGACGATGACACCGTATGTTTCCGCGAGGATCTTCTCGAGGGTTGGGTGGAGGAATTTGATATCTTTGGCGCCTTTTTTCCGGTCAATATACTTGTCGATCATGCCGGAATCGAGCGGTCCCGGGCGATAGAGGGCGTTCATGGCGGTGATGTCGGTGAAATTTTCCGGTCCGAGCTTCCTGAGATAATCTCTCATGCCCCCGGATTCAAACTGGAAGACGCCGATAGTCTCACCGCGGGCAAAGAGCCGGTAGACATCCTCATCATCGAGCGGTATGTTGTCGATATCGATCTCGACCCCGGGATTGTTCTCGCGAATCATCCGGACGGCGTCATCGATAACGGTCAACGTCCGCAAGCCGAGGAAGTCCATCTTGAGCAGGCCGATATCCTCGACCTTTTTCATGTCGTACTGGGTGGTGATTTCCTCTTTGCTCCCCTTGAACAGCGGGACATAATTCGTGAGAGCCGAGGGAGCGATCACAACACCGGCGGCGTGGGTGGAGCAGTGGCGCGCGAGTCCCTCCAGAACTTTCGAGTAGCGAATCAACCGCTCGACACGGGCGTCGCTTTCGACCAGTTGCACCAGCTCGGGGACCTGGGCCAGTGCTTTTTCTATGGTCATGTCCACGGACGCCGGGATCATTTTGGCGATCTTGTCCACCTCACCGTACGGGATACTCAGCACGCGGCCAACATCGCGTACGACCGCGCGCGCGGCCATGGTACCGAACGTGATAATCTGGCAGACATTGTCGATGCCGTACTTTTCGATAACATAGTGTATGATTTTGTCGCGACCGCGGTCGGCGAAGTCAATATCGATATCAGGCATCGATATGCGCTCGGGATTGAGGAAGCGCTCGAAGAGGAGGTTGAACCTGATCGGATCGATGTTGGTGATTTTCAGCGCGTACGACACCAGTGACCCGGCGGCAGAGCCACGTCCCGGACCGACGGGAATGCCCTGGGAGCGGGCATAGTCGCAAAAATCCTTCACAATGAGGAAATATCCGGCATAGCCCATCTGCCTGATCACGCCCAGTTCGTAATCCAGCCGCTCTGTTACTTCGTCAGTGACTTTCGGGTACCGCTTCTTGACCCCTTCTTCGCACAGGCGTCTCAAATACTCATCGGCGTTGGTAAAAGATGATGGAATCGGGAAAACGGGCAGTTTGAGTTTGCCCATCTCCAATTCCAGGTTGCAGGCCTCGGCGATTGCGATGGTATTATCCATGGCCGATTTGAAATCGCCGAATACCGCTTCCATCTCATCGGGTGATTTGAAATAAATCTGGTCGGTGTTGTACCGCATGCGGTCGGTATCGGTGATAAACTTGCCGGTCTGGATACACAGGAGGGCGTCGTGGGCCTCGTAGTCTTCCTGGCGCAGGTAGTGGCAGTCATTAGTTGCCACGAGAGGGATGCCTGTTTCCCGCGCAATGGCATCGATTTTCGGCAGGATCAACTGCTCTTTGTCGAGGCCGTGGTTCTGGATTTCGAGGTAGAAGTTGCCCTCGCCGAAAATGTCCTGCAGTTCGCGGGCGGAAGCTACGGCGGCATCGACATCGCCTCGTCCCAGATGCCAGTTTACCTCGCCTTTGAGACACGCCGAAGTCGCAATAAGGCCCTCCGAGTGGCGCCTCAGCAATTCCTTGTCCATTCGGGGACGGAAATAAAACCCCTCGAGATACGCCGCCGAGGCGAGTTTCATCAGGTTCCTGTACCCGGTTTCGTTTTTGACCAGGAGAATCAGGTGATAGCCGCCGTCGGGGTATTGATTGGAGGGTTTCTTCTCGAACCGGCTGCCGCCGGCGACGTATGCTTCGCAGCCGATAATGGGTTTAATCCCCGCCTTGGTGGCCTTCTTGTAGAAGTCAATCGCCCCGAACATGTTGCCGTGGTCGGTAATTGCCAGGGCAGGCATTTTGTATTCTTTGGCGAGTTCAATAACGGAATCTATCCGGCAGGCGCCATCGAGAAGCGAATACTGGCTGTGCGTGTGCAGATGGACAAAGTTTGCGTATTTCATGAATATCCGATTTAGTGAGTAAGAACGTCCTCGTCTTAATTAAGTACGATAAAAATACTCCGGTCAACCGCTTTTTGTTTTTCGCGGTGAATCAACTGATTGACTGCCTCAACCTGTTGTACGCCAATGAGCGGCTATTGGATTGCAGTTTGGAGCGGCATCTCGAATTCGAGTTCATCGCGCAGTTCTATGCCATATTGTCCAATCACCGGAATTGAGGGCTTGAGGGTACGGGAATATGTCAGCGCATTGACATGGACCGCCGCGAGAGTGAAGCCGCGCCGCTGGTAGAACCGGATAGCGTCGAGATTGTCGTTGGTGGTTATCAGCCAGAGACGACGGCAGCCGGCATCGCGGGCGGCCAGAGCGACTTTTTCGATGAGGGCGGTGCCTATCCCCGAAAATTTGCGCAGGGCATCGAGAGTGACAACCTCACATTGATCATCTACGATCTCGTATGTTGCCAGACCGACTTTGTCGCCGTCGTTGGTGACCGCATAGAAGCCGTCTTTGTCAGCCGGGAAGACCTTGCGGCCGCGGGTGACGACAAAATCGGCGCCCCATCCGCGGACAATTTCGAGCACCCAGTGACGAACATCCGGTGTCACCTTTTTGATCGTGATTTTCATGCAGGACAAGTAACTGTCCGGCCGTAGTCTTATCAAGCCGGATTTTATTCAAAGACGCCGGGCATCAGCCACGCCACGGAGAAGCGGAACTCGAATTTGTCGTCTCCAGGGGCCGGTTTGTTGAGGTAAAGCGGAAAGTCGAGACGGAACTTCTGGCCGCGCCAGACCGGCGGAAAATTGATCGAGACTCCTGCCGAGAGGTAATCACTCCAGTCCTCGCCTCTGGTTTCGTTTTCGGAGACGGGGAATCTGTAGCGGTCTTCCTTGCCCTCCATGGTAATGGCAGCGGCATCGATGAAGAAAGACTGATCGGCTTTCGAGAGAAAATTGCCGATTAACGGCACTCGTCTGAGCCAGCGATACGGGAGCAGGTCGGGTGGTGTGAGAGCGACTGAGCCGGTCCAGGCATCGGTGAAATAGACGAGGCGGTCCTGGTAACCGCGTACGTCGTGGCCGGCGAGATAAAAATCATCCTGCCAATCGGTTGGAAAAGTACCGGGCGATCGGAAAATACGTGAACGGACAAACTGCTCGGCGGCCGGCACACGGCTGAGATGGCGCAGGAACTGGGCCGGGGGATCGCCGCTTACATTCCAGTATTCCAGATGCAGCTCGAGATAAGTACGCTTCTTATTCTGTAATTGCAGATCAGCGTGGTAGCCGGACTGGAGGAAACCGTTATAACCGCTCGAATCCTTGTTGGCTCCGACATACTGAGTCGTATGGAAACCGTAATTGCCGTACCGGAAGGACCGATACCAGCCGGTAATGAGGCTCGAAAAATAGGTGTTCGTGGCATCCCATGCTCCAGGTCGAGATATGTACTTCGCCACATCCTCGGGCAGGGGACTCAGACGAGAGGGCTGCGTCTTGTCGAAAGTGAGGAAACCGACATCGAGATGAAACAGTTGCTCGTCCGGGAGGGAATAGTACTCTTTGAATCTCTTATCGTACGCTGTCGAGAAGTAGTACCGATGGTCGGCCATGAGGAAATGGTACGTCAGATATGAACCGCGGCCGAAAATGCGCAGCGGATTCGAGTAGTGAAAATCAATGGTCGGGCGGAGTGATTTGGCGCCCAGACGCGCGTCGAGATCGAATTTGGATTCTTGCTGAAGGTACGAGCCGTGAGCATGTCCGCCAATCTGAAGGCCGTTCGGTTCGTCGTACCAGAAATCCGGGCGGAGACGCAGGGCATATTTGTCCAGCGGCGTATAGTCATAGACCATATTATCGAACCTGATCTCGACCGGCGGGATGACAAACAATTTTTTGGGTTGATTGTTCAGTCGATCGATATCCATCAGCAGCTGGAACGGGTCTATCACGACGTTGGCTATGTCGCGCTGCGCATCGATCGTGAATTCATAGATATCGCTGCTTTCCCGGAACTGATTCCACCGGGGCAGAAGAATATAGCCGGGCTTGGCGTACTGCATCCCTTCGGGCGCTACCGTGTAGAACGTCGTGTCTCCCTGCGGGTAAATGACCGCGATATCGATTGGCGATACAAGATCGTCGACTCGCTTTATCTTGATCGTGTGCCGGTAATTATGCCCTTCTCTCCTGGTGTCGAGATCAACGAACGCGTAGTCCATCCGGTAGCGAGTGTAGTACCACTGGTCCAGATATTCGGTCAATCGGGCTCCGGTCGAGGTTTCCATCGAGCGCAGAAAATCATTTTCATACGGATGTTTGAACAGCCACCGGCGGCAGTAGTCCTGCATCGAGGCGTAGAAGAGTGAATCGCCCAGGAAGCTCCGCAGTGAATACAGCATGGCGGCGGATTTGTAATAGATGGGCACCCGGTGCGGATAATATTCTCTGCCGCGATCATAGGCAAAAACCATCGGCTGATCGAACCCTTGTTCCATCAGCAGGAGGAGGGGTTCGAAACCGCGCACATTGCGATCCTCTACTTCCGGCGCGAACGATTGTTCGTACCAGTTCGTGAACTCGCTCATATTGCCTTTGCGACCGAGGTATTTTTCCATTGCGTTGTGCTCGGCAAAGGTGGTGAACCCCTCGTCGAGGAACGGACGATCGACGGAATTGGATCCGATCATCCCCATGAACCACTGATGCCCGATTTCGTGGTACAGGAGCATGCGAAAGCCCTTCTTCGAGCCCCAATTCGAGCAATTGGTGAGCATCGGGTATTCCATGCCGCTGAAAGCGTCGCAGATGCGAATAACCGGCCATTGGTAGGGGATGAACAACTCGGAATAGGTTTCGATCGATTCCTTGCCGAACTGCACCGCCCGAGTCCACCTGGGGGCGTTGCGGCGCAGGACGTAGGCAACGACCGCCACGCCGTTCACATTTCCGGAATCGATGCAGAAGTCGGATGACGAGGTGAATACGAAATCGTTGACATTTTCGGCGTAAAACCGCCAGACCTTGGTGAGATTGGTGTCGAACTCGATTACGGGCCAATTCTCACGCGGTTCGAGGAAGTTATTAAGATCGAGTGCCTGTCGCAGTCTGTCCGGAAGTACTTCCGGTTCGTTGCTGCAGACGCCGGTGGCGGCGATAATCTGGTTTTCCGGGGCAGTAATGGTAACATCAAAACTGCCATAATCCCCGTAACATTCACCCCACCCGATATATTGCGAATTGACCCAGCCGACAACGTGGTCGTAGACACAGACCTGCGGATACCAGTAAACGGCCCGGGTTACCCCCCGGTCGAAACCCATTCGCATCGCGGCGGGGCTCGGAAGAACGGTCGTGAAATGAACCTCGAAATTTGTGGTGTCACCCGGCAGAATCGGATTTTGCAGATGGACGGCGAAAATTGTATTGTCGACAGCGGTTTCGGTGATAGAGCCCTCAATCGGCCAACCGTCGCGGTCGACACGATGTAATTCCGAGATTTTCAGCGAACCCTGTTCTTCAGGCGTGCGCTCGGCCAGCGAATAGTCGCGGAGGGTTCGGTTCTTAATGTCGGCGTGTGAATCGGGTTGAATCGCATTCGGGTAGGCTTTCAGATACAGCGCATCGAGCGTGTCCGGTGAGTTGTTGATATACTCGATACGGGCCGTGCCCGAAATAGTGCGGGAATCGGACGCCAGAGATACGTTGAGCTGATAGTTTACTTCCTGCTGCCAGTAGTCCCCCGAAAGAGCCGAAACCGGGAGAAGCAGGAGGATGAGCGCCCGGAGAAGCCTGACCATCTGCATGTTGTGTTACACCCGACGTTACCGAAAATGCATGCGTTGGCATAATGTAGCACGCTCACGGGTCGTCGGCAAGTGTTTATCGATGCAACGGAGCGTGTGATAGGCGCAGCGCCGGCCGGGGTTTGCCGGCGCTGCATTTCATGGAGCTGATGTTTACATACCGGCCGGTGGAATCGGTTGGGGCACCTGATTCTGGATCGGCTTAAGAGATTGCAGGTAGGCAAACACCGCTTTCAGATCGTCGTCGCTTATTTTCCCGATGTCGATCCACGGCATGGGCGGCAGAATAGCCCGCCCCCGGCCAAGGTGCTTTCCGGTGTGGAAGGTATTGATGAATGCCTCCTCGGTCCAGGCGCCGATACCGGTTACCTGGTCGGGAGTCAGGTTGGCCGCGAAGCTTATGCCCCAGGGCCCCGCCCAGGCGGTCATGTTGCTGTTGGTAGCCGCCATCCAACCATTCGGTGTGATCAAGCCGCGCGGGAATTCCGGAATGGGCTCGTTTGCGGGCTGGCCGGAGAGAAGACGCGACGGATCGGGGCGCGGGCCCTGGTCGGTCATTATCTTCGGACTATGGCAGTCGTTACAACCGCCGATAGTGACAAGGTAGAGCCCGCGTTTGACGACGTCCTGGTGGCTCATGGTCGCATCCGACTCCGCCGTGGTGCCGCTGCAACCGGCGATAATCAGCAGCGCGAACGCCGCCAGCACTGACAACACGCGTTGAAACATTCGAATCTCTTTTTCCTATGCCGGCAAGGTTACAGGAGCGAATACACGAACAAGCCCGGCTCACTCGCCTGTGTTTTGGTAGCGTGGATGAAACTGTCAGAATGGTTGTGGACTCGCCTTACACGCGTCGCTCGGCTGTTTGTAGACTGTGAAGGTCTATGTTTGTCTCAATATCGCGCCGGACCGGCGGTCCTGTCAATATGTTTTTTTTTCGAAAATGCCGGATCATTGCTTGACGCCGATCAGCAGGTAGGTCTGACGGTTGTCGTCGTGGACGTCGTACCGGCGGGGATTGGTCTCGAAACCGGCTTCCTCCATCAACGACAGCCAGCGGGTAAGGGGAAAAAGCCCAAATCGGTGCCGGTCGAGTTCGACCTGGAGGCGATCGCCCCGCCGGATAAGATACGTCATGAGCGTGTCGTAAGAAGTGTCGGCCGGATCGGGATCATATTCGAACTCTATATGAGTAATCTCGAGATCGCCGGACCTTGTTGTCGATGACCGCACCTGCGTACCTTTGAAGGTTTCCCAGGTGTGATCAGGGGCGGTCACAAAAACGCCGCCCGTTTCGAGATGGACGGCGACGGTGTCGAGCGTGTCGCGTATGTCCTTCTCGGTCAACAGGTAACTGATAGCGTCGTGGATGAGTACGGCTTTGAAGGTTCTTCCGAGACGGATGGTTCGCATATCGCCGACAATATGCTCGGTATCGGGATTCAAACGACGTGAATGAGCCAGCATGGCTTCGGAAAGATCGACCGCAGTCGCCTTGAATTCTCTAGACAGGTGTGAGAGGTTGTGCCCGCCGCCGACACCGAGTTCGAGAATTTCGTGGCGGCCGGGACCGAGACAGTCCCGAAGGGCGGCACGCCAGTGGGCGGCTTCATCGGCGTAGTCGGCCGGGTCGCTGATGAGCGGCCAGAGCCAGGCGAGGTCGCCATATAGCCGGTTGACCCCTATCTCATTGGTCTCCATATCCGGAACGTTCTCCTCAAAACAGAACGTGCCGGGAAGATTCCCGGCACGTTGTCCGACTCGTGAGCTTATCCGAATTATTGATTTTCGGCTCAGTGTCCGCTGAAGTCCGGTTTGCGTTTCTCGAGAAACGCTTCCATGCCCTCGTTCTTGTCGCCGGTACCGCAGATCGATCCGAAATTGGCCTTTTCCAGATCGCAGCCGGCCGACAGGTTAACATCGAGCCCGCGGTTGATACATTCTTTGGCCATGGCGATGGCAATGGGTCCCTTGCTGCAAATCGCCTTCGCCATTTCCATTGCTTTATCCATCAACTGATCGGCCGGGTAGACTTCGTCGACCAGCCCGACGCGGTGTGCTTCCTCGGCGGAGATCATTTCACCGGTCAAAATCAACTGCATGGCCTTGCCCCTGCCGACCAGTCGTGGCAGTCTCTGGGTGCCGCCGTAGCCGGGAATGATTCCGAGGTTGACTTCGGGTTGACCCAATTTAGCCTTCTCCGAGGCCAACCGAATGTCACAGGCCATGGCGAGCTCGCAGCCGCCGCCGAGGGCAAACCCGTTAATCGCGGCGATGACCGGCTTGGGGAAATTCTGGATCGTCTTCATGAGATACTGGCCGTGAGCGGCCAGGTCGGTGCCGCTGCGGACATCGAGGTCGGCCAGCTCGGTGATATCGGCTCCGGCGACGAAGGCCTTTTCGCCGGCGCCCCTGATGATCACGCAGAGGATTGAGTTGTCGGTCCAGTAGTAATGAAACAGCTGCTGCATTTCGATCACCGTTTCCTTGTTAAGCGCGTTGAGGGCGCGCTCACGGTTAACGGTGACGATCATGATGTTGTCTTTTTTCTCGCACAACAGGTTTTTGTATTCTGTCATGACGTCTTCCTTTATGTATCTAGCTTCCCAGCACAGAGTTCCGGAGAGAAAACCGGCGCTGCCCAACCGGGCGCTCGTTACTTTTTCGAATAGTCGTAGAAACCGCGGCCGCTCTTTTTGCCCATATAGCCGGCGTTGACCATACGCCGGAGCAACGGCGGGGCGGCGTAGTGATCGTCCTTGAATTCGTCGAACATGATGTCGGCGATATACAGTGTCGTGTCGAGACCGATAAAATCGGTCAGGGTCAGCGGACCCATGGGATGTCCGCACCCGAAAACCATGGCGTTGTCGATATCCTCACGCGAGGCCAGCCCGCGCTCATATTGCCGGATACCGTCGAGCAGATACGGTATCAGCAGGACGTTGGCGACAAATCCGGGAGAGTCTTTCGCTTTCACGCACGTTTTACCCATCGACTCTGCCATGGAATAGGCGGCGTTGAAAGTATCTTCGGAAGTATCCAGAGTCCGCACGACTTCGCAGAGTTTCATGATCTGAACGGGGTTGAAAAAGTGCAGACCGACGAATCGGTCGGGCCGTTTTGTGACAGCGGCCATGTCACCGATTGACAGCGATGAGGTGTTGGAGGCGAATATCGTTTCCGGCTTGCAGATACCATCGAGCTTTTTGTACACTTCCATCTTCAGCCCGAGATCTTCAATGACTGCCTCGCAGACGATGTCGCAGTCGGCGAGCTGTTTCATGTCGGTGTGTCCGCTCAAATTCGACAGGATTTTTTCTTTGGCGGCCTGATCGATTTTTCCTTTTTCCAGGGCCTTGTCGAGATTCCGGTTGATATATCCCATACCCTTTTGCAGGGCTTCGTCCGAAACTTCAACTGCGGTAACCTGATAACCCGAGGCTGCCGCGACCTGGCCGATGCCCGAGCCCATCTGTCCGAACCCAATCACTCCGACTTTCTTGATCATACATCACTCCTTAATATTTTTTGCGTTCAAATTATCTGACCAGTCGAATCATTTTCAGGGCGATGCCGCCTGACGTCGTCCCGACAATTTCAAATCCCGCTTTGATATAACATCCGAGTGCTTCCTCACTGCCGGTCCGAAGATTGAGGAAAACCTGTGAGACACTCGGCCGCTGGGCGGCGCGGTCGTAGAGAAGAGACAGCATTTTCGAACCGTATCCGCGATAGCGTTTGGCCGGATCGACAAGGAGGTGATCGATTTCGACGGCCATTTCCTGCGGCCGGTTCCACAACTCGCCATACGCCACCGGCTTGTTCTCCGAGAACAGCAGGTACGCCGACATGTTGGGCTTCTGCCATTGACTTACGATGTCGTCGGGCGGTGGAAATTCGCGCTGGCGGGTGAGATTGTGTATGGTTTCCTCGGAGTCAATCCAGGAGCGAACGATGGAGGCATACTCATCGGTATAGCCTATGATATCCGCTTTGACCTGTGCCGGTTCGCTCACCTGTGACTCCCTTCCGATTGCATGGGCGAGCTAATATACACAATAAGCCGGTCGCGGGCAAGTGAACCCGGCGGCAATCGGCTACGGATTTTGTCCGATAATTACAGGACTTACAAGGTGTTAGGTGATACGGCCGGCCGGGAAGCCAAAATGAAAGCGCCGTCGATCAAGACCGGCGGCGCTTTGCTGGGAGGGTGTATGGTCAGGGTTTTATTTTCTAATCAAACTCTTTCTTTCGGGCCTCTAAACGTGGTCCAAATTAGTCTATCAATTCAAACGTAAAAGGTGCCTTATTAGTTCCGGAAATTTCTACTTTTTTCTATGTTTTTTTACTTTCGCTTGTGCGCCTGCGGCTTATGGGCCAAAACGGTCCAATTATTCGACCCCCGGGCATCGGCCGGCACCTGTTGACTTACGGGACGTTGTAGTATACACTTGGTAATTCGTTGAATCCGAACACGCAGGAGATTAGCTGATGATTGATTTTTCGTTCACCGAGAACCAGCTTGCCGTCCGTGACATGGCCCGGGAACTCGCGGCAAGGGTGATCTCGCCTACGATTCAGAAGTACGACCGGGAGCAAAAAGTCAACCCGGAGCTGATGCCGGCCATGGCCGAAGCCAACCTGCTGGGGTTCTGTATCCCCGAGCAATACGGGGGTCTCGGCATGGACTATATATCGCTGGGACTGGCTTCCGAAGAACTCGAGTACGCTGATACTTCGGCCCGGGTGGTGCTTTCGGTGCATATCGGCCTGTATTCTCTTCCGATTCTGACGTGGGCGAACGAAGAGCAAAAGCAGAAGTATCTCGTTCCGGCTGCCAGGGGAGAGAAAATCGGGACGTTCGGACTGACTGAGCCGGCTGCCGGCTCGGATGTTGTCGGGATTCAAACGACGGCGGTCAGGGACGGTGATCACTTTATCCTCAACGGCGAAAAGATGTGGATTTCGCTGGCGGATATGGCGGACTTTTTCCTGGTGTTCGCGTGGACTGACCTGGAGAAAAAGAAGAAAAGAGACCACAGCGGGATTTCGGCTTTTATTCTCGAGCGTGGTTACGAGGGACTGACGACCGGCAGTATTCACGGGAAGCTCGGCGTCCGGGCCGGAAACACGGGCTCGATATCGATGCAGGACGTACGGGTGCCGGCCGCGAACATGGTGTACGAGGAGGGTCAGGGGTTCAAAATCGCGATGTTCTGTCTCGACCAGGGGCGGTACACGGTGGCGGCGGGTTCAACCGGCCTGATTCGGGCGTGTCGCGATGCCTGCGTGAAGTATTCATTCGAGCGCAAGACATTTACGCACCAGATTTCGGAACACCAGCTGGTCAAGCAGATGATTGCCAATATGGAGGCCGGTTACGAGTACAGCCGGTATCTCTGGCTGAGAGCCGGGTGGCTCAAGAACCAGGGGAAGCGGTCCACCAGGGCGACCTCGCTGGCCAAATGGATTGCCTGCCGGGAGGCCGAAGAATCAGCCGCTAATGCCGTGCAGGTATTCGGCGCGTACGGTTTTTCCGACGAGTACCCGGTAGAACGGTTCTATCGGAATTCCAAGGGCGCCTCGATTTACGAAGGAACCAGGGAAATTCATACGCTCATGCAGGCTGACTATGCGCTCGGTTATAGAGAAGACAAGGAACTCGAGCGGGACCTTCCGGTAGTCGAGCAGTAGTTTCGTCGAGTTACAAGTGACGAAAAGCAGAAGAGCCATCCGAAAGGGTGGCTCTTTTATTCGGTGTCGTAGCCGGTAAATTCTATTCCACGGTGACCGACTTGGCGAGGTTACGCGGTTGATCGACGTGACAACCCCGCATGACAGCGATATGGTACGCGAGCAGCTGAAGCGGGATGACGGACAGCAGCGGTGTCAGCAGCCTATTCGTATGCGGAACATACAGCACGTGGTTGACACGTTCGGCGATTTCGGTATCACCTTCGGTGGCGATGGCGATCACCTGTCCGTTTCGGGCGCGCACTTCGGCGATATTCGACATCACCTTGTCGTATACCGGGTCTTTCAGGGCGATCACGACGACCGGCATGTTTTCGTCGATCAGGGCGATGGGGCCGTGTTTCATCTCGGCGGCGGGATATCCCTCGGCGTGGATATATGAAATCTCCTTGAGCTTGAGGGCGCCTTCGAGAGCCACCGGGAAGTTTATGCCACGGCCGAGATAGAGGAAATTGTTATTTTTGTAGTAGGCCTGTGCAATTTTTTTGATGTGTTCTTCGTGGGCCAGTATCGATTCGATCTGCTCCGGGATCTTGCGAATGGCCTGGATAAGCCCCTGCCCTTCCTGGAAGGAAAGGCCGCGCATTCTTCCAAGGAGAAGCGAAATAAGGGTGAGGACCATCACCTGCGAGGTAAACGCCTTGGTCGACGCGACGCCGATTTCGGGTCCGGCGTGGATATAGACGCCGCCGTCCGATTCCCGCGCGATTGTGGAGCCTACGACATTGACGATACCAAGTGATGTCACGCCGTGCTTCTTCGACTCACGAAGGGCGGCGAGCGTATCCGCCGTTTCGCCTGACTGACTGATGGAGAACAGAACCGTATCGCCGTTAAAGATCGGCGCGCGATAACGGAACTCCGAGGCATATTCAACTTCGACCGGAACCCGGGCCAAATCCTCGATCATATATCTTCCGATGAGACCGGAGTGCCAGGAAGTACCGCAGGCGGTGATAATAATTCGTTTGATGCGCCTGAGCTCGTCGTACTGGAGATTGAGACCGTTGAGCCGGGCAATCGCTTCTTCGTCGTTGAGACGACCGCGAATGGCGTTGCGGATGGTAGTCGGCTGCTCGTGAATCTCCTTGAGCATGAAGTGGTCAAACCCTTCCTTCTCGATTTCATCGAGCGTCCAGCTGACTTCCTGTATTTCCGGCGTGATCTTCACATTCTGGATGGTGGTGATTTCGTAGTTATCGGGTGTGATAGTCGCAATCTCGCCGTCCTCGAGGTACACGACCCTGTTCGTGTGCTCAATCATGGCCGAAACATCGGAGCCGATGAAATTCTCTTTGTCGCCGAGGCCGATGACGAGCGGCGAACCCATACGGGCAGCCACCAGAAGGTTGGGATGCCGCGAGGATACGACGGCGATGCCGTACGTACCTTCGACCTGCGTTAAGGCATCGCGGACGGCACTGGTCAGATCGCCGTGGTAGTTCAGGCGAATCAGGTGGACGAGAATTTCCGTATCGGTATCGGTGCGGAACACCACGCCCTGTCGGCTCAGATATTCCTTGAGCGTGCGGTAGTTTTCTATGATGCCGTTATGTATGAGGGCGATTTCGTTGTCGGCATCGGTGTGCGGGTGGGCGTTTACCTGGTTTGGCTCGCCGTGGGTGGCCCATCTGGTATGGGCGATTCCCTGTGTCCCCGCGATATCGCGATCACCGATGGCCGCTTCGAGCATTTTGATTTTGCCGGCGGATTTGGAGACAAACAGACCGGAATCGGTCAGTATCGCGACACCCGCGGAATCATAGCCCCGATATTCCAGCCGTTTGAGCCCGGAGATGAGAATCGGATAGGCTTTTCGGTGACCTACATATCCCACTATTCCACACATAGTACCATCCTGAATCAGCTAAAGAATTCCGTTACCGACTTTTGCAGATTTTTCCCAAGTTTTTTCTCGTCGGTTTCGATGATCAACCGGTATATCGGCTCGGTATTGGATGACCTTATCTGGAGCCATCCCCGGTCAAAATCGAACCGCAGACCATCGCGTCGGTCGATTTTTGCCTTTCCGAAGAGACGCCGGGCCTCGTTCTCGAATCTGGCGAGCTTTCTCTTGAAGTTGCCCGGGAGCGGGGCCTTAGATTTTATAGTATAGTATACCGGAAACGTTTCAACAAGTTGCGAGAGGGTCAGCTTTTCCTCAGCCAGACACGAGAGGACCAGAGCCGCGCCGATGAGGGAATCCCGGCCGGCATGGAAGGCCGGGAAGATCACGCCACCGTTACCTTCACCGCCGATCACCGCATCACGTTGACGCATCATCTGCACCACGTTTGATTCTCCGACTTTCGAGTAGTAGACCTTTGAGCCGGCAGCGCGGGCAGTATCTGCGGTGACACTGGAAGTTGACAGGTTGATGACGGTCGCACCGCGTTTCTTTTTGAGGACCTGGCGAACGGCGATAGCGAGGGTCAGTTCTTCGCCGATGGGATGACCGTTTTCATCGACCAGTGCCAGGCGGTCGGCGTCGGGGTCGCAGGCGAGTCCGAGATCAGCTTTATGGTATCGGACAAGGCGGCCAAGCTGGGTGAGGTTTTGCGGTACCGGTTCGGGCCCGCGGATAAATTTCCCGTCGCCGTCGCAGTACAGCCTGACTGCTCTAACACCAAGTCTTTCCATGAGTAACGGCAGAGCATCGGATCCTGCCCCGTTGGTGGCATCGACCACGACCTTGAATTTTCGTCTTTTTATCGCGGTTTTATTGACCAGTTTCCGGGCCAGTGTTTTCTCTATATGGGTGTCGATCCAGACATCCTGCCGGCTTATCCGGCCGAGCTCTCCGACCGGCTTGAAAGCGAACTTGCCGCTGTTGAATATCCTGTCCAAACGGCGGTATTCGACCGGGGTGATAAACTCTCCCTGATGGTTGAAAAACTTGAAGGCATTCCATGGTGCCGGATTGTGGGATGCGGTAACGCAGATGCCGCCGGCCGCGCGGAGCTTTTTGACGGCTATTTCGACCGTCGGCGTCGGCACAATACCTATCTCAATCACGTTAATGCCGACCGAAGCAAGCCCTGAGACCACGGCGCGGACCAGCATCTCGCCGGAAGGGCGGCTGTCACGCCCGACGACAACCCGACCACCTTTCAAAAAGGTGCCGAAAGCGGCGCCGTATTGGGCCGCGAGGACTGCATCGAGCCCCTGCCCGACGATGCCCCTGATTCCCGAAGTTGACTTAATTAGAACCTGTTTGCTCATATAGTAATGTATCGAAATAATTCCGTTCGACTATAGGAAAAACAGCGTGACGTCACACGCTGTCAAATCTGTCCGGGATAATATCAACCGCTCGTCAGGACACGGCTCATTGCCCGGTGCAACTTGCCGTTGGTGGCGAGGATCTCCTTGTCAAAAATCGAATATGCTTTTCTGTCGAGCCGGGTAACTTTTCCCCCGGCCTCCTCGACTACAACCACCGCGGCGGCGGTGTCCCACGGATGCAGTTTCAGTTCCCAGAAGCCATCGAGCCGTCCCGATGCGAGCCAGCAAAGGTCGAGTGCGGCTGAACCCAGCCGGCGAACACCCTGCGCCTTTTTGGCCATCCGGGAGAACAGCCCCAGGTTGTTGCGACGGGCACTTCCGATGTCGTAGGCGAACCCGGTGGCGACCAGGGCCCGTTCGAGCTTCGATTCGGAGGTGACCGAGATTTTCTGCTTGTTGAGATATGCGCCGCGGCCACGGGCCGCCCAGAACAACTCATCGCGGTCGGGGTCATAAACGGCGCCAAGCTCCGGGCGACCGTCGTACATCAGGCCGATCGAGACCGCGTACACCGGAAACGCATGGGTGAAATTGACCGTGCCGTCGATTGGGTCAATAACCCAACGATATTTTGATTCCGATTCCGAGTCCGTGCCTTCCTCGGCCAGGATTTCGTGGTCGGGGTAGGCGCGGGTGATGGCACTGGTGATGAATTTCTCTGCCTTGACATCGAGGTTTGTTACCGGGTTTATCCGGCCCTTGTACCTGACTTTCAAAGTGCGGTTGAAACCCTTCCTGAGCATCTCCCCCGCACGCATCGCCAGATTTTTCGAAAAATCGAGCAGTTCTTTTTGTTCTTTAGCGGTCATGTTATGAATTAGCTACTTTTGAGAGCGCGTCTCTTTCTTCCAGTTCCTTCTTGAACTGAATCTGGTACAGTTTATAGTAAATGCCGTGCAGTTTCAACAATTCATCGTGGCGACCTTTCTCGCGGAGCTGCCCGTGGTGCAGTACGAGAATCTGGTCGGCTTTTTCGATGGTCGACAGGCGGTGTGCGATGACGATGGCCGTTCGGCCTTTCAACAATTCATCGAGCGCCTCCTGGATGAGTCTTTCGGTCTCGGTGTCGACCGAACTGGTGGCTTCATCGAGAATGAGGACATCGGGGTCAAACGCCAGCGCCCGGGCGAACGAGAGTAGCTGTTTCTGACCGGTTGACAGTGTTGCGCCTCGCTCGCGGATTGTGGCGTGGACGCCTTCGGGCATTTGCTCCAGGAACCTATCATAGCCGACGCGTGAGAGTGCCTGTTTCACCTGATCATCCGATATTTCACCGTTTCGGAGGCGGACATTGCCGGCCAGGTCACCGCTAAAGAGGAACACATCCTGCAGAACCAGCCCCAGATGCCCCCGCAGCTCTGCAATGGGCAACTCTTTGATGTCAACACCGTCAAGTTTGATCGATCCTTTCTGGTAGTCATAGAATCGGTACAACAGGGACATGAGCGACGTCTTACCTGCCCCGGTGGCGCCGACAATGGCGATCTTCTGGCCGGGCTCGACATTGAACGAAACGTCTTTGAGCACCCATTCTTCGTCGTTGTAGGCAAACCAGAGATGTTCGACATCGATACGACCCTTGAATTCCCGGATCGATTTTGTTTTCCGGAGATCGACCGATTTTGGTTCGGTATCGAGGAGTTTGAATATCCGCTCCGAGGATGCCATCGAGGCTTGCAGAATATTGTATTTTTCGGCGAGGTCGCGAATGGGTCGGAAGAATCGCTCAACGAGATAGAGGTACGCGACCAACTCACCGAGGGTCAATTGTCCGCCGATAATCCGAAGACCGCCAAAGTACAGGATCAGTCCGGTGGCCAGGGCTCCGATTATTTCAACGGTGGGGAAAAAGATGGCATAGTAATAGATCGAGCGCAGATGGACATTTCGGAGGTCGGTGTTGATACCTTCGAACTTGCCGAAAGTCCGTTTCTCCTGGTTGAACAACTGGACAATGCTGATGCCGGTGATATGTTCCTGCAGGAAAGAGTTGAGCCGCGCCAGTCGGATTCGCACTTCGCGGTAGGCATCGCGGGCTTTGGTTTTGAATATGACTGTGGCGATGACAATCAACGGCACGACCGTGAATGTAATCAGGGCCAACTGCCAGTTGATATAGACCATATAGCTCATGATAAAGATGAGCATAAACAAGTCGCCGAAGATGTTCACGACGCCAGAGGAGAAAAGCTCGTTGAGTACGTTGACATCGTTGGTGACCCGTGTCACGAGGCGACCGACCGGATTCTTGTCGAAAAACCCGAGGTGGAGTCTCTGGAGGTGCTCGAAAACCTGCATGCGGATCGTATATTGCACCCGCTGGCCGAGCCATTGAGTCAGGTAAGTCTGGACGGAGCTGGCAAAGAAGGTGACGATAATCACAGCAATGAACAGCAGGATCATCCAGAGGAAGCCGGTCTGGACCTTTGGTGTGATATAGTCATCGATACCGACCTGGATCAGCCGGGCCTGGATTATCTGCGAGATTGATTCCACGAGAAGCAGCAGAATTGCAAGCGCCAGCCACCACCGGTACGGTCGGACATACCGGAGCAACCGTCGCAACAGGCGAGCGTCGATTGCCTTGCCCAGGGCTTCTTCTTCGTGAAAACTCTGCGCCACCATTACAGCTTGTCTATCTCCATTTCGAGCAACTGCGATCGGTACAGTTCGGCGTAGTGCCCGTTCAGTTCCATCAGTTCGTTGTGGTTGCCTTCCTCGACAATTCGTCCTTCGTCGAGGTAGAAAATGCGGTCCGCTTCCTTGACCGACGATACGCGGTGCGAGATTATGATCCGGGTCCGCTGGCCCTGTTCTTCCAGAATTCGCTCGTAGATTTCATCTTCCGTTTCGGTGTCAACCGATGACGTCGCGTCATCGAGAACAAGTATAGAGGGGTTGGTAACGAGCGCCCGGGCGATGGCGGTACGTTGCTTCTGGCCCCCGGAAAGCGTGATGCCGCGCTCACCGACGATCGTGTCATAACCGCGCGGAAATTCTTCGACATCCTTGGCGAGAGCCGCAGTGCGGGCGGCCACCCTGACCGTGCGGTCGTCAGCATCCGCTTTTCCGAACCGAATATTTTCAGCTATGGTATCGGAAAACAGGAACGGTTCCTGGGTAGCAAATCCAATTTGTCGGCGAAGCGATTCCAGCTTCCAGTCATTGACATCCACGCCGTCAATCGATATGTGACCGCGCGGGACGGGATACAGCCGGGCCAGCAGCGAGATCAGGGTCGTCTTTCCGGAACCGGTCATGCCGACCAAACCAACGGTTTGTCCCGGTTGGACGGTCAGGCTGATGCCTTTCAGGACCGGCTGGTGGTTATAGGAAAAGTCCAGATCTTTAACTTCGATTTGCCCCGCCATGGGTTCATCGTGCAGTTTCTCTCCCTCATCGCGGATGAGCGGCTGCGTATGCAGGATCGTATTGATGCGATCGAGCGAAGCCGTGCCGCGCTGGTACAGGGAGACTACCCATCCCATGGCAAACATCGGCCAGAAGAGAGCATTGGTGTATGTAAAGAAGGCCACGACCGTTCCCAGATCGGTAGTCCCCTGGATGATTCCATAACCGCCGACGGCCAGAATGAGCAGGTTTACTCCGGCGGCAAGGAGACGAATCAAGGGAAAGAGCGCCGCCTGAATCTTTGCCATGTTGAGATTCAAGTTCACGTACTCTTCGGATTCATCAGAGAAATTGGCGATTTCGCTCTGTTCCTGGCGATACGCCTTGATCACTCGCATTCCGGCAAGATTCTCCTGCGCGGTCGAGCTCAATTTCGAGAACTGCTCCTGAATGCGGATAAATTTCTTGTGGATGAGGTTGCCGAGTTTGTTGACGGCAAACGGGAAGAGGGCCATCGGGATGAACGCGTACAACGTCAGCTTCGGCGACAGGTAGAGCATGAACCCGATAGCGATGATCAGACTGACAATAGTGTTGGTGATATGCATGATCCCGGGTCCGATCATCATGCGCACCGCTTCGAGATCGTTGGTGGCGCGCGCCATAACGTCGCCGGTTCGGGTCTCGTGGTAGTATGTCGGCGACAGTTTCATGAGATGGCTGAACAGCTCTCCCCTGAGTCGAAATTCGATATGCCGGGACATCCAGATAATAGTCCGCCGGACCAGGAAACGGAACACACCGGACAGGACCGTGAGCACAAACATCAGCACGACCAGACGCAGGAGGGTGCCGGTAGCCGCTTTTTGTTCGAGCTGGTTGATAATCAGCTTGATAATATACGGCGTCACCAGCATGAGCGCGTTGGTGAGGAGAATAGCGAAGCTGCCGACCACCAGGTAGCGCTTGTAGTACTTCAGATACTTGGTGATGGTGGCAAATCGCTTGCGGGCGGGTATGTTCTTGCTCGTTTCTGCCATAGCGAAAAAAAGGCTCTCTGCCTTGCAGAATTATAACGCTGATATCAACTAATAGTTCAGGATATTGGCGAAAAGGTGAATTGCCTCAAGATTCAGGGAGGCAATCATTTCCGTCAGGGGCAAACCACAGTAGATAATCTGCCCGTCGCCGAAGCGCGAGACCGATAACAGGGTCGCGCCGGAGGGCGTCGCCAATATCCGCTCCGAGGGCGAGATCACCGCCGGAGCGCCGGCGGGATTGCGATCGAAGTAAGCGAGCAGTGCGGACTGATCGATTTCATACGGCCGGTTCAGTGTCCTGGCATGAGGCAGCCGGACAGTGATGTCATCGGTGCTGAGGCGTTCTCGCGCAGGAGTGAATACGACCGGCAGGACGCCTTCCGGCCATTCCGACGGCTGACCGAATATGACGAGCGATCCCCCGTTGCGCAGATATTCTTCAAATCGCCCCTTGGACCGCAGCAAAGACGGATAATTCCGATACGCGCCGGCGCCGATCACTATCACATTATAGGCATCCAAATCACCGGTGATGAGCGAACGGTCCGTCAACGGCTGAAAGCCGGCATCGGTCATCCGCAGGATATCTTCGAGATGACCGGTGCTGTCCGGCAGGAATCCGACTTTTATCGTGTCGGCGACACGGCAGTCGGCGATCCGGACTATGCCCGTGTCCGACGATGCTGTTTGACCTTCAACAATCAATGAAATCGTGAGCGGCTGAATGCCGAGCTCGAAAAGCTTGGAGACCGAGAACGGGATGCGGATAGTCTCGAGCGTGACTCCCTTGTCGAGATCAAGGTCGGTCCGGTAGGCGCCGGCAAATACGCCGCGGGGAGTCTCCAGACGGACCACCGCGTGGGCAAAGTAGCTCTCCGGTTTGGAAATGACCACGTTCCAGTTCATGGATGACACGACGCGGTCGATGTCGACGCGCGCCACCGGCGGGACAAAATGAAAATCCGGCTGAAAGGCCACCGACAGGCGCGGCATTTCCCTGACGGGAATCGACGAAACGACCGGCATCTGTATTTGACTGTAAATGATCGTCGCTGAAAATGTCAGGTATTCGGGAAGCTCCGATTTTAACCGGGACGGATCGACATCGACCAGGTACTCCCTGACAAACGACTGGTGAGGGGTGATCTTGCGCGACGCGGAATCCAGAACAATGGCGGTAGTGTCCCAATACGGCTGGAAACTTATGGACGACAGCTCAACTTCCTCGGGTCCGTTGACCGACAGTGACGCCCGGAATTTGAGACGCGGACCGTGGGGGGAATCGCGGACAATGATCTTCCCTTCCCATGTAATGCCCATATCATCCAGCACTGCCCGCTGGGCCCGACCGCTTAACTGGTCGAGATAACTGTGGAATTGAGGCATATTCGAAAGATTGTATTGAGCCGCAATCTGACGCTGGAGGGCAAGGAGTTCTTTGTAGCCCACGATCAGGTTCTTCACACGCGCAAGGTCGGTTGAGTTCTCTCCCAGTGTGAAAAACGATATAAAATTGCGCGCCCGGCTGGACAGGGCTTCTCTGGCCGACGGCACCTGCACAATGGAGTCGATAACGGTAACGAGCCTCAGGTGAGGGAATCCGGATAGAAAGTCGCTCTCCAGACCTTCATCGCCGGAATAGTTTTTGACCAGGCGGAACCGGGTCAGGCGTTCCGGCTGGTAGTTTTCGACAACCGACCTGCTCAACAGACGCGGGACGTCGAGTTCAATCCGATCGTGGTAGCGCTGAGACAACTCAGCGCTGTTGACGACTGTCCGCGCTGCCGGCGTCGAGACGTCATCGGAAGACGCCGAACGATGGAAGATCTTCCGGATATTGAAAAGCGAGTTGTCAAGGTGCGGGAGATCCTGCAAATATGAATCGCAGGCGCGCAGAGGACTCGATGACGAGAAGCTCTCGGAGATCACGATATCGGGGCGGCGATCTTTGAACAGCTCGGCAAACAGCTGCTTGACGAAGCTCGAGTCGCCGCTGTCGGCATAAGCGGTGTGGAGAATAATCTCCCGGCCGTCAATTCCCGAGGTAGTGAGCCTGAAAGCGCCCGAAGGTTTGACCGTCAAGAGGTCGACGCGGCACGAGCGGGCGTCATTGAGGTAATACACCGTGGCCCAGTCGATCTGTTGCGGATCGTCGAACAGGTACAGCACCCGCACGTCGCTCAGAGCGTAACTCACCGGGTCAGCCGCGTGAACGGTGGAAACCGCCAGTACCGTCGCGATCAGCCATATCCACCATGACCGGACACCCTGACGGTCTCTCCTGACATTTCTGCTTCGGTTCATACCAGGGAGAATATATTGTAATAGTATTAATGATGTCAAAGTTGAACTTTTTCCGTGAGACATTCCTGGTCGGCTATGAAAGAAGGCCGCCGGTCGGCGGCCTTTTCGGGCTAAAGAATCTGGTTCTCGCGGAGTTTCTTGAACAGCTTGTCCGCGATTTCTTCGGGGGTCTCTCCCTCGATAATCTCGCCCTTGGTGCGCGGAGGCGGAGGCGAGACTTTCTCGATGTGTGTTTTGGAGTTGGCGCCCACGGAGCCGGTATCTACTCCGAGGTCGGCCGCCGACCATTTGGTGATCTCTTTTTTCTTGGCGGCCATTTTGCCCTTGAGCGACGGCAAACGCGGCTCGTTGATTTCTTTCACGACAGATACGACTGCAGGCAAGGGGAGCTCGACAACATCGTAGCCTTCCTCGGTTGTCCTGAGCACGGTCGCCTTGCCTTCTTCGATTGATTCGAATTTCTTGACGAACAGGGCCTGCGGAACATCGAGAGCAGCAGCAACAGCACCGGGGACCTGCGCCGCATCGGAGTCGACCGCCTGTTTTCCGGCCATCACGAGGTCAAATTCGCCGAGTTTTTTCAGTCCGGCGGCAAGTATCATTCCCAGCGCCTGCTGGTCGGAGCCGTTGAACGCCTCATCGACGAGCAGGTAGGCTTCATCGACACCGAGCGCAAGACAGTTGCGCAGGGCGGACTCGGTCCGTTCCGAACCGACCGACATCACCATGGTTTTTCCGCCCAGTTTCTCCTTTATGCGGAGCGCTTCTTCGACGGCGTATTCATCGAACGGGTTCACGACCCCGGGGCCTTGCGGCAACACTACTTGGTTGGCGGCCTCATCCACCTTAATCAGCGCGATTTCCGGCACCTGTTTGACCAGGACGACAATATTCATATCCACTCCATCTCTGAAAGACTGTCCTCGATATCAGGATACAATAATACGAATGATGACGCGAATGTCAAGAAAGCCGCACCGAATATAGTCAGTTGAGAAAACGCCAAAAAAAACCCGCCCAAACGGGCGGGTTTACTGCTTTGTACCGCTATGGTACTGATCGCCTATTTTTTCTTACGGCGAGCGGTCTTCTTGGCAGTTTTTTTCCTGGCTGCCTTCTTTGTCGTTTTCTTCTTGGCTGCTTTCTTCGTGGTTTTCCTCTTAGCAGCCTTCTTTGCGGTTTTCTTCCGGGCAACCTTCTTAGCCGTTTTCTTTCTCGCGGTCTTTCGGGCAGCTTTTTTCCTTGTCGTGGTTTTCTTCTTCGCTGCCTTCTTCTTTGCCGCTTTTCTCACGGCCGGCTTTTTCAGACCAAGCGAACGGGCTTTCGCCTGCACTGAAGCGAGTGTCCGACGGAGCTGCTTCGCGATTTCACGCGTGGGCGTGGTCCGATAGGACTTCTTCAGCAAGGCGACCTCTGCCGCGGTCCAGTCTTTCGGTTTCTTGCGACTGGTTTTTTTCTTCGCAGCCTTCTTGGTCGTTGCTTTCTTCTTCGTGGCCTTGCGCATTGAATTACTCTCCTCTGAAGAGGGTTGAGGGTTATATGATGTCGCTCTGTAAGTCAACGTCAATGATGCTCGACACAAATGGCTGGATCAGTTGTCTCAGTTGTCAAAGAACGGTTTTCCACATCCCATAAACTAAAACAATAGATTGATGTCAATAAAAAAATGTCAACACAAATTAAAAAAAAGATGTCGGCAAAGGTGTCGTCACGGTGTTCATGCATGCATGGATGATCGAATCGTCCACATGTTGCAAACGATGACCACATGTGTGATCACCACAACGGTGCGACTACGCATCTGCGGGTATCAGTGTCGTGACAGGTATATATGTGACGTGACACGCGATAATTAAGATGACGGACCATTGTCCATCTGCTCGAGGGCCTGTCGGGCGGCTTTCTGCTCGGCTTCTTTCTTGGATAACCCAATGCCCTCGCCGACACGTCGCCCGGCCACCGACACGACGACCTCGAAGACTTTCTCGTGATCGGGTCCCATCTCCGAGATCACTTCGTAACGGGGCATGCCGTTGCCCCGGGCCTGGATCATTTCCAGCAGCTCGCCTTTATAGTTGCGCTGGGCTTTGTCGGAGACGATCTGATCCTTGCGCGTGTAGATCAAACGGAGGACAACATCACGTGCGGCTTCAAAACCGCCGTCGAGAAATATGGCGCCAATCACCGATTCGAAGGCATCGGAGATGATCGACGGCCGCTCCCTTCCGCCGGAATTGTGCTCTTCGGGCGACAGCCTGATATACAGGTTCAGACCGACCTCCTGTCCAACCGTGGCCAGGGTTGTTTCGTTGACCAGCATGGCTTTCATCTTGGTCAGATCACCTTCGCTCAATTCGGGATGATCGATAAAGAGCCGGTGGGCGATGATCAGTCCGAGGACGGAATCACCGAGGAATTCGAGGCGTTCATTGGAGAGTTCGAGGGCGTTACCGTTGCGGATATAAGAACGGTGGGTTAATGCCAGGAGCAGGCGATCGGGAGCTCGAAAGTGATATCCAAGGAGGTTCTGAACACTTTCAAGATCAGTATCGAGGTCCTGGCCGGGGCCGACCTTTACGGTCTTTTTGAAAAAGTCAAGAAAACCCATCTATGGCTTCCCATCAAACCTCCCGAGGATGAGAGAAACGTTGTGACCGCCGAAGCCGAAGGAGTTACTCATGGCGTAATCGACTTTCCACTCGCGTTTGCCCTCGGAGACATAATCGAGGTCACATTCGGGGTCGGGTTCGTCGAGATTTGCAGTGGGGTGAACAAGTCCATCCCGTATTGACAACAGGCTCGCGATCGACTCGACGGCGCCCGCGGAGCCGAGCAGGTGACCGGTCATCGACTTGGTGGAGTTGATCGGGATCTTGAAAGCATGGTCGCCGAGGACTGCCTTGATTGCCTTGGTTTCGGCGATGTCGCCAAGACCGGTAGACGTACCGTGAGTGTTGATATAATCCAACTGGTCCGGTTTCAATCCGGCATCGTGCAGGGCCATTTCCATTGATCGACGCGCCCCGATACCTTCGGGATGAGGCGCCGTGATATGGTAGGCATCGGCGGTCATACCGGCGCCGATAACTTCGCCGTAGATCCGGGCGCCGCGCTTGACGGCGTAGTCGGCAGATTCAAGAATAAGGATGCCCGCTCCCTCTCCGATGACGAAACCGTCGCGATCCTTGTCAAACGGACGGGAGGCACGCTCGGGGTCGTCATTGCGGGTGGACAGCGCCTTGGCCTGACAGAATCCGGCGATGGCGGTCGGGGTAATAGCAGCTTCCGCGCCGCCGCATAGCATGATATCGGCTTCACCGCGTTGAATCACGCGGTAAGCATCGGCGATAGCATGTGCCGAGGATGCACACGCGGACACGGTGGCGTAATTCGGGCCCCGGAAGGAATAGCGAATCGAGACCATACCGGCACACATGTCGCTGATCATCATCGGAATGAAGAAGGGGGATATGCGGCCGGGACCGGAGGTAACCAGAGTCTCGTGCTGTTTTTCGAAAGTGGCAATACCTCCGATGCCGGAGCCGATAATGACTCCGCACCGGTCGTGATCGACAGCATCGAGATCCAGACCCGAATTCCCGAGCGCCTGTTCGGACGCGACGACAGCGTACTGTTCGACCAGGTCCATGCGTCGCGCTTCCTTCTTCTCAATCAGGTCGGAGGAATTGAAGTCCTTGACCTCACCGGCAATTTGCGAAGGATATTCGCTGGTGTCGAACCGGGTAATCCGGGTGATACCGGATTTTCCGGCCAGGAGGGCGCTCCAGAAGATGTCCAGTGAGTTCCCGATCGGAGTCAGGACACCCATGCCAGTGATAACTACCCTGTTTATCATGTTGATACGGCTGCGGGGGCAGATCAAGCGAAGGCCGCTATTCCTCCGTTACCTTGCCGTGTTCCTTGATGTACTCGATGGCTTCACCGACCGAGGTGATCTTCTCAGCGTCCTCATCGGGGATTTCCAGCGAGAATTCCTCTTCCAGAGCCATGACGAGTTCCACGGTATCAAGCGAGTCTGCTCCGAGATCCTCGACGAACTTGGCTCTTTCGGTCACCTGGCTGGCTTCGACGCCAAGCTGTTCAACGATGATTTCCTTTACTCTCTCTTCGATCGACATGTTCAAGCTCCTTGAATATGATTCTTCATTTACTTTCGTTACATTGTGAGGCCGCCGTCGACGGCCACGACCTGGCCGGTGATATACGAGGCCTCATCCGAGGCGAGGAAAGCGACCGCCGCCGCGACATCTTCCGGCAGACCGAGACGACCGAGAATGACCTGTGCCATGAATGCTTCACGAGCGGACTCCGGCAGCTTTTTGGTCATTTCGGTATCGATGAAACCGGGCGCCACGGCGTTGACAGTGACTCCTCGAGGGGCCAGTTCCCGGGCCGACGATTTCGTCAGGCCGATCAATCCCGCCTTGGAGGCGGAATAATTCGCCTGTCCGGCATTCCCCATGAGGCCCACGACCGAACTGATATTAACGATGCGTCCGTATTTCTGTTTCATCATTATGCGTCCGGCCGTTTTCGTGACAAGAAATGCTCCCTTGAGGTTGATGTCAAGCACTGCATCCCAATCTTTCTCATCCATGCGAATCATCAGGCCGTCTTTCGTAATCCCGGCATTGTTGACCACGATATCCACCCGCCCAAACCGCTCGATGACCTTGTCGAAGAGGGCGGCAATATCGTCGGCTTTGGTAACATCCGCCTTGAACCCGGCGGCCCGTTGCCCGAGTTCGGCGACTACGGGGTCGACCCAGGATTGATCGAGGTCGCTGATGACCACGTTGGCGTTGAGGCCGTGAAACTTCTCTGCAATCGCCCGACCTATTCCCCGGGCCGAACCGGTAATGACGGCGGTTTTGTTAGTGAAATCCATTTCAATACCTTTATTTGGTTTCGGCTGACACAAAGGCCGTTATGTCGGCGAGAGTGTCCAGATTGAGCGACCGGGCCGGGCGCATTTCCCGTTTGGCCAGTCCCGACAGGACTGTTCCGGGGCCAATCTCGATAATCGAATCCACGCCGTTTTCTTTCAAGTAGGTCATTGTCTGGGCCCATCTGACCGGGGCAATAATCTGTTTGACGAGCGCCTCGCGGATGTCTTCCGGTTCCCCGGCGGGCCGGGCGGTGACGTTGGCAATGACCGGTTTTGACGTCGGGTGTATTTCTATTTCTTTCAGGTATGCTTCCATTCCATCCCTGGCCGATTCCATCAGTGGCGAGTGAAATGCTCCGCCGACCTCAAGCATAATAGCCCGTTTGGCGCCGGCTTCTTTGGCCAGTTCGACCGCCTGTTCCACAGCGGCGACAGCTCCCGAGATAACCAGTTGACTGCCCGAGTTATAATTGGCCGGGACGACGATGCCGTCGGCACGCTCACACACTTCGGCTACTTTGTCAAAGTCCAAACCGATAATCGCGGCCATGGTTCCGGGATTTTTCCGGCAGGCTTCTTCCATCAACGCCGCCCGTTTTACCACCGCCTTGACCGCTTCCTCGTAGCTGAGAGCCCCGGCGACTGCAAGGGCGCCGTATTCACCGAGTGAGTGGCCGGCGGCGAAGTCAAACTCCGGTACGCGGTCGTGCAGCACTGTCAGGACGGCCAACGAGTGCAGCAGAATGGCCGGTTGAGTGTAGGCGGTGCGCTTCAGTTCTTCGGCCGGTCCCTCGAAGGAGATTTTGGCGATGTCCACGCCCATCTCGACTTCGGCCAGATCATAGAGGCCGCGGACCTCGGGTGAGGAATCATACAGGTCCTGGCCCATACCGACGTATTGCGATGCCTGTCCCGGAAAGAATAGTGCCGTTTTATTCATCGAGATTGTTACCACTTGACAAGAGCCGCGCCCCAGATGAGTCCCCCGCCGAAGGCAACCATGAGGATGTGGTCGCCGTGCTTGATTCGACCGGCGCGATTGGCTTCGTCGAGAGCCAGAGGCACCGACGCCGCCGAGGTATTTCCGTAGTACTCGATATTCACAAACACGCGAGCCATGTCGATTTTGAGCCGCTTGGCGAGGGCCTCGATAATGCGAATATTTGCCTGATGAGGAATCACGAGGGCGATATCTTGAGGTGTGATCCCGCTGCGCGCGATGACTTGCTCGGCCGCATTGGACATCTCCTTGACCGCCACCTTGAAAACGTCAGCTCCCGCCATGTATATCTTGTCCGTGCCGTCGTAGTCGAAGTCCGGGGTGTACGGATTCTTGGAGCCGCCGGTAGGCATCCACAGCAACTCGCGATAGCGGCCATCGGATTTCATGAAGCTCGAAATAAGGCCGCTGCCGTTAGTGCTGGGTTCGAGGATAACGGCGCCCGCAGCGTCGCCGAAAAGCACGCAAGTACCCCGGTCATCGTAGTTGGTGATACTCGAGAGCGCTTCGGAGCCAATCACGAGGGCCTTGCTGTACCGGCCGGTTTCGATGAATGAACCGGCAACGGTGAGGCCGTTGATAAACCCGGTGCAGGCGGCAACCACATCGAAGGCAACCGCATTTGTCAGTCCCATCTTCTCCTGGATGACACAGGCATTGCTGGGAAGCCGGTAGTCCGGCGTGACCGTGCCGGTAATCACCAGATCGATTTCTTCCGGGGCGCAACTGGCTGCCTCCATGGCGCGTTTGGCCGCGATGACAGCCATATCGGACCCGGTCATGGAACCGTTCAGGACACGTCGTTCTTTGATTCCGGTGCGAGTTATGATCCACTCGTCCGACGTATCTACAATTTTCTCGAAATCCGCATTAGTCATCCGATGCGGTGGTATATATGATCCCGTTCCGGAGATTCGGGCTCTTACTTTTTGGCTCATTATTTCTTCCAAAATGATTGTTAATCAACTCGTCGCGAATGCGTTCTTTGACCCCACGGCAGGCCATTTCATAGGCCGCCAGGATAGCATTTGTTATCGCGCGGGCATTCGATGATCCGTGGCAGATGATCACGATGCCGTCCACGCCCAGAAGCGGCGCTCCACCCGCTTCTTCATAGTCGAAGGTGCTGCGCATGCGCTTCATGAAAGGTAACATCAGCCACACGCCGAATCGCGAGAATATGTTCGTTTGCACCTGTCGACGAATTGCCTTGACCAGCATGGGCTTGATCGACTCTGCGAATTTCAGCAGGATATTGCCCGTGAAACCGTCGGTCACGGCCACGTCAATGGTGCCGGACAGGATATCCCGCCCCTCGATGTTACCCACGAAGTTAATGTTCGACTTCGCCAGTAATTCGCGGGCGCTGAATATGAGTTCATTGCCCTTACTGCGCTCTTCGCCTATCGACAGCAGCCCGACCCGCGGAGCCTCGTTGTTGAACACGACCGAGGAATAAACCGAGCCCATGACGGCGAACTGTGACAGGTGAAGCGGCTTGCAATCGGCGTTGGCGCCGACATCGAGCATGATGGTCGGCCGACCGGTGCTGGTCGGAAAGACGGCGGTAATCGCCGGTCGACTGACGCCTTTAATGCGACCAAGGGTCAAAAGCGATGTTCCCATCACGGCGCCGGTGTTCCCCGGGGAGACAAAAGCCTCGGCTTTATCTTCCTTGAGCATGCGCAGGCCAACGGCGATAGAGCTGTCGCGCATGCGCACACCATCGGTCGCCGAAACATACATGGGAACTTCGCTCTCGGCATGGTGGACGGAGACGTTTGGCGGTACGTCCTGTGCCTCGGCGAGCACAGACTCTATGGCATCCTGCCGCCCGACGAGGGCAATATGTACTTCGTCGCCTATCTGGCGCGCAGCGGCAAGGCCCCCGTCGATAATTTCGGTGGGTCCGCCGTCGGCGCCCATAACATCAAGCACGACGGTACGTGTTTTCTCATCCGCCATGATCGCAAATCTTCCCTTAGTTCTGGAGGCGCTTATACTTCTTTGATATCAAGGATCTGTTGACCCTTGTAATGGCCACAATGCGGGCAGATGTGATGAGGTAGTTTCGACTGGCCGCAATTCGGACAGCTCGAAACGTTGGGCGCGCTTAATTTCCAGTTGGTGCGACGCTTGCGCCCGCGAGTGCGCGAATGTCTGCGTTTCGGTAGTGGCATCGGTCCATCCTTCTCCGTTCTTCAACGATTGTCGGTAAGGTCAGCGAGACCTTCCCAACGACTGTCTATTCGATCCTGACCACAGGTGCACGATTTTTCGTTGCGATTGCATCCGCAGACGGGGCACAATCCCTTACAATCCTCGGAGCATATCGGCTTTATCGGTGTAGCCAGTACCAAAGTTTGAGTTACGATATCGGTAATGTCTGCCCGCAGGTTGTTGCCGCGGAAAAACACATAGTCTTCGTCATCATAGATTTCAGCCCGGTGCCCGTCGCCCGTAGGTTCCGAGCGCACAATAAAATCCGCCCTTCCCGTCAGCTCGGTAGAGAACTCTCTCAGGCAGCGGGCACATTCCATCCGGACTTGCCCGGCGACGCTGCCCTGGCAGAAGTACTCTTCCCCGGCCTTCTGAATCGCGAGCTGTATCTCCACCCGGTCGACACTGGTGACATCCTCGCGAAAAGCCTCTATTTCACCAGCTTTTGCCTCGATCAAGACTTCGACCGGGAAGTCCTCGAATTGATGCAGATCTAATATCATAGCCGCTGATTATACGGAAAACCAACCTAAAAGTCAAGGAGAAATCAACCGCCAAATTCGATGAGCAGCAATAAGTTAGGCCAAATTTACCGGCTTCGATCGGCGGGTTTTCCGTTGCTTGCCTCAATAAATATATACAGTTCTGTAACGCATCCTCTATTAATAGAGGTTCCGAACAATTAACGGTCCATACGCTGGGTTTCTACAAAAAAAACCGGCCGAAGGTCCGACCGGTTTCATTTTCAAGACCAGAATTTGAAATCTAGTGGGTCTCTTCGTAGACCTTGATCCGGTTTTTGGCCCGATCCAGCGCCGCCTGTACCGAGGGCAGGTCGATATCGGTTTCCCCGGAGCCGGCCGAAACGAGTCTTTTTTTCTCCCTCTCGTATGCCTGCCGGGCGCGGTCAATATCGATCTCACCGGCCCGCTCCACGGTATCCGCTAAAAGCGTTGCCACGTTGTTGGATACCTCCAGAAATCCGCCGGAAACGGCCAGAATCTGGACCGTGTCGGTGGCATCCCGGTACTCGATCCGGCCCGGTTTCAACGCGGTGATCAGCGGGGCATGGTTCGACAGCACACCGAGGTACCCTTCCGTCCCGGGCACGACCAGCGACTTGATGTCCTCCTCGAGGAACACCTGTTCGGGGGTAACTATGGAGAGTCGAAACATAACGCCCTACTTGGAACTCTCGTAACGCTGAAGTACTTCGTCGATTCCACCGGCCATATAGAAATGCTGTTCACCGATATGATCCAGTTCGCCGGAAACCAGCATCTTGAAGCCCTTGATGGTGTCATCGACCTTGACATACACGCCCGGACGGCCGGTAAACGCCTCGGCCACGAAGAACGGCTGCGACAGGAAGCGCTGAATCTTACGAGCCCGCTGTACGGTCAGCTTGTCTTCTTCGGACAGTTCGTCGATACCGAGAATCGCGATGATATCCTGGAGGTCTTTGTACCGCTGGAGGATCATCTGGACCGAACGGGCGGTCTGGTAGTGCTCGTCGCCGACGATATTCGGATCGAGAATTCGCGAGGTCGAGTCGAGCGGGTCGACCGCCGGATAAATGCCGAGCTCGGCAATCTGACGTGACAACACGGTGGTAGCATCGAGGTGGGCAAAGGTCGTCGCCGGGGCCGGGTCGGTCAGGTCGTCAGCCGGCACGTAAATGGCCTGCACCGACGTAATCGACCCGGATTTGGTCGAAGTAATCCGTTCCTGGAGCGCGCCCATCTCGGTACCGAGGGTCGGCTGGTAACCTACCGCCGACGGCATACGTCCGAGCAGTGCGGATACCTCCGAACCGGCCTGCACAAACCGGAAGATATTATCGATAAACAGCAGCACGTCCTGGTTTTCTTCATCACGGAAATACTCCGCCATGGTAAGGCCGGACAGCCCGACACGCAGACGGGCGCCGGGCGGCTCATTCATCTGACCGAACATCAGGCAGGTCTTTTCAATCACGCCGGACTCGGTCATTTCCAGCCAGAGGTCATTTCCTTCACGGGTGCGTTCACCCACGCCCGAGAACACGGAATAACCGCCGTGCTCGGTGGCGATATTGTGGATCAGTTCCTGGATGATAACCGTCTTGCCAACGCCGGCGCCGCCGAACAGTCCCACCTTGCCGCCTTTCGAGTACGGTTCGAGCAGGTCGATAACCTTGATGCCGGTTTCGAACATCTCGACCGAGGTGGTCTGTTCTTCAAGACTCGGCGCCTGACGGTGAATCGGCAGTCGCTTCGAGTCCTTGGGAATGGGACCCTTGTTGTCAATAGGCTCGCCGAGAAGGTTGAAGATACGTCCCAGGGAGACTTCACCTACCGGCACGGTAATCGGTGAGCCGGTATCGACGGCGTCCATACCACGCACGAGGCCGTCGGTCGAGGCCAGGGCAACGCACCTGACGATGTTATCGCCTATATGCATGGCCACTTCGACGGTCAGGTTGATATCCTTGGACTCGTCTTTAATCTTGATGGCATTCAATATGTTCGGCAGCGAATCGGAGGCGAACTCACAATCCACTGTCGGACCGATAACCTGAACAACTTTGCCGATATTCTCAGCCATAAAGTCAACTCCACTTCATGAACATTATCTTCTCATACAGGGGCGGTTATCCCGCCAGTGCCTCGGCGCCCGAGACGATTTCCAACAGTTCTTTCGTGATCTGGGCCTGACGCGCCTTGTTGTAATCGAGCGTCAAGCGGTCTATCATTTCGCCGGCGTTCTTGGTAGCGGCGTTCATGGCAATCATGCGACTGCCGTGTTCACTCGCAAAAGATTCTGCCAGGGCAGTCACCAGTTTCGTGGTGGCGTAACTCGGCATCAACGCGGCGTAAATTTGTTCGGAATTGGGTTCAAAGATATACTCGCGGCCGCCGATTTCATCCTCGGCGCCGATTTCCGGTCTCGGAACCGGCAGATACTGATCGACGACAACCTCATACTTGACCAGAGAAATGAAACGGGTGTAGACGAGCGAAATGCGGTCGGTCTCACCTTCGACGAAGCGGTTGGTCAAATACGAGACAATATCTCTGGTGCGGTTATAGTCCATCACGCCGCTCCAGTCGCCCTCGTAGCGAACGATCGGCCACTGGCGGCGCCGGAAGAAATCACGGGACTTTTTGCCGATTGCCACTATTTCGAGATCCGCGAGTCCGGCATCTGCCTTGATCCACTGCATCGCGCGCCGGTTGACATTGGCATTGAACGAGCCGCACAGTCCTTTATCAGACGCAATCACGACCAGCGTGCGTTTCTTGATCGGCCGTTCCTCGAAGTAGGGATGAACGATCTCTCCGGTGGCTCCGGCGGCGAGGTGACTCAGCATCTCGTCGAGCTTGGCGGCATACGGCTTGGCCTGTTCGACCCGCTGCTGGGCGCGGCGCAGCTTGGCAGCCGATACCATCTCCATGGCGCGGGTAATTCGCCGGGTGGAGATTACCGTCCGAATTCTCTTTTTGACCTCACGAAGTGTCGGCATGATCTATATCTATCCGTTTCGTCCGGTTGATGTTCGGTTACAGGTCGTTCGGAGCTTACTTCTGCGCTCCGGTCGACTTGAACTGCTCCTTGAATTTCTCTGCGGCATCTTTCAACTTGGCATCCATCTCGTCGGAGATCTTCTTCTCTTTGGCGAGGGTATGCTCGATTTCCGGGTATTTCTCTTCACAGAATGTCAGGAACTCATTCTCGAACAGGCTGATGTCGGAAATCGGAACATCGTCGAGATAGCCTTTCGCGCCGACCCAGATGATCATCACCTGGCGCGCGACCGGCATCGGCACATACTGGCCCTGTTTGAGCAACTCGACCATGCGTTCACCACGGCGAAGTTGTTTGAGGGTGGCCTCGTCCAGATCCGATCCGAACTGCGTAAAGGCCGCCAGCTCGCGGTACTGGGCCAGGTCGAGTTTCAGCGAACCGGCCACCTGCCGCATCATTCTTACCTGCGCGTTACCACCGACACGCGACACGGAGATACCGACGTTAATAGCCGGTCTGACTCCGGCGTAGAACAATTCGCCCTCGAGGAAGATCTGACCGTCGGTAATCGAAATCACGTTGGTGGGAATGTACGCCGAGACGTCGCCGGCCTGCGTTTCAATAATCGGCAGGGCGGTCAGCGAGCCGCCGCCGAGCTTATCATTCAGCTTCGCCGCCCTCTCGAGCAGACGGGAGTGGGTGTAGAAGATGTCGCCCGGATATGCCTCACGTCCCGGCGGCCGGCGGAGCAACAGCGAAAGCTGTCGGTAGGCCTGTGCCTGCTTGCTCAGGTCGTCGTAGATCACAACGGCGTGGCGGCCCGTGTAGAGGAACTCCTCGCCCATTGAACATCCGGCATACGGCGCGATATACTGCAATGGCGCCGGATCGGTCGCAGTTGCAACCACCACTGTCGTGTATTCCATGGCGCCGTGCTCTTCGAGGATTTTGACCACACGCGCGATGGTTGAAGCCTTCTGGCCGATGGCAACGTAGATGCAGAATACGTCGGTATTGCGCTGGTTAATAATGGTGTCAATCGCGACAGCGGTCTTACCGGTCTGGCGGTCGCCGATGATCAACTCACGCTGACCGCGGCCGATCGGAATCATCGAGTCAATGGCTTTCAACCCGGTCTGGAGAGGCTCTTTCACCGGCTGGCGTTCCACGACGTTTGGCGCCCGTCCTTCGAGCACGCGGAACTTATCGGTGACAATCGGTCCCTTGCCGTCGAGCGGCTGACCCAGCGGATTCACGACGCGCCCGACGAGGGCATCGCCGACCGGGACCTGGGCGACCTTACCGGTTCTGCGTACGGTGTCGCCTTCCTTGATCTCGGTATCCGGACCGAAAATCGCGGCGCCGACGTTGTCTTCTTCGAGGTTGAGCACCAGGCCGTAAATGTCGCCCGGGAACTGAATCAACTCCGACATCTGGACGTCTTCGAGACCCCAGATCCGGGCAATACCGTCGCCGACCTGAAGCACGGTGCCGACCGACTTCATCTCCAGCTTGGTTTCGTATTTCTCCAGCTCTTGCTTGATAACCGATGATACTTCTTCAGGGTTGAGAGCCATCACAGCACTCCTGTATATAAATCCACACTATATTCGTTTTTCACCTTGATCGGACCAACGCGGTCACGATCGCTACCGGTGTTAACATCCGAAATGAACAGGTCAACTGATCGGATCGAGTGCACTCAGTGCACTTTCACGCCCGCGAGCTGTTCCTCTATCATCTCGAGGTAATGTTTAATCGAACCGTCGACGATCTCGTTCTGCATGACGACTATCATGCCGCCGATAATCGAAGGATCGACTTTTGGTATCAGTTCAATCTTCTTTCCGGTTTTGGCCGCGAGCCTGGTGATGACCTCTTCTTCTTCTCGTTCGGTCATCGGTACGGCAGTAACGACCTTCGCCTGAATAATCCCCTTCTCCTCCTTGACGAGTCTGTCGAACTCGTCAATGATTTCGGGGAGGTAATTCACCCGGTGCTTGTCGACGAGGACGAGCAGGAACTCCAGGACCAGTCGATGCACGCGGGGTCCGAAGACACCGCGTACCATCGCCACCTTGCGATCCTCGGGGATCTGGGGCGCGGTCAGGAAATTCAGGAGGCTGTCATCCTCGGCGACCAGGGGCCGCAGGCCGACAAACTGCTCGGCGGCGGTGTCGACCATGTTCTTGTCCTTGACCGACAGAAACAGCGCCCGAGCGTATTTTTTCGCAACTTGCTGGGCAATCATTCAGATCACACCTTTTCCAGTTCGTCGATATAGCGCCCGATAAGCTGGCGATGTTTGTCATCGGTCAGCTTTTCGCCGATAACCTTTTCGGCCGCGCTCATGGTCAGGGAGATCATTTCATCCCGTAACTGGACCTTGGCCTTGGCTACCTCGCGCTCCAGATCGGCTTTGGCTTTGGCATGCAGTTCTTTGATTTCCTGCTGGGCGTCGGTCTTGATTTCGGCCGCGACCTTTTTGCCCTCTTCGATAGCCTCGACGATTTTTGCCCGGCGTTCGGCGTCGATATCTTTCAGTTTTGCCTCATACTGGGCGGTGAGATCGGCAACGTTCTCTTTTTCCGCCTCGATGTGCTTGAATTCATCGACAATCTTGTTGCGCCGCTCTTCCATCATGGAGAGGAGCGGACCCCAGGCATACCGTTTCAGCACCCAGAGTGCGAGCAGGAATCCCAGCGCGTGGGTTACTAATTGCTGCCACTCTAATGAAATCATTTACGCTACCACTTCCGTTCAGCTACAGCTGTGTTGTGGTTCATGTTGCGGGTAACCGATTAACCCAGCTTACCCATGGCGACGAAGAAAGCGATAAACACGTAAATCGTGAGAGCTTCGATGAAGCCGGCGCCGATAATCATGGCGACCTGAATTTTGCCGGCTGCTTCGGGCTGACGACCCATCGCGTCCATGGCCGAGCCGACAGCGCGACCGATACCGTACGCGGAACCAACAGCAGCCAGACCCAGACCAAACGGGGCGGCCAGTCCAAGCATTGCACCAAAGTTTTCCATGTCATCCTCCAAAAGGTGAACAGATTACGAACAATAATGTATTTTCAAACGGTTGCTTCATGCTCATGCTCCTCGTGAGGAAGCATCAGCAGAATGTAAATTGTCGATAACAACGTAAACACCAGCGCCTGCACGGTCGACAGCAGCAATCCCAGGAAATAGAACGGGAATTGCAGCGGCACGCCGACGGGGAACCATCCGACAATCGCCACACCCATTCCGACAAATACCGCAATCAGCACGTCCTCACCGGTAATGTTACCGAATAGACGCAAAGAGAGGCTGAGCGGCTTTGCCAGTTCGCCGATGATATGCAACGGCAGCATCAGGGGCACCATGCAATAGGCGACAATGTTACGCGGCGAGCCCGCCAGGTGGTCGATATAGCCCAGCACGCCGAGTCGTGAAATACCGGTCCACTGTGCGTAGAGGAATACCAGAATCGCCAGTGACGCCGTGATGTTCAGGCTTGTCGACGGTGAGTGGCCGAGCGGCACCATGCCGAACCAGTTCATGGTCAGGATGTAGAAGAACAACGTCCCGAGGAAGGGCGTGTACTTCCTGGCGTCCTTGCCGAGAATCGAGTGGATGAAATTGTACATTCCCTCGACAAGCATCTCGACGAAATTCTGCAACGGGCCGGGGATCATCTCGCGTTTCCGGTAGACCCTGACGGCGATAAAACAGAAAAACAGGGCCACGGCAAACGCGTAGATGACGTCTACCCATACCTCCAGGACATGAAGACCGGTGTATTTCTGGATGAGGTACACGAGGCTGGGCAGGTGCGGCACGCCGCCTTCTTCGCCCGGACCTCCGTGTTCCGGGTCGGCGCCACCACTGGCGATAGCAATGATCGGCCCCAGCCAGCTCGGCGCCAGCGCGAAAATCCTGTATAGTCCAGCCAGAATCATATCATTTCCTGAAGATTTCTATTTGCACTGTGTTGCTTGTCGAGACCGAGGACCACGCGGCCCAGTACTTTCAGAATCATGACGGCGAGGAATACCGAAAAGCCGGCCAGCAGAAGCAGGGGGCCGAATTGCTTGACCGTAATGAGGAAATAGCCGGCCAGATACAGCAGCGGGAATTTGATGACGGCCAGGCCGATGGCGCGACCGGTGTCGACTTTGCCGGGAATTATGACCGTCCGGATGAGCTGGCTGAGAAAGATCAGATTGACCAGTCCCCAGATTCCTCCCGAGAAGACCGCCAGAGTCGGGAACACTCCCATGTAGTAGAGGCCGAACGGGAGAAAGATCAGAAGTAGAATCCCCGATGTTCGTAGCGTTCGGCTGATGAAATCGAGTCCCATGTTACCCGCTGTCTTTCTTATTCTCGTTGTTCTCGAGGCTGATGGCTTTCTTGATGAGGTTGTACACCTCAATACCGGCAGCTCCGAATCCTAACGCCACGCCGAGGATGGTTAAAAAAGGCGTTGTGCCCAGCCAGTCATCGGCCCAGTCGCCCGCAAAATAACCGATCAACGGACCCGCAGCCATCAGAGCCGGGATCGCGGTCAGCAATCCCAACTGGGTCAACAGGTTACGGTCGTTTTTGTTCGACTGACCGTTCAAAAAGGGCATGACCACCCTCAAGTGAAAATATTAACTCGCAAATATATATTGGCGGCAGTAGATGTCAACCGGTTTTTTGTACTTTTCGGCAAAATTATGTGAAAAAAGGTTCATTCTTTCGATATCAATAGAAGGGGTCGCTTTTAGTTAAGTTCTTGTATCATAATAAAATGTTTTGCGATATGGAGCGATCAGTCTACAAAAAGATACCATAATCTTTTTTGAGCCTCCCGCCGAAAGATAATGAAGAGGGTGAGACTTCAGTTCATTCTTGCCTGAACGTGAACAGGTGGTTTTATTACCGGGAAATTTACCAGCTGGAGAGGTCCGACATGAAACGCCTTCTAATGTCAGCTCTCATTGCAGTCGTCCTGAGCGGCTGCGGTGGCAGCGATAATGGAAACGACGAGAATATCGCGCAGGTCGACAGTACGGCTCAGCGGGACAAGGATGAGGCCCTGATCATATCAGCTTCCGACACGCTGGTCAATCAGTTCCAGTCCGATCTTAAAGGGCACCTGATGGAAGCCATGCAGAAAAAAGGTGCGGTTGGCGCTATATCCGTGTGCAAAGAGATTGCGCCGGCAGTCGCCGACAGTCATTCGGTCAACTCATGGACCATTCGCCGGGTGTCGGACAAGAACCGCAATCCGGATAATCGGACTACGGTCGAAGAAAAGGCGATCCTGAGGTTGTTCGCTGATACCGTCCCGGCGCCGCCGGAGTTCTACGGCGTGTGGGATGAGGGTGACTCCGTGACCACGTATCATTTCTACAAACCCATCTATACGCAGGGGCTGTGTCTCAACTGTCACGGTGACATTCAGACGCTCGCGCCGGGCGTTCTCGACGCGGTCAAGCGGAACTATCCGGACGACAAGGCCACCGGGTATAAGGTCGGAGACTTGCGCGGCATGTTTGTTGTGGATGTGGTCTGGCCCGAAGGGCGTCCGTACGCCGAGCAGTTAGCCGGCGAGACGCTGACTGACAGTATGTAGATTTCGGGTAAATTGGCAGACTATTGCAGACTATTGAAGGCAGACACGCGTTTCGTGCCTGCCTTTTTCTTGCGGCTTATTTGACGATCTTGATGATCTCGCGGAAGCGGTCTCCCTCGGCTACGTGAAACATTTCAAACAGCGCCATTTCGACGCTGGTGAGGACGGCTCCGGCATCTTTCATTTTCTCCACCGCGAGGTGGTAGTTGTGTTCGATGCGTGAGGAGACGGCGTCGGTGACCAATTGGACGTTGTAGTTGGCGGTGAGCAGGTCCATCACGGTACGATAGACGCAGATATGTGTCTCGATACCGGTCACCAGCACCTGCGTACGGCCGAGTTTTTTGAGCTCGTCGCGGAACTCCTCGTTGGGCCAGCAGCTGAAATGCTTCTTTACGACAACATCGACCCCTTTCAGGGCTTCCTTGATCTGCGGCGCGGTATCGCCAAGTTTGTCGGGAAGCTGCTCGGTCCAGATGATTGGAATCTCGAGCACCCTGGCGGCGTGTATCATTCTGATGACATTCGCGAACAGGATTTCTTTTTGATACATGAGGGTGGCGAGTTTGCCCTGAATATCGATCACCACCAGGACAGCCTGTTTTCTGTCAAGCATGGGAGGTCTTCCTTTCATTCTTTATCTCCGGTACGCGTTTCCATATGGCAGTGAACTCGTCGAGCAGGCAATTCTGCCGGTCGATCGACGCGAGCTTACAATAAGCTATGTCGGCGGGACGCGGTCAAGTGGCTCCGAACACCGCGGGTGTCAAAAAAGACAAAATAATGTGAAACTTTTGTCGACTTGCCGAGTCTATATTTTTACAAAATATCAGCGGATGACGGCATAGCTGGGTCGGGATCCCTGAAACAGATAACCGGCCGGGTATCTCCCGGCCGTAATCAACGAACTCGGAAGAGTTCACCCAAGGCAAACGGCGCCGGACACGCGTATCGGCGCCGTTTGATATTTATGGCGCCGGGTCACACGCGCCTTCGGCGAGCAAGACCCGGCACAGCGACCGTGATCCTGTCGATTTCGTGAGAGCGGATGTCGGGTTTTTCGCTCGTCTCGCCGACGCGACCCCCGCTTCAGAACACTGATCCACAACTGTAAAGGCTGCGTTGACACCACCGGTAAAGCATCTCACGATACTCTACACGCGAGGGCCCTGACCGATGATTTGTGTCGTGAAGGAAAAGGAAGGAAGTCAGCGGTTAGAACCGGTAGCCGGCGCTGACACGGAAGGTTTCATCGAGGTCGTCGTGGTGAAGATACGCGAAATCGACCGTGATATGCTTCACATTGACTCCACCGCCGGCCGTGAACCGTCCGATATCAAAACCGGCGCGTCCGAAAACCATCTCACGATAGCCGATTTCCCAGCCCCAGTGCGTATCCAGCGAGACCGGGCCGCTCCAGTACTGCGCGGCGGTCTTGATTCCCTCGAATTTGATATCACCCGAACCGACAAACCGGCCGGTAAAATCGTGATAGGTGTATTCGAGCATAAAACCGGGCTTGACGGTGGGGTAGATCGATTCGGTGTTGGCGCCGCTGTCGAACGTTTTTCCCGAGTAGCGGATAAATCCGGTGGTGATGTCGGTTACCATAAGGCCGAGCTGAACGTGCTCGTGAGCCCGATACACCAATCCGGCGTCCATGGTCAGGCCGTAGCCGGATTCGGTTCCTATATCCCGGTAGATGACTTTGGCGGTGAGACCAAAATCAAGCGGCTGTGAGATCTTGCCCGAAACCGCTGCGGCGAAAAGATAATCGCCGTGGTTTTCTTCGCGAACGACATACGGACGGTCGTACTGGTTGAGTTGGGTGATCTTGATGCCGCCGCCTCCGAGATAGTACACGTAGAAGCCGAAGGCCTGTATCAGTCCGTTTTCGTGCCCGCGGGCGTCGATATAGGAGACATAATCATGGTTGAGAAGGGAGCCGAAGGTTTCGGCGTGCATGGCGGTGACATAGCGTCCGTTGAGCTGATCCATGCCGGCCGGATTCCAGTAGGCCGCGGTGCCGTCGAACGGTCCGGCGACAGCCGCTCCGCCCAGCGCCAGGGGTCTGGCCCCGACGCCCAGGGAAAAAGCCTCGCCGGCATATTTCGCCGCCTGACCGGTGGTGGTGCAGAGCGCGCCGATCAAGATGAGTAATCCCAGCCGCTTGAACATCAGATGTCTGTTTCTCCGAACGTTGCCATCACTTGTTGTACCTAATAAACGTTTTAACGCCTACTAATGTAATCGAAAATTCGCCCGAGGGAAACAGCCGGGTAGATTAAAAACCGGCGAGGTCTAAAATGCTGGAAGAGAATAAAGAAAGGGCGGAAGAATACTTCCGCCCTTACCATTCAAGAATCTAAATAGGTTATTTTTATTAGTAACTGGCCGCTGCCGACGTGGCTTTCGACTTGGAGGACTTGACTTCCTTGGCCTCGCAGGCAGCCTTCTGAGCGTCCGTGCAGGTCTTGCCGGTCACGGGACAGACGGTTTCATGAACCGAGGTCGAAGTTGCCACGGCCGGGATAATTTCGGCTTCATAGCCCTTATCGGCGACCGCCCTAGTCAGGCTGGCTTCCCGACATTTGGCCGGATCGTACTCAACGACGGCCTTTCCGCTCTTGTACGAGACTTCCTTCACGCCGACCACGCCATCGACATGTTCGAGCGCTGCCGTGACGGACTGTTCGCAGCCGCCGCAGGTCATGCCCTTGACGGACATGGTGGCATAGGAGAATTTGGATTCCATGGCCTTGTCGGCGGAAGCGGTTTTGGCTTCTGTCGATTTGGCCGAGCAGCCGGACTTGCCGGACATGGCCGTAACCTGGGTAGCCTTGGCGGAACCGTCGCAAGTGCCACTCTTGGCGGATACCATTTTCGCATTGGCCTTGTCTACCGAGGCAGACTTAGTGGTGTTTGATTTTTCACCGCCGCAGGCGTAGGCGGCATTCGGCAGGCTGATAAAAGCCGCAAAAGCAAGTAGCGCGAAACCGAGGATCAGAACCTTTTTCATCTTGTAACTCCTTCTGTTAACCGGGCTGTCGGTTGGCTGGTATATACTGGTTGCGTTACGTTGTTTTTCGGACTGTACTTATGATACGGTGGAATCGGCCGCCGTCGCAAAGAAGAATTGATTAAATCGACCGATAATATCCATACTTCTCGTATCCTCCGTTGCTCTGTTAAACACTCCAGAATAGTCGATAGTTCCAGTCCACTTTAGATTGATTAAGATTTCTCGCTGTCGACGGCAACATCCCAAATATCAACAGGATAGCCGTCAGGCCCGCCGCCTCGGACGGCCCTCGCGGTAACAAATTTCACCATGACCGTGATTATTCGCTTGATATCACCGTCTCATATCCGCATATTCGGATATGTTAATATGAAGCGGGTATTATCGTGAATACACTGGATGAACATCAAGTCCTAAAAGGACTGGCCGACCCGACGCGACTTCGGATTGTCATGCTCTTGACCACAGGGGAACTATGTGTCTGTGACCTGACCGAAGTACTCGGACTCCCTCAGTCAACGGTTTCGCGACACATGGCGACTCTGAAATCGGCAGGAATAGTTACAGACCGTCGGGACGGCAAATGGGTGCATTACCGGTTGGGGGGACATCCCCTGCTCGCCGGCATGTCGGGCGTTTTGGAAACCCTCTCGTCCGCGGAGCCGTATGTCAGCGACGGCGAGAGGCTGGGCAGCCACAAGAAGGGCGGAGCATGCCATTAGACCCAATGGGGAAAACGAAAACCGTTGAATCGCGGGCCGAAGTCGTTCCGGCCGTTGAGCGGCGATTGTCGACGTTCGAGCGATATCTTTCACTGTGGGTTATTCTGGCTATCGGCGCCGGCACTATGCTGGGGTATCTCTACCCGGGAGTGTCTTCACTGCTCGACAGTCTATCTTATGCACAGGTTTCCCTGCCGGTGGCTATCTGTCTGTTCTTCATGATGTTCCCAATCATGGTGAAAATAGATTTTTCGCGAATTCGTATAGCGGCTAAGAACACCCGCCCGGTCGGCCTGACGCTTGTCATCAACTGGCTGGTCAAACCGTTCACCATGTACCTGATCGCGTGGTTTTTCCTCGCGGTCGTTTTCCGCAATCTCATTCCCGGGACCGAGGTACTTCAAGGACAGACTGTTCCGGTGTACCGGTCGTATATTGCGGGCGCGATCCTTCTGGGAATCGCCCCGTGCACGGCGATGGTACTCATGTGGGGTTACCTGGCGCGCGGAAACGATGCCCTGACACTGGTGATGGTGGGTATCAACAGCCTGATCATGCTCGTGTTGTATGCTCCGCTCGGGCGATTGCTCCTGGCCATCAACGACATGCCGATTCCATGGCAAACAATAGTACTCTCGGTTCTCATCTATGTCGGACTGCCGCTTATAAGCGGGTATTTCTCACGCCGACAGATTATCCGCGCAAGGGGCGAGTCTTATTTCAACTCGGCTTTTCTTCCGAAACTTACGCCCGTGGCTATCGTGGCGCTCCTGACCACGCTGGTGGTGTTGTTCGCTCTTAAGGGCGAGATCATTATCAACCAACCCTACGATATCGGCCTCATCGCGGTGCCGTTATTCGTGCAGACGGCATTCATCTTTATCCTGGGATACGGCGCGGCGTGGGTGATGAGACTGCGCTACGAGGACGCCGCTCCGGCGGCCATGATCGGCGCCTCAAACCATTTCGAAGTCGCTATCGCCACCGCCGTGGTGTTATTCGGGTTGAATTCGGGTGCGGCGGTTGCGACCGTGGTCGGCGTGTTGATCGAGGTTCCGGTAATGCTGCTGCTGGTGCGTATTTGCCTGAAAACCAGGCCGTTGTTCGTGCGGCGGTCGGGGGAACCGGCATGATCACGGACGACGCCAGAATTCTCGTGCTCTGCACGGGCAATTCCTGCCGGTCGCAGATGGCCGAGGGCTTTTTCAGGTATTATCTGAATCAACGGGGACTGAAGCGTGCCGCGGCATCGGTATACTCCGCCGGTCTGGAGACTCACGGATTAAACCCGAGAGCTGTCCGGGTAATGAGAGAGATCGGGATTGACATCGCCGACCATACATCCAACGATCTGCAGGAATACCTGGGGGAGTCGTTCGACTATGTCATCACCGTTTGCGACAATGCCGCCAAAAACTGCCCGGTGTTTCCGGGTCCGGCGCGAAGGATGCACTGGCCGTTCAGCGATCCCGCCGGTGCGACGGGCGGGGAGGATGAGATTCTCGAGGAGTTTCGTCGCGTTCGCGACCAAATCGGGCGACAGGTCGAGACCTGGCTGAATGACGAGCTATGAGTTCGGATTTATTTGTTTTCTGTTGCTATGATCCCCTGAAGCATCTGCTGTTCTTCGGCCGCCACCTCCGACATGATCACTTCAACGGTACCGCCAAACATTCGTGACAGCATCCCGAGATTCACTCGTGAAATGTACACCTGACTGTCAGCCGTCTGGTAGACGGCAATGCGACACGGCATCATGGCGGCGACGGACTTGTTGTCATCGAAGGCGAGAATCCCGGAGGCGTACTCCGGCTTGCACATGGAGATGACTTTGAGCGGCCCGATATCTTCCTGGCCGGCGTTGATCAGGCTTTCCTGAATATTGTAGACCTTGGGGATCTGCCAGGCCTCGGTCATGGCAGCATTCTGGATTGCCTCGACAGTCTGGTCGAACGGCAGGTCGCTGCGATCGACCTGAATCATCAGCCCGGGCATGATATACCAGCCAACCACGAGCATGGCCGCGGCGCCGATTATCACGCCCACTAATGCGAATACGACACCCTTCATCGAATACCCTCCGCTGTATGCCTGAATTATTACTGTCCTTGCATGCCACTCAACATACAGTATTGACGGTCCGCGCGAAACAAACAGTTTCGGGGATACGTTAGCCAGAGAAAGGGGGTCGAAATCGGTAAAAAGGCTGTATCATGGAACTAAGCGGTTGTTTCGCGCGAGCCTGCTGTTTATACTTGCTGAGTCATTTGGGGCAGTTGCAGGCGCGTGACGCCGCGATAAATGATCTGGTGGAGGAAATTCGATGACTGACTATGTGCCCGGGATCAAAAAGAAGAGTGCGCGGCTGGATGGCGGTCAGGATGTTCGGATGGAGTTCACGCCGTGCAATCACGGTCGGATAGTTGCTTTCGCCGAGGCAACAGTCGACGGTAACGGGGAGCCGATCAAGCGCAAGCTGGAAATTATCAAGCCGGGGTCGTCAAAGCCGGTGGCTCAGCGTACCGACAGCGGTCGCAGTATCGCGACAATCGTGACGCTCGATATTACCAGGTCGGACCTCCGGCAGTCAGAGCCATGGATTTGCCGCGTTGTCAACCAGAGCGGGCACACGGCTGATTTCGCCCTTCGTGTTTCATATCCCTCGAACGACCCGCTGGAAGTCTACCGGGTATCATCACCGCTGGTGGAGAACGTGTTGAATCATCTGCTGGGAGGCACCGAGATTTTGGTGACCCGGGGACAGAATCAGAGCCGGATCACGTTTCCCGAGCTCGCCGGCAAGCGGGAGATCAAGTTCACCGTGCCAGATTTTTCGGCGCAGCTTTTCCTGTTCACCATCAAGGAATATCCCAACAATATCGAGTCCGACCATATTGACATAAAACTGATTAACGCCAACACCACCTTCCCTACCGGCGGTCTGCGCCTGACGGTGACATTCAAGGAGTCGGGGCGGGAGATACTGGGGACGTTTCACGGCGAGTTGAAGAACATGCGGATGGTGGTTGAACTCGGTTTTTGCGTGGACCGCGGGCAGATTTCGTATAGACGGGCGGGAGCGAACCTCGAGTTCAAGGTTAACCTCATCGGCCTTCCGGACACGCTGCTGGATTCGCTTCTGGGGTACAGCGAAAAAATTCGCCGCACGGTGGAGAACACTTTTCTGAGCCATCTGGAGCGAAAAGACGTGAAAGCCGCCTTTTCATCGGCGCTGACGGAAAGACTCATGTCGATGCTTCCGGAGGGCTCGAAGCTTCACGACGTGAGGGTTGTCAGAAACGAAGTGGTGGTCGAACACTATTGCAGGTAGTGGCCTGCCGTAGGTGGTGTCGGACCGTGCTCAGCCCTTTTTCTTGCGATTGACGACAAAATCCCACAAGACATAATCGCCGAGGTTATCTACCGAAGAGAAATACGCCCGTCCGCGGTTGAGTTCGGTCAACCGGGCGACGAATTGCTGAAGGTAGGGATCATCGGTAACCATGAAGGTGGTGATCGGGATCCTCTTCTTGCGGCAGATTACCGCCTCGTCGAGAGTACGGTTGACAATTCTGGGGTCAAGGCCGACCGGGTTTTTGTAGAGTTGACCGTTCGGCCGCGTAATCATCGACGGTTTCCCGTCGGTCACCATGAATATCTGCTTATTCACGTGTTTTTTGGTCAGCAAAATGCGGCGCGCCATCCGCAGTCCGGCCTGGGTATTGGTGTGGTAGGGACCGGCCGATAGATAAGGCAGATCTTCGATACGGATTTCGTGGGCGTTGTCGCCGAACGTGACAATCGACAGGTGATCGCGGGGATACTTTGTCAGAATCAGCTCCGTGAAGGCCATGGCTACCTGCTTGGCCGGCGTAATCCTGTCCTCGCCGTACAGTATCATGGAATGCGAGATGTCTATCATCAGAACGGTCGCGCAGGAAGTGGTCTTTTCCGAATCGAATACTTCGAGGTCCTGCTCGGCGAGATTCATTCCGAGGTCGCCCGAGCGGGTGATCGAATTGAACAGGCTGGATGTGTAGTCGATGTGCCGGAGACTATCGCCGAATCGGTATTTCCGTTTCTCGGGCAGGGCTTCCTCCGAGTTGCCGCCTTCGTACGGGAGAGCGTGATTGCCTTTGCCGGATGCTCTCATCTTGTTGAAAATCTGGTCGAAAGCGTCTTTGCGTAATGATCGTTCCCCTTTGGCGCTCAACCGGAAGCCGGTCCTGGTCTGCCGGACGAGATCATTCTTTTCGAGTGCTTTCCTGAATTCCTCGAGATCGTACTTGGCGTCGAGAATGCCCTCGGCCTGAAGTCGTTTCATCAGTTCCAGCGTCTCCTCGACATCGCCGTTGAGCCGCATGAGCAAATACTGATAGATCGACATCAGGTCCGCCAGGTTCTTGATCCGGGCGAAGAGTGAGTCATCCCATTGCTGGTAAACAAACTTCACTTGGAGCCACCCATTCCCCTGAGCATGTCGGAGAACACGTCGCCGTAGCGGATGACGGAATCGACGGTTTCCCGGGCGATGATATTGTTGTGAAAGAGCCCCTCGAGGACCAATTCCATTCTCAGGAGCATTTCGCGGTCATCGCCCGTCGGGAAGTATTTTTTCACGATCTCGCGCAGACCGGCGATTGACTCGAGATGCTTTTTGTATTCGTCGAAGGGCATATCATCGGACAGTTCGAGTTTGCGACCGGTCGAGAAGAAATCAACGACAGCCTCGTACGGGTTGTCCGCCGGTCGGGTGTCGGGTCGGGTGCGTCCTTTTTCCGGCGAGGGGAAATGCTGCAGGAATACTTTATTGATGGCTTTCCCGATCAGGTTGTTGGTCACCAGCAGGGCGCCTTCCTGCTCTCCCTCGTACACCAGTTCGATCTTGCCGGTCACCGACGGAATGATAGAATAAATATCGCACAGGCGCGGATACAGGTCACTGTCATCGTTCTTTATCGCACGCTGCTCGATATTCGAGAGGAAATTTTCGTAGGCCGATATGGACAGGCGCGCGGATACGCCCGACGACTGGTCGACATACTCGCTCTCGCGCGCCTCGAAGGCGACTTCCTCGATGATGTCTTTCACGAAATCCGGGACGGTAATCTCGAGGTCTTTGGGCGTGATTTCACTTTCGGTGATTTGCCTGGCTTCCTCGAGCGACCGGGGATAGTGGGTGATGATCTGCGAGTCTATCCGGTCCTTGAGCGGGGTAATAATATTACCGCGATTGGTGTAATCTTCGGGGTTAGCCGAAAAGACCAGCACCATATCGAGCGGGACGCGAAGCGGGAAGCCCCGGACCTGGATGTCGTTTTCTTCGAGTATGTTCAGCAGACCGACCTGAATGCGGGGCTGAAGATCGGGAAGTTCGTTTATGGCGAAAATACCGCGGTTCGTTCGCGGGACTATTCCCCAGTGGATGACTTCTTCGTTAGAGATATCCAGCTTCTCGCGTGCGGCTTTGATCGGGTCAATGTCGCCGATGAGGTCGGCGATGGATACGTCCGGTGTGGCCAGTTTCTCGTGGAAGCGCTCGTTTCGGTGCAGCCACTCGACGGGCATTTCCTCGCCCATCTCGTCTTTCATTCGCTTGCCTTTTGGCGACAGCGGGCTATACGGGTTTTCGTTGAGATACGTACCCGGGATTACGGGCAGATACTCGTCGAGCAGATTGTGTAACTGCCTTATAATACGGCTTTTTGCTTGTCCGCGCAGGCCGAGAAGGATAAAGTTGTGCTGAGAAAGGATGGCGTTGACCAGTTGCGGAATGACCGTCCGGTCAAAACCGATGATTCCCGGGAATATGGTCTCGCCGGTCTTGAGTTTCTCGAGCAGCTTCTGCCGCATCTCCTCTTTGACAGTTCTGCTCTGCCAACCGGATGCGATGAGTTCGCCTAATGTTGCGGGTCGTTTCTTTTTCACGTTGCCTCTACCTGTCATGTGTTTTCGACTCTCTTCAAAGTGTAAACACTCGAAGACTGTCATTGGTTCTGAAGGCGGCGGGGAAACATGGTCCTGTTTGCTCCCTTTTTAATCATCCGGCAGAAGCGCCCAGCCCCTTCTTGCAGACGTATCACACTGTGCGGCGGACTTCCGGCGGCCGCATATCTACTTGACGGGCAGTTCCTTGAAGTAATTGTGGCGGTCCCCTTTGGGCACCGAACCGTTGGGAATGGCGAGAACTTCGGCGGCATACGGGCGGCTGCCCTTAACGGCGATTATGTCATGGAGCTTGACGTCGTACGCAGCCTTGACCCGGCGCCCGTTAATCTCGATCAGGCCGTTGACGGCCATCTGCTTGGCGACCGATCGGCGTTTGATAATGCCGACTGTCGAAAGATAATCGTCGAGCCGCATCTACCCCTGCGAAAGCCGATTGTCGATATACGTTACTTTTCGGATTCGTTCGACCCATTCCTGCACGACCTCTTCGGTTTTGTGCTGTCGTGCGAGCTCCTTAATCTGGTCGTAGTCATCCTCCAGCGTGTACACTTTCTCGGGTTGATAGTCAATCAGCTTGAGGATGTGGAGGCCGAACCGAGATTTCACCGGTCCGCGAATCTCTCCCGGCGTTTTCCAGCCCTTGACGGCATCGGCAAATTCCGGGGGCAGTTGCTGAACGGCAAACCAGCCAAGTTCGCCGCCCTTGGCGCGGGTTTCATCATCGACCGAAAAGGTTTTTGCCATTTCAGCGAAGTCAGCGCCCGCATCGAGTTCTTTCATAAGGGAGTCAGCAAGTTGATAGGCCCGGGCAGTGTCCTGCGGCGAGGGTATCGCCGCCAGTAGGATTTGTCGGAGTTTCAACTTATCATCCCGCTTACCCTCGGCCTTGATAATGTGATACCCGTACTGCGTACGGATCACGCCGGAAATGTCTCCCACTTGCAGGTTGAATGCGGCCCGGGCGAACTCGGGCACGACGTCTTCGCGTGAGACATATCCCAGATCGCCGCCGTTGGCTCCGGCTCCCAGGCTCGAGTAACGAGCCGAGAGGGCCGCGAAATCGGCGCCGTTGAGCACCTTTTCACGGAGATCCGATGCCAGCGCCTTGACCGAATCTTCCACCGCCTGCGACGGCTCAATGCGAATGAGGATATGAGCCAGTTTTACGCCTTCCGGCTGGGGCGGTATCGAATCCTTGTAATCTTTGTAGAACTCCTCGACTTCGTGCCGTGACACCGAAACATCGTAGAGCTTTTTCTGAATCAGCCGCTGTTTCATCAGCTGGTTTTTGACTTCGTCGCGATATTGCCGTTTCAGATCGCGCAGTGTCAGGCCCTCGTCGGAGAGAGCTTTCAGGAAAGCATCTTCGGATCCGAAATTCTGGGCGATTCGGGCGACGTGTTCGTCGAGCGCCTGATCCACTTCTTCCGGCCGCACCGATATGGACGTATCCTTTTTGGCTTCCAGCAGAAACAGTTTGTCAGAGATCATGCTCTCGAGGATCTGCTTTTGCATTTCTCTGAGTTCGGCCTGTGTCTTCGGCTGTTTTCCCGTCTGCAGGGCGACCAGCTGAATCTGGCTTGCCAGTTCGGATTCGAGGATTGCCTCGTCGCCCACCACGGCGACAATCCGGTCCACCGTTTCCGGGTCGGCGGCGCGTGTCACCGCCGCCGAGAGCAACAGCCCAAACAAGGCAAGTGTCAGTGTGACTCTTGTCATATCAGTTAGTAGCCTGTGTCTCGTTGTTTCCGGCCGAGGCATACTTGGCGTTGTCGATGGTGCTCCAGATGGCGTCTTCGTTAATCGAGATCTTCGTTTCCTTTTTGCGATCGTTGACCCAGGCTTTCAGGGCTTCGGTTTTCTTGATCCCCATAATCCGCGATTTTACGTCGGATTTGACATCCAGATAGTTCTTCGCGCTGGCCGGGATCCGGTCGACGACCCAGAATATTGAGTAGCGACCATCGGCCGTTACCACCGGACCACCGATCTTGCCATCGTTGGTTTTTTGGGCAAGGTCGAAAACTTCCGGGAAATACTGCCGTCGGATATATCCGAGGTCTCCGTTGGTACCGCGTTTCGCCGGTCGCTCGGTGAGCTCTGTGGCTTTTTCTTTGAACTGTTCCAGCGTTTTGATTTCTTTGACCAGCCTGTTGGCCAGGATTTCGTCGCTCAGCAATATCTCGTAGACATGGATTTGTTCCGATTGCGTATACAATTCCATATGGTCATCATAATACTGTCGCATCTCGGCCTCATCCGGTTCGAGAGGTTGCGGCAGGGAGTCGTGTTTCATCACGAGCGCCATATTCAACTCCTTGTACAGCCTCATCTTGCGCTTGAATTCCGGATCGTTCTCCAGACCCTGCTTGGCGGCCTGAAGGAGAAGTAAGTCGTTGATTTTCAACTGGAATATGACCGTAGCGAGCGAATCGTAATCGTCGAGGTCCGGCCGCATCTGTTCCGGCACCTGGTTTAGCAGGGATAGATACTGACCGATGGTGATCTGTCCGCCGTCCCATGTACCGAGTACAAGTTGCTGTTCGGTGCGGTCGAGCTGTTCCGGATCGAAACTGGATCTGGGGAGCTTCGCCGCCACCTGCGGAGGATATAGTTGTTCTCGTTTGTGCATCAGGAACCCCACGGTGGCAGTATCAATAGACACTTTGAACTGATTCTGCAGAGTTTCCATGTATTCCTGGACCAGCTTTGATACTTTGCGGCTCTTGATGGTCTGTTTCAGCGACGCCTTCATTTCGTCGTAGGGACGGCGAGCTTCGTTTTTCTGTTTGTCTATCACCTTGATGACATGATATCCGAACTGCGTTTTGACGGGGGGTGAAATCTCTCCCGGCTCCATCTGGAACGCGGCGTCCTGAAATTCATCGACAAGGGCGCCCCAGGTGACATAACCCAGATCACCACGATTTCTTTTGGCTGACGGGTCTATGGAATACTCGTAGGCCAATTGTTCAAAATTGCCGCCGTGCATAATGCTGTCGACCAACCACTGCGCCGTATCCGGGTCGGTAACCACGATGTGCGACACACGGATCTTGTTTTCGAGATGATTCCAGTAATTCTTCATCTCCGCTTCGCTGACATCGGCCTTTTGCACTATGTTTCGCTGGTACAGGATGTCGAGCAGGAACTTCTCGCGATTCGCAAGAACGACGCGGCTGACTTCTTCGACCTCGTCGATGTGGCGTTCATACGCAGCCTGGATAAGCAAGCGGTCGGTGATCATAGTATCGAGCACTTTGCGCTTGGCATCATATTCTTCCTGCGCGGTAGCGTACGCCCGGTTCGTCTTGCCGGCGTAATCGTTAAACTCCTTAAGGGTGATATCATAGTCGCCGACGGTGGCGACAACCTTATCCTCGTCGCTGCCGCAGCCCGAGATCTGGCTGATTACAAATGCGATAACGACCAGAAGAATCCACCAATGACCTTTTCTCATCAAATCCTATCCTCCAAATGGGAAAAAACTCTTCTCTTTGTACTCCACACGCGCCGCCGCGTTCCTGTAAAGGCGACCCAAAAACCCATAAGTATAACAGCGTGATAGTGGTTTGCCAAGCGCTTTTGGCGGGCGAGGCGGGCGCCCGGGGGCGGCTATTCGTAGTCGGATTCGAGGTAATCCATTGTGGTTGACTGGCGAGCCAGCCTCTGGGAGAGCTTCTTGGTGAATTCGAGCGCCGAATTCTCCCCGTAGACCTTCAGCATGTGATTCATCGCGATTACTTCCGAAATCACGGTAATATTCTTGCCGGGTGAGATCGGTACATTGAGAAGCGGTATTTTCACGCCGAGCACCGAGGTACTCTTGTCCTCGACGCCGAGTCGTTCGTAGTCAAATGATTCGGACCACAAGGTCAGGTGAACTTCGACCTCAATACGTTTCTGCAGCCTGATCGAACGAATGCCGAAGAGCTCCTCGATATCGATGATTCCCACGCCGCGGATTTCCATGTGGTGGCCGAGCAGTTCCGAACCGGACCCGATAATGACATCGGGGGCCACCCGTGTGACCTTGACGACATCGTCGGCCACGAGCCGATGACCGCGTTCGACAAGATCGAGCGCTACCTCGGATTTCCCGATACCCGACTTGCCGGTGTACAGCAAACCGACGCCGTACACATCGACCAGCGTACCGTGTACATTAATTGAGGGGGCGAAGATGTGATCGAGATAAGCTGACAGGCGGTTGGTCAAATCGGCGGTGGTCAGCCGGCTGGCAAAAACCGAGGTCTTGAATTCATCGCCGACACTGAGAAATTCCAGAGGCGGCGTGATTCCTTTGGAGATAATCACCGCCGGTATGTCATATCCGAAAAGTGCCCGCGAGACTTCTATCAACCTGTCGGGAGGGAGGCGGTTGAGATAGGCCATCTCGGTCTCACCGAGAATCTGAATCCGTTTGTTCGTGAAGCGCTCGAAGAATCCGGTCAGGGCGAGTCCCGGTCGATGGAGTTCGGCCGACTGTACCTCCTTGGCAAGCCCTGCATCCCTGCCGCTCAGTAGCGTCAGCTCGAGGTCATGCTTTCGGGAATTGAACAGTTTCTCAACGGTAATGACAGCCATACGCCAGTATAGTACAGAATCGCCCCGTTAAGAGCAAGTGAGAAATAGAGATAGAAATCCCCGCCGAGGCGGGGATTTTCATCGATGAGTATTTGTTGTCGGGACAGAGTGCGTCAGTCCTTGTGCAGGTCTTCGAGCTGTCGCTGCAAATCCTGTAGTTTAGCGCGCAATTCATCGAGTTCCTGCTGCAGTTCGTCTGCGTTGAAATACATTCCGTCATCAGGGCGGTAGTAGCGATACGTCCCTTTCATTTTGGGAATCTGGATATCCATCTGAGGGATGCGGATATTGTAGTTGCCCATCGTGGGGTACGACTCACTTTCCTCGACCTCGACCTTGAACGTCTGCGGTTTCTTGTTGCGAACTACTTTCACGCTGGCGGTATCGCCCGGTTCCATATCACGGATCAGGCCGCTGGCATCGCTCGGGTCGAGTACTTTCTCGCCGTTTATATCGACAATGACATCCCCCGCCGCAAGGCCTGCTTTTTCAGCAGGTGAGTCTTCCTCGACTGAGCTGATCAGCGCCCCCTCGCCGTCCTTCACGCCGAAATAATCTCCGAGCTGGATACTGAGATTCTCGAGTTCGACGCCGATATAGGGAAAGTTTCGGTCGCTGTAAATCATGTATCGTTCTTTTTTCGGCTCCATGCTGAGCACGTGATACTGCGGCCGCTCCCGGGACGAGCCGAGCGTGACATCGATCGTCTTCTCCTTGCCGTCACGGAGAACGGTCAGCACGACTTTTTGGCCGATAGAGTCTTCACGGACCATGTCGGTCAGGTCATTAGCCTCTGCGATTTTCTTGCCGTCGATCTTGAGGATGACATCATCGGTCTTCAAGCCGGCTTCATCGGCCGGCGAATCCTCGACCACCATCCTGACAACCGCGCCATAGTCAACGGACAGGTCCATTTTCTGGGCCAGCTTATCCGTGACGCTGCGAGTGTAGACACCCATCCACGGCTTTTCCCCGACCTTCGTTTTAGTGAAGCCGGTGCTCGCGAACAGCCCCACGACAGCCACTGAAAGCACGAACAGTCTCAGAGCGTTTTTCATAGTTACCTCAACTGTTAGCAATTACCCTTGGTATGTACCACTATTACGCTGCACGAGAGGCTGGAGTTCCAGCGGTCGTATCTATATGGATACCGGGGGTCGTCGTTTGTCGGGACTAACCTGACTTAAGTGTCCGAAAACGGACAGGGTTAAAGGTCGATGACGGTCTACCCGGCCGGTTTGCGACCTTTGATGACATAAATCGGATAGGCTCCACAGATGAAGAAAGTGCCCTCGTCCATCTGTTTGAGCTGAGCCTGACGCAGTTGTTCTCCGGCAGCGGCCACCTTCTCGAAATCTTCCGGGTCGCCGCCGCCGGCGAGGAAATTCTCCCGGAGCTCCGCGGACCGGGCATGGTAGTTCTTGTCATCGACCCAGTGCGTTTTCAAGTTGGCGATAGACTCGCGTTGCTGTTCGGTCTCATACGGCGGCTCCAGAAACGAGACGGTATCGCGCATGCGGATATCGATTTCTTTGAAACCCGACACGGTCATGAGATGAGGGAGCATCGGGGCTATGCCGGCGTCTCCCCTGCCGAGTTTGATGCGGCCTTCGTTGGCGATAATATTGACTTTGTGCCAGAGCAGTTGCCGTTCGAGGTCCAGTTTGGGCAACGAGGAGGCGACGCTAACGAGTGACGGCCGGAGATTATCCGGTTCGATGCAGGTGAATAATCCGCCGGGTTTGAGTACGCGACGCATTTCGCCAAGCGCGTCTTCGGGGTTGACCAGATGGATCATCAGTGTTTGACACGCCACCCAGTCAAAGGTGGCATCAGCGAACGGAAGCTTGTATACATCGCCGACGACAAACTCGGCCACACCGTCGGTGGCCCACTCCGATGATGCTTCGCGGGCTTCTACGAGCAGTTTTTCACGAATGTCCACTCCGGTATAGCGTCCGCCGACGCCGAAGTGTTTCCAGAACGTATAGCCCAAAAACCCGAGCCCGCAGCCGACGTCAAGCGCGCTCATCCCCGGTTTCAGCCCTATCCAATTGGCAAGGCGCTCTATGGCTTCGTCGCTCCACATGCGCTGCCGCTGCCAGGTCAGCATGGCCCGGTGGCGGCCTTTCGAAAAATCGGGTTTCTTGTCGTCGGAAGTCATAAAAGTTCTCTCCCTCTTCAAATCGTTCGCGCTTCGGACTGTCGGCAGGGTGTCTGATTGGCTGGGGATATCCCGATGGCAATATGCGAAAGGAAAATGGATATGGGAAGCTTTTTTGAGGTTGGGAACGGGCAGAGGCAAATTGCTTCTCAGTATCCGCCCGGGTGCTGGCATCCCTGGAGGGCGAGCAGGCTGTCGAGGACTGGCCTGAGCACGTTGTCGATGTCAGGTGATCCGCCGAGTTTCTCAAAGACGATAAAGCCGTCCTCATCAATTATCATGTGCACCGGGTACGCGGAGACGCCATAATCCGCAATCATCTCTTCTGCGTCGGGCAAGATGATGTAGTCGAATGGCATATCTCGTGTAAATTTAGCGACCAGATCTGGCGGGTTGAATGTCGGCGCGGCAAAATATACGGGCCGGTTCCGGTAGTCCTCAACCAATCCATTAAGCACCGGAATCTCGGCCCGGCACGGTATACAGCCCGTGTGCCAGAAATTCAGGGCAATTATCTTGCCGCGCAGAGTCTGAAGCGAGACTGCATCTCCACTGACAGTAGTCAACTGGAACGGCTTTGCCGCAACGTGCACATGTTTTCCAGCGTAGCGTCCGGTGTCTATTGAAGTCTCGTTCGCGACTTCGTGTGTGGCTGCTTTTTCAAGAGTGTCAACAACGTTTAGTATGATCCTGTCGCCAAGTGTATCAACGGTAGCCATCCACTTCCTTCCGGCGTAGACAAAGGTGGGTTCGGTTAACAGGACTCGTACATCCGGCGGGATAAACTCGAATTCGCCGTTTCTATCGATGTCGATGATAAACCATTCGCCCGGAATGCCGAGAATTCGTCCCGAATTATGCATGGTGAAGAGTTCAACCGGGTAATTGATTGAATCCAGGGACCAGTTGCCGCGCCGTGCGCTGTAGGCGACAAGCGCATATGTGAGGACAGTACGGCCGGCTTCTTCACTGAGCGATGAGTTGACCGGATTCTCATCAAACAGAATGCGCGCATGAACCGGGTGTTCTGATGGCAAGTCAGATTGGAGTTCGATGAAGGGATAATCTTCGGAAAGCGAATCGGTCTTCCAGGTGAAAGGTGGACCGTCATCGGTCATGTCTTCGTTGTTGTTCAGGTCGGCGTAAAGCCACTGCGTGCTGTCAGGACGAAATTCGAGCACGAGATCAATTTGAGCATCCTCCAATGAGTCACCCCGGCTATTCCAGAGCAGCGTGCCAAAGAATAGGCTGTCACCAACGCTGTGGACATCGGCAAGCAATGGCTCAGGCGGGGGAAATAGCGCCGAATCTGACGCGAAGTAAATCGTAAACAGGTTGCTTTCCTGCTGCCATGGGCCGAGTGTTATCCTGTTTGACCGAGTGCTGTCGGTGTTCGAGCCGCCCGTGATCAACAAAGCACCTGTCAAAGTGACGAGCATACACGTTTTCGTCGATAGCACGGCTTACCTTCGTATTATCGTAGTGTAATCCAGGCATGGGCGGCGTTGTGTCCCACCGTAGTCAATATATAAAACTCCCTCGGTTTTGTCTATCTCGCTTTGAGGATTTAGACTGGCAGCTGAGGCCGGCCAATTCAGAAGATCACCAATATCGAGGAACCTGATCTAATGCACAGCGCACTCGCATGCCCCGTTGAGGAAGAAATATTCTCTCCCATTCACGGTTTGGCATGCGCCAGTGCGGAGGCCGAAGTGCGGCTGACAATTGCCGGAGCTTCCTGGACCAGTTCGTCGTTGGTCAACGCCTCAACCATGAACAACGCAAAGTCGATACGTCGCGTGATATTGCTCTTCAGTATCGGATCACCAACGTGCCGACTCCACACCGGCAGACCCTGACTTTCACCCTCCTCCAGGTTGCTGCCTCGCACCAGCGTCCAACGAGTATCGCTGGCGAAGACGCGGCGGCAGGCCTCCACCTGATCTCTTATGTCGACGAAGCGGAATAATCGTGCGAGCCAACCGAAGGCCGCAACAGTCCAGAGAAATGTGCGCGGGTAGACATCTTTGCCGTCCCTGGTGATGTGCCAACCGGACGAGAAGATCAATCGGGCATCGGGTTCTGCAAAGTCGAGCACCGCCTGGGCGGTCCCGGTGGAATAGTTACGTACACCCCAGGGAACGAGAACTGTCAGGACCCCATCACAACCTTTTACAGCGCTTTGGATTACATCCCGGTCGTTGGTATTCCCCGTTACTATTGTCATGCGGTCTTTGAACTCGTCGAGCTTGGGCACGCTTTGCTCGCGGCAAACGCCTACTATCTCGTATCCCTTGTCGATCGCATGCCGAATCATATATTGGCCGAGTTTTCCTGAGGCGCCGATAATACAGACTTTCATCGTGCTTTTTCTCCGTCTGGTATTACCACAAGTACGTCGATGGACGAGTGGAAGTCAACAGCGACTGCTATTCTGGAGCCTGGTAAAGGTGGGGATCTCAAGATAGCGTGAATCATGCTGATAGACCACCGTGTCCCGGCAAAACATCATACTCGTTCCTCGTTTGTACGTTAAATCGGATATCGTGACGCATTCAGGCCGAAAACCGGAAGCTGGCAAGAGATCGGGGTACCATTTTAGGGGCGCTTAATTTCGCCCGCGAAATGGCGTTCTTTTCTTGCCACAAAGATGACAGTTGCTTAAGTTCGAGTGGCACATCTGCACTGCTGTTTCATCTAAATGCTTATCGGTGTTAATGACGAATTGACTTATGGTCAGGAGGAACTTATGGATTCCGGTAAAGACCGTTTCATCAGACTGAGGATGCACGGGATTAACGGGTTATTCTGCGTCTTCTTGTGTCTGGCCTTATCTGCTTCTAGGGTTAACGGCGATGAGAACCCAGAGGATGGAAGACCTCAGGTCTTCTTAAATCATGTGAACTTGTACCTCGACAGCACTGCTTATGTCGCGGTCGGCAACTCCGACTTCTTAAAGAGCACTTTTGGCAATTGCATGGTGAAAACGGTGGCTGCAGACAGCGGTCGATCATCATGGACCGGAACTTATCTCCTCGGGGAGAACACGTACGTAGAGTTTTTCAAGATAGTAAAGCCTAAGAATGTGGGCTTCTCCTCAATAGGTTTTAGCGTGGAAGTTGAAGGAGGGATTGACGTTCTATCTGACCGCTTCACAAGCTTGGGGATGACTAACTTCACGAGATTCATGAGGAGCTATGAGGTTAACGGGGTTGATATGCCCGCATCTGATATTCTTGCCTTCATCCCCGAAGACACTGTGACTGAAACTCTTTTGTCTACCTGGATCACGGAAGACCAAAAAGAATTCATTTTGGCGATGTATTCGGACATGAACCCGGACTCAGTCGACATCACACGAAAATGTAAGAACCAAAAAGGATATCGGCCGGATCTGCTACTGCAGGATATCACTGAAGTCGAGCTGGCGTTAATGGATTCTGATTTTGATAAACTCATAAGAGAACTAAGATCATACGGATATCAGATAGAGCAAAATGAAGAAATAACCAGGGCGAACGGGCCGGAAATCCAGGTAGTTCTCAGACACAGATCTGAGAATCAGGCGGGCATATGTCGGATCAGATTTTCATTGACCGACAAGCCGTATGAGGAGCACACGGAAATCTTCAGCGATAAATCGAGATTGGTGCTGAACTCAGACAGGACCGCTGATTGGTTCTTTTTCACCAGGTAATGAGTTCCGGCTTGCTTGCGAGAGGACACCCGTTGACCTTTTAAGTGACGCCCCTGACCGTACGTCAGTAGCTTCAGCAAGCCCGCTTGTCGCCACATCTCTTCGGGCTCGGCCCTGTCATCGAGGGACGCTTGCCGGAGCATCTTCAGAACGTTCCTCATAATCATTCTGCAGGTCGTGAAGAGTCTTGGTGCGAGGCAAAACCTGGACCGCCTTGATTAATCACTCCTTTCAAACTTGAAAGAATCCAGATAGGATTTGAACTCGGAGTCCTCGAATCGATTTTCGACTCGAGCAATTCTCGAGGTCACATAGTCACGCATGACAAATCTCCTGTCAGGTGCCCTTTCGGGCAATGCGGTTATGTGATCAGTGGCTGTAACCTATTGATCCCCAATAAAAAAGCTCCCCCGGCTGGACGTTAGTAGAACGTTTGGGGCGCTGATTGCCTTCTATCGGGCAGCTTGAAAGGGACATCATCAATCGTGTGCCGGGTCACAAACTCCGGGTCAAAACCTGAAGGCAAGGGATAGTCCAGCCACACCCGCAACTGGCGACGGAGATATTGAAATATGCTGCAACTTGCCTCTCTTGTCCGTCCTGTGAGCCAGCTTGAGTGACACGTAACTTCCCAAAATGCCGCCTGCGATAACGTCACTCAGGTAGTGCTTGCCTTCCTGAAGTCTCGAAATGCCAACATATCCTGCGAGGATGAATGCAGGAATTCCGAGAGTCTTTCCGAGGTCGGTATAAACCGTCCCCGCAAATGCGAATGCGGTTGATGTGTGCCCCGATGGATAGGAATAGGGTCCGCCGTTCGGCCGTTTTCTGTTTACGGCACCTTTGAGAAGTACCGTCAGTAACCCGTTAATCGCTTGGGTTCGGAGTACGTCGGAGCCGAATTTTCTCAGTCGCGGAGATCCTGAAATTCTACCGATGCCCCAGGATGCAACAGAGGCGGCAATCGGGAAAGCACCATTGCCGACTGTCTCACCGACTTCAAAGAAATTATCGGCAATCGCTGAGGAGCCCCATAGCGGCGTGAATTCGAGGGATTCATCACGGAAGACCGGTCCAAGAACGAATGGCGCTGCGCCGAGTCCTCCCATCACGCCGTAGAAATCCGGTTCCGTTACCAGGCCCTCGAGATCGTCATACAACTGGCGGAGAATAAACGAATGGCCGGAAGACTCTGCCCCATCACCGAAAGATGACATCGACCCGTACGCAGGATCGACCGGTCCATATTTCTGCAAGATTTGAACTGATGATGTTCTACCGAAGAGATTGTCCGCCAGGGCACAGCTTCCCGAGCAGAAGAAGAGCATTGCCAACAGGCTTGCAAGAAGTGCTCTGGAGCTGACAGACTCTGATTTCGACCGCATCAGGTAACCTCCGTTTTTCGGCGTCCGGGACAAAACACAATCAGATCTTTATCATGTCCGGTCTCGGACTGGTGTCGTTCTTGTTGCCTTAGCAGTCTTTGAGTCCGTTTGCTCCTGGCGATGATTCAATTCACGGCTAAAGTACAGGAAGCTTTCCCTGATGGCACTTGTATCCGGCTGGCCTGTGCAGGTGCGGAGATTCTCCCTGAGAATCAGACTTCGTGCTTTCAATTTCGATTGCCAAGCAAAATGGCAGTCAAAAATGAAAATAAGATGAAAGGCGGCGCATTATTTCTGAATTTGTGGCTGTTGCTGCAATTTTGTTCGAGAATGGGCCCTTGACTCGAGTAAATTTTCATCTGCCTTTCATCACACAACACGTTATTTTATCTGTCAGCGAGGACGTAGGACATGCGAGTGCTTCTGATAGAGGACGACAGACACATAGCCGATGCGATTGCCAAGAACCTTCGGGCCGAAGCCTTTGCGGTCGATATCGCTCGCGACGGCGAGTCCGGAGAGGAGCTGGCCAAAATCAACGACTATGACGTTATCGTGCTCGACCTCATGCTCCCCGGGCAGGACGGCTGGACGACCTGCGGCAATCTTCGAAAGGACGGTGTGCTGGTACCCGTCCTGATGCTGACCGCTCTTGACGATGTCGACGACAAGATCCGCGGTCTGGATTCGGGTGCTGACGACTATCTCACCAAGCCGTTCCATTTCGGGGAGCTACTGGCCCGGATTCGGTCACTCGTCCGGCGACACTCGACCGTCCGCAGTACAACGATCGAACGCTACGGACTCAAACTCGATCTCAACACCCATAAGGCGTTTCGAGAAGAGCGGGAAATCTCGCTGACAGCCAAGGAATTTGCTCTGCTTGAGCTGTTCATGCTGAATCCGGAGCGGATTCTCTCGCGGCAGGAGATATCGGAACACCTGTGGGACATGAATTTCGACCCCAGAAGTAATGTCATCGAATCATTCGTTAGATTCCTGAGGCAGAAGGTCGATCGCGGATTCGACAGACCGCTGATACACACGGTTCGGGGCGCCGGTTACATGTTTTCCGATGCCGAACCGGTGCATGACCAGGAAAACAAATGACCATACGCGCCAAGATCATTCTCACGAACATCGTAGTCTTCGGGATCATCCTGATCGCAGTGGCGATGGTGGTATATGATCGCACGAGCGAAGCGGAAACGGCCCGAATTGACTCTCGACTCGAGGCCTATGCCTCCAGTTTCATCACGGAATTCGAGGACGAATGGGAAAATAACGAGTTCCCTGAAAGCGATGAAATTGATAACATCGTCGGCGGGCAATCAGCCAGCATCCGCGTTCAACTGGTCGATGACTCGGGCAGAGTCCTGTTTAGCCGTGGCGAGCTCCCACCCTTACGCAGAGCCCTGCTCATCGATGCACTCCACGACATCACTTCGCGGCAGAACATCGTTATTAGTGAAGAGAAATTCCGCCTGTTCGTAAGACCCGTGGAAATCGATGAAGGGGATCGCTTTGCGCTGGTGCTGGCAGCGCCCACCGCCGAAATCAGGGAACGCCTGGAATACCTCAGCATTATTCTCCTGATCACCCTGTCGGGTGCGCTTTTACTGTCCGGCCTGGCCGTGTATTTCCTGACGGGGCGCGCCTTTCGTTCGATAGCTCAGATGGTTGAAACCGCTGAAGAGATATCGGCATCTACGCTGCATCAACGTCTCCACGTCTCCGCATCGCGGGACGAAGTCCAGCGGCTGGCGATTGCGCTCAATGATATGATGCAGAGAATCGAAGATGCCTTCAAGAGCCAGCGCCGGTTCGTGGCCGACGCTTCCCATGAACTACGAACACCGCTGACGGTCGTTTACAGCGAACTCGAATTCCTGAAGCGAAAGATCCAGGATCGAGATCTCGATGATAGTATCGGAGCAGCGCTACAAGAAGTCGATCGCCTCTCGCATCTGGTGAAGCAGTTGCTCCTTCTGGCTCGGATCGATGCCCGCAAGGTGTCGATCGGGCACAAGTCGGTCAGGTTGGACGAAATTTTGGCGGACAGCGTTCGTATCCAGCAGCCAAACGCTACACGGCACCGAGTGCAAATTCTCCTGCAAATAGACGATGTGATTGAAATCGAGGGCGATCCCGAGCATCTGAAACGTGTGTTCCTCAACGTAATTGACAATGCGGTGAAGTACTCTCCGGTCGGCGGCGAAGTTACGGTCGTATTGAGCCGCGACAAGGCAACTGCGGTCGTGACTGTAAGCGATCAAGGGCCGGGCATAGACCCATCCGAGACCGAATTGGTCTTCACACGATTCTATCGTTCTCCGGAGGCACGATCGGCGCAGGATGGAAGCGGGCTCGGACTCGCCATTGCCCGCGAGTTGGTCGAGGCGCACGGGGGAACAATCAGTATCGGAATTCCTGAGTCAGGCGGCACAGCGGTCACAATCAGGTTACCTTTGCCCTCGGGGCGCACGTCGTCTCAACAAGAATAAGCGCATCAGCCACAAAATCCTTTCCCGTTTTCATTTCCATTTCATCTTTGACATTTACGTTCCAACCGTTAATTCCGGCCGAATTTGATTTCGGACGGTCCAAGCAAACAAGCTGGAAAGGAGAAACCATGAAAATCACATGGACTTGGACAAACGGGTTGCCGGCGCTGGCGTTGGCCGCGCTGTTATGGGTATCGGCCATCACACCGACACGAGCAGCTGAAAATGGGGAAGAAGAGAACGTGACCGCTCCGGAGGCCGTGATGAAGGCATTTCAGGAGGCCTACCCGAAGGCCGAGGTTCGCGGTATTTCCAAGGAAACCGAAGGCGGCAAGGTCTACTTTGAGATCGAGAGCATTGACGGCAAAGTGCGCCGGGACCTGCTCTACCTCTCCGACGGAAGTGTCTTTGAAATCGAAGAGGGAATCGCCCCGAGCGACCTTCCGGCACAGGTGACCGATAGCCTCAAAGCCAGATATCCCAAGGGGGAGATCCAGAAAGCCGAAAAGATAACCCGGAGCAACGTTGTAGAGTATGAGGTTCTCCTGGAAAACGAGGAGGAAAATCTCGAAGTAGTGATTGATTCCAACGGCACGATCAAATCGCAGGCTTCGGTTTCAGATGAAGACGAAACGGCCCAAGACGGCGAGAGCGAAGAAGCAGAAAAGGATTAAACCCTGACGGTGTGATCGGCAGCAACCGAGAAGCCGGAGCGACGGCATCGAACAGCCCTGGCCGAAGGAACAATGCAGTGCCACTTATGGTTGATGGAGTGAGCTCGACAGGCATACCAAGCAAAGATTCGGTTAGTATCATGCTGAGGACAGGGTTCTGCATTTTAGCCTTTCTATGTATGTGTGGTGGTGTGGCGGCCTCGGATACGCTTACCCTCGAGCGGTGTATCGAGATAGCCAGAGCCAACAGCCCTGAACTTCGAATCGCGGCGTATGGTATACGTTCGTCGGAGTTTGCAAAGTCGGTGGCGGACAAGGCGCGCTGGCCGAGTTTTTCGATCGCCGGAAATGCGAGCTACGCGCCTGCTTCATTGAGTTTTGGCTATGATCCTGCCGTTTCAAATGGCGGTGAATTCGGCGCCCGACTGGTTGCTGAACAGACCGTCTATAACGGCGGCCTCATGGGACTCGACATCCGTCTGGCGGAGTCCGCAGTTCTGGGGCAGTCGCTGGCCTATCAGCAGCAGGAACGGGATCTTGTTTTTTCAGTTCGGCAGGCGTTTGTGAATCTCCTTCTGGCGCAGCAACAGGCGGAACTCAGAGATAGCAGTGTGAACCGCCTCATGGATTATCTGGGACTGGTGGAAAGACTCAACGAATCAGGAACGGTCGGTTATACCGACTTTCTGAGCACCCAGGTTGACCTCGACAACGCACGAGTAGCTTCAATAGCCGCAGCTGAAGCTCTCAAATCAACCCGATTCAATCTTGCGCGGCTGATGGGTACGCCTGATGACACCACCTTCGTGGTTCGCGGGTCGCTGGACAGCTTGCTGATAGATTCACAGGACACTGCCGTGCTGGTGCCGGAAATGCAAATGGACCATAACCTGGATATTGTCGCCGCCCAGGTGGGTCGGACGCAATCGCAGATTGCACTGGCACAAGCGAAGGCCCATTGGCGCCCTTCGGTTTCCCTGATGGCGGATGCCGGAGTGGTTACGTCGCGTGAAAACCTGCTTCTCCCCCGTTCAGAAAGGTACAACTCGGTTGGGTATTCAGTCGGATTGACTGTCGACATGCCGTTATGGGATTGGGGTACTCGAAAAGCCGAAATTCAGAGAAGTAGTCTTGAACTGAAATCTTCGAGTGAATACATCGAACTGGTACGGCGTGACGTTCTCACTTCCTATCGTACTGCCCGCTCTCAGTTGACCGGCGCACTGCGTCGACTGCAATCCATCCGCCGGATGACTGAGACGGCGCAGAAGAACTATCTTCTCAGCACCGCCCAGTACGCCGACGGAGCGGTGACCGCTTCGGAGGTCCTGATAGCGCAACAATTGCTCACGAGCGCGTATTCAACGGAAGTAGAGACACTGGCAGAGATTCAGTCGCTGAGGGCTCAATTGGCCAAAATCACGAAATCGACACAGGAAACACGCCCATGAGACTTATCGTTTCGCTCTGCATGATTTTGATGTTGATGGCACTGGTCTCCGGCTGCGGGGGGTCCGACAGCAATCAGGGAAGCGACTCACCAACGCCGGTTGTAAGCGTAGGCGTTGTTCCCGTCGCCCGAGGTTCTCTCAATGTGACGTTGCAGGTCTTTGGCGAAACGGACGTGCTTGACCGAGAGGATATCGTATCACCCATCGACGGCACCATTACTTCGATGAATGTCGAAGTCGGCAGCCGAGTGAAGGACGGCGATACCCTTGCGGTTATCCGGACGCGCGATTCGGAGGCATCGATAGCCGGGGCACAACGGTTGATGGACGAAGCAAACAACCCTCAACAGCGAGCACGGGCAGAGGAGGCGATGCGGGTTGCGGTGGAAAGCCAGCAACTTGTACCGGTGATCGCGCACCGGAGTGGAGATATTGTCGCGAAGATGGTCAGTGACAAACAGACTGTTACGACGAATACTGTTCTTCTCCAGCTGGTTGACCTTTCCACGCTGGACTTCGTCGCCAATGTACCGTTGCAGGATATACCTAAGGTTAAGGAAGGACAACCGTGTCGCATTCATTTTCCGTCCTTGCCGAATACGGGATTCGATGGCACCGTAGCGGCTGTCAGTGCACAGTCCATGCCCGGAAGTCAGGCCGCAAAGGTGCGAATTGACTTCACGACACCACCCAAGGAAATCGAGGCGGATCTCCGGGTCGGCATGATGGGAACGGCCGACATTATAACCGGTGTGCACAAAGACGTCCTTGTTGTGCCCAGACAGGCCCTTTTACGCAACGACATTACCGATGCCTACTCCATCTATACCGTCAATCAAGATTCTCTTGCAATATCAATCCCGGTCACGGTCGGGGTTGTCGGTGATTCACTTGCTGAGGTTTCGGCGCCTTCGCTGAAGGCGGGTCAGCCGGTTATTGTGCAGGGTAACTATGAAGTCAGCGATTCTACTCGCGTAACGGTACAAGGCGGATCAGGGCAGTGAATCCATTCCAGTATGCTCGGAAACATCGCAAGGCCGTGCTCTTCCTGATGTCCGGTTTGCTGGCCGCCGGAATTGTGGCAACGCCGTTTATGCCGGTATCACTATTCCCGGATATAACGTTCCCGCGAATTGTCATCCTCGCCGATAATGGCGAACAGCCGGCAGAACGGATGATGATTCAGGTTACCAAGCCGCTCGAGGAAGTGGCGAGTTCGGTTCCCGGGGTTGAAGTGGTGAAATCCATTACCGGCCGCGGATCCACCGAGATATCACTCGGTTTGAGCTGGAAAGTCAATGTCGAGGAGGCCCTGCAGACACTGCAGAATCGCATCGGCGATATCCGCAGTTCACTTCCGGCCGAGGCTTCCATTCAAGTCGAACGCATGAGTGTAGCCGTATTTCCGATCCTTGGATACAGCTTGACTTCCGACACTCTCGATCCAGTGACACTGCGAGACATTGCGCTCTACCAAATCCGTCCGGCGGTGACCAGAGTGGCAGGCGTTGCCCGGGTCGAGGTCGTCGGCGGCAATACGCGTGAATTCCACATAACCGTGTTTCCTGAAAAGCTTTATTCCTATCGACTGGATATCAGAGATATTACCTCGGCTATCGAAAAGACCAATCAGCTGGGATCGGCAGGGTTGATTGAAAACAATTATCACCTCTATCTGTCGCTCGTTTCCGGTTTGCTCAACACGAAGGAAGACATCGAGAGTGCTGTGGTGGTGAACCGAAACGGCGTACCGGTCCTGATTAAGGATGTTGCCACTGTCGAAGCATCGGTCGCGCCCAGCTACATCCGCACGACCGCCAACGGCAAGCCGGCGGTGTTGATCAGCGTCGTCAAACAACCTTTGGGAAGCACGGTTGCCATTGGCAAGGAAGTGCAGAAGGTAGTCGCCGGTCTCAAACTCCCGGCCGGTGTCACGTTTGACAACTGGTATGACCAGGGAGATTTTATCAATCGGTCGATCAGCGGCACGCGTGACAGTATCATCATTGGTATTGTTTTATCGATGTTCGTCTTGCTTGTTTTCCTTCGAAGCTGGCGGATAAGTTTGGTGATGCTGATTGTCGTTCCGGCGACGATCGGCATCACCCTTCTGCTTCTGAAGATCTTCGGTGAGAGCATTAATATCATGACGCTCGGCGGGATCGCCGCGGCAGTCGGATTGATCATCGATGATTCTATCGTCGTGATAGAGAACATCTTCGTCCAGATGGGTCGGCAGCGAGAACATCAAGAGACGGCAGGCGCAATGATAAAGGCGGCCGCCGGCCGTTCGATCCATGAACTGTTACCGGCAATCGGAGGATCGTCCGCCTGCACGATCGCAATCAACATACCTCTGATTTTTCTCGGCGGTCTCACCGGAGCTTTCTTCACATCGCTCGCCATCACGATGATCCTTGCCCTGGCGGTCTCGTTCTTTCTCTCCACGACGGCGACGCCCCTGCTCGCTGCCATGCTGATGAATCGCGGCGGTATCGAACGAGAAATCAGGCGCGAGACGCATAAATCCGTCCTCACCCGAATTTACGAGCGGGCTTTGCGCACCTCGCTGCGTTTCCGCTTGGCGGTGATCCCCCTTGTTATCGGTATCTTCGTCGCTGCCTACTATATATATGCGGGGATCGGCAGCGGATTCATGCCGGACATGGACGAAGGCACCTTTGTTCTCGATTACACTTCTCCCCCGGGGACGTCGCTTACCGAAACGGATCGCATGCTCGATCATGTGGGCAGCGAGCTGATGAAAATACCGGAGGTGGAGTCTTACTCTCGCCGTACCGGAACTCAGCTCGGGTTCTTCCTGACCGAACCGAATACCGGAGACTTCCTGGTCAAGCTCAAGACCAACCGGAGTCGGTCAATCTGGGATATCATGGCCCAGGTGCGCCGAACAGTCGATTCGACCGAGCCGGCGCTCGAGGTCGATTTTGGGCAATTGATGACCGACTTGATCGGCGACCTGACCAACACTCCGAAGCCGGTGGAGATCAAACTCTTCGGCGACAGTGTCGCCATCCTCGAATCAAAGGCAAAGGAAGTTGCCAAGTTAATAGAACAGGTGCCGGGTGTGGTGGATATTTTCGACGGAATCGTTATCTCCGGCTCTTCCTTTATGATGAATGTAGACCCCATGAAAGCGGCGCTGTTTAATCTCACGACCGAAGATATCAAACAGCAACTCGAGACAATGATACATGGTGTGGTCGCCAGCAACATTCAGCGCGGTGAAAAGCTCATCGGAATGCGCGTAGTCTTCCCACCCGTCTATGGTGAGGATTTCCAGAAAATCAGGGCGCTCCAGCTTGTCAACTCTGATGGCGTTCTTGTCCCACTCGAAGACGTTGCCAACACCGAATTCACCGGGGGCCAGGCGGAGCTGGACCGCGAAGGACTCCGCCCGGTGGTCGCGGTGAGTGCACGCATTGAGGGACGCGATCTGGGTAGAACGATACGTGATATTAAGCACGAGCTGTCGGCTCATTTGGTACTGCCTCGCGGTGTCACTCTCGAATACGGCGGGGTTTACCAGACGCAACAGCAGTCATTCCGCGGACTGCTGGCAGTGGCTGTCGCCGCATTTTTGATGGTGTTTGTGATCCTTCTATTCGAGTTCGGCGAGTTCACGGTCCCGATTTCCGTGCTCACAGTCTGTTTGCTTTCGCTGCTCGGTGTCGTTGCGGCGTTGTGGCTGACGGGTACGACTTTCAATATCTCGAGCTTTGTCGGACTGATCATGATTATCGGGATTGTCGCCGAGAACAGTGTATTCATTATGAATGAGTATAAAGAAATCCGTGGCCGGGAGTCAGATATTGACACTGCTCTTGTCACGGCGTGTAGCCATCGGACAAGGCCTATCATCATGACTACACTGGCGGCGGTTCTGGCCCTGCTCCCTCTTGCTGTCGGGATTGGGACAGGTGCCCAGATGCTTCAGCCGCTCGCAATCGCGGTAATCGGCGGATTCTGTGTGTCGGCGATGTTGCTCTTCTTTGTATTGCCGGTGCTGTTCCGGCTGATCCATCGCGCGTAGGTAGTCTTGCACCTCGCCCGGGTTACAGATACAAGTTATTGTATTACAATGGATTGGCAAATCTTAGCTCCCCCGGCTGGACTCGAACCAGCGACCCGCTGATTAACAGTCAGCTGCTCTACCGACTGAGCTACAGGGGAGTAAGCAAAAAATCTATATGGCCTCAACAGGCAGACCGCATTATATCGATTTTCGGCAGATTGTCAATGTTTTTTCGGTTTGCCGACAATCGATTGTCCCGTTGTAAGATACAAGCCAATCGGGGGATGTCGAGGCACAAAAAAAAGACGGGCCCGTCGGCCCGTCCCTCGCACAACCGTGCAGCCTCATTCATTTCAACAGCAGCATTTTCTTTGCCTCGGCCAAATCACCGGCGTTGAGGCGGTAGAAATACACGCCGGTGGCGACCTGCGAACCATCGTCGGCCAGCCCGTCCCATATAACCCGGTGCGTTCCGGCAGGCTGTTCCCGGTTCACGAGAGAACGAATCTGTCGCCCGAGCAGGTCGACAATCTCAATCGTGACGAATGACCTTGAAGGGATCGTGTATTCGATTGTTGTCGATGGGTTGAACGGGTTCGGGTAGTTCTGGCTGAGCCCGAAATCGGACGGTAGCGTCTCGCGGATGTCATCGGCGATGCCGACCGGAAAGTCAAGCGCAACCGCCCAGTAATCGCGGTAGCTTCCGCTGCTGGATGCCGCGCGAGTACCGAACAGATATATGCCTACACCGGGGACTTCCAGGGCAACACGGCCCTCGTCGTGGATTTTGTTCACATGACTGTAGCTCCACAGCGTGTCGCCGTTAGCATCAATTTTCAGGACATACATGTCATTGTAGTAGTTGTCCGCGTTGTAATTTCTGCCGGCGATCAGGAAACCGTTATCCTGGCAGGCAGAAATCCCGTATGCCGCGTCGTTGGCCGCATCCTGCCCCGCCGACTTGGTCCACAGCGTATCGCCATCGGGCTGTATCTTGACAAGGAAAACGTCGGTATTGGTATTCACGACGGAGCCGGCGATCATGTAGTTACCATCATGAGTCGGAGCGACAGCGTGACCTTCGTCGTAGCTCGCCGTACCGAACGTGTGTGTCCAGAGGGTGTCGCCGTTGGAATCGGTTCTGATGACATAAATGTCGTACGATCCGAGGCCATAGGATTCGGTCATTCCCACGAGCATGAAACCGCCGTCGTCCATCTCGCACAGGTCGTAGCCCACATCATCGCCGGGGCCACCGTACGTTTGCGCCCACAGTGAATCGCCGAGCGAGTCGGCGCGGAACAGAAAGACGTCTTTGTCATCGGTCCACCCGACAATGGCGAAGCCGCTGTCGGCGGTCTCGACTATCGCCTCGGTGCTGAAACCGTTGGCGCCGACATAGTCTTTGCCCCACAGTTCATTGCCGAGCGAATCGGCCTTGAACAATCGTATACGGTACGGCTCGCTGGTGTTGGCGATGCGTCCGTGGCCGCATATGACAAGGTTGTGGTCGTATGTCTCGATAATATCGCGGCCGTAATCGCGGCGGTCGAAATTTCCGAAGGTGGCTGTCCAGAGCGTGTCGCCGTCGGCGTTGATTTTCACGACCCACTGATCCCCCTTGATCGTATCCCCGTTTGTGGTCGAATTGCCGTTCATGGCAAAACCGCCGTCGTATGTCCGTGTGGCGCCGTACAGCATATCATAGCCGTCCCATCCGGGACGGTCTCCATACAGGCGGCTCCAGAGCGTGTCCGGCGTCTGTGCCTGAAGAGAAGTCGCCAGGACAATGGCAGCCACCAGACAGATGGTCAGTTTCGTTGACAAGTGTTTCATGAAGAACTCCTGTTGTAGTGGGTCAGGGATCTTGTTTACCTCACGAGAACCGATGCAATCCGGGAAGGGACCTTGGGGCCGGCTGATAGCGGATAGTGTGCCGTTACGCTATCGTTGGCGCAGAATCACAACGCGGGCAAAATATACCCGGTAACCGCGGCCGGTCGACAATTCCGGGAAATTGCCGTTACCGATTCCGGCGCATCAGGTTTGTACCGACAAGAGTCGTGCTCAATCTGGTGAGAAAAGTAGGTCATTTTGTCTTTGTTGGCAATTAAAAAAAGTCAGCCATAAATTAGCTACTCTCTCAGTAGTCTCGGCATATTACCGTCAGATTTTCCGGAGATAGTCTGATCCGCCGGGAACCGCTGCTCCCCATTCCCGCTTCTATTAATATCACTTGAAAATGGAGCTAATCGGTCCTATATTGGGCTGAATACTTTAACCGCAGGAGGTATGGCTGTGGCCGATACCCTCAGATTAATGTGTGTCCTGGCGCACCCGGACGATGAGTCGCTCGGGGTCGGCGGTACGCTGGCGCGATATGCCCGTGAGGGCGTTGAAACATATGTCGTTACGGCTACCCGAGGGGAACGCGGGCGATATTTCGACAACTCCAACCGGCCATCGCAGGATGTCATCGCCAGAACTCGCGAAGATGAATTGCGTGCGGCCGCTAGAGAATTAGGGGTTAAGGAGCTGGTGTTTCTGGACTATATCGACGGTGACCTTGACAGGGCAGGCCCGGACGAGGCGGTCGGCAAGATCGCGCACCATATCCGACGTTTGAAGCCGCAGGTGGTCGTAACGTTCGGTCCCGAAGGGGCTTACGGTCATCCCGATCATATCGCTATCTCGCAATTTACCGGCGCCGCGATTGTTTGCGCGGCCGACCCGAATTACAGCATCAGCGGTAACGGTTCCAAGCCGCCTGATGTCCACCGGGTCAATAAGCTGTATTACATGGAGTGGACTCACGAGAAGTGGCAAGCATACCAGGCGGCGTTCAAGGATCTCAAGACGACTATCGACGGCACGGAACGGCGGGCAACGCCGTGGCCGGAATGGGTGATTACAACCGTGGTCGATACCTCCGACGACTGGACTACTGCCTGGCGGGCAATCAACTGCCACAAGACACAACTCGCTATCTACGAGAAGCTGGCCCAATTATCCGATGAGTATCACGTCGGGCTGTGGGGCTCGCAGGAATTCTACCGGGTATTCAGCACGGTGAACGGCGGACGCAAGCGCGAAACGGACCTTTTCGAGGGGCTTCGCAACGGAACCCCCGGAAAATAATCGAGACACAAATTTCCACACGGATAAGATGATGAAAAAGTACGATGATCTTAAGGACCGCAGGGCATCGATCGAGATGACACCCGATCAATTCCGCGCCCTTGGACACAGCCTGATTGACCGACTGGCTGATTTTCTCCGTGATTTGCCGACCCTCCCGGTCACTCGGGGGAAATCGCCGGGAGAGTTGAGAAGTCTTGTGCATGCGGAGCGCTCGTTGCCCGAGAATGGCGCCGATGCGAATGCGCTTCTCTCGGCTGCCTCGGAACTGCTGATAGAAAATTCTCTGTTCAACGGTCATCCGAGATTCTGGGGCTACATAACATCGTCGCCGGCTCCGCTCGGGGTGCTGGGCGATCTGCTGGCGTCGGCGATTAATGCCAACGTCGGCGGGTGGAAGCTCTCCCCCATGGCGACCGAAATCGAGACGCAAACGGTGAAATGGATTGCCGAATTGCTCGGTTATCCTTCCGACTGCGGCGGCGTGATTGTGAGCGGCGGCAACATGGCGAATTTTGTGGGGGTGCTCGCGGCGCGCGCTGCAAAAGCCGACTGGGACGTGCGCGCGGTCGGCCTTAACGGCAAACCGGCCCGACAACTGCGGATGTACGCTTCGGGCGAAACACACACCTGGATTCACAAGGCGGCCGACCTGTTCGGTATCGGTACCGATGCCATTCGATGGGTTGCGACCGGCAAGGACCATCGCATGGAAGTGACCGACCTTCGCCGGCAAATCGAGGAAGACAAGTCGCGGGGCGACTGTCCGTTCCTGGTAGTCGGCACGGGCGGGTCGGTGAGCACCGGTTTGATCGATCCGCTTCCCGAAATAGCGGCTGTGTGCAGAGAATATGATTTGTGGTTTCACGTCGACGGCGCGTACGGCGGTTTCGCCGCGGCCGTGCCCGGCATCTCTAAGGACCTGCTCGCGCTGAGTCAGGCAGACTCGGTGGCGGTTGATCCGCACAAGTGGCTGTACTCCCCGCTGGAGGCCGGGTGCGCTCTTGTCCGCGACGCCGAAGTGATGCGGAATGCCTTCTCGTATCATCCGCCGTACTATCACTTCGCCGAAGAGACAACCAATTATGTCGATTACAGCCTGCAAAATTCGCGCGGATTCAAGGCGTTGAAGGTCTGGCTCACGATTCAGCAGGTGGGCCGGTCGGGATATGCGAAGATGATTGGCGATGATATCCGACTGGCGGAAGCGCTCCATGAGCGGCTGGAAAGGCATCCGGATTTCGAGGCGGTGTCACAAAATCTCAGTATCACGACCTTTCGGTATGTGCCTGCTTACCTCCGCGATCGCATTGGCTCTCCGAATGCGGAAGAGTATCTCAATGACCTGAATAAGGAGATACTGGTGCGTCTCGAGCTTGGTGGTGAAGTGTTCATGTCCAACGCCGTAGTTGATGACCGGTTCCTGTTGCGGACGTGTGTGGTCAATTTCCGCACGTCGCTCGAGGATATCGAGGCTCTCCCTGATATCGTGGCCCGGTACGGCCACGAGGTCGATGCCGAACTCCGCAAGGAACATCGCAAAGTTTCATAACCGGGCTTGACTCGACTGCCGCAATCGATTATCACTTGCTCGCAACCCTTCAACCATTCGTGCGGGCATGATAGCGAGACAGTTCGGCAGAAAAGAAGCCAACAAAGAGTACGCGCCTCGTCCCGGCGCTTATGCGGTCATCATGGATGGCCAGGAGCGCTTTGTGGCTGTCGTTCATAACGACGAGTACTTCCTTCCGGGCGGCGGTCTGCACGAGGACGAAAGTGCGGCGGACGCGCTCAAGCGGGAAATAATCGAGGAAACCGGGTACATCGCAAATATCGGGGAGAAGATCGGCGAGGCGAACGAGTACGTTCATTCGACGGCCGATGATACTTACTACAATCGTGTCGGAACATTCTACTTTGCCAACATAATCGGGCAGTCATCACACGAAGTAAATCGAGATCACGAATACCGCTGGGTCACGCTTGACGAGTTTTCGCCGGAAACGGAACTCACCAGTCATGTGTGGGCAGTCTGGCAGGCGCTGCGCCGTCGGCAAAACAAGCCGATGCGCGGTTGAAAGCGTACCATCAGTCTCGGCATCGGCCGGTCACGGACAATTTTATCTGCGATTAATTATTGCCCCGTCGTTTCAGACTGTCTATTTTCAACAAATACGGGAGATCGCAACTTCGCTTCGACAACATAACTGAATCAACTCTCAACAGAGGGAGTGGACTATGCTGGGATCGCGTTGGTATCGGTATGCGGCGGCGCTTTGTCTCGTGTTTATCTTCGCGCTTGGTTCCGTGTATGCCGATGAAACTGAAAAACTCACCTACCAGGGCAATAAGGCGCGTATTGTGGTCGGCTCGGTGAAGGACAAAGCCGACGGCTGTTCGTATGAAGTGGCTGAAGCGATGGGTGAGATGCTGTCAACCGCACTGGCGCAGAACGACAAGTTTATCGTCCTCGCGGGCAAGGATGAGACGGGCGAGTTGATGGATGAGATCGATTTTGGCGAATCGGGATATGTGGAAGAAGGCCGCGGGCCCGAAAAAGGCCTGATGGAGGGCGCCGATATTCTCGTCACAGGCGCCATAACCGGTTTCGAGCCGGATGCATCGGGCGGCGGCGGGGGACTCGGCGGTCTGAAGAAGAAAGCCTTTGGTGCGCTGGGCGCCAAGAAAAAAGACGCCAAGATACTCATGGATCTAAAGCTGTACGATATCCGCACGCGACGGGTTATCAAGGCCATGTCGCTCGAGGGCAAGGCTACCAGCTGGAAGGTCGGCGGTGTCGGGGGCGGCTGGTCGAAGGATTTGGTCCTGGTCGGCGCTCTCGGCGTATACGCGAACGAACCGATGGAGTCGGCGATTCGCGAAGTTCTCGGCAAGGCTGTTGAGGAGATTTCCGATGAAACGCCCGAAGAGTACTTCCGTTACCAGGGAGGCGGCAAATACGCAAAGGAGTACGGCGCCGGAAGCGGACAACCGGCAGCTTCCGCACCATCGGGGAGTCCCGCCCCGGCGGTGGCGGCGGCGTCTGACATGAAGCTGTACACCAAGTACGATTTCGTCCCCGGTGACAAGGTCATCTATTACGACGACATGGCCAATGAGGAGGAAGGTGAGTTTCCCTACCGGTGGAATCTGGATAACGGCGTGTATGAGGTCGCGCGGCTCGGTGGTGAGTTCTGGATTCTCGCCACGGACGACGGTAATATCCGGCCCAAGATGCCGGAGGGTCCCCTGCCGGAGCAGTACACCGTGGAGTACGAGTATTACAATAACGGTCCGGACGTATCCGGAAACTACCACTACGTTTACTGGGTTGACCAGAAGGGTCGTAATATCGCGTGCTTTGGAATTTATGGAGAGAGCAGCACATGGCTGGAGGTCAACGGCAAGACGATCGCTGACAAGAAACTTCCGGCAAGACCGAAGAAGGGTCCGCACATGATGCGGATCATGGCGACATCGCGATCAATTAAGTGCTACCATGACAACGTGCGCGTTGCCAACGTTCCCAAGGTCGACGGTTTCGCCCCGGTGGGATTCCGCGTCCGTCACCGTCCGTATAACGATCCGAACAATCCGGTGCTTTTCCGCGGCTTTCGTTTCGCCGAGGGGGGCAAATCAATGCGTGATCAACTTGCTGAGACGGGCAAAGTGGTAACTCACGGGATCCTCTTCGACGTCAATTCACACACGATAAAAGGTGAATCATACCAGACGCTCAAGGAGATCGGCGAACTGCTCACGGAAGACGCCAATTTGCGCATATCAATTGAAGGTCATACTGACAGCGACGGCGAGGAAGCGTACAACACGGATCTCTCGCAGAAACGAGCCGAGGCGGTCAGGGCGTATCTCACCAGCGAGTATGGCGTGTCGGCTGACCGGCTCGAGGCAAAGGGATGGGGCGAGTCAAAACCGATCGATACCAACGGTTCGCCGGAGGGCAAAGCCAACAATCGCCGTGTTGAGCTGGTAAAGCTGTGAGATAGATCGCTGTTCTGCAGGTAGCGGGGTACTCCGCGGAGTGCCCCGCTAAATGCCTGCGACCGCTGTGCCGCGCGTTCGCGCCAAACGCATGGATTCCCCGCACCTATTATTCCGAATATTCGTATGGATAAGCGGTATATAAGGAAACGAAGGAGATGTTATGTCCGGCGGAGCAATAGTACCACTTATCGTGGCCGCGAAGAAAGCCCGAGAGCGGCAGGAGGAAGAACGGATGGTAACCTACAGCAAAGATGATCTGAACGGCTGGGAATTCAAAATCGTTCGCTCGGCTACCGGCCGGTTCCGCAACTACGAGACGCTGCAGGAGGTCATCCGGGAAGAGGCGAAGTCCGGCTGGGAACTGGTGGAGAAGTTCGATGATAATCGGGTACGCTTCAAACGGCGGACTGAAAGAAGGGCGTCCGATCAGAGTGCCGGCATCGATCCTTACCGAACCAGTGTCGGAATCGGTGAGGGGTCGCTGGCGGCGGTCATTGTCGCCATCGTAATCGGCCTTGCCCTTGTCGGTGTTCTGCTGGCCTTTGCGATAAGCGGCAGCCCGGTCATTTCTGAGCCTGCCGGCCCGATTGCGGCAGTGCTAATATTGATGGCGATCGTACTGCTCGTGGTGAAGCGAAGAAGGTAGGCCCGACGAGGCGCACAGCCACAAGAAGATATCAAGAAGAAGAGGGTCGGCGGTTAAGCCGACCCTCAATCATTTTAAGACGGCCGCGTCACCGATCTCCACATAGGTGATGGCGTCAGCGACCATCGGCCGTCAATGGTGCGCGTCAGGTCTGGAAAAGATACTGCAGCTTGATGAAAAACTGCCGCGACGTCATCTTCCACTGATACGGCGCATTTTCTGCCAGCTGGACATTGGCGTAATCATAAGTCGAGCCAAGATACAGCACCGAGAACGGGCTTATCTGGTAGGCGATCAACGGGTCGACATCCCAGGTTTCGCCAAAATCGTTGTACTGCACAACGAGACGCAGCGATAGTTCCCGGTTGAACTGGTAACGGACGCGTGTTCTTGCAATGTATCCGCTGTATAACTCGTCACCGGTGGCCGCGTCGGTGCTTTTGGCATATCTCAGATTCGGCTCGATAACAATCCGGTCGGCCGGCTTAATGGTCAGGTAGGCGGCAACCGAAGTCTCGTTACCCGTCGTCTGCGCGAAACGGGCAATGTTGTGAGACCTCAATATACTGATGTCATATCCGAGCTGTTTGAACAGCTGGCTCCCGAATCCAAAATTTGCGGTCCAGAGGTTCTCGTATCGACGGTCGAGATACCGTTCCTCCCGTTGCTCGTAGCCAAGGCTGAAATAGGTCTGCGCCAGGCTGAGCTGACCGTCGAGACCGAGATTGACCTGCTGCCACCGATTGGTGCCGTCGAGCGCCCATCGTGCGGCCGTGTAGAAGCCCGGCGTGAGTCTCTGCAAGACGCTGTTTTTCGGATAAATCGTGTAATTCGTGTATACCGAAAAATTGCGGTAGTCGTTCAGCGGGTCATAGCCGACCTGCGTGCGGTAGGTCGGATCCACCTGGTTGTAGTCGATATTGAAGTCCCAGTGCCGTGAATTCCGAAGGAACCGGGTGATAAACGCAAACCCGGAGAATGATTCTCCGTCGAGCACGATCGTGTGTTTACCGTCGGCAAAGGTGGCGTCTCCAAGTTCCGGCTTCCAGGTATCATTGTTGGGCTCGGTCGTATGGGTATAGATATACTGACCGTCGATACTGTAATTTTTCGAAATTCGAATATCGCCGTCGAGCGCCAATACCGTTCCCGACCCGCCGCCGTCGAAACGACGATCACCGACCATAAATCCGAGTGTGTTGTCGTCGCCGATTGACTGCAATCCACGCAGGACATTCACCGTGCTCTGGCCGGTATTGACCGGCAAACTGCTTTCGCCCAGCGGGATGATGTACGGTGAGTTTTCATCGTAGGCGGACAGAAAGCCAATACTTGTCCCACCCGTTCGCGCGGTCAGCTTACCGGCGAACTGCGGGTCGTTGACCGTACGCGTGTAGAACGAGTTGAACAACGTTCGGAAGATGTCGCTGCCTTCCTGGAAGAACGGCCGACGTTCCGGATAGTAGAGAGCGATGGTGGTATTGACGTCGATCTGGGCGGCGTCCGCCTCAATCTGGCTGAAATCCGGGTTGTAGGTCGCCTCGACCGTTACATCGGAGTTAACCGAGTACTTGCCGCCGAGTGAGAACTCGCCCCTGGGGTCTGAGCTTTCGAAATTGGCGTCCCCCTGACCATCAGACATCAGCCTGCCCGACTGGTAGCTGACGACCGTAGGCAAAATCTCCAATCCCTGTCCGGGACGCACATTGGAAATTCCCTCGACCGTGCCCCACTGGCAGGCCCAGCATTGTTCGTTGCGATCATAGGCCGCCCACGAGTACTGCCGGTAGACTTCCCGCGGCCGATCGCGCTGGAAATCCACTTTCCATGCCTGGACGTCCTTGTTAGGGAAGCGCATGCTCGAGAACGGCACGGCGATTTCCACCTGGTAGCCGGAATCGGTAATCTCGGCGGCGGAGGTCCAGATCAGGTCATAGCCGATGTCCTCGCCCCCGACGCTCGACCAGAGAATATCCTTCTGGACTCCGTACGGGTTGACAAACAGCTCGTATGCACGGGTAGCATCGCCATAAGTATCGATAAGCACGCGAACGACGTCGTCACCGCCGAAACGATCCCGCTGGCACATCGTGGCCCTGATTGTCGCCGGATCATCCTGGCACAGGAACGCCACGTACAGGTTGTTCTCATCGTACGTCAGGAATGCCCTGGTTTCCACTTCGGGCTCAGTGTTATCGCCGGGATAACGCTCAACAAAACTCTCTACCTTGCTTGCACGCTGCCATCCCGGATCATTCAAGTCGCCGTCGACACTGATCGCGTCGTGAGCCTTCTGCACTTCGAGCCTGGGATAAAACTGCGGTTCGAACTTCTTGGTTGCGAACGCAAAAGAACTCATCAGCAGCGCCACGGCGAGCGTTATCAGCAGACAGCGAAACCGAGAGGTAACGAACATCATCATAACTACTTCCTTTTGTGCAGGTATCTTTAAGACCTGTGCGAAATCGAACACCAGTGAACAGTATTCACCTTTCGCCGCGCCGTTTGTTTTAGCGCGACTTCTGTCGAAGCAACAGGCCTGTGCCCCCGAGGTATGTCTTGTTCGGGTATTGTATACGAGGGTTTGCAGAAAAGGTTGTGGTCAAAAGATTCGACAAGAAAAATTGCGCATGGATTGAGCAGGTCACGTCGGCCGTCGGCCGACCCCGGATCGCCGGCATAAGAAACGCCGCCGTTCGCTGGAGAAAGCAATCGGCGGCGGATTCCGGCTGCAATGCCTGGTGAAGGAGGATTTTCCCTCTTAGCTTCGCGGTTTGGACTTTACAGTTTCTCGACCCGGAAATTGAACGTTCCGCTGGCGTTGGTGAGAACCACCTTAACAGTCCACGTGCCGGCGAGTCCCGAAATTGTCTGTTCCGTGGCACTGGCGAGCAACGGGCTGGTGTATACCTGGGCGCTGTCGGCGTCAAAAATGGTGACTGTGGCCGCACCTCCGGTCAGCGCGGTCGAGTGGTTGATTGTCGCCTGCATTCCGGTGTTCTGCCAGGGATAGCTCAGCGTGGCGGTCACGTTTTTGACGTCGGTGGCCTGAAACTGGAAAGCGTCCTGATTATTGACAATCTCAGGCTCGAATGGGGCCAGCGGATTTGATTTGTCGCTGCTGCAACCGCCCAGAAGAGCAATTACCAGAATGGTAAAAAGAAGCGATAAAGCAGTAATGATACGTTTCAAGGTCTTACTCCTTTTAAAAGAGGCATGCATAAATCGTACAATAAAGAGGTCATTAGTCCATATATCGGCTATCGACCGGTGCATCTTGAATCGATTCTAGAACCCGTGCTTTCGTCTGCGGTTCCGAGGACTCCGTCGAATCGCCATCGTCCTGACGTCCATTAAGACCTTGACACTTTGTCCCTGAACGGTATATTGATCAGCGAAGGTTCTCACAGATCAGCAGAAGCATTTCTTAACTACAGGCATCAGATATCCGCCTATTGTACCTGCGCTAACGACCGACAAGACAAAGCTGTTATCACAAATCCCAAAAGAGGAGGATGTATGTCACGGCGCATTGTAAACCGCCTTGCGATGCTTCTGCTTCCGGTCATTAGCGTCGTTGCTCCCACCGTCGCAGCTAATCCACCGGTGATTACCAATAGCCCCGACAACCTTGTCGGCGGCCATTGTGATACCATCCGCTATGATTTTGAGGCCAGTGATCCGGAGGGCGACAGCCTGTGGTTCAACATGGTCTACGGCGCGGGCAGTATCGACCCTGTCACGGGGCGATTCTCCTATGAGTTCACCTACAAACCGTCACTGGATGACGTCGGCTTTCGCATTCCGGCCGCAATTCAGATTTGCGATACTTCCGGATGCAGTGATACCGCCGTCTTTGTGATCCTGGTCACCAATGAATCGCCTTCGTTTGTCAATTCGTGCGATACGACTATTTACAGTGTTGAAGGAGAGCCGACCATCTATTCTATAGGTGTCGATGACCCGGACGCCTGCGACGAACCGATCACATTTATCATGGACGTCGCACCGCAGCCGACCGGGCAGTATTTCATCGATCAGGGAGACCAGGCACTGGTTTTTGTTCCGGGCATTCCGGATGTCGGGAAGGTATTCAATTTCACGATCGCGGTGACCGATTCTAGGGATACTACCCTGTGCTCGGTCGGTGTAGCGGCAGGATCGAACCGGGTACCGGTTGTCAGCCTCGACACCGTGTCCGGGCTAGGATGGGGTGATTCAACTGAGTTGAGCATATACATAGAAAACACGGATATCGAAGTTGGCGGATTCGATCTTTCCGTGGGTTTTGACTCAAACACCATAGTCATTGACGACGTTGTTCGCGGACAGTTGCTGAGTGACTGCGGATGGGAACTGTTCTCACATCAAATCCTCCCGGGATCGGATTGCGGTGCAACGTGCCCGAACTCTATCCTTCGGATCGTGACAATTGCCGAGATCGACAACGGACAGTTCCATCCATCTTGCTATGGTCCGCCGGATACATCAAGATACGAGCTGGCGCGGATCAAACTGCATGTCAAGAACGACATGAATATCGCGGCGGGTGACTACCCGTTCAAGTTTCAGTGGAATAGTTGTCGCGACAACTTGTTTGCTTCGTTTGCGGGCACCTATGCATTGGCCGACTTGATGGTCTATGATTGGAATGGCGCCCTGTTGTGGGATGAAAC
>CAYNEO010000002.1:0-14325 GCA_964396245.1 uncultured Ignavibacteriales bacterium
TGGGACTTTCTCGGACCTACCAGCTCCTCTACCTGCTCCTGGTGTATTCTCTCATTGGCCTTGGGGCGAACTGTATATATTTCCGAGCCTATGCTACAGGTAACCATACCCTCTTAATGATCGCAGGTTGGCTCACCATAGCCACGGTGGTCGTTATGGTAGCTGTGCTCGCAGGGAGTGCACTAAAGCGCAAGGCCTCGTTGAGTAAATACGGTTTCACTGTGGGTCGGGGCGCCCTCATCAGCCTGATCCTTGTCGCGGCCTGGTTTATTATGGAACTCATAAGAGGTATAGGATTTTCAGCCGTCGACGTCAAGCTCATCGCAAGCGCGGGGCAGGTTACGGTAGAAGAAGTGACGTTCCGTGCTCTCCTTATCGCCACGCTAATTCAGATATTTCACAGGGCACGATGGCGAGTCCCGTTGGCGGTGGCTGCCAGTGCTTTCCGGTTTGCCGTCCCGCATATCCCGCTGAAAAGCTTTGCCGAACTGGTCGGTATTACCCTGTCAGCTATTATCCTCGGTTTCGTATATTATTGGACTCAGTCGATTCTACTGCCGCTCCTGGTTCACATGGTCTCGAATACCAGCATTTCATATGGATTGACCGGAGCAGTCGTGATTATCCTTCTATACGGTTTACTCTCGTTTGCAGGCATGGTCGGGCGTCGAGAAGCCGCCGCCGTCGCTGTCGAAAAGGAGGCGGTGGATGGCTAAGACGGGTGCTGTCGGCTCTTGATTCGGAGCGAACTTATGGACGCATGTATGACGAAGTAGCCTGCAACCAAAGCCTATCGAGAAACCAACTGATCCGGGCGCGTGTTCTAGATGCAAGCCGAAAGGGCGGCTTGGATGATAATGTGAGGCATCGAGGTGGACACGGACAGACCAGCCGAAGCCATAGAAGTACTGACCATCGGGCACTCAACACGAAGTATCGAAGAATTCTTATCTCTCCTGCGCTCCAATCATGTCACGACCGTGGTTGACATCCGAACGGTCCCGCGGTCGCGAAGAAATCCTCAGTACAACACAGACAGCCTGCCGGTATCGCTGGCTGAGGCCGGTATCGGGTATGCCCGGATGAGCGGTCTTGGTGGTTTTCGGAAGACGCGTCCGGACTCGCCGAACACAGCCTGGCGGAATGACTCGTTTCGCGGGTTTGCCGATTACATGCAGACGGACGAGTTCGAAAAGAGCCTGAATGACTTAATTGAACTGGCGCGGCGTAAACGGGTGGTCATCATGTGCGCCGAGGCGGTACCGTGGCAGTGTCATCGGTCGCTGATTGCGGACGCACTGACGGTGCGAGGGGTGAAAGTCAGGCATATTATCGATAAGGCGCACGTGAATGAGCACAAACTGACGTCGTTTGCCAGAGTCGAAGGGGCGAAAGTGACATATCCCGGGCAGACGGAGCTGGACATGGAGTGAGCGGTGGTGTCGGCAGGCGTTAATAGATGAATTGGAGGTCCGAAATGGAAATCAAACCTGACAGAAAAAGGCGAGTGGCAGGGTTGGTGGCAGTGATCGGGATAGGCTTGATCGTGGTGGCGTTCTCCGCGGGTTGTGGCGGATATGTCGCGGAAACGTCGGTTGGAATCGAGGAGGGTTACGGCAACAGCAACTGGGCCGTACTGGACCAATACGGCGAGTGGGCGGTGGTACGGCCATTCGGCGAAGTCTGGCGGCCGTACGTTGCTGATACGTGGCGGCCGTTCTACTACGGTGACTGGATCTGGACGCAGGATGGCTGGGCGTGGTCGTCGTACGAGCCGTACGGGTGGGTCGTCTATCACTACGGTGATTGGGATTATGAGCCGGATATCGGGTGGTTCTGGATACCGGGAGACCGCTGGTCGCCGGCCCGGGTGAGGTGGTTCAGGCATGGCGATTATATCGGCTGGGCGCCTATTCCCCCGCGCGGTGTGACCTGGCCGGAGCCGTGGGAAGCCCGCGAGTTTCATCCGTGGAATATCGTGCCGGCGCGTGATTTCACTCGCGATAATGTCGGCAACTACCGGGTGAAAGAGTACCGGCCCGAAGGAGAAGGCGGCCGGGGCAAAGTGCGTGTCGAGCACAAGGCGCCTGACCGGAATTTCATCCAGCAACTGACCAATTCTGCGGTGGAACGACACAAGATTCAGCGCGAGAAGGTGAAGGTCGGCAAGCATGAGCTGCAGAGGATGCAGATGCCGGATCATGAACGTCAGCGGGCAGAACAGCACCGACCGGAGGTGGAAAAGCAGACGCACCGCGAGCATCAGCTCAAACCGGTACCGCACCAGGAAGGCAGGGGCAGAGAAAAAGGAAAGGGGCACGAAGGTAAGGGCAATGACCATGGCCGTGATGGCCGGGGCAGGAATTAGCTCCTGGTGAGGTAGTCGATGTTGCGTCAGGTCACACCGGCCTCCGGTTAGCAGACCTGACGCAACGGAGAGCATCGCTCAGGCTGATGGGTGAGGGCTCAGGCTGACGAGTGAGGGCCGTAATGGATCGAAGGACTGGATTCCAGCTTTCGCTGGAATGATAGACACGTGAGGGGATACATTGTGGATGGTACGGGTGGTGTCAACCGGCGGTGCTATTCCGGGGTTTCCGGAGCCATTCCAGGGCATCGTGTTCGTTGGTGAACAGGCGGACGTTTATGCTGTCGCCGTAAATTTCCTGAAGGATGGCGAACATGGTGGCGTTGGCATGGGTAATCCCGTGATGTGACACGAGCGCCCACCGGCTGGCGCCGAACCGTTCGCCGACGTTGTTCACGTATGACTGGAAGTGCTCGATTTCCTTGACATCCCAATCAAACACCCCCCTGGTCAGGTCTGAGATCGAATCCATGTTGGGACGGAATCTGGGGTCGGCCAGGATTTCCTCGATAAACTCTATCTCCTGTTCAACACTGATATTGCCGGAGTACACAACCCGGATCAGATTACGTGCCTGATCGATTTCATAGTGGCCTATCATGTGAACTGACGCATCTCCTGGCGGGCGCAGTGTCTGCTTCCGCGGTATTACGGCGTTTACGGTGCCTGTTCAGAATTTAGAGACGGGTGTCAGCGCGAGCGAGTGCAAAGTGAGTTTGCGATTCGGGTTAGTGTGACCCGAGCACACGGTCCCACTGTGGCTCAAACAACTACCGGTTCAGTATACGGAGGCAGACTTCACACGTCAATAATAAATTTCGACAGTCCTTGTCGGAATTCGCGATGAACCGCGAGGGCCGGCAATGGCCCACAGGTACTACCTCGAGCTAGCCCTCCCATTTCCAGTCCCGGATTTCGGGCATATCCATGCCATGCTCTTTGATGTAGTTGGTATGTTTGGTCAGCATGAGGTCGCACTTATCCTTGACCGCCTGACCCTTGTCTTTCAACCGCGGTACCCGGTCGATTGCCGCTTTAACCAGATGATAGCGACTCAGGTGGTTGAGGACGCGCATGTCAAACGGCGTGGTGGTCCTGCCCTCTTCCTTGTAGCCGTGAACGTGGAAACGAACCGGGTTAGGCCGGTGATGGACAAGTTCATGAACCACTCGTGGATAGCCGTGGAAGGCAAAGATGACGTCAGTGTCCTCGGTGAAGAGTTCATCGAATTTATTTTCGTCCATGCCGTGCGGGTGATCCTGGGGCGCCATGAGGGCCATCAGGTCCACCACATTGATCACACGCGTCGCGAGATCAGGCAGTTCTTTTCGCAGGAATTGCGCGGCGGCGATTAGTTCCTCGGTGGGGACGTCACCGGCGCAGGCCAGAATGATCTCCGGCTTTTCGCGTTTATTGCCGGCCCACTCCCACTCTGAAATGCCGCGGGCACAATGTTCCTTGGCGGTTTTCATGTCCAGCCACTGCGGAATAAGCTGTTTTGAGGCGACGATCAGGTTGACATAGTCGCGGCTGCGGAGACAGTGATCGGCTACTGACAGGAGGCAGTTGGCATCCGGCGGCAGGTAAATGCGCGCGACCGAGCTTTTCTTGTTGGCGACATTGTTAATGAAGCTGGGCACCTGGTGGGTGTAACCGTTGTGGTCCTGCCGCCACACGTGAGATGTCAGCAGGTAGTTCAGTGACGACAGCGGCTTCCTCCACGGGACTTCTTTGGAGACTTTGAGCCACTTGGCGTACTGGTTGAGCATGGAATCGATAATGGGGATGAACGCTTCGTAGCAGGCAAAGAAGCCGTGGCGTCCGGTCAGCAGGTAACCTTCGAGCCATCCCTGGCAGGTATGTTCGCTGAGGATTTCCATCACGCGGCCGTCCTGCGACAGCCATTCATCGGATTCGATCAGCGGCCACATGAAGGCGCGGCCGGTAGCCTCGAAAATATGCTCCATGCGATTGGACGTGGTCTCGTCGGGACAGAAAAAACGCAGGTTGCGTTCATTCTTGTTGGCGTCGAAGATATCGCGAACGAACTTGGCGAGTTGTTTCGTTCCTTCGGCTTTACACGACGCCGGTCCGGCGATATCGATGGCGTAGTCGGTGTAGTCGGGCATTTTGAGCGGCGTCAGCAGGTTACCGCCGTTGGCAAATTCATTCATACCGATTCTTCGGGCGCCGGTCGGACATTGCGACCTGACATCGTCAACGGGTTTACCGTCATCGGTGAACAATTCTTCGGGTTTATAACTGCGCAGCCATGCCTCGAGGATGTGTCGGTGTTCGTCGTTGGTCTGCGGATTCATGACGGGAATCTGGTGGGCGTGGAAGGTTCCCTCCACCTGGTGACCGTCGACCTCATGCGGACAGGTCCATCCCTTGGGTGTTCGGAGGATTATCATGGGCCACTCCGGCTTCACGATGTTGCCTTCGTCGCGCGCCTGTTTCTGGATTTCGAGAATATGTGTATAAGCCCAGTCGACAGCGTTCCACATGAGGTGGTGAACGCGGTCCGGTTCATCGCCGGAGACGATGTGTACCTGATACCCGTAGCCGTTGAACAGGTTGACAAGTTCGTCGTCACTCATCCTTCCCATGATAGTCGGCCCGGACAATTTATATCCGTTCAAATGCAGGATGGGCAGCACGGCGCCGGATGTGGCCGGATTCAGGTACTTGTTGGAATGCCAGGCGGTAGCAAGCGGGCCGGTTTCGGCCTCGCCATCGCCCACGACACACACGGAGATGAGGTCGGGATTATCGAGCACGGCGCCGTAGGCGTGAGTCAGGCTGTAACCGAGTTCGCCACCTTCGTGGATCATACCGGGCGTGCCCGGAAAGAGGTGACTCGGCATACCATACGGCCATGAAAACTGGCGGACAAACTCAGTCAGGCCCGGGATATCGAAATTGATATCATCGTAGTATTCCTGAAACGTGCCCTCTAGAAAGAGGTTAGCCAGGATAGCCGGAGCGCCGTGACCGGGTCCCACGATGAGCAGGATGGAGGCGTCGGTATCGAGAATCAACCGGTTGAGGTGCGCATAGATCATATTGAGACCGGGCTGTGTTCCCCAGTGTCCCAGCAGGCGTGTCTTGATATGCTCGACCTTGAGCGGCTCACGAAGCAGCGGGTTTTCTTTGAGGTACAACTGTGCGGCGCCGAGATAATTGGCGGCGCGCCAATAGGCGTTGAGCTTGTCGATGCGGTCTTGCGGTATATGCGCAGGGTCAGCGCCCGGTTTCTTTGTTTTTGTATTTGTCTTGTCCATAACTCACTCCTGTCTTTCTTTTCACAAGGTTGCCGGCATGAAGAGCAACCATATATTCTTCATTTGTTTCCATAACCCTGACTGTGACGCGGCTGTCGTTGGTTGAGATGATGTCAGCATTTTGGGTATTGGCGTTATTGTCGAGTTCAATTCCCGCGTACGCCATCGTTCGGCATACGTGCTGTCGAATTTCGGGCGACTTCTCCCCTATGCCGCCGGTGAAGATGAGCGTGTTCAGCCCTCCGAGCACGGCCGTAAGGGCGCCCAGGAATTTTCTGGCCTGATAGCAGAAGAGTTCGATCGCTTCTTTTGCGTTTGGCTCGGAGTCTTGCTTCTCAATCAAGTCCTTCATGCTGGCGCTGATACCGGAAACGCCGAGCAGTCCTGACTTTTGATTGATCATTTCATTTATGGCCGAGGCGGGCCATTTCTTGTGCATCAGCAGGTGCGGAAAGATGCCCGGGTCGAGGTCACCGGTGCGCGTGCTCATGACAAGACCGCCGGCAGGCGTGAAGCCCATGGTAGTATCGACTCCCTCTCCGTCTTTTACGGCAACCATACTGGCGCCGCTGCCGAGATGAGCTATGATAACTTTTTCCTTCGCAGTTTCGGGTCCGGCAAGTCCTTCGAGTTTTCGTAGAATGTATTCATAGGACAGCCCGTGAAATCCGTAGCGCATGATGCCGTGTTCGAACATGTTTCGAGGAAGGGCATATATTTGGGCCACCCGCGGCATATTCCGGTGGAAAGCGGTGTCGAAGCAGGCCACCTGCGGGGTTTCAGGGAATATGCGGCGAAGTTTGTCGAGTGCATCGAGTTCGCGCGGGAGATGGTCCGGCGCCAGCGGGACGAGTTTGTGCAGGTGCGCCTCAACCTCGGGCGTAATTACCTGTGGGCGGATGTATTCGCTACCGCCATGCACCAGGCGATGCCCGATTACATCGACAGACATATCCGGCCGTGTTTTGTTCAGCCACGATAAGATCGAATCAAGTGCGGCGCTGTGGTCGGCGATATCCGCCGCTTTGTCGACAATTCGCTTCCCGGCTTTGTCGTCTATGGTCAGTCTGCTATCATCTGAGCCGATGCCGCTTGCCTTGGCCATATATACGGAAGTTGGGTTGTCGCTCATGCGAAACAAGCCACACTTGAGACTGGAGGATCCACTGTTGATACTGAGAATGTGAAGATGATCTGTATCCGAGTTCGGCATTGTCTCTTGTTTCGCCTTCCTGACCTTTCCGACGGGTCATCCGTGTAATCAAAACAGCTTTTTAAGCGCCCCGATACGGCAGCTCGTGATGATTCATCTGGAGAGCGGGTCGATGAGACCGTTTCGCAGGTGGTTACCGGCAGCTTAATATCTTCTCACTATAGAACAATCCGGTCTGTCGGTAGTTTCGTTTGTTTGGCAACTCGAGGAGATTGTGAGTCGGGGCGACAAGAACTCGCGTCGGTGTATTCAGAGTCCGGCGCGATTCAACTCTCAATTGGTCTTTTACTTGACACCCTGCCCTATCACGGACTATTTTTTTCCACGGGCACGTATCGTGTGATAACAACACACTTCCGGGTCGTTTGACGACAGTTCGGTCGGAAAGCGCACCGGCAATTTTCAGGGGACTTCCGGAGGTTTAGTATGAAGCGGAGACTGTGGTTGAGCGTCTTTATCGGGGTTTTCGGTGCAGTGCTGGTTGGATGCAGCGAAGATGACGGCGGTGTAGATGTGGATCCGCTGCCGAGTGTAGTGATAATTTACCAGGCCGACTCAAGCTGGGCGGAAGATTATGCCGATATGCTTACCGGTACGGATTTTGACGTCTCGTTACTGGAAATCAACGACGTCGCATCCGCGAATTTTTCACAAACGTCGCTCATCGTAGTGGACTCGCGAACCGGCAGCGGTTATGAGTGGGGAACACCGGCCGCGGTAGCGGCCATCAAGAACAGCGGCAAGCCGGTACTGGGGCTCGGTTTCGGCGGGGCCAGACTGTTCGGGCAGATGGGATTGTCGATCAACTGGGGTCACGCCTGGGTCAACTCGGATACCACCAGCACTGAAAAGGCCGCGACCTGTGTGAAAATAATGGTTCCTGCGTTCGAGGTATTCACGACACCGACACCGTTCCATATCCCGCCCGATTGGATCGTCGAGTTGTATTATCAGTCGGGATATATCGGCGAATATGCTCCGGAGTTGGCGGACAGCGTTCTTCTGCTCGGTCGCGAACCGGTTGATACGGCTCATTATACATTGACGGCGGAGGGCCGGTGTACGCTGTGGGGGTTTACCAATTCGCCGACATCAATGACGCCGACCGGTTATTCGTTATTTTTTAATATCGTGGCGCATATGGCTGATTAGGACGTAAGGCGCTAAACCACATAGAATCTGCGGGGATGAAAAATCCGCTTGTCGAGTGGGGTGTCTTACCATTTATTACGGCCCGTCTGAAACCGCTGGAACCAGAGGAGCACCATTGGTCGCAAAATGACGGCTATGCGGTTCGAGCGGGCGTAATACGTGAGACGAACCACCTACCGTGACACAAGCGATGAAGTCCAAAGGCAGGCATATATCGGCATCGGCGGTCTTTGTTCTCGGCACGGCCGTCGTGATGCTGTTGTTTTCGGAGTTGTGGCGGCTGATTCTGCTGCTTCGGGCCGCCGAGATGGCGCATAATGTACCCGCGACGACACTTCTGGAGTCATTTCTGATCGGGGCACGGTTTGATTTCAGGGTGATCAGCATTCTCCTCCTGCCGGTCTTTCTCATCGGCACGATTCCAGCTTTCGATATTTCCGGCAACCGGTTGGTGCGCAAGGCAGTCCTGATTTTGATCTCGCTATTCGCGGCTGTAGTGTTCTTCCTGCATCTGGTCGATATCGAATTCTTCAAGTTTTTCAACACCCGACTGAACGGCTCGGTGCTGTTGTGGAGTGACACTCCGGGAGATGTCGTGTCGATGATATGGGCGTGGTATCCCGTGATATGGTATCTTCTGCTGTACCTGGTTGTGCTGGGACTGTTTATCCTGGCCGAGACACGATTGATGCGAAAAACGGTGGAATTCACCGGCCAAATCCGCTGGTGGGTAACATTGGTTTATGTGCCGGTGGTTTTGCTGATATTTGCGCTCGGGGCGACCGGGCGGATATACCAGACGGCGCCGATGCGCTGGGGTCTGGCCTATTTCTCCGAATACGACTTTGCCAATCAGCTGACACTCAATCCGGTGTATATTTTTGCACGCGACGTATTCTACGACGCTCACAAGCGGCAGCATATCGAGGAACTCGTCACAAAAATGTCTCAGCCGGGCGCGGAAGAAACGGTTCGGCGGATGCTGGCTGCCCCCGACCCGGATTCATCGGCTTTGGTATCCACTTCGTCTCAAAGTGCACTCGCGCCCCATCGTCGGATGATGCGCGGGCGGCATTTTTCGCCGCCAAACGAGGATCCGCCGAATGTGATACTCATTATCATGGAGTCGTTCGCCTCGACCAAGATAGATTGTCTTCGGAGCCAGTATCCCTACGTGCTGACGCCGGGTTTTGATTCGCTGGCAAGCAGGGGGATACTGTTCACCAACTTCTATTCAGCCGGGACACATACATGCAGCGGGCTTTTCAATACGCTGACGGGAAGTCCGCATCTGTTCGGCAAGGTGTTGATGAAGCAGGTGCCGGGTCACGGGACATATCGCGGTCTTCCAGCGATACTCCGGGCCAACGGATACCATACCCTGTTCTTCACGACGCAGGACCCGCAGTTTGACAACATGCAGGGGTTTGTGCGGGCCAACGGTGTAGAAGAAGTCTATTCGGTCTTCGATTACACGGGCGCGAAGCAACTGAGCTGGCTGGGAGTTCCCGACCACGTCATGTTCGACTATGCGTACGACAGACTCAAGCGGACGGCGGCCACCAGAGGGAGGTTCTTTGCCACACTGCTTACCGGTTCCAATCACGGCCCGTGGCTTTACCCCGACGTACCTTTCGAGCGGATTCCTGATTCCGAGCCGCGCCATGAAGAATTCAACTCCCTGAAATATTCTGACTGGGCGCTGGCGCGGTTCGTGAACATGGTTGCGAGCGACAGTGCGTTTCGAAACACGCTCTTCGTCGTTACGGCAGACAACGGTTATATGTACGATGTCACGACGGACCTTGACCTGTCGATCCTGGAAATCCCGCTGCTTCTTTACAATACCGACTGGCATTGGCAGCAGGGAATAGTAAATGACCGGCTCGGCTGCCAGCTCGATATTCTTGCGACTGTCATGGGAGAGGTTCGGCTGGATTACGACGACTATTCGTTCGGTGTCGATCTGCTGGACACAACAGCAGACGTCGAGGACTTTGTGTTCGCGACGAGGTGGCATGAAGTAGGATATATTCAAGACGGTTATTACTTCATCATGCGCCTTAACGGGGGGCCGGAGTCGCTGTTCAAGCTTGATAACAAAGCTCTTGATCTGTCCGATTCGCTTCCGGATTTGAAGGATGAATACCGGCGGCGGGCGGCCGCAGTCTATGAGACCGCGTACAGGAATTTCCAGCGGGCGCTGGGAGACTACCGGAAACCGGGGCAGCTGTTGACCGGGGTCGGGCACTAGTTCCCGGGAGGCATCGGACTATTTCTTGCCGGCGCGTCGCGCGATGCTTTCCATCATATCCGTCTGAAGCATCTGTATTTCCAGCAGGCGATTCCAGGAGTGATACAACAGCTGATCCAGCTTGATATGAAGCTGGCGAATCTCGATTTCGGCTTTCAGGTTGACCTGGTAGTCATTCTCCGCCCGTAGCCGGTCCCGGTCCTCTTGTCTGTTCTGGCTCATCATGATGATGGGCGCCTGGACGGCGGCCAGACAGGAAAGCACGAGGTTAAGCAAGATGAACGGATACGGGTCGAACGGGCGGGCAACCAGAACAAACGTGTTCAAGGCGATCCAGAAGAGGAGTATACCCGAGAAGATACCGAGAAAACGCCAGCTGCCGCCGAATTCCGCCATTTTGTCTGCAAGACGCTCACCGGGGGTCAGTCTGCGATCAAACTGAGTGTTGACATCGCGGGCGAGGACGTCATGTTCTTTCAGGCTTTTGATGACGGCATCCTCAACGGACGAAAGGTCGCCGCGCTGTTCTTCAAGGACATCTTCAAAGTACTCACTTCGGAACTTGCTGAGACACGAGAGACATATTGTGTGCCCCGAATCCCAATCGATATGCTGTTTTTTGATCAGATCTGCAATTGGTCCGTACACGAGTTCCGCCGGCGTGCCGACAGTTACCGGTTTGGTCTGACCACATACGGCGCAGACGAACGTTCTCGAGTGCTTGTGACTCATGGAAACTCAGGCCTTTCGGTTCAAGCGGGCATCGGAATAGATTTTCCTGTATGCCCTCGGGTTCTTTTCAGGAGAATGTAGCGTACTGTAAGAAGGCTCACAAGAACATTAAGTCGAGCAAGCCGGGGACGTGCGCGGCCGGCGGGCCAACCCCGGAATCTTACCGGGTACCGGACGACAGAGCGAGTACAGCATGCGCCTTGATTTCCTGCTTTTTCGGCCGGCTCATCGTGGGGCCGCCGGGCGGGTGTCCGCCCATACCGCCCACAGGTGGACCCATCCCGATGTCTATACCGCCGCCGGGACCGCCTTCGAAGCCGCCACGTTCTCGCCCGGGCATATCGGAACGGTCAAACCCTCCCCATTCGGCCACGAGAGCGATTTCCTGTCCCGGGGAGGCATCCAGGCCATAGTAACGCACGATACTTTTTTGAAGAGGGATTTTGAATTCGTAGGTAAAGACGCCCCTGGACATACCGAAGGCCGCAGCGGGACCGTTGATACCGTCGGGCGGAATCGGCATCTCGACAATCCGGTCGTGCACCATGCAGGTGAATATCCGGGAGGAGTCGAACTCTCTATTGGCGAATCTGAAGTCGCCCATACGTTCCATGTCTCGCTCTCCGGGGCGGCGTCGATCAATGGAGTCAGGCGGCGCGAGTTTGGATGGGTCGGGGCCACCGCAATATGTGATTTGAAAATACGGGGCCTCTAACCCTTTTGGCGTCAACTGGATAGTCAGACCGCTCATTCGGATCATCCCGGCCCACCGGCGGTCGGTAAATCTAACCAGGAGATAGAGATTTGTCGAGTCGTTGGCCAACCCGACGCGTGCGCTGTTGTCCTTGTCGCCCACCGTGTTGAGGACGATGCCGGACCAATCGTCGGCATTGCCGTCGACCTGTATTGGCCCCGGCGCCCAAACAGTGGTCAGTTCTTTTGATTTGCAGCAGATAAAGAGGGTAATGGAAAGCGCGACAAGGGTCACCGCCAGCCGGATCATAATTGGCAGTTTAATGGAATTGAACATCGGCACCTCGACTAATAGCATGCACGCAGCCGAACCTTCGGTGACCGGCCTGGCTCACAAATTGTATATAAACAGTAGACCTCGGTATACGGCCAGAAGATTAATAAATTTCCGGCTTTATTGTGCCTCGTTCTCGTCGTACCTTGAAACAGACATCTGCTTTAGCCCGGATCAGGGAGAACAAATGATCAAATACACTGATTCGCTCGAAAACATCACAACAGATAAGCTTGATGGGTTTTTCGTCGGATGGCCAAATCCGCCGTCGACAGAGACCCACCTCGAGATCCTGAAGCAATCTTATTTCGCGGTCTTAGCCGTTGATGCGGAAACCGAACGGGTCGTCGGTTTCGTGAACGCAATAAGCGATGGTCTTCTCTGTGCCTACCTTCCACTCCTGGAGGTCCTGCCGGAATACCGGGGACAGGGAATCGGACAAGAACTTATGAGGCGGATGCTGGCCCGCTTTGAGGATATGTATATGGTCGACTTGCTGTGCGACCCTGACCTTCAGCCGTTCTATGGGAAGCTCGGAATGAAGCCGGTAAGCGCCATGATGGTGAGAAACTTCGAACGCCAATGCGGTCCGAAGGTCTAACATATGTACGAGAGTGCGACGGTCGGTCGATCTCACCGCGGAGAAGCCGCCGAGCGTGAACATAGAATCAACCCTGACGTTACAGGATTACGGCTATGATAACCGGTATACATTTCTTGCTGACATATACGTGTACGTACGAGTGCGATCATTGCTTTCTGTATTGCGGGCCGCATTCTGAAGGTACTTTCACGGGTGAACAACTTGCCGGCGTGTTCGAGGAAATCTCGCGAATGCCTGAAGTGGATTCGGTGTATTTCGAGGGCGGCGAAGCATTCCTGTTTTACCCGCTGTTATTGGAGGGAGTTCGGATGGCGCGTGATCTCGATCTGAAGGTCGGGATTGTGACGAACGGTTACTGGGCGACATCGGAGAAGGACGCCGAGTTGTGGTTGAAGCCACTGGCAGAGATGGGGATTGCTGACATTAGTATCAGCGACGATGTCTTCCACCACGGTGGCGCCGATGAGTCACCGGCGCAGAAAGGGATTCGCGCGGCCCGAAAGCTGGGACTTCCGGTGGGCTCGATATGTATCGAGGAGGCCCGGGTGGAAGCCGGCGGCGTCAAAGGGGAACCGGTAATCGGCGGCGGAGTTCGTCTTCGCGGACGGGCCGCCGAAAAATTGGCCGACGGGCTCCCGACCAGGAACTGGAAACGGTTCGTCAGCTGTCCCGACGAAGATTTCGAGAACCCGGGCAGAGTTCATATTGATTCATTCGGTAACGTGCATCTCTGTCAGGGACTGATCATGGGGAACATGTGGTCAACGCCGCTGTCGAAACTGGTAGAGGATTATGATCCAAAGGCGCATCCGATAGTGGGCCCGTTGCTGGAAGGCGGACCGGCCAGGCTTGCGGAGACCTACCATGTGAAAATCGAAGAAGAGTATATCAGCGAATGTCATATGTGTTATCTAGTACGGAAGGCGCTGGTGGAACGATTTCCCAGGTACCTGGCGCCCCGCCAGGTCTACGGGCTGGATGATGAACAAACCTGAAGTGTAAGGTGATAGTATGGCTGACAAGACTATTAACGCATTACGTGATCAAGTGCTGAAGTCGCTGAAGGGCGGCCACGCGCACGTTGAGCTCGATGGTGCGGTCAAAGACTTCCCCGAGAAGAAAATCAACAGCCGGGTAGATAACGTCCCCTACAGCTTCTGGCAGTTGCTGGAGCATATCAGAATCACGCAGTGGGATATCGTGGAATTTGTCTTGAACCCGAAACACAAGTCTCCGGACTGGCCGGAAGGTTACTGGCCGAAGGATTCTGAAAAAGCGACACCGGCGGACTGGAAAAAGAGCATTGCCGGATTCAAGAAAGACAGGAAGCGACTGATTGACCTGGTGGCCGACCCGAAGACGAGCCTGACCGTCGATCTCCCCCACGCGCCGGGATATACCGTTCTGAGGGAGGCCCTGCTGGTAGTTGACCACACGGCGTACCACATCGGCGAACTCGTCCTCATGCGCCGGGCTATTGGCTCCTGGAAAAAGTGACGTCTCCAATTTAACGTAACATCGACTCACCCGCAAAGTCGTTCAGCGGCATATCTCCTCTCTGCCTGTCAGTGGAACATCTACGTCTGCTCTTCGGTTACAAAGGGACAACGAGGGCCGTTTTTTTAGCATCAGACATTACCAATACCACAACGGAGGCAGGCACATGACAGGCAGGAATGTTTACATCATGA
>CAYNEO010000002.1:14425-146186 GCA_964396245.1 uncultured Ignavibacteriales bacterium
GGACCGTGGGCTGGTTGTTGTCGGATTTCCGGCCAACAACTTTGGAGGTCAGGAACCGGGGACTAACGAGGAAATACTGAATTTCTGTACTACGAAATTCGATGTGACATTTCCCATGATGTCAAAGGTCAGCGTGAAAGGCAAAGACAAACATCCGCTGTTCGTCTACCTGACCGAACAATCGTCTCTCCCGGGCGAGATTCAATGGAATTTCTCCAAGTTTCTCCTGGACAAGAATGGCCGGCTCGTAGCGCGTTATCCGTCGAAGGTCACGCCCTTGGACAGCGAGCTGGTTTCAACGGTTGAAGATCTCCTCAGCAGGTAATCGAGATTCCTGCACCGGCGTCAATCGTTGCGGTCAACAGCTTGACGCCCTGAGCCCGGGCAGGGGATAACCGATAACCATAAATTTTTGGGAGACGGAGTCATGGCTAAAATGAAAGCTGTACAGATAGGTAAAGCGGGGGGTGATTTTGAACTGGTTGAACGGGAAATCCCGGCACCGGGGCCCGGCCAGGTTTTGCTGAAGGTCGAGGCTTGCGGAGTATGCCACAGCGATATGTTCACCAAAGAAGGCTTATATCCGGGCATCGAATTCCCCCGCGTACCGGGTCACGAAGTAGTCGGCCGAATCAAGAAGGTGGGCAAGAACGTGAAAGCCTGGAAAGTCGGCCAGCGCGTCGGGTCGGGATGGCACGGCGGACACTGCTTCGTATGCGGCCCGTGTCGCCGCGGGGATTTCATCAACTGCCGGAACATGTCGATCAACGGGGTTACGCACGATGGCGGGTATGCTGACTACATGGTTGCCAACCAGGAAGCACTGGCGCTTATACCGGCCAGCGTGAGTTCGATGGATGCCGCGCCGTTGTTGTGCGCCGGGATTACGACCTATAACGCATTGAGGAACGCGGATGCGCGACCGGGCGACCTCGTAGCTATCCTCGGAATCGGCGGTCTGGGACATCTGGCGGTTCAATTTGCTCATAAGATGGGATTCCGTACAATCGCTATCTCGCAGGGGAAGGAAAAAGAAGGTTTGTCATTGAAACTGGGCGCTGACACGTACATCGACGCCTCGGAAGAAGATCCGGCTGAAGCGCTTGCAGAACTCGGCGGCGCAAAAGTGATTTTGGCTACAGCGCCGAGCAGCAAGGCTATCACCGGTGTGATTGATGGTCTGGCGGAGAACGGCGTGTTGTTGGTCGAGGGAAATGACAAGGATCCGATCCAGGTGGTTCCGCGACAGCTGATCGCGGGAAGGCGATCAATCAAGGGTTGGGCCAGCGGACATGCTGCTGATTCGGAGGATACGCTGAATTTTAGCGCCCTGACAGAAATCCGACCCCTGATCGAGACTTTTCCCCTCGAAAAAGCTGCTGAGGCTTACGAGAAGATGATGAATAATGAAGTTCGGTTCCGTTCGGTGTTGGTAATGGGCGAATGAGCCTTGACCGGTCGACGAGTCAAAACTGATTTTTCTGCATCTCACATTCTTGAATTCTGTCAGTTGCCGCAGACCGGATTGTTCATTCTAAAGACAATCTTCTCGCGCCAGGCAGTCTCCGACTCGCCGTAATTGCCTGCCGGACAAATAGTTATTGGATCGCAAAGGACCTGTCCGGGTCAACCGGTGCGACGATAAGCCAGGAAATTCTCAACATCGGGGAGGAATCCGCCGATCCCGATGGTATTGAGGACATTACCGTGTAGTCGCGGTTCACTCGACTCATCTAAAAGTGGAGGTCACCCATGCGCGTTATGTTGGTTTTCCTGGCGGCCCTGTTCATGTTTGTCGCCTTCCTCCCGGCGGATACGTCGGCCGGAGTCTCGTTCGGCGTTTCTGCCGATGAAGACGGCCTGAAGAGTTTCTACCTGGCGATCGGTGAGCACTTTCAGGCGCCGCAGGAAGAAGTGATACTGGTCAGGCAGAAGAGAATTCCGGACGAAGAGCTTCCGGTCGTGTATTTTCTGGCTCGTCGCGCCGATGTCAAACCCCGGGCAATTATTGATCTGCGTCTTGGCGGCAAGTCCTGGATGGACATTACGCTGAAGTACGGCCTGACGGCTGAAATCTACTATGTGGAATTGAAAGAGGCGTCCGGCCCGCCCTACGGCAAGGCGTACGGACATTACAAGCACAAGAATAGAAAGCAATGGGGAGAGATTCGACTCGCCGACGATGATATCGTCAATTTCGTAAACCTGAAGTTCATCTCAAATCATTACGGTTACTCGCCCGACGAGGTCGCCCGTATGAGGGAAAACGGGTCGAACTTCGTGACGATCAACAGCAAGGTGAAGAAAGAAAAGGCGGCGAAGGCGAAGAATAAGCAGTTGGCAAAAGAAGACGACAAGTCGCACAAGGGCAAGGGTAAAGACAAGAAAAAGTGACATATCAAGCGGGGCTTGAAGGACTTTCTGACAGGCGGCCGTTCGAAGTACCGAACGGCCGTTTTCATTTGCCCTTCCCGAGCCAGCTATTTATTGATCTCGCTGAACACGCGATAGACTACGGAGAAATCTTCATCTTCCCATCCCCTCGCCGCGGCCATGCCGAATATTTCCTTGGCGATACTGCCGCTGAAGAGCGGCCGCTGTAATTCTCTGACAAGATCTTGCAGATAATGCAGGTCCTTGTAGATAGCCTTTGCCGCGAAGTGAGCAGAGAAATCGCGGTCGAGGAGTTTCTGTTTCTTGGCGTCCATGACGAGAGACTTTCCGGCCCCGCCGGCCAGGATATCGATAAGTTGGGAACGGTCGAGGCCGGCGCGTTCTCCAAGAGCGACCGCCTCAGCGATTCCGACCATGAAGGTGCCCAGGAGCAGATTGTTGACGAGTTTCATGCGGGTGGCCTGACCGGGGGTGGGCAGATAATGAATCGTTTTACCTATCTTTTTGAGGTACGGCCGAGCCTGCTCAAAAGCATCCTCTTCCCCGCTTGCCAGAACCATGAGGTTGCCTTGAGATGCCGGGACAACGCTGCCGGCCACCGGTACCTCGAGGTACTTCACGCCCTGCTCTGCTGCCATATCATGGAACGAACCGACCCGGAGAGAATCATTGGTTGTGGTGTCGATGATCAGTTTGCCTTCGCAGTGTCCCTCGAACAGGCCGGCCTCACCGAACATGACGTCCTCCACGGCATCGCTGTCGAACAGGTTGAGAAAGACCACTTGAACCTGATTGATCAAGTCGGCCGGCGTTTCGGCCACTTCGGCACCGAGGTCTTCGGCCTTCTTTGAAGTCCGGTTCCACACGAGTAACTGTTCGCCTTCGGACATAAGTCGTCTGGCCATCGCCGACCCAAGATTCCCGAGTCCAATAAATCCAATCGCCATAAGTCTGCTCCTTCATTCTCATCCGGCACGGTTCGACCGGTTCATCTTTCGTGTCTTAGTCTAACGAAATTAACGTGCAAGTTCAATGTGCGGTTCACGTTAACCTTCGAAATTCCGTCCGCGACACGGATGCCGCTGTTGACCGACGGATAAATCGTCTATGGTTGGTCTAGCTTGGAACGTTCGATGTATATGGGAATTTGACTCCATCCAGCAATTTATACTTGACATTTATTGTCCACGTTCGTATCATATAACGAGTGCTTGAGGACAGCGAATCGCTGACCCATCTATCTGAGTTAACTGTCAAGCTATACCCGATACAGATTACATACCGAAGCAGCGTCCCGGAGAAGGGGTCGTGGATTGCGGCTTTTCATTAAAGGCCGGTGCATATTCTGCCGTTAATACTGTAGAAAGGGTCGTACAAATAGTAGCAGAACCATAACAACCTTGGGATTATGAAACAACTCTTAGTATTGAGCGTCGCGGTCTGCCTTATTCTTGGACTCGGCTCAACCGCGAGCGCGAATCCACGCCTGTTTTCGGCGATCAAAGCCGGGGATTCGGCCCAGGTATCGGAACTTCTCAGCAGCGGCGCTGATCCGAATGTTGCCGACACGAGCGGCCGCAGCGCATTGATGATTGCAGCCAAAGAGGGACAACTGGGTGCGGTCAAGGCGTTGCTTATAGCCAAAGCCAGCCTTAAATCCACGGATCCGAACGGCTGGTCGGCCCTGATGTACGCGGTCAGGTACAACAAACCGGATATCGTGTATTTCCTGCTTCAGGCCGGAGTTGACCCCAACCAGGCCGACAACGACGGTGTATCGCCTCTCATGTATGCGACCCGTGACGGTCATGTCGAGGTGGTGCGGACGTTACTGGCTAATGACGCCGACCCCACGTTGAAAAACAAGCGGGACCAGACAGCCATGACCTGGGCGGAGCGAGGCGGCAACCAGGAGATCATCGCCCTGCTCAAGAAGGCGGGCGTCGATAACTAGAGTCCTGTCGGCCTTATCAGCTTAAAGACTATTTCCCCCGTAAAAATATCAAGGGGAAGTTGCGCTGCAACTTCCCCTCTCGCTATTCAGCATAGGATTTGTCTACTTCATCACGTGCATCATGGTGAAGGTATAGTAGCCGGTGTAATCATTGATGACCTGGCTTTTCATGGAACTGCCGTGACCGGCCTCGACTTCCTCGTAATACCATACCGGCTTACCCAGCCGGCTCAGCACGTACGCGAAGCGGCGCGGATCGGCGGGTGGAACGCGCGGATCGTTATATCCGGCGGTGACGAGTATCGGAACGGTGACCTGATCGGCGAAGAAGATCGGTGAGAGCTTGTGCGTCAGTTCGCTTCCAACCGGACCATACTCCTTTTCCCAGCCCCTGGCGAATACCTGGCTGGAGTTTCGGTTAGTGAAATCTATGTCGGAAACACCCACCATGGAGACGACACAGGCGATCTTATCCGACACTTGTGTAGCCAGCCAATCTACCGTGTAGCCGCCGTACGACGCGCCCCACAGGGCTATCTTTTCGGGGCGTGACCATTTTTGATCAATGAGGTAATTGATGGCGTTCTCGGCGTCCTTTAGGGCTGCCACGCGGCCCTCGAGGTTGTCCGCTGCTTCGTACGCGGGACCGTAGCCGGTTGACCCTCGAACGTTGGGAAGCATAACGACAAAGCCCTTGCTGAGAGCGAAGGCTATATTGCGCTGGAAGACAGGCCGGCTCTGGCTCGGGGGACCGCCGTGATATGAGACAATAGCCGGGTTATTGCCGTCCTTTGGTGCCCCGGACGGAGTATAGAGCAGCGCCGGAATTTCCATGCCGCCTTCCGACGGATACCTGATAACTTCCACGTTTACTTTGGAGAAATCAAAACCGAACGTGGCTACCTGTCCGATGGGCTTGATTGCCTGATCGGCCAACGAAAACATATATGCTGTCGGCGGCACTCTTGGTGAGGAGAAGCTGTAAACGACATCACCCATGTCGTTCGAGGCAATATCGTCGGCGCCCTGCCCTCCGAGAACACCAATATCGATTTTGGGGACCGTAACGGTGTTGCCGTCGAGATCAAAGCCGACCAGTTCTGAGTAGCCGTCTCGGTTCACGGAGGCTATCACCGTGCGTTTGGGCTTGATGATCGTGTAGCCGTCCGTCTCCCGCCTAGGGTCATACAAAACGGTGAATTTCTTCGGCGTGGCCGGGTCAACGACGCAGAACTTCATGAATTCTTCCGGGCCGGATTGGATCGAAGTAAGTGCCATCACTTTGCCGTCCGGCGTGAAATTCGCAGCCCAGAAAAGGCTGGTGTCCGAGAGGGCGGTGACTTCTTTCGAAGCAATATCCAGCATGGCCAGCTGACCCGCGGAGAATGAGAACCAGCGGACAAAGGTTAGCTTTCCCTTGTAGTAGTCCGTCGGGTAGTATGCTCCCGGTTCGTAGTACAGCGTATCGAGCTTACCGGTGGAAAGCGTGTATCGTCCGATATGCATGTCTTTCCGGTTGTCGATGTAGAGGAAGAACTGATCGGGGTTGTCGTCGTTGAAGATGACGCCGGAGTAGCGGACACGACGATTTACGAGCAGGGGTTTGAACTGACCATCACGGGAAAAGTACCAGATGTCGTGCATTTCGTCGCCGAACTTGTTGACTCCGACCAGAAGGTAATCACCGGACGGGTGGACGGTGACCCAGCTGATGGTAAAGCCTTCATCGGACCAGTTATTCGGGGACAGCTGGTGCGGCCAGTCCATGGGTTTGTCGACATAGAATAATGCTTCCGCCTGACCCGTTATTCTCATCAGGAAGTACATGCGACCGGTGTTGTCGATTCGGGGGGATGTCATGTAGTCGATACCGAGCAGGAAAGACAGGTCGTTGTATGTCGGCTCCCAGTATTTCGAGGCCTCGAGCATGGTGTCGGTAACCGCGTTGGCGCTATCGATGTAGGCCATAATTTTGGCGGTGTCGGTGGTCACCCACGTATCGACATCCTTGAGCAGATCGTCGACCGACATTTGATCCTGGGCGTTCGTCGCCGTCACCACCAGCCAGACAATGAGCAGGGCAGCGATGAGAGATTTCGCGCGCATTGGTTCCTCCGTAATTCGCGATGGTTGAGGTGTGCAATTGCCGGTAAGGTAGTGTGCACTTCGATGATGGGCAAGTGATTTGGGAGACGCCGGAATATTCCGAAAAAGAAACCGCCCCGCGTGTACAGGGCGGCCAGCCGGATTATCCTGCAGTGGCACACAAGCCGTATGGATCAGTCAATTCTGCTGATTTTGATGCCCCAGTTGAAGGGATCATCCGGACGCGCGGCATTCCAATCGTTGAAGGCATGCGAGCCATCGGTAACATAATGGACCGCGTACGTCCCGGGGTCGAGGATGATGTCGCCGTCGAAGACACGGTTCTTGCGCGCGCCGCCGGCATGGAACGTGTTGCGCCAGGTCATCTCCCAGACAGCCATCCCGGTTTTCTCGTTCACGATGTAAGCAAAATCGTGAAATTCATCGCGGTCTCCCTCGCCGAGGGCATAGATGTGAACGCGGGTTTCCTTATCGAGCGTAAACTCCTTTTTGCGCTTCTGGTTATCACCGACGCGCGTGATATTGACCAGCATGTCGCCGTCGGCGGAAACCTCGGCCATTGAGATTAATTCGAATTTGTCCTTGTTAAAACCGTCGCCCGGGAAGACAGCAATTCCCCATGCCTTCGGATTGAACGGAGGCGCGGCATTCCAGTCACCGTATGAGTGCGAATCATCCGTCACATACGCCACTATGTAATCGCCTTTGGGCAGATCAACATAGCCGTCGAACATCCGGTTCTTGTCGTCACCGCCGGCATGCTCGGTGTTGCTCCGGGTCATTTCCCAGACCATCTTGCCGCTTATGGCGTCCTGAATCCACCCGAAATCGACAAACTCACGGTCGCTGCGGGAGTATTCGCCTATAGCATAAATATGGATCGACTCCTTGTCCTTCAGGCGAAACGCCTGCTCGTGATACTCGTCATCGCCGACGCGGGTAAAATCTATCAGCGGGTTGCCGAATCCGGGCGCCTTGTACTCTTTGAATGACGAACGATCAAAGTCCTTGCCGGGTGTGATGGTGATACCCCAGTTGTACGGGTCATACGGGGGGTTAACATTGAACTCGTCGAACGAATGTGAATCGTCGGTTACGAAATACAGAATGTAATTGCCTTTGTCCAGATGGACATCATCGTCGAATTTGCGGTTTTTGTCGCCGCCGCCGGCCCAGTCGGTATTCCAATCATCCATCTGCCAGACCTTTTCGCGGGTATCGGCATTGACTATCCATCCGTAGTCGACGGGCGTCTGATTGCCACGAGGGTATTCGATGATGGAATAGATGTGGAGATTGCCGGGCTTGGTCAGAGTGAAGCCTCGTTCGACATATTCCTCGTCGCCCAACTGATTGTATTTGACAAGGGCGCCCGGGACGTCGCCGGTGACTTCGTACGTTTTCAAGTCGCTGCTAGAAATATTGCTCGACGACAGGCGGACGTAGCAGTCCTCGAGCAGATCGCTCAGGTCACCCTCCCTGTCTTTGCCATCGAAGAGATCTTCGAGAAAGCTGATGAACCCTTTCGATCCGTCTATCTTGATCGACGAAAACAAGTTCCCGCCGGCATACAGGTACAGCTCGTATTTGCCCTTTTTGAGATGCTTGGTAACATCCTCTTCGTAGAGAACGTCGGTCTTCTTCGTATGGCGGGCATCACGTTCGGACATTACCCACACCGGTTCGCGGGTGCCGGCATCGATAATCCAGGCGTATACCAGCATGTCGTCCCGGTAGTCGGGTTTGAGCCCGACGGCGTCGATCTGGACGTCACCGTCCTTGTCCAGTTCAAAGCCGACTGAATGGAGTTCGCCGGCGAACGGACGCTCGAGTTCGAGCAGTGTCTGGCTGTAGGCAGTCGCCCCTGCAAAGGTGAGCGCGGCGGTAGCCACCAGGATGTATCTTAAGAGGCGCATACTTGTTCTATCTCCTCTGCTATGGTGCTATTCAACAACGTCTTGTAGATAAGTACGTAATATAACCGCAAAGGTTTCCTTAAACGGGAGTCCCGACTCGCCGTTTACGCCCGCATCAGAGGCCTGGCCATGAAAGCCCAACGTCATGAGCTTAAACAACTTAGAAGAATATCTCACCCTTCAGGGCCGACACCGCGAAATAAAGGTCAACAGTGCGTTCTTTCCCCTGACCGGATAAGCTGAGCACGTGTAGCAGTACATGCCGGTCATCCTGAGTCGTCATCAACACCCAGTCACCCTTGCTGATTTCAACCCGGTCTTCTGAGGGTTTGAATTCCGAATTGTTGACTTTACTCATGACCTCATCGATATCGCCATGCAGCGGCAGAATCATGAATTTGCTCTCGCGGAGAAATCCAAGGCGATTTGGTGAGGCCAGATAGTCAGCGTTATCGACCGAATAGAAATAGACGTCGTTGTCGCTGGCGTCCGCCCGAACATACGTGTTTTCCATGAACGAATAGCCGTCGTGTTCACCCTGGTAACGCGCCTGGAGCTTGATTTCGCCGCGCGGTCCGGGAACAGCCGCAACCTCTGCGGTAGCCCGGGACATGGCGCGGTTCGGGAATACGACACGGACCGAGACGTAGTATTTGACCCCGTTTTCCAGTCCCTCGGCATCATAATGCTCGACATTGTCCTCGGGATTGGTGTCGCCGGGGAAGATTGCTTGATTGAAGGGCTCGACTGATTCGGGGTAGTTGCCGTCAGGATACTCCGCCCGAAGCGAATACGGCGTGATGTAGATATCGTAACCGCTTATCAGGCCCTTCCCCTCCTTTTTCCAGCTGATCTGCAGCATACCGTCCTTGGGCTCGACTTTCAGATCGTACGGATAGATGGTTGCGGGGGCTTCTTCGGCAGGCGGTTTTTGGGGGCCGCATCCGGCCAGAATTGCGATCAAGCCTATAACAGTGACAACGGTATACTTCTTCATTTCACTAATAGCTCCTTCTGAGGCGGGCACAGGAATCGAGCGCCGTTTTCGGTAATCCGGACATCTTCCTCCAAACCGACGCACCCGATATCGGGCAGGATAATTTCCAGTTCGAGGGTAAAGACATTGCCTGCTTCAAGCGGAATGGTGGGTGTTCGCCCGTATCTATCCCACCGGGGTGCGATCGCCGCGCCGCCGTCGTGCACGCCGCGCCCGAGCTGGTGACCGAGGGCATGCTGGTATTCTTCGTAGCCGTTGTGCCGCAGAGAACCGCGCGCGAAGGCGTCGATTTCATACCCCTTGACTCCCGGGCGCGTCCGGTTGGCGGCTTCTTCGATTATATCCCGGACGAGATTGAAGGCATCGACGAGGACGTGCGGCGGATGGGCTTCATCCGGACGCCGGAAATAGAGAAGCCGTTGCAGATCACTGCAATATCCGCCGACGACGGCGCCAAAGTCAACATGGAGTAAGTCTCCGGGCTCCACGCGGGCATCGGTCGGCGAGCCGTGCCCAGGTCGTGTCTTGTCCCCGGCATTGACTATAGTCGGAAATGAGTTTACGCTGCCGAGTTTCGTGATATGGCTATCGAGAATCTCAGCGATTTCGATCTCGCTCATGCCGACTTCAATTTCTTCAACAGCTCTGTCCCAGGCGTCAAGAGCCAGTTTTCCCGCGGCCGAAAGATTGTCAATTTCGGATGGAGTTTTTCGGCCGCGAACGCGCCGGCAGACCTCTTCAGCCGAGATAAGCCGGTCGGCGAAGGGGGTACCTTTCAGATAGTCGAGCAACAACAGGTACATGCCGTGGGTAAGACCGTCGGCCGAAGGATCGTTGGTGGAATAGTCGATAGCTATTTTCCGGGGATCCAGGTTCCTCAGGATTTCGCGGAAGCCTTCGCGGGGCCCCTCGGTGTAGGTGAGCACTTCGGTAAAGTTGCCGCTTCGGATATAATCTTCCTGATCGAGGTGACCTACCAGGGCCCGGGCGCTGCCGTCGCGAGAGAACATGAAAAAAGACTGCCAGGTGGCGTGGTGACCGACGACGAGGGGCATAACGGGATCATTCTGAATTTCCGTTTCGCGGACGAAGACGAGCCACAAGTCGATGTCGAGATTACCGAGAATCTGGCCCGTCTGGGCGATTTTCTCTTTTACGATATCCATATTTGTTCCTCATTCGAGGCTCAAAGGTACAACATTTCGGTCCCGGGCACAACGGCTTTCTTGTGTAAGCTTCAGCCATTCAACGAAATGGCTGCCCGTCCCGGGGTGTCTAAAATCTGCTCAGTCGGGCCGCCGGCCGATGTCCGGGGTGTTATTTCCTAAGGATACGATTATGCCCGGCCGATATAGACGGTAACATTTGGAAACGGCAAATCCGACACCCATCGCACCAGTTTTCCCTTAACTAATACGTGGAGGTTACCATGTACGAGTCTGCGAATGGTAATGCGTTTGGGATGGCATTTTTCATTCTGGCCATTGCGTTCTACTTCTACTTCGCGGTTGCCCAGTACAAGATTGCCCAGAAGGTACACCATTCGAATGCCTGGTGGGCGTTCATCCCGATCCTGAACATGTTCCAGCTGGTCCAGATGGCCGGCAAGGAATGGTACTGGTTTTTGTTTCTTCTGGTTCCCGTGGTAAATATCGTGGTGCTTGCGATTCTGTGGGCCGAGACCGCAAGAGCTTGTTACAAGTCCTGGGTCTGGGGAGTACTGAACATTTTCCCGTTGGTCAATATCGTATCGATGGGTGTGATGGCGTTCACGAGTCCGTCGACGCCGAGTCACTTCCCGCCGCACCATGACCGGGAGGAGCGTAAGCCGGCCGGCGTGGCGTAAGATATCCCCCACACAGCACTTAGCGGAAGAAGGCGGACCTGTCTGGTTCGCCTTTTTCTATGAAATCATCCGATCCGCCGGAGATCCCCGGTATCACATTTTGGGGCTGGTTCTCTTCTCCCGTTATCAATTTTGCCTGCGAATTGTTAAATGAGTACAGGTGGGAAAAGGGTTGTCCCGGATATATCGACCCGAAACAACCTGCCGGGTCGGACGTAGTTGAAATAAACAGAGACCAAATCAGGAAATGATTTATGAACGTTTCGGATCTTGAGCATTTTCGAGACCTGCTTCTGGAGCGGGAGCAGACCCTTCAGTACTTCCTGAAGTCAATGTCGGACACGAACGGCGATGACCTTGCAAAGGCTCAAGGCCTGCTGACTGAGATCAAGGATGCGCTTTCGAGGGTCGATGATCACTCGTTCGGGAAGTGCAAGGTGTGTGACGGAGAGGTAGAACTTTACCGGCTGGAGGTTCAGCCGGTGACTGAAGTCTGCCTGTCATGTATCAGCAAGAAGGAGCAGGCCTTGCTGGAGGAGGAGCTGCTTGTCGCCAGTAAAATTCACCGGGCGTTGCTACCGCAAACGATCGCCAGGATCGACGGGTTCGATGTTGCGGTGAGGTCGTACGCGGCCAGAAATGTCGGTGGTGATTACTATGACTTTCTCGAGCCGGACAACGGCGGACCGGTGCGGGTGGTGATCGCCGACAGCATGGGCAGCGGATTGCCGGCGGGGCTGCTCATGTCCAACCTTCAAGGCGCGCTGCGCGTGCTCGCCGAGGACATCCTCTCCCCTGCGCCGCTGGTGGCGCGGCTCAATCAGTGGCTTGTCCGCAATGTCCCGGTGACCAAGTTTGTATCGTTGACCTGCCTCAGCCTTGAAAACCCGTCGGCGCCTCAGACGACGATGGTACATACGAACGCGGGGCATTGCCCAACGATCTTGATTCGAAACGACGGTTCCTGTCATTTGCTTCAATCGACCGGCGGTGTGCTCGGTGTCCACCCCGGGTTCGAGTATGAAGAAGATCGATTGACACTTTCATCGGGGGACCTGCTGCTGCTCTTCACTGACGGTGTGAGCGAGGCTGCCAATGCCGACGAGGAGATGTTCGGGGAAGATCAGCTTGTGAAATTAGTGCAGGAGCATCGGACAAAGCCGATTAATTCGCTGGTCGAGGATATTGTCGAGCGTGTACTCAAATTCACGGAGCAGGACAAGCTCGATGACGACCTTACGATAATCGCCCTGCGAAAACACTGAAATCAGCGAGTCGGCGCTTTTCGGCTCGCCAACGGAGCCATTTCTGCACACGGCCGCTCACGACTATGGGATTTATTCAGTCTAGCTGATGTCCTGTCCCTGCTCTTCCAATTTATCTGAACCCAATCATATACTAATTCGTCCATATGGTACACAGGGCATTCCGCAAGGAGCGTGGCAAATGTGGACACGATTTCAGGCTACTGGGGCGAGTGTCTTAATAACGCTGGTACTTGTATCGTGCAGCGATAATTCAGTCGAACCCGTACCCGGCACGGGACCGACCGCATTTCTCGGTACAGGGGAATACCTCGGCGATTACTGGCCCACGGACGGGTGGCGCAGTTGCCGCCCCGAGGAAGTCGGTATAAACTCGCACCGGCTTCTTCAGGCATACTGGATCGCTGCCAATCCGGAATTCAACACCCAGGGGCTGGTCATTATCAAGGACGGTTATATCGTCGGTGAAACTTACTTTCGAGGATTTGAGCCAACTGACCGCCACACCAGTTATTCCGTCGCCAAGAGTTTTTCGAGCGCCGTGATCGGAATCGCGATCGACAAGGGGTACATCGCCGACGTCAACGAGAAAGTCTATGAGTATTACCCGCAATGGCAGCAGCCTGAGACGGATCCCCGCAAGCAGCAGATCACTATCCGTCACCTCCTGACGATGACATCCGGAATCGAATGGAACGAGGACGACTATTACGAGGATCCGTCGGAAAATGATGCGTTTATCATGTATTCCCGGCCGTGTCTGTATGAGTACGTGCTCGACAAGCCTATGGAGTATAACCCGGGAGAAACCTGGTATTACTCGACCGGCAATTCTGAGTTGTTGACGGGAATAATCGAAGAAGCCACCGACAGCACGTTATATCAATTTGCGCTGGCCAACCTTTTGACGCCGATAGGCTTGACAGATATTGGCTGGCATCACGATGACGCCGGCCACTCATGCGCCGGTTCCGGTGTCGTGGCAACGGTCCGGGAATTTGCAAAACTTGGTTTCCTGTATTTGCATAATGGCGAGTGGGACGGCAGAAGGATCGTGCCGGAGGCGTGGATCGAGGAATCGCTGCAACCCGTTTCGTCGGATGTTACGTGGTACGGGTACCACTGGTGGTTGAGACGCGCCCTCACCGCCGACCCGAATACGAGTATCCCCCCGAATACATTCATCGCATGGGGCATATACACGCAGCAGATATTCGTCATCCCGGAAAAGCAATTGGTGATCGCGCGAGTGGGCAGCGACGAAGACCCGACCCATATGGGCTGGAATGAGGTCGCTTTTTTGACGGCCGTTCTCGAGTCGATAAACGATTAAGCAGGGCGCGCATCACGGCGAACAACCCTGATTTCCCGTACATCGGGTGCCGAAGGCATGTGAAGATTTTCTGCATATGCACGCCGTTCTCCGGGTTCAATGAGTTGTCGTATAATAAGTTACCTCCTCTCGGCCGGCGGCTTTCGCACACATTATTTCGGGCTGAACGGGGAACAGTTGCAGGATGAATTCGTTACACATACACGTCCGTAAGGAATGACCGGAGTTGAATGAAAGAAAAATTATTGACACGGAGGATATTCACACGGTCTACGAGGACACCATCTCTGCAGAGCGCGTTCGCGTCACGTGAGTGATGCCGGACGCCGTTCACTTCTTCCCGGTTGATTAGTTCTCCAGCGCTCGGTCTTAAACAATGCCGACAGCAACTCGGCGTGGAGACAGCATCACCGATTGACTCCTGAGTGCAAGACCTGTTGCGGCCAGGGACAGAGTGGAATGATGGCCCGAGTGACGGGCTTTCAAGACACGAAACAGAAACTGTTCGGGCAGAACAAACAACCATAATGAGGAGGTATTATTATGGCTGCAGAAGAACATGCGTATGCACACGCACAGACTGAAGGCGTATCGATGCGGTACCTTCTGAGCGGTTCAATCGGTGAAGGAGCCGCCGGGGCAGCCGCGGTAGTCGTATCGATCGCCGGACTGGCGGCATTTAACGCCGGTATGTTAATCCCGATCGCGATTATCGTGATCGGCGGTGCGCTGACGTTCGAAGGAACGGCACGAGCGGCCCGTTTCAACCGTATGCTCATGGAAGTGAGTCGCGGTGAGTTCAGAGAAATGGAAATGGGCGGCGGCGTGACGGTCGAACTGATCGGCGGACTCGTGACCATGGCGCTTGGCGTGCTGGCCCTGTTGCAGGTCTCCATGATGGAGCTCGCTCCGATAGCAGCTATCGTGGCGAGTGCATCGATCCTGATGGGCTCGGCGACGACAGCTCGCATGAACGCTATAACCATTCAAAGGTCAAAGGAACCCGAGGAAGCACGGGCACTGGCCCACGTCGCCATGACCTCAGGGACGACGCTTCAGGCTTTTGTCGGCCTGGGCGGAGTAGTACTGGGCATTCTGGCCATTTCCGGAGTTTATCCGGGAATCCTCACGCTGGTGACGACACTTTCCCTCGGTTTTGCTCTTTTGATCGGAGGCTCCGCCCTCACGGGTATGGCCACGATGATCAGAGGTGAACAGCGCTAAGACGGCTGAACCTTAATATGTACCCGGCGGACGTGGTTGTCCGCCGGGCAATAATCCTCAAATACACATTCAGGGGATCTTACGGTCCGGAGGCCCGTCGTACTCGAAAGGAGGCGGACCAAGGCGACGCATCGGCTTTTCGCGAGTCATCTCTTCGTAAGCATGGGCAAGGAGGCCCGGCATACGGGAGATAATGAAGAAACCTTTGCCGAGACGCCAGTCAAAGCCCATATCGGAGATGACGGCCGCGATAGCTCCATCGACATTGATCGGCAGGGCCTTGCCAAGTTTTTGTGCCAGGGCGTCCTCAAGAGCGCGGCACAGTTCGATGTGCCGTCCACTGTAGCCGTGGCGAGCGGCAATTTCGAACAGTTTTCCCGTCCGGGGGTCAACCGAGTGGAGACGGTGACCAAACCCAGGCATGCGCCGCTTCGTTTCTTTCAGCCAGTCCACCATCTGTGCGGCGAGAGCGGCGGGATCGCCTTCTTTTTTTGCCCAGTCCTGAAGTATTCTGGCGCCCTGCTCGATGGCGCCACCGTGAGTGTCACCGATTACGAGGACGCCGCCGGCCAGAGCGGCATTTAGTGGATTGCCTCCGGATACCACTGTTCGTGTGCCGAGAACGGACGGCGGTGAAGCGCCATGATCGACTGACGAAACGAGAATTGCATTCATCATGGCGGCCTCCGCCTTGCTCGGCAGCTCGCCTTTCAGAATCAGAAAGACCGTTTCCGCGTACGAGAGTTTTTCCATGATGTCGGTTATATCGTAGCCTCGTACCCGTATTCGCCCCGGGCCGATGTTGGTGATGGCGGTCTTCCAGCTTTCCTCTGCCATATCACACCTCTTTATGTTGAAGGAGAAGTTTGCTCAGTTTCCTGCCTGACGAAGACTGTCAACCGCGCGCTGTGACTCCGGAGACATATTTGCCTCCGCGTACTCCAACCACTGTTTCTGCAGGTCATCGACGGTCATACCGAGTGAATCGCTGACAAACTGTCTGAACGGCAGCGGGGTCGTATAGAGATGCCTGAAGGTGCCGGGACCGTATGTCGACAACACGAAGGCATCGAACGACGCGGCCTCACCGGACTGTAAACGCTCCGTGTCGCTGTTAATGGTCGTATCGGCCGCCAGACTGTCCAGTGGTACAAATTCGTTCCTCTCCCGATATCCGATCGTACCGCCGTGATAGTCCTGGCCGGAGTAGTCGAACAATGCAATCAACCCGTGTTTGAGAAACGGAAATTGGGGTTCTCGCGGGACCCATTTCGGAATCATCCACTGCATGAAGGTAACGCCAAAATAACTCGGCAGCCAAAAATGGATGATGCCATCCTTGACAAACGGGTACGACCTGCCGGTCATTTCCTGCCCCTGGCCAAAACCGCTGTAGTAAATCACGGTGATCGTGTCCATCGGAACGGGCATGTTAAGGGCCGCACTCACTTGATCACGGGCTCGAATGTACCCGGCAGCGACACTCTGAAAAACAGATTCCTGGGGATGGTCGGGCGGATAAATGATCTTTACTCTTTCCCAGTTGTAAACCTTCCACCCCGCGTATGCTGGATCCTCGAGAGGGCCGCTCTGTTTCTTTTCCGAAGACGAGCAGACCAGGCCAAACAGCAATAATATCACCGCCGGAATGAGGATCAGGAGCCATCGTTCTGTCATTTTTGTAAAGGCTCCAAACAAGGTCGAATTTCTATACGTGAAAAACCGCATCCATTATCTCCGAATTAACCGTAAGCCGAAGTGTTGAAATAATATAACTACCCTTATATCTACTGTCAACCGCATTTGTTTCGTTATTTTTTTCACAACGCAACTTGACTTTACCGGCAAAATAGACGATATTCACTCGTACTAAATTAGGATTGAATTAGTTCCTATTCAGGCGCCGTCACGAACGGAATGGCATCCGGACGCGTACGAGGTCAGGGAGGTTCGAGCAATCATAATGACCGACACTTCAAGAACATACTCCTACCCTGCTTTTACCCGGGACATTATCACCATTGTTGGGGGCTATGGCAGCGGCAAGTCGGAAGTATCGGTAAATCTTGCCCGGCTTTTCGCCCTGAGCGACCCCCGCCGTGTGTATATCGCGGACCTCGACATAATCAATCCGTATTTTCGTTCGCGCGAGGCGGTGAAGGAACTCGAGGCGATCGGGGTTCGTTCGTTGATCCCCCCCGGTGACCAGGCGTATGCGGATTTGCCGATAATCATTCCACAGATTAAAGGGGCTATCAAACAGACTGAGGGCAAGCTGATTCTGGATGTTGGCGGCGACGACCAGGGCGCGAGGGTGCTGAGTTCACTCTCCGATGCTTTTGTCCCCGACGCCTACGAGCTGCTACTGGTGCTCAACGCCAATCGACCGTTTACATCGACAGTAGAGGGCGCCCGGAAGCTGATGCGAGACATAGAGGCATCTTCGCGGCTTTCTTTCACGGGAATTATCTCCAATACGCATCTATTGGAACATACGACAGTAGAAATAGTGATGGACGGCTTGAAGCTGGCCAGGGCCGTCGGAGAGGCGGCCAGCCTTCCGGTAGTGTTCGTTAGCGCTACCCGTTCGGTAATAGAGAAACTCGATCCCCAAAAGATCAACGTTCCCCTCCTGCCACTGGACCGCTCATTGTTGAAGCCATGGGAACGTCGTGTCTGACGGGATTACGTTGCATAGAGGAAATACGAATGCCAGGCGTTACGATTGACAAGAACCACTGCAAGGGATGCGAATTGTGCGTGAAGGCCTGCCCCCAGCAGATACTGTCGATGTCAAAAGACATCACGGTGAAGGGCTACTTTTACGCACAGGTTCACGATCCATCCCGGTGCATCGGCTGTAAGATTTGTGCGATAACATGTCCCGACGCGGCTATCGAAGTACACACGCACGGGCTTTCATATGTCCTCTTTGATTATTGAGTCAGGGAGCAGTAAGGGAAGATTCTATGGCAAAGATATTGATGAAAGGTAACGAAGCGATCGCGGAAGCCGCCATCCGTGCGGGCGCGACAAACTACTTCTGCTACCCGATTACTCCGCAGACCGAAGTGGCTGAATACCTGGCGCGCCGGATGCCCGAGGCGGGCGGCGTATTCCTCCAGGCCGAAAGCGAAGTGGCGGTCGGCAATATTCTGTTCGGCGCCGCCGCGACGGGAAAACGCGTGTTTACGTCATCGTCGAGCCCCGGTATCAGCCTGATGCAGGAAGCAATTTCGTATATCGCCGGAGCGCAGCTGCCCTGCGTGATTATAAATATCATGCGCGGCGGTCCCGGTCTGGGCGGAATTCTGCCGGCGCAGTCGGACTACTTTCAGGCGACGAAAGGCGGCGGTCACGGGGACTATCACGTTATGGTGCTGGCGCCGTCGACCATTCAGGAAGCGGTCGACCTGACGATGGACTCTTTCCACCTGGCCGATAAATACCGCAACCCGGTGATGATTATCGGTGACGGCATGATCGGACAAATGATGGAGCCGGTCGAATTCCCGGATAAGTACGAGGAACCCGAACTGCCCGAAAAAACGTGGGCGGCAACCGGCGCCAAGGGCCGCAAACCACTCATCTTGAAATCATTGTTCCTCGACCCGTACGCCCTGGAACAGAACAATATCGAGATGGCCAAGAAGTACGAGCAGATGAAGGCCAGCGAAGCCCGTTATGAGCTATACAAGGTCGACCCCAAGAACAAGATTTTGATCGTCTCGTACGGCACGATGGCGCGGATCTGTCAGACGGCCATCGATGAACTGGAGCGCGAAGGCGTTTCGGTCGGTCTATTTCGCCCGATCACCCTCTTCCCCTACCCGGAAAAGGAGCTGAAGAAGGAAATCAACAAGCAGAACATCAAGACCGTGCTCACGATCGAAATGAGCATGGGCCAGATGCTGGAGGATGTCGAGCGTATAGCGGCCGAGAAGAAGCCGGTGAAGTTCTTCGGACGTACCGGCGGTATCGTGCCGTCTCCGGAGGAGGTCGAGGAGCAGATAATGTCACTGCTCAAGCCGACCCCGCGCGGCCGCAAAACGAGCAAAAAAGCGACTACAAAGAAGAAAGCCAGAGGATAGATATGGAAGCGCAAGCCAATACGATTTTCTCGCGGCCGGAAGCGCTGAAAGACGTTGTCACGCACTACTGCCCCGGGTGCACCCACGGAGTTATTCACCGCATCGTGGCGGAAGTGCTGGTCGAGCTGAATCTGCGCGAGAAAGCGGTCGGCGTGGCTCCGGTGGGATGCTCGGTATTGATTTACAATTATTTCAATACCGATTTTCTCGAAGCTCCTCACGGACGGGCGCCGGCGCTCGCAACCGGGTTCAAACGTCTTCGTCCGGACATGACCGTTTTCACGTACCAGGGCGACGGTGATCTGGCCTCGATCGGGATGGGTGAAATTGTCCACGCGGCTAACCGGGGTGAGAAATTCACCACCATATTCGTTAACAATGCCATATATGGCATGACCGGCGGCCAGATGGCGCCCACGACGCTTCCGGGACAGGTGACGACCACCTGCCCGCTGGGTCGCGATGTGGGCCAGGTGGGACAGCCGATACGCATGGTGGAGCTTCTATCGACGCTGGGGACGCCCGCCTATCTCGAGCGAGTGGCGGTTCATAAGCCGGAGTATATAATCGGCGCCAAGCGGGCAATCAGACGCGCCTTCAAGTACCAGGAGGAAGGTCGTTGTTTCTCTTTGATTGAGGTGCTCTCAACGTGCCCGACGAACTGGGGCCAAACGCCGGTCGAAGCTACCAAATGGCTCGACAAGAACATGATGTCATACTATCCGCTCGGCGTTTATAAGGATCCCGAAAACGGCGCCCGGGAGGTGCGGTGATGGAGCAGTATGAAGTGACAATGGCCGGATTCGGCGGCCAGGGAGTCATGGTAGCGGGACAGCTGCTGGCTTACGGCGGCATCAAGGAAGGGAAAAATGTCGTGTGGCTGCCGTCGTATGGCCCCGAGATGCGGGGTGGAACGGCCTATTGCACGGTGGTGATTTCCGACAAGCGTATCGGTTCACCGATTATTAACAACCCGCAGTGCTGTTGCGTCTTCAACCGGCCATCGTTCGACAAGTTCGCGCCCAGGATTCGTCCGGGCGGATTGCTGATAGTCAATTCCTCGCTTATCGACGTGACGACGGACCGAACAGATATCAGCGAAATCCTCGTTCCGGCGAACAAGATGGCGCTCGATGCCGGCAGTCCAAAGGCGGTCAATATTGCGGTTCTCGGCACATTCATTGGAGCTACGGGCGTGATTTCGTATGACACGGCTCTGGCGGTCCTCGAGGAGAAACTGGGCAAGAAGAGAGACATCCTGCAGGCCAACCGGACAGTTCTGAAACAGGGATATGAATTGGGCCAGAAGGCATCGGGCGGAAAGAAGAAGAAAGCCGCGGCAAGGGAAAAAGCATGAAACACGATTTTAGCAAACTGCAGGAAATCATCGACGCGCATCCAAAAGACCCGCGCTCGCTGATTATGGTTCTGCAGGATATCCAGAAGGAATACAATTACCTCCCCTGCGAGGCACTCGAAAAGACAGCCGAGGAACTGGACGTTCCGCTGAGCAAAGTCTTTTCGGTCTCGACATTTTACAACGCGTTCAGTCTGAACAAACGCGGCAAGAATATTATCCGAATTTGTGTCGGGACCGCGTGTCATATTCGCGGTGCGCGGATGATCCAGGACCAGTTCGAGGAGCTGCTGAAGATAAAGCCGGGTGAAACGACCAAGGACGAAAAATTCACACTGGAAGTAGTTGCCTGCGTCGGCGCGTGCGCCATGGCGCCGGTCGTTCTGATCAATGATGAATGCCACGTACAGGTGGCGCCGAACCGAGTCAAGAAATTAGTGGCGAAGGGTTGATATGCGAATAGACAGCATCAAGCAGCTTCGTGACCTGCAGAAGAAACTCCAGGACGCAGACAAGAAGCTCGTCCGCAAGATTATGGTCTGTCACGGCCCCGGCTGTCTCGCCAGCGGCGCTAAACAGCTCGGTGAGGAGTTCGAGAAACAGCTCAAGAAGCACCGGATCAAGGGTGTGACCGTGGAAGCCGTCAAGAAGACGGGCTGTCATGGTCTTTGTGAGAAAAGTCCCCTGGTCGCTATCGAGCCCGATCGGATTCTGTATACCAGGGTCAAGACACGTGACGTCGCGCAGATCATCGAAAAGACGATCAAGAACAACGAGGTGATCGAGAAGCTGCTCTATGTCGACCACGAGACCAACAAGCCGGTAGAGAAATACACTGATATCAAGTTTTATTCGCATCAGACGCGAATCGCGCTGCGCAATCTCGGTCATATCAACGCGGCGGATATCGATGATTACATCCGGGTGGGTGGGTATCAACCGATGGCGAAGGCGATCATGACCATGACGCCGGAGGAGATTATCGACGAGGTGTCCAAATCCGGACTTCGCGGACGAGGCGGCGGCGGATTTCCGACCGGGCGCAAATGGGCTACCTGCCGGAAGGTGGATTCAGACGTCCGTTACGTTATTGTGAACGGCGACGAAGGCGACCCGGGCGCATTCATGGATCGCGCGATCATGGAGGGCGACCCGCACACGGTGCTGGAAGGTTTGATGATTGCGGCCTTTGCCGTCGGAGCCAAAGACGGTTACATCTACGTTCGCGAGGAGTACCCGCTGGCGGTAGTGCACCTGCAGATGGCAATCGAGCAGGCTGAGGCCTACGGTTTGCTCGGAGACAATATTCTCGGGACCGATTTCAGTTTCCGGATTCATGTCAGTCGGGGCGCAGGCGCCTTTGTATGCGGCGAGTCCTCGGCGCTCATGCAATCGGTAGCCGGCAATGTGGGCGAACCGAGGGCCAAGTATATTCGATCGGTCATCCGCGGCCTCTGGGACCAGCCCACAGTGCTGAATAACGTGGAGACATACGCCAACGTGCCGGTGATCATAGACAAGGGAGCCGACTGGTTTACGAAAATCGGCGCACCGAAAAATTCGGGCACCAAGGCTTTCTCCCTGGTAGGGAAGATTCGCAATACCGGGTTGATCGAAGTTCCGATGGGCATAACGCTTCGAGAGATCATTTACGATATCGGCGGCGGCGTGCAGAAGGATCGTCCGTTCAAGGCGGTTCAGACCGGAGGACCGTCGGGCGGGTGTCTCCCGGCAGAGAAGCTCGATCTCCCCGTTGATTTTGACTCGCTGACTAAGGCGGGTTCGATGATGGGTTCGGGCGGCATGATAGTCATGGATGACCGCACCTGCATGATCGATGTAGCGAAATACTTCCTGCACTTTCTTGTCGATGAATCATGCGGCAAGTGCGTGCCGTGCCGGGAAGGGCTGTATCAGCTTCATGATCTCGCCGTGCGGGTGAGCGAAGGCCGGGCGAACGACGGTGATCTCGACAAGATGGAAAAACTGTCCGAGGGCATCGTGCTGGGTTCATTGTGCGGCCTCGGGAAATCCGGGCCAAATCCGTTTTTGAGTACGGTCCGGTATTTCAGGGATGAGTATGAGACTCACATTCGGGATCACAGATGCCCGGCGGGCGTTTGCCGCGAGTTGATCCAGTACGAGATCAACCCGGAGAAATGCGACGGATGCATGGCCTGCATTACTTCGTGCGCCTACAATGCAATTACGGGTAGAAAAAAGCAAGTACACGTTATCGATAAAGAAAAATGCACGCACTGCGGCGCCTGTGTGACGGCCTGCACGCGTGACGCAATAGATGTGTTTTAGGAGAGTTGATGGTAACGCTAACGATAAACGGAAAAGTGGTTCGCGCCGAGGAAGGAGAAATGCTCCTGGCGGTTATCAAGCGCCAGGGTATCGATATTCCTGCGCTCTGCCAGCACGACGCGGTGGAGCCATACGGGGCATGTCGGTTGTGCATGGTTGAAATCACGAAGGAGTCCTGGAACGGGTGGAAGAATCACGTCACCTCGTGTCTTTACCCCGTCGAGCAGGATCTGATTGTCAATACTCACTCCGAGACGGTGCAGGAGCTCCGGCGTACAATTCTGGACCTGATGCTGGCGCGAAATCCGGAGACACCGCTGATTCAGCAGCTCGCCGCCGACCACGGCGTGACAAGGACAACCTATGAGCCGGTTCCCGAGCCGAATGACTGCATCCTGTGCGGCATCTGTACGCGAATCTGCGATACGATGGGATTCCACGCTATTTCGTCGGTGAACCGCGGTCACGGTAAGGAAATCGCCCCGCCGCTTCATCAGCCGCCGCCCGACTGTGTTGGTTGCCTTGCGTGCGCGCTGAACTGCCCGACGAATTTCATCAAGTTCACGGACAACGGCCGGGAACGGGTTATCTGGGACAAGAAGTTTGATCTGATCATTTGTGAGAAGACGGGACAGCCGGGTATCACCCGTGAATTTGCCGACTACCTCATCGAGCATCGTGATATCCCCGCGGAGTACTTCAAGGTAAACGATGAAAGCCATCGAAAGGAACTGGCCGCGACAATGGGAGCGATCAGCCAATGGGGACAGGAGAAAGAGTCATGAATCATCGCTTAATCGTAAGCCCGTTGCTGTGTATCGGCTGCCGTACCTGTGAACTGGCGTGCTCTTTCGCCCATGCCGTCAATGGAAAACCGGCCCGGTCCCGAATAGACGTCAAGGACGGCGGCAAAAAGGACCTGTATGTTCCGGTCGTCTGCTTGCACTGTGAGGATCCTGCCTGCGCCAAGTCGTGCCTGGTAAACGCCATCACACGTAATCCAGAGACGGGATCGATGGATCTGGATCAGGACAAGTGTGTGAAGTGCATGGCCTGTGTTTCGGCCTGTCCGTTCGGTTGCTCATTGTTTGATTCCCAGCACGACCTGGTGGTCAAATGTGACCTGTGTCAGGGAGACCCGGCATGCGCGAAATTCTGTCCGACGAAGGCGCTGGTCTATCGACCGATTCAGGTGGCTCTGCGTTCGGCCGGTTGATCGTCACACCGAGGGCAAATGCTTTGTCAGGGACCGTGTTAGGACACGGTCCCTATTTTATTGACTGAGAGGGGCGTCGGGCCCGGGAAAAAACGCCTTGACTTTTGCTCCAATGGCAAGCTAATTAAGCACTTAGGCAAGCACGGGGCAGCCCGGCCAGATGCTGCCGTCGGGCAGGCAACGGCTGGGAGGGTTGATGACCGTGACATCGGGTTCACGGTTAGCGCACCATCGGAGTGCGAAACCGGGACGTATTGAGAGCGTATTCAGACTATAACTTATTCCCGGAGGTGGACATATGAAACTTACTGACCGCCTGGAAGGCGATGTTGTCATTCTGGAACCGAAGGGCAAGATCATGGGCGGCCCGGACGCCAGCCTGCTGCACGACAAATTGTATGAGTATATCGAACAGAATCGGAAGAAGGTCATTATCGACCTCGGAAAAGTTGACTGGATGAACTCGACCGGCCTGGGAATCCTGATTTCGGGCTATACAACGCTGCGTAATCACGAGGGCCAGCTTAAACTCGTCAATGTTACTGAGAAGATTCACTCGCTGCTCACAATAACGAAACTGGTTACGGTCTTTGAAGCGTACGACTCTGTTGAAGAGGCTATGCGGAGTTTCAAATAGGCCGATGCACGGCGAATCTTGCACTTTTTAACATGCCAGGCAGGCGAGGGCGGTCTGCCTGTTTTTTTGGAGTATACCACATGGAGAAACCGCAAATCGTCGGAAACACGATTGTCATTCCTTCCAGCCTCGATTATCTCGTCGATGTTGACTCGTTCGTTGAGGGGCTTCTTCGCGGCTTCGGTCTGGACGAGTCGACTATCGCGGATATCGCCATCTCGGTATCGGAACTGGTCAATAACGCGATTTCCCACGGGAATAAATCGTCGCCGGAAAAAACCGTAACCGTAGAGGTCGGGCGAGAGAACAGCTCTGTTCGGATTTCAGTGACCGACGAGGGCGAAGGGTTCAACCCCGATGACATCGACAGTCCGATTGCCGAAGAAAACCTGCTTAAGGAAGTGGGGCGCGGCATTTTTATCGTCGAATCCCTCATGGACGAAGTTGAAGTCAAGAACGTCAATGGGGCAACAACCATCACCATAAAGAAAACTATCTAAAACACAGCTGCCCGGGGACGCCAAAGGCCATGGATCTGGAGCTGGTAAAAACCGTAATTTTCCTGTTGATCGGAGGATTTCTGATATTCCTGGCGATTACAGTAACCAGGGATAACTTTGTCCACCGTCTCAACCGGCTGGTAGGGGCCTTGCTCTTCCTTGCCGGTCTGGGCCCGATCTTCATGGGGCTTGGCGGTCTTATCCAGCACTATCCGTCCGGAACCGAACAGTTCAGCGACACAGCCGCCTATCAACTCCACGTCGTCTGGACATTCTTATTTCCCGTATTGCTGGTATTCTCGTGGGTCTACCCTACCGACCGGCTGCGGGAGTTCAAATATCAGTGGCTGCGGTACCTCGTTTTCCTGCCGCAGTTCATGCATCTGGTGGTGGTTGTGTTTTTCGGTGATATCAACAGCCTGCTGTCAGGTCTCGAAGCCGGTTCCGGGAACGAAGGGCTCTTGAGTATCGTTCTGAAACCCTTCACTTATGTTTTGTCTTTGATACTGCTTTTCATCAGTTACATCCGCGCCAATCAACTGCTGATTTTCGGCAGTATCAACCTGCTCTATATCGTAATTGCGTACTATTTCCTGGAGACCGGCGAGCGGTATCTCACGAATCCGCGCCTTCTGACGCAGTCGCGGATGGTGCTGTGGGCGGTTCGACTTGGACTCGGGTTGTACGTCCTCTACCTGCTGTGGAAGATCCTGTTTCCGGCGCACTTCCCCGATCCGATTCAAACGCTGCTGTTGCTTATTGCACCGCTTGTCGGAGCGGTCATCCTTGCCTACGCGATCATCCGGCATCAGTTTCTCGATGTTCGCATGGTTTTTCGACAGTCGCTGATCTATACGTTTACGTCGGCGATGCTTGTGGGCGGGTATATTCTTCTCGTCACACAATCGAAGCGTTTCCTCACGCCGGTGTTCGGTGACCAGGCGGAAATAGTGAGCTACCTGTTCATCGTGTTCATACTCCTGATGTTCCAGCCGATCAGCAACTGGATAGACAATATCATTCGGTCGATGTTTCTGCGAACGCGAACGGACTACCGGAATATCATCGAGCGATTCTCGCGCCAGATCATCTCCATGTTCGATCCCCCGGAGTTGAGACGGACCATAGAGGAGACGCTCAAGACGGCCTTGCTGGTCGAGCGCGTTTATTTCCTGCTCTACGATGACCGTGAGGGTGAATACGTCCTTCTCCCCGGCGAGCAAAATCCCAAGCGTCGCATTGTCCAGCGGGACGACCTCATGCTGCGGGGCATAAATCTTCTGGACTCGCCCACCACCATGGAATCGTTGAGCGACTACGAGGAACGCTCCGAACTCGCCGGGTTGCTACGGGACTTTCATATACAGATGATCGTACCGATGAAAGACGCGGAACATCTCCTCGGGTTCCTGGCGCTGACATCGAAGGTGGCCGGATACCGTTACACGGCTGAGGATTTCAACCTGCTCGGGGTGCTGTCAAACCAGATGGTTTCAGCGCTCACCAATGCCCGGCTGTATGTCGAGTCGCTCGAGCGCATGCGCCTGCAGGAAGAGGTCAATATGGCGCGGCAGATTCAGCTCAACCTGCTGCCGACCAAACCGCCGGCGCTCGATCTCTATGCGATCAGCGCACAGTCCACACCTTCGAGAACTGTCGGAGGAGATTTCTATGATTTTGTCCCGATATCTAACAAGGATCGGATGGGTATTGTCATTGCCGATGCCTCCGGCAAGGGAATGCCGGCGGCGCTGATGATCGCTCAAATCCAGGCCATTCTCCGCAGCGAGATTCATAACGGTAACGCGATCTCGACAATGTTGAAGAATATGAACCAGCAGGTCGTACAGTCGACATCCGCGGAGGCGTACGTCACGTTGTTTTACGGTGAGCTCGATGTTAACAATGGTTTATTCTATTATGCAAATGCCGGGCACAACCATCCCGTTCTGGCCCGCCACGACGGGAGTTATGAGACGCTGGAAATCGGCGGGCCGATTATCGGAGCCTTTCCATTCATGGACTACACATCGGCGAGCGTGCAACTTCAGCCAGACGACGTTATATTCTTTTTCACCGACGGCCTGTCCGAAGCGATGAATAACGAGGGGGTCGAATATGGCGAAGATCGGATCCGCGATTTCATTCTCGGCTGCCGCGAGAAAGAGCCGGAGGAAATTATGAAGGCGATTCTCGACGATGTCCATACATACGATCCGACGACTCCGCCGCGAGACGATACAACGATAATTGCGATGAAGATGCTGCCGAAGGGAGTGACAATCAGTGAAACCCAGGCATGAACATTTCGATGCCGAGAAGTTGTTCGCGAGGAAAAATGAATTTTGCGGATATCATTATTGCCCGGTATGCGGTCGTGAACTCGTAAAACGAGACATTGACGGTCTGCCGCGCATGGCGTGTCCTGACGGTGAGTGTGGGTTCGTATACTACCAAAACCCGATACCGGCAGCCGGAGGCGTTATAGTCCAGGATGACAGTGTACTGCTCGTGAAACGGGCGCACCCGCCCAAGATCGGTTGGTGGTGCTTTCCGGCGGGGTTCATGGAATGGAACGAGCATCCGTCGGATACGGCCGTTCGTGAGGTTGAAGAGGAAACCGGTCTGAAGGTGAAGTTGACCTCGTTTTTCGAGGTATACAGCGGTAACGACGATCCCCGGGCAAACGCCATTTTGCTGTTATATCTCGCCGATGTTATCGGCGGGCAGCTCCGTCCTGCCGACGACGCACAGGAAGCCCGTTTCTTCCCGTTCGATGACCTGCCGGAGAAGATTGCCTTTGAGTCGCATCACCGAGCGCTTGCCGATTATGATCGTCGTTTCCGGCAAAAGCAGTGATGTGTGATGAAATCCTCGTTTCGTAACAGGCTGTTCGGACTTTTTCTCCTGTTTTCCATTGTCCCGGCGGTGATCCTGACTGTATTCGGCATCTACGTGGGTGTCGAAACCAACCGGTGGTCACGGACATCGACCATGGACGGTTCATCGGAACTCACCGATTATTACCATGGTCTTCTGTACGATCGAATCGGCAGTATTCTTCAGCGGGACCGTGTCGTGTCTGATTCGATCCCGGCTGGGCTTGATTTTCTCATTGTGATATCCGACGATTCTACCGTTACATCTCATTCGGTGGCGCCTCTTCCTGACGAAGCGGTGGCAAAGATCGAAGAATCAGCCCGAGTCCGTCCGAGAGGGTTCGTGAGTGTGAATGGCCGCGTGTATCAGTATGCCGCCAAGACTTCCCCCGAACCAGACGGCAGACGCCTGGTAGGGGGTATCCTCCACGATGAGTCATACGGCGACGTTGTCGCAGCTATTCAGGCAAGTCGGACATCGACATCGGTAAGCCAGGAACTTCGACCGCGCTACGCGCTTTTCCTGGCGTTGCTGTTTGCCGGGATGACGGTGATCATGGTAGGCCTCGCTTTCTTTTTTTCGAAGCGGACCTCGGCGGCACTGGCAAGTCCACTGGCCGAGTTGAGTCGAGCCTCGGGGCGGATAGCTGATGGCGATTTCAATCAGCAGGTCAGACCTGCCGGCGGCGATGAAATCCGGGGCTTGATAGACAATTTCAACTCGATGGCGGTTCGGCTGGGCAGCACCACAGCACGGCTCGCGCAGAGCGAACGAGTAGCGGCCTGGCAGCAGATAGCCCGTCGTTTTGCCCACGAACTGAAAAATCCACTTCAACCGATCCTCGTTTCGCTCTATCGAATTGAGAAGCAAACCGCCGGCAGCAGTATATACGAAGAGATTCGCGAGCCGTTGAGGGCCGCCTCGGATGAGTTACGTCACCTGACGGACCTCGCGGATCGCTTCTCTCAATTGGCCAAAATGCCTGCTCCCCGCAGTGAACGGGTTAATCTTAATGAACTGGTGGAGTCAGTCATGCAACTGTATGGGGAAAAGCTCAAGCTATATTACGTGCAGTTGCATTTGCCGGAGTCGACAGTCGATGTCACCGCGGATGTTGTTTACCTTCGGGAAGCATTACACAATATCCTGCAGAATGCGGTCGAGGCCTCGAGTCCCGGCGGAAAGATAGCCGTGCGATTGACTGTCGAAGATGGTCGCGCTTTGCTGTCAGTAGAGGACTCCGGTGAAGGAATGGATGCACAGACCATGGCATCGGCCCGTCTTCCGTACTTCACTACGAAGGGAAAAGGCAGCGGCCTTGGTCTGGCGATAGTGGAAAAGTCTATCAGTGACATGGGCGGTGAATTGATCATAAAGTCGGAAGCGGGCAAGGGTACGACCGTTACTATAACACTTCCTTATGTGGAGACAGCCGGTGGCGAGTAGAATCCTCATAGTCGATGACGAGCCCAATGTCCTTTCATCGTTTTCGTCGCTGCTGAAAGACGAGGGGCACATGGTAGTCACCTCCGCTTCTGCGGAAGATGCACTGAAGAAAGCTGCCTCACAGAGATTCGACCTGGTGCTGCTCGATATACAGCTGCCGGGTATGTCCGGGATTGACTTTCTCAGGGAACTGAAGGCTGTCGTCTCCCCGCCACTGGTGCTGGTGATTTCCGGTCAGGCGGACATACCGACGGCACTCGAGGCGGTCCGGCTTGGTGCGGTGGACTTTTTGGAGAAGCCGGTTCAGCCGGAGAAGCTTATTGCGGGGGTCAATTCCAGCCTGCAACTGGCAGCAGCGGAACGACAGCGGCACTTGATGGTCGAGGCCATGGATGATCGTTCGCGGATAATCGGCGAGTCAAAAGCGATCAGGGGCATGCTCAGGACAGTCAGCCAGGTTGCTCCCACGGAGACAACGGTCCTGATCACCGGTGAAAACGGCACGGGCAAGGAGTTGGTAGCCACCCGTATTTTCCTTGAGAGTGCGCGTCGGACGAGACCGTTCGTGAAAGTAAACTGTCCGGGAATTCCGGAGAGCCTTTTTGAATCCGAGTTATTCGGTCATATCAAGGGAGCTTTCACCGGGGCGGTGAAGGATTATCCCGGAAAATTTGCGATGGCCGACGGCGGAACGATTTTTCTCGATGAAATCGGGGATCTGCCGGCGAATTGCCAGGCAAAATTGCTGCGTGTGCTCGAGAGCGGCGAGGTCGAAACGCTGGGGCTGTCAGAACGTCGCACGGTCGATACCCGGATCATTTGTGCTTCCAATCGAAATCTCAAGGAGCTGGTCGCTGAAGGGAAATTCCGCGAGGATCTGTATTATCGCATCGGCGTCTTTGTGATTGAGGTTCCCCCGCTCGAGGCCAGGCGAGACGATATCCCGGTTCTCGCAGGCGAATTCCTGCGACGTTTTGATCCGTCGGGTACTACTCGTCTCTCACCGGAAGCCCTGGCATACCTGACAATGCTGCCCTACCCGGGAAATGTTCGCCAGTTGAAGAATATCATCGAGCGCCTCTGCATACTGCACCGAGAGCGGACCGTGGAATTGTGGGATCTCCGGACCGATCTCGGCACGACACCCCGTGATAAGGGCGACTCTGGCGCTACATCTCTGGCTGACAGCATAGCCAACTTCGAGCGCAACCTCATCGCGGAAACGCTGCTCCGGACGAAGGGGAACATATCTGAGGCCGCACGTGTGCTGAATGTCGGCCGGGCTAACCTGTCACGCAAGATCAAGGAACTTGGTCTCAAGACAGAGTGAACAGAAATTGTGCGACGGTGTGTCGAGATGTAACGATCTCACGGATTTCGGTCGACAACTCACTGTAAGACAACATATTTTCTTGACGGCACGGATTTTGAGGGATACTGTGGTAAACAGCTTAATCGGAGGAACCATGACTCGCTATACTTATCGCTTTATCCTGAGCCTGTTTGCTCTTGCCGCAATCATGATATCAGCCGCTGACGCGGAGGAACCGCAATACAAGGAGTACAAACCGCAGTCGACCCGGTCAGACGCTTTTGAAATTGCTTTCGATGAAGAGACGATCGAAATAGCGATTTTCGAGGATTCAACCGCGGTACGGTCGCACTATCGTCTTGACGATATGCGGGTCGCACGGGATACGGTGTTCTTCAAGAACGAGCCGGCGTTCACTCCGCACGGAGTTATGGTGGCAGGCGAGGAATATCCCTGGGAAGAGGTGTACGACACACGGATTACCCAGCGTGACGACATGACGGTGATCACGTTTTTCGCTCCGCCGGATCAATCCCGGCGCCTGCTCACTGTCAAGCGCGGTAATATCATCGACTACGCCCGGGATATACGCATAGACCGGGGAGAATTCGTCCGGGGTATCGTCTTTACGGTTCTCGGTGACATAACGGTCGATGGCGAAGTCAATCGTGATATTATTTCGCTGTTTGGAAACGTTGACGTTGGGCCGGAAGCGGTGGCCCGGGGAGACGCGGCATCGATTACCGGCAAAGTCGAAATTGCCAAGCACGCCAGTATCTACGGCGAGACGTATACCGCCGAAGGAGTAAAGGCAGGACGCCGGGGGCGTTTCTACCGAGCCATAGAAGAAAGTCAGTTTGCCCCGGGATTTATATACAACCGGGTTGATGGCGCTCATCCGTGGTTGGGTTATAAGTTTGACGACGGTGATTCGCTATTGCCCAGAGTTGACGTGCGGGCCGGATATGCCTTTGCCTCCGAGCGTTTCAGATTTAACGTCGGAATCGAGCAGACTGTATATCGCCAGACGCCTCTCAGTGTCGGCGCTTCAATCTATCGCCGTCTGGCGTCAACGGAAGACTGGATAATCGGAAGCACGGAAAACACGGTCTTTGCGCTCATCGCCAAAGAAGATTTCCTGGAGTACTATGAGGCGGACGGCGGCGCACTCTACATAGAAGGCCGGCCCATGCGGGACCTTATGTTGCGGCTTGGCTATCGGTATGAGGAGACCAATTGGCTCCCCAGTCACCGTCACCTGTGGTCACTTTTCGGCGGTGATAAGCTGTTCAGCGAGAATTTCCGACGGGTCAACCCGACCTATCGGGAATTCGGAATACATGAGATTGATACGACGGCGAATGCCGGAATCACTCTGAGCGCCGAGTACAGGACAGTGGACGAGGACGAACCGTTTTCAACTTCGTCGTGGGATATCGGAGGGTCACTCGAATGGTCACTTCCCGATCTCAATTCCGATTTTGATTATCGTCGGTACCGACTCAGCGCCACCCGGTACCAGAAACTGAATCGCTATACGACCGTCATCGGGCGGGCGATGTACGGCGGAAGTGACGGGTATCTGCCGATGTACAAGCGATTTTTCCTTGGCGGGCTCGGAACACTACGGGGTTACTACCAGTACGAGTTTATGGGAACGCGGTTCTGGATGGCGAATCTTGAGTATCGTTTTCAGATCCCGAGCGGACTGGGAGCATTGTCACTGATCTACGACGCCGCCCGAATCGCCAATGACTCGAAGCTGAGCGAAGTAGATATCAAGCAGTCTCTCGGATTGGCATTCTACCTTGGAAGTGACTTTCGGATAAGCGTTGCCAAGCGTCTCGACAGATCATACGACGATACACCCAAAATATACGTTCGGCTCAGTAACGCGTTCTGATGGCTGATCGGACAAAAGCCGGCAGGTGAGGATGAAGAAGGCCGTTCAGGGAGTTTTCTTTCTTCTGTTGCTGTCATTCGTCGGTGCGGACCATCCGGCGGCTCAGGATGATATCGATATCGCCTACGACATTTTCAGACGCGATGACAGCGTGATGGTCTGGGTTGACCTGTCACGGTTCATGTCCGAGGCGCAGATCGAGAAGGTCAGGGACGGGATAGACCTGGTCTTTGAACTGGACCTGCATCTCGCGATACCCCGAAGGTTGTGGGGGGAGCGTTCAGTGGTTCGGGCAAGCTCGGCGTTCCGGCTGGGCTATCATCTGGTAACCCAGGATTTCTGGTTGAGCTCGCCGGATGGCAGCCAGAAGATCGAGAAGCAGTTTCTGACGTCGTCGAGCCTGCTGGAGTATCTGGCCGATTCAGTTGAGACAAAACTTATAACCTTTGATTCGCTCGATCCGGGCAGCCATTACATCCTGGCCCTGAAGGTTATCCGTAGTTCGTTGTCCGGCATTGATTTATCACTACCAAGAGGCGACTCGGCCGGTTCATCGTCACCCCTTGAGTTTCTCTTCAAGAAATTTCTTTCTTTGACCGGGTTTGGACAGACAGAATATGAAACCAAATCGCGGTCATTTTCCCCATCTGAAATCGTGCCCGAACCCTGATTATTTCTTTGTGTTCAGCCCTTATTTTGTCCGGCAGGGTTAAACCATCTCTCCCATCGGTCGATAACTACATAGAACACATACACCTATAAAAAGAATGGTGTCCATGACTGACGCAAGACAAGAGGGCCGACTATAACTCATGACATCTTCTCATAAGACCGTACCCGACAAGAAACTGCTGAGTGACAGCGGTTCTATTGCCACCGACATATTCGCCGATCTTGAAGCGACACTCGATGAAGTTGCCCAGAGCAATCCACGAATAGAGTCGGAACGCGAGGTTTCGTCGAAGCGCATTTCCGATTTCAAGGCGCTACTCGAGGTTTCGATCGCGATCAACTCTTCCCTCGTGCTCGACGACGTCCTTCAGATGGTGATGCACAAAGCTATCGAGCTTATGCAGGCCGAACGCGGATTGATCATGCTTCTGGACGAGCACGGCGAATTGCAGGTGAAGGCGGCGTACAATCTCTGCAAAGAGCAGATGATGGAGGAGGATTTCAGAATCTCGAGCAGTATCACTTCCAGGGTCGCCTCGACCGGAAAGGCGGTTTACACCTCGGATGCCCTCGCAGATGAGCGCTACGCCAACCAGAAGTCAATCGTGGAATTGCATCTCAGATCAATCATGTGTGTTCCGCTAACGGTGGCGGGTCGGATTATTGGGGTTATCTATCTCGACAACTCCAACAAGGCGCAGATGTTCTTGAAGTCTGACCTCTATCTCTTCGAATTGTATGCGTCGCTGGTATCCAACGCTCTCCACAACGCCAGTATGTTCAATTCTCTCCAGAGCTGGGAAGCGTACCACAAATCGGTGGTCAAGAATTCGCCGGTGGGAATCATCGTGATCGACAAGAAAGGCCGTATCGTGACGATGAACCCGGTGGCACTCGAGATTTTCGATTTCAACAAAGACGACATTGAGATGATCGGGGCGAGTGAATCACCGACGATATTCCTGGATTCGCTGCCGGAGCTCGAGAGGCCGCGATGGAAGAAGATGATCAAGACGGTGCTGAAAACCAAAGAGGAGTTTTCCGATGCACGCTATTTCCACAATACGGGATATCTCGAGAAGGCCCTTTCGATAAAGATCTCTCCTATTTCGGGACTGCCGGACGGCGGTGAGGGTCTGACGATGGCGGTCGAGGATATCACCGAGAAAGTGATCATGGAGAAGTACGTGATACTTTCGGAGAAACTCGTCGCCCGGGGCGAGATGGCGGCCTCGGTAGCCCATGAGTTGAACAATTACCTTTCGATTATTTCCAACAATGCCGAGTTGATGTCGATCAATATCGGACGCGGCAAATTCGAGGCCGTGCAGTTTAACAGTAAGTCCATCGTGGACAATGTGTTCAAGATGAAGCGGTTTGTCGACAGCCTCATGGATTTTGCCAAGCCCGACACCGAGTATATCAGCTATGACCTGCGTCACCTGGTCGATGACCTGCTGTTCTCGTTGCGCATTCAGGCCCGTTTCAAGCTCATCAATTTCACGATCGATCTCCCCGACAACCTCCCGAATATCGAAATCGATGTCGGCCAGATACAGCAGGTGCTGATGAATCTGCTCAACAACGCCGCGGACGCCATTGAGGAACGAGCGGTCAGATACGAGCAGGAAGAAGGTAAGACGTTCGAGCGGCAGATTTCGCTCTCCGCGGCTTATGACGAAGACACCGAGGAAGTCATAATTGAAGTGACCGACAACGGGATCGGCATGTCGGAAGAAACGCTGGGGAAAGTGTTTAATTTGCATTTCTCCACGAAGAAAGGCGGCCACGGGCTCGGTCTTCACAATTGCCGAAAGATCGTCGAACAGCACAACGGCGAACTCGGGCCGACATCGACGCCGGGCGAAGGCACCACCTTCACACTGGTACTGCCTCGTTTCCACAGCAAAACGTAAAGAGTGGTATTACATGAAGCGGCCGTTCGAGGGCAAGGGACTGACATTTATCGGCCAGCTCGGGCGGGGAGGCACAGCCGAAGTAGCGAAGGTGTTCGTAGATCATCTGAACTGCCAAGTCGCCCTCAAATACCCATTACCGGATGATTCTGATTCCACGCTGGATTTCGCCGAGCTTGCCGAACGCGAATACCGCCTCATTGGCGGCAGCCGTTTCCCCGGACTGGTTCGATTGCTTGCCCCCCCTCATCGCAACCCGGATTACCTGCTGTTAGAACTTTGCAAAGGTCCGACCCTGGACGAGGTTGAGATTCCATCCGACTCTCCCCTGCTCTTGAATGTTCTCTGCGCCGCGGCCCTGGATCTGGAATATCTTCACGCCGCCGGAATTATTCACGGCGATATCAAGCCGCAGAATTTCTTCTTGCCGACGGACTGGCAGTCCTGTACAGGCGGGCAACTGTTCTATCTCAAGCTGTCGGATTTTTCGCTGGGACGACATATCAGCGAATCTGAGGACACCCGGGCGGGACTCGGGACGGTAGGTTACATGCCGCCGGAGACAATTAGGGACGGCATTACCTCGCACCGATCAGATCTCTTCGCCCTGGGGATTACCGCTTATCAACTGATTACCGGGCGTCATCCATTTCTCGAAGACGACGCCGACCCGACCCGGGTTTCGAGCAGGATACTTGAAGAGGACCCGGTTCCAATCAGCTCGTTGAGTCCCAGGGCTCCTGCTGCCCTCGGCGAACTTGTGGGCCAATTGCTGGCCAGGGACTCCGACGACCGGCCGGAATCGGCATGGTCGGTCTGCCAGAAACTGCGTGAAGCAGGCGCCGGATATCCTTACGAAAAAGCCTTGCACCCCCGGTATTTTATCCAGCCGGAACGATCTTTCGATGCCAATATTAAGGGCGCGCTGACAGTGGGCGACCGTGAGGCGGTGCTGATTCGGCAGTTATCCTGCGAAGACAGCAGGGCGTTGCGCCTGCTCGTTACCAGCAACTTTCGCAGGGACACACTGCAATACACTGATGGAGCATATGCTTTTCATTCAGGGATACTATGGCCGAAGCGGCTGCGAAACGAGGCTCTTCGACGCTTCTGCGATCTGGACCTCACCAGGCGAAAACAGATAGTCCGGGCGGCGGTAATTGATGATCTGGATGACGCCACGCGGATGGGATATTTCCCCGGGGGCGAAACAACACCGTCGGACAGTGCCTTAGTCAGGCTGATTCGCCCGCTGCTGCGGACGGCGACAGTTAAGCGGTTGTCGAGAATACCGGCGGCCGGAGCTGAGCGGTCGGAGCTGTACGGCACGGCTGCCAACCTCTACCTGCAATCCGGCCGGCTCACGGAAGCCGAGCGGTGCGCCTTCCAGTGGTGCACAGGTTTGATTAAGGACCACCGGTACGAAGAGGCACTGCAATTGTCGCAACGTGTTGTCGACTACGCTGCCCTCCGGGGAGAGAAGTTCCTGGTTCGTGAGTTGTTGATGGTGCAGGGTGATATACACAAGCTTACCGGTGAGACGTCCCGGGCTCTGGAGACTTACCAGAAGATTATTGATCTCTACGACGGCCATCCAGTCGACAAGCTGCTGGCGGAGACTTATAAGGATATCGGAGAGGTATACAAACTCAGGCAGGAAGTGCATAAAGGGATTGAGGCTCTTGAGCGTGCGCTCACAATCGTCACTGAGTTGGGAGATGAGCTCGAAGTCTCACGAGTTCATAACAACCTTGGCATTTTGTATATCATTGAGGGTGATACAGCCAAGGCGTTGCAGACTTATCGCCTCGCCTTCGCAACTCAAAGAAAACTTGATGCCTTGAGCGAGGCGGCAACAACACTGATGAATGTCGGCGGGGTGTATTTTACCACGGGTCGCTACCGTCGTAGTGTTCGTGTACTGGAACTGGCCCTGAAAATGAAGAAAGAAATTGGTAATGCCTCCGAAATCGCGCGGGCCCTCAACAACCTGGGCTACGTCCATCACGTGCGAGGGGATTCTGCCAAGGGAATAGAGTGCCTCGAGGAGTCACTGGAAATAAACCGGCGGATCGGCAGCAAAAAAGAGGTGCTGTTCAATCTCGCTAACCTGACCGAGATCATGATAGCCGCAGGTCAACTGAAGCAGTCGCTCGGCTATCTGAAAGAGGGAATGGCGTTGTCAGAGTCATTGAACGACAAACCACACCTCGGACAGTTCCTGGTAAGCATGGGGTACGTGCTGCTTCGTATGGGCAGGCTGAACGAAGCGGCAGATAAACTGAATGAGGCGAAGCGACTGATTACGGATATCGATCACCCGTCGCTCGACCGGACCTGCGAGCATTACCTGGCCAATCTCCGTTTTGAGGTGGGCGATATTGCATCCGCGATCGTCAGGGCGCGTGAGGTACGCACCGCGGCAGAATCGGCGCATGACGGCCAGAATCAGGTTGCGGCGCAGATCCTTCTGTGCCGAATGGAATCTGACGCGGATGGCTACTCGCGAACCAAAGAGGTTATCGCCCAACAGCAACTGACGCGCGAAGAGATATTGCTCGAGTTTGCGAGACTGGAACTTCTTTTGTGTGAAGAACGCCCGGATGAGATTGCGAAAAAGACCCGGGGCCTGCAACACTTTCCTCTCGAGTGGGGCGAGAACATAGAGTTGCCCTGGATGTGCAATTTGACGGCGGAAGCGCTCATCGGCGAGAACAGGTTCGCAGAAGCAATGACCTACCTGGCGCGCTCTCAGAGACTGGCATCCGCCAGCGGGCTGAAGAGCGAGATGGCGTCGGCTTTCGCTCTACAGGGCATGCTGTCATTTCACGATAAGGACTATGAGCAATGTTTCGCGCTCTATAAGCAAGCGCTTTCCATATGTAAGTCGATAGCCGGTTCGATTGAGAATGAGACGGACAAGAGACACTTCATGCAAAAACGCATTGTGGTGTTTCTGTCAGAAGAGATTCGGCGGTTAAGCAAACTTCTCGGGCAAAAAGGAAGGGCAGGTTGACGCCTGCCCTCCAAGTTGAAGTGTGATTTCCGAAAGCGAGACCTTATTCGCTGCCCCAGCTAAAGTGGGTCGTTTCAATGCGTGATTCAAGCACTTCAACGGTCAGCTTGTAATCGGTCATGAAATCACCTCCTTCGGTGTGTTACAAGTGAGCCCCCTCACCCACTGGAGGGCAATGCTTCTAGATATGTTGTTTACCTGTACGGAATTTTCCTATAGTCTATCTCTAATATCATAATGTAACCCGAACGGCGAAATCGTCAAGACGAAATTGGCTCACCTGTCAACTTTTTTTGTTCGCACGCCACTGATTCGGGAAAACATTTCCGAAAGGGGTCTTTTTTTCCTTCCGAGAGATCGTTGTCAGGCGTGATTGCCTCCAGATCCAAGCACGGAAACAAGTTTTGGCTCTTGCTTGACTGTCGCGTCGTATGCAAATGACACAGGTTGAGAGATTAGTTTAGAAGGTGCGGGAGAGCTGTCGGGTAACATGCGAGAGTTGCGCTCGTTACCACCACGACCAGAATTCGACCCGGAGGTTCGAGAGTATCTTGCGATAGGCGAGGGCAATTAGCGACGACCTACCCACTTCGATTTTGGCGTAGCCGGTCATGCCGTCATCGAGCAACCCGCCCGGATTTTCGATGACGACAGAGACGGGGAAGGTAGCTTCCTCGCCATTTGTTCCATGGGGAACGCGAACGACTTCTCCGAAGAAAGTCAGGTGCGGGAACGAGCGAATTTTCACGCGGACCGTCTGGCCCCGTCGTACGTGTGATATTTCAAAGTCAGTAACCGGCACCAGCAACTCAACGCTGTCCTGGCTCGAGAGGGTCAGAATATTGTCGCCGCTCGGCCGGGATGAGACGATGCCATCAAACGGGGCTACGATGAGTTGTGCCTCGGCCTGTCGTGTAAGGAAGGCTATCCGTGCCCGCTGCTTTTCGATTTCGTGCTGGAGCACCTGTTCTTCCTCGGGTCTCGGAGGCGACGTGAGCAGTTCAAGGGCCGCTTCTTTGTTCACCAGTTCGGCTTTGGCCACGTCGAACTGGGAACGAACCGTTTCCAACTGCTCTGTTGCAATAAGATTTTTCTTGGCCAGTTCTTCTGACCGGTTTACTTCTCTCTGCAGTCGATCTACGGTCGCCTGGGCGCCGCGTACTTCAGCCTCTGCCTCGGCCACCTGCTCTTTCTTCGGCGGCGCTTTGAGCAGAGCGAGTTCGCCCTGAAGTCGTTCCAGTTCGGCCTGGGCGGCGGCAATATCATGGGTCACCTGGCTCGAAGAGAGAATGGCGAGCGTGTCATTTTTCTGTACCACCTGACCATCCCGGACCAGCGGAAGGATATCAAGAACCGCCATGTCGTTGGTGGCGATTTGAATCATGCTTGCCTTGTTTTCGGGCGAATCGCCGCCGCGAAACAGTTTGCTTTCGAGCAGACCGAACTCGGTCAGCGAGAGGGTGAAGCGCGAAAGTGGATGTACGGTGACTTCTCCCGAAAGACGATACGGGAATGGGACAGCGAGCAGCACGACAACCACAGCAGCCAGAAGGATTAGATAGGCGGTGAGCCGCACGGGTCTTTTCAGTAAAGTCTTCATATACCTGATGTGTTGAACCGTTCCATGAACCAACTTACCAAGCGCTTCACGTAAAATAAGCAGGAGTGTGATAATCAACAATAATAAACCGAAGCCGCCGAGCTCGCCGGTCAGGTATCGGGCGACCACAAAGAGGAGATATCCAAGCAGAATGCCGGAATATGTCACCGCCAGCAGCGAGTAGCCGAGAAATATTTTCCGGTCGCGAGGGTCGGAAACGGAGGTCTCAATTGGCCAGCCGAGTACCCGGCGCTGGAAAGCGTTGCGAAGATATGAAAAAGCCTTTCGGCGGAGATTGGGGATATCGACGATATCGGCCAGCAGATAGTATCCGTCCAGTTTGAGAAGCGGGTTGAAGTTGAAAAGGAACGTAACCGAACTCACGACGACTGTCAGGCGGGCCAGTTCGTTAATGAAACTCCCGGGGACAGTGATTCGCCAGAGAATCACGCTCAGCGACAGCAGAATAGCCTGAGCGAAAGGACCGGCCAGGGTCACATTGATGCGCTGGTATTTTTTCGTGAACAGCCAGGCGTCGCTCAAATCGGCATAGAAGCAGGGCTGAAAATACATCAGCAGAAAGCCAACCTCGCGCACCTCTCCCCCGTAGTAACGGCAGAGTATCGCATGGGCGAACTCATGGATCGTGATGAAGATAAACAGTGCAATCAAGATTGTCACGATCGACCCGACATTGATAATCTCTTTCAGGCTGATGTGAAATTGCGGAAGATGCACAAACAACTGGTACAGGCCGACCAGAATAAGCATCACGGCTACGGCGAACCAGAAACGATTGTGAAAAGGTCGATAGAAAGCGGTGAGCGGATCGAGAAAGCGACTGGGATTAAAGGCCTTGAGTTTCACATAGAGAATGCGTGACAACCACGATTCCTTCTCCAGGCCGCCGTGCATGCTGAGCCGGGAGACGCGCTGTTCCGCCCGGGCATTTTCAAGGAAGAACAATTTCTCGATTGTCTCGATAAACTGCCGAACATCGTCGGCGCCGATATTGAGATTGTACTTCTCACGAAACCGCCGGGCCACCTCTTCGGGGCTGGAGTTTCCATCGAGTTGGTTCACCAGCCAGTATTCCGGCTCTCTGAGCCGGAAATAGTTACCCGTTACCGGGTCCTTGATGGTGTGGAGCACCTCACCACGGATAACGGCCTCGGATGATACGAGGTCTGAGCGCAGACGGGCATAGGTCGACATATGCCACAAATTTAGGCGTTGTTGGATTTAGTTGCAAGAACGGAGTGGGCGGACGGCCGGAAGCATTCAGCGTTTCGGGAAACCACGGTCTGTTATCCGCGGAGGCGATCGATCAACTGCTTGTTGTAATAGTCCGTGAGGTCGTCCTTACGGAGTACCCCGATCACCTTGCTGGGCTGGGCCTTGCTGACAACGGGGATGAGGCTGAAGTCGCGGTGGCCAAAGATCTGCTGGGCCTTGGTGAGGTCATCGCTGATATCAATGGTGAAGGTTTCGGGGCCGACGAGATCCTGGGCTATCACCAGATAATCGAGTTCATGCTGGCTGAGCATGTTGCGGATGTCCTGAAACGAGATGACGCCCTTCAGGTTGCCGCCGTTGTCAGTCACGATGAAGTACGTCTCTTTGGACTGCTCGATCTTGTGGAAAATCTGCGCGAGGTTCATCGAGGCGAATATGGTTTCGTAGCTGGTATCCATGACCTCTGAGACCGTATGTGAGCGGAGCACGTTGATATCTTTTCCGCCCCTGAGATCGATACCGCGGCGGGCCAGCTTGACGGTGTAGATCGAGTAGGGGAAGATTTTCCGCGCGACAAGGGCGGAGAAGACGACCGTTATCATGAGGGGCAGGATAATGCGGTAATCCGAGGTCATCTCAAAAATGATCAGCATGGCGGTAATAGGCGCGTGGGTGGCCCCGGCGACCATAGCCGCCATTCCAACCAGTGCGTACGCACCGTGAGTCGCAGATACATTCGGAAAGATAAGGTTGACGAGATAGCCAAATCCCCCGCCGGCCGCCGCCCCCATAAAGAGCGACGGGGCAAAAATGCCGCCCGAGTTGCCTGATCCGAGGGTCAGGCTGGTGGCGAGCAGTTTCATGAATATAAGCACCAGCATCAGTCCGATAGCCATATCGCCGAACAAGGTCAGCTTGATTGTCTCGTAACCGTCCGCCAGGGTCTGCGGGTAGAAGATGGCTATTATTCCGAGGAACAGCCCGCCGATTGCCGGCTTCGTCCAACCGGGCACTTTGAGAGCGTCAAAACCGTCTTCAAAGAGCTCCAAAACTCGGGTAAACAGAACAGCGAGCGCGCCTATCATGACGCCCATCACGATGTAAAATGGGATTTCCCAGGCCGACACCAGAGAATAGCTGGGCACCTCGAAAGCGGGGTGATTCCCCAGAAAAGACCGGCTGACCACCGATGCAACGACGGAAGACAGGATCACCGGGGAAAAAGTCCGGATAGCGAAGTCCCCAAGTATGATTTCCAGCGAAAAGATAACGCCGGCTATGGGGGCGTTAAAGACGGCCGAGATACCGGCTGCAGCGCCGCAACCGACGAGGATTTTCACCCGCTCGCCGGACATGTGGAAGATCTGGCCCACGGTTGAACCGAACGCAGAACCGATTTGCACAATTGGCCCCTCACGTCCGGCCGAACCGCCCGAACCGATACAGATGGCCGAGGCGACCGCTTTGGCGGCGGCGACCCGAGGCCGGATAATACCGCCAAGCCGGGCCACTGAGTTCATAACCTCCGGAACGCCATGCCCCCTGGCCTCTTTGGCGAAATTATATACGATCGGTCCGACCAGAATACCGCCGATCAGCGGTATGATCGGCAGCCAGATTTTGTAGCCCCAGGCCTGTGCCGAACCGACCGCAGCGGTGAGAATCTGGTCCGTAAGGCCGAAAAACAGGCCATTGAAGTACTCTACCATTACGATAAAGCCGATGGCGCCGAGCCCCGTTGCGAGACCGACAATGACCGAGAGGATGATCAGAAGCTGGGTCTCCGACGGCTGAAAGTACTTCAGAAATCTGGTGGCAACGAGTTTCATAATGGCTTAGAATGTAGTGAATTTTTGCAGGTCGACAAGTGTTTTATCGCCACGAAGTGGGACTGATTTATTCGTACAAACTACGATGTCTTATTGACATAGCAGCCGATTTTGTTAATTTAGTGAAAAACTTCACTTCTTGAGAGCCTACAACCACGCGAGGGATGTTCTATGCGGACAACAGCGGACGCGGTCATTGTCGGGGGCGGAATTATCGGAGCAGCCACCGCATTCTATCTGGCGCGCCAGAAATACGGACAGATTCTGCTCGTTGAGAAAGAGCCGTTCACCGGCGCCGGGTCCACATCAAAGGCAGCCGGCGGCATACGGGCGCAGTTCAACACCGAGATAAACATCAGGATGTCCATGCTGGCCGAAAAGATGTTCGAGCGGTTTAAAGAGGAGACTGGTCAGGATGCGCTGTTCGATCAGGTTGGCTACATGTTTCTGCTGTCCGAGGAAGCGCCCATAGACGAATTCAAGAAGGCGTACGAATTGCAGCGCTCCCTTGGATTACCGGTCGAATTGCTCAAACCCGATGAGATCGCCCAATACGCACCTCATGTCCGCACTGATGATATCAAGCTCGCCACGTTCTGCAAACAGGACGGTCTGGCTGACCCTCACGAGTTTCTTTCCGGTTATGAGAAGGCCGCAAGAGGACTCGGTGTTGAGATATCGCTGGAAACGGAGGTTACAGGATTTACCGTAAACGGTGAAAAAATAACCGAGGTGAAGACAAGCAAGGGCAATGTCAGCACCCAGCTGGTGATCAACTGCGCCGGCGCATGGGCGGGAAAAATCGGTGAGATGGTGGGAGCTGACGTGAGAATTCGTCCTATCCGGCGTCAGTGTGTTACCACCGGGCCGCTTGACTGGGTCAAACCGTTCTTCCCGATGGTGGTGGATGTTGCTTCGGGCCTTTATTCACACAAAGAGTCCAAGGGGCTTTTGCTTGGCTGGGCCGATCCGAATGTGAAACCGTCATTTGATATCTCTCTCGATCCAGATTATACGGATGCGATGCTCGAGAAGGGCCTCAATCGGATTCCGCAGCTCGAGGAGGCCGAAGTTGCCAATCAGTGGGCCGGGTTGTACGAAACGACCCCGGACCATCGTGCAATTATCGGCTGGGAATCCAAGGTACAAGGCATGTTTCACAATGCCGGGTTCTCCGGACACGGTTTGATGCATGCGCCGGCCGCGGGATTGGTAACCGCTGAGATTGTGACGGGAAAAGAGCCTTCGGTGGATGTTTCGCCCTTAAGCCCGGATCGTTTCGCGAAGGGTGAGTTGGTCGAAGAAACAAACGTTATCTAATAATTCTATTGGCGGGAGATGGCATGAGAGTTTTCCTGGCGTTAGCACTCGCATTGTTACTATGTCCCTCGGTTTTGATGGCGTCGGACGAAAAACAGGTCTGCCCTGCCGACAAAGCGGCCGAGGCCGGTCAATCTGCTTTTGAGGAATTCCACGAAGTGATGGCGCCGGCATGGCACACAGCATGGCGGGAGAAAGACTATGAGGCCCTGTTGGCGGCCGGGCCGGAGTTCCAAAAGGTCTTTGCACGTATCGCCGAATCGCCGCTGCCGGAAGGAAGCGATGCCAAGAAGGCATACTATGTCAAGTGCCGGGATGAGTTTGCGTCGCTTGTCGACGCATATGCGACTGCAGCAGAAAACGGCGACAGGGACAGGGTCTATGAGCTCATGCCACAGCTCCATGAGGCTTTTGAGAAGACGGCAGCCGCGACGGTTCGAATAAGCTATCCGCAGGTTGACGGTCTGGCAGTCACAATCGGACTCATTCTGAACACCCATCTGCCGGAGAATAACCGTGACGGCATTGCCGGGTCGACCGAGACATTGCTCAGGAAGCTGGATGGGATTACGGAAAAGTCGCTCCCCCCTGTGCTGGGCTGGAGCACGAAAGATGTTATGGCTGAGTTCTCGGCAATGAGGGCCGTAGCGGCGAAAATGAAAGATTGCTGTGACTCAGGAGATATGGAGAGTTACGCCGTTCATGCCAGAGATTTCAATGAAAAACTGAAGTCCTTTGTGGCGACTTACATGTAAAATGATATTGAGGACGCTGAAACGGCGGTCACCCGATCGCCGTTTTTTATTGGTGAATTATCGGCGAGAGTTTATTATGCGGCGTCCACGTATGGAGGAAATGATGAAACTGCTTGTTGCGCTCGTGATGGTCCTGATAACATCGGTAGCAGGGTGCTCGGCCGGAAATGACCAGGAATCGGATCAGAACAATATCGCATCTCAGGAGAAAGTGTTTGCCGCGGGCCCGCACAAAATGACACTGGTTACGGCGGATTCACTGAGAGAAGTCGCGTGGTTCACTCCAACCACCGCCAAAGAACCGGCGCCGCTTCTTATCATGCTACATATGCTCGGGGCCGATCATACGAGTTTTGGCTCGTTTATTGAAACCATGCGTCTGTACGTAGACACGTCTTCTTCCCAACCCTTGATGCCGAACCTGCTCACTTTCGATTTGCGAGGTCATGGCGAGTCAACGCAAAAAGGAGACACGAGCCTGAGCTATACAAGTATGAGCAACGAGGAATTTGAGCGTATTCCAAAGGACGTATACGAAATGGCCCGTCAGGTGATCGCGGACTACCCTGATATCATCGACACGAGCAGGATTATTGTGATCGGGGCGTCGATCGGCGCCAATTCGGCGATGCTGCTTACCCAATACATGCCTTACATAAACGAGGTTGTCTTGATCTCCCCCGGAGAGGATTATCGGGGCCTGAAACCGGCGGAGGCTTTCAAGGCATTTGACGGGATGGCCTATATCATGACGGGAAGCGACGACGCCTATTCTAATCACTCGTCACAGGCCATTGCCCGTTTGAAGATGGAAAATTGGCTTTTGAAGATCTATCCCACGGCTAAACATGGGACCGAGATCATCAATTCTGATCCGCGTCCCGTTCAGATTATTTTAGAGTGGATTTTCGGAAAGAGCGACGAACAACCGCCTGATTCGGCGCAGTAGCTTACGGTGAGCTCTCTTCGTCGTCCCGGGAGAGATCAATCATACTCGTGCCGTCGGTATACTCCACGGAGCGAACCGACTTCATTTTCAGAAGCCGCTGGGTTACATCGCGAATCTTCATCGCGGCCTCTTCGATTGTTTGCAGCTTCCCCCTGAGTTCTTCGTCCATATCCGATCGTTTTAACAGCAGCAGCTGTACATTGCCGAGGATGGCGGTCAACGGGTTGTTAATCTCGTGATTGACAGTCACCGCTGTTTCGACAATTGCGCCGAGCCGCTCCTTGTCGAGAACATCGCGAGATACGGCCTGGTCTTTGCCGGCGTTCTCGGCAACAATATTCAGGGCTACAGCCGCACTCAGAGCTTCGAGGAAGATGTCCTCCGATACGATAGTCCGCTCACCCTCCTGTATACCGATAACGGCCCCGAAGACCCTGTCGTGATATCGGAGAGGCAATGTAAAGGAGTGCAGCGGCGGGGTGCCTTCAAACGACATGTAAGCCGACAGCAGGCGGCGTTCTTTGCGCAGTCCGGTGAACAGGTCTTCTTCGAGTGACGCCAGTCGGCCGCGGCTGGTATCGGAGTCAGCGTGCGTTACCGCGAGGTTGACCTGGCCGTCTTCATCCCAGAGATACAGAGAGGCCGCACTCAGGCCGACCAGGTCGGCAGCCTGCCGGAGGGCCATTTCGCATATGGTCTGGAGTTGGTCTCCCCGCGCACCGGCGACAGCCAGACGTCGAAGAACCTCGTATTTGCTCGGCTGATTCTCTTCCATTACAATTCTGTGACCTCAATGAAGTTCTGAGCAAAGTTGATGCAGTAACGCAAAAAAAGTAAAACGCCGGAGGTTATTAACAGGTACAATGTTAACGTATAGTAATTGCAGTCACTTATCCAGTTCTTTTTTCTGTTCAGCGGTTGAACGGCAAAAAGGCGGGCAACAGGCCGGGTGCAAAGTGGTTCACAAAAGGTAACCTCAGGCACCATAAGTGGTTGACTTTTCGTTAACCGGCCGGTAATTTACCGGTTTTCACCAAGGGTCGACAGGAGGACAAACCGGTATGCTTGAAAACGTTATCCATGATCAATGTGGAGTTTTCGGCATCTTTGGCAATTCCCGGGCGGCGGAACTGACCTATCTGGGACTCTATGCTCTTCAGCACCGGGGACAGGAATCGGCGGGAATTGTGACGTCCGATAAGGGGCAAATCCACATGCACAAAGGCATGGGGGAAGTGTCCGAAGTATTTGCCAAGAAAGAAACGCTGGCGAAGCTGACCGGGAATATCTCGGTGGGGCATACCCGCTACAGTACTACCGGGGCTTCGTCGCTCGTAAATATCCAGCCTTTTTTGATCACCAACAGAGACCGGGTGCTGGCAATCGCCCATAACGGCAACCTGACCAATGCGCTGGAGTTGAAGACGCGCCTGGATTCCAAGGGATCTATTTTCCAAACGACTTCAGATACCGAGATTATCCTGCACCTTGCGACCGTGTCGAAGAAGAAGACGCGGTATGACCGGGTTTGCGAGGCATTATCAAAGGTTCGCGGGGCGTACTCGGCACTGTTTCTTACCGACTATTCATTGATAGCAGCGCGTGATCCCCAGGGATTTCGTCCGCTGGCGCTTGGAAAATATAACCGCTCATGGGTGATAGCTTCGGAAACGTGCGCTTTCGATATCATCGGGGCCAAATATATACGGGATATCGAACCCGGTGAGGTGCTGGAGATTACGAAGGACGAACTTCGCTCAACATTTCCACGCAAGAAACAGCGTCACGCGGCCTGCATTTTCGAGTATATCTATTTTGCCAGGCCGGATTCAAGGATATTTGGCGAGAATGTCGACAAGATCCGCCGCCGGCTTGGACGTCAACTGGCCCGGGAGCATCCGGTCGAGGCCGATATCGTGATCGGCATTCCGGACTCGGCCAATACAGCGACACTTGGTTATGCGGAGGAATCGGGCATCAGGTTCGAAATCGGTTTGATCAGAAACCACTATGTCGGCCGGACATTCATAGACCCGGAGCAGAAAATCCGAGATCTGGATGTCAAGGTGAAGTTCAACCCGGTCAGGGGCGTGCTGCAGGGCCGACGGGTCGTTGTGGTCGATGATTCAATTGTGCGCGGGACAACCTCGAAGAAACTGGTCAAGATGATTCGCGATGCAGGCGCCAGGGAAGTCCATTTCCGTGTTTCCTCTCCCCCGATAGTCTCCCCGTGCTTCTTCGGTATCGACATGCCGACCAAGGAAGAATTGATCGGCCATCGGATGTCGGTGAAAGAGATTGAGAAATACCTGGAAGTAGATTCGCTCAGGTACCTGTCGCTGAGAGGCATGCTTTCGATGCCGTCCCTGCCTGACACGGACTTCTGCTCCGGCTGCTTTTCCGGGAAGTACCCGATCAAGGTTCCGGAGGCAAACGGCAAGGAACGTCTCGGCATACCCATCTGACAGAAAGCATACGATCTACCGGAAATACAAAAGGCCTCATTCGAGGCCTTTTCTTTTGTCATGTTGCAGGCAGTCTACAGGAAAGCGAAAATGGCCGACTGCGAAAGGTGAAGCAGCTGTTGAGGGAACAAGCCGAGACCAAGCGTCCCGATCACCGTGATACAGAGCGCGACAAACATTGTGGGCGAGACCGGTACCGGCACAAAGGTTCCTTCGAGTTCATCGAAGTAGCTGACTTTAATAACCCTCAGATAGTAGTACACCGACAGGAATGAATTCAGCACGCCGATCACGGCCAGGATTATGTATCCGGACTTGACCGCGGCGGCGAAGATGTAAAATTTGCCGAAGAATCCCACTGTCGGCGGAAATCCTGAAAGCGCGAACATAAATAAAGCCAGCGACGCCGACAGGAACGGGTGTGCTTTTGAGAGGCCCGCCAGTTCAGTGAAGTCTGATCTCATGCCTGATCGTGTCTCCATAGCCGTGACTACCGCAAAAGCGCCGAGATTGAAAACCATGTAGGCTACGAGGTAGAAGAAAGCCGCGGCAATCGCCTCTCCTCCACCGACAGTCAGGGCAACCAGAATGTAACCGGCGTGGGCAATCGATGAGTATGCCAGCATACGCTTGACATTATCCTGTCGTAGCGCCAGCACATTGCCGACGGTCATGGTAAGCACCGCAAGCACCCAGAATACGCCGGGGAGAATGCTGACCTCGGCAAAACCATACATAAAAATGCGGAGTAAAACTGCAAATCCGGCCGCCTTTGGCCCGACGGAGAAGAATCCGGTAATGGGCGTGGGCGCACCCTGGTAAACATCGGGCACCCACGTATGGAACGGCACGATGGCGACCTTGAATCCAAACCCGATCAAGATGAGTGAGATACCGCCATACAGATACACCGGGTTGCTGGCCGCTATGTAGGAGAAGTCGGCTACGATACGCCGGAGATTGGTACTCTCAGAGGCGCCGTACACGAACGCAATACCCATCAGCAAAAATGCGGTGGCAAACGCGCCCATGAAAAAGTACTTGATGCCGGCTTCGTTGGATTCCAGGTTACGCCGGTTCAAACCCGCCATGACATACAGGGGCACCGACATAATCTCCAGACCGAGGAACATCACTACCAGATCGGTCGTATTGGCCATGGCCATCATGCCCATTGCGGAGAACAGCAGCAATGCATAGAACTCCGGCTTATCGAGTCCTTTCGCCTTCAGGAACCGCTGGGCGATAAAGAGGGTGAGGAATGCGGTCAGGATGAAGAGGAGCTTGAAGGCAATCCCGAAATCATCGCAGGTGACCATACCGGCAAAGCCCGACTGCGGATCGGCGAACCACTGACGGAGGGCAAAGATGAATGAAACAACCAGACCGATAAAGGCAATTCCGGGAGCCCACGACGGCATACGCCGGAATGGAATGAAGATCAAGATGAGAAACGCTGCCAGAAGCAGAGCTACTTCGGGCGCTACGAGACCTATGTCCGGGTTCAGTGCTATGTAATCAATCATATTTTTCTCGGCAACGACCGTTGCCGGTCCTCAAAAACCTCATCCGCCGCCGAAACCGATTTTGACGGCGCCATCCTCCAGAATCACGGGGACCATCCGTTGACCGCCGGTGATCTTCAGCAATTCATCTTTCTTATCCGGCTGGTCAGTGACATTTATTTCGGTAAACGAGATCCCTTCATCGGTGTAGTGCTTCAATGCGGCCGCACAATACGGGCAGCCCGTCTTGGTGTAGATCGTAACTTCTTTCATTCCGTCGCTCCTTCACCCGAATAGGTTGCATCCACAACCTTCGAGTCATCGACCCGGAACGGCACCTGATCCGATTCCGATTGGTGTGATTCCGCCCGCATTTCGGCGGTGTCGATTCGAGCGAGGACGTCGCGGACGGCCGGTTCAATTCGCTCAAAGAGCGGCTTTGGATATATTCCGATCCAGAAAATCAGGATCACGAGGGGCACGAGAATCAATTTCTCCCGGGGCGTGAGATCGGTCAGTTTCTGATTTTCCGGGTTGGTCACCTTTCCGAATATGACCCGCTGGTACATCCAGAGCATATAACACGCGGCGAGGATTACTCCAGAGGCGGCGATGATGGCGTAGACGGCATTGGACTTGAACGTGCCGAGAAGAATCAGAAACTCGCCGACGAATCCATTCGTGAAAGGCAGTCCTATCGAAGAAAGCATCACGATCATGAAGAACGCCGAAAAGGTCGGCATGACTTTGGCGATACCGCCGAAATCCTCGATCAACCGGGTATGCCTTCGTTCGTAAAGCATCCCGACGATGAGGAACAGAGCGCCGGTGGAAATGCCGTGGTTGATCATCTGGATGACCGCACCCTCCACGCCCTGCATGTTGGTCGCAAAGAGTCCCAGCATGACGAAGCCCATGTGGGATACCGAGGAGAACGCTACCAGTGATTTTACGTCCTTCTGCACCATCGACACCAGGGCGCCATAGATGATGGCAATCACCGCCAGCACGCTGATGTACGGCATAAATGCCAGGGTAGCATCGGGGAACAGCGGCATGCAAATCCTGATAAAACCGTATGTTCCCATTTTCAGCAGAACGCCGGCGAGGATGACGGAGCCGGCGGTCGGCGCCTGCACGTGAGCATCGGGCAACCATGTATGCAGCGGCCACAACGGGACCTTGATCGCGAATGCCAGCGCGAAGGCGCCGAACAGCCATAGCTGCGGGTGGTACGGCAGCGTCATGTCCATCAGCTTCAGCAGATTGAATGTGTATTCACCGGAGAAATTCTGATACTGGAAGTAAAGATAAAGAATAGCAACCAGCATCAGCAGGGAGCCGAACATGGTGAACAGGACGAACTTGATTGCCGCGTATACTTTCCTCGGCCCGCCCCAGACGCCTATAAGGAAGTACATCGGGATCAGCATGATCTCCCAGAAGATGTAGAAAAGGAACAGGTCCAGAGCACAGAAGACGCCGATGATACCGCTCGCCAGAATGAGCATGGAAATATAGTAGCCCTTGACGCCGGTGGTGATGGAATTCCAGGACGACAGGACACACAGTATCAAGAGGACGGTAGTCAGGAGGATAAGCAACAGCGAGATTCCGTCGATACCCATGAAGAAATGAATACCGAGGGATGTGATCCATGGGATGTTTACCTGAAGTTGCATGCCGCTGGCAATCGGGTCGAACCGGAAGTAGATCCACAGCGATAGCAGCAGCGTGATGAACGAAATAATCAAGGCCACGCCTTTGATCGTGTCGTGCTGCTTCTTAGGGACGAACGCCAGCAATGCCGCCCCGATCAGCGGGAAGAATGTCGTCAGTGGCAGAAGTATATTATCCATAACTATCTCAGAATGAATACTCCGATCAGAACCACGGCTCCGAGAACGAATATCGTCGTGTATGCCCTGACACGACCCGATTGAACGAATCTCAGGGTGTCCGAGATATCGCGGTAGATGGTCGCCAGGCCGTTTATGAAACCGTCGATAATGATGACGTCAAACACCTTCCACAGGAAAAGCGAGAAGTAGACCACCGGTCGTACGATCACCGCGCCGTAGATTTCATCCACGTAATACTTATTCAGCAGCAACCGATGCAGTCCTGAGAGCTTCTCCCGCAGGCTCGTCGCCGCCTTCAGGTTTCTCTGGTAGAAATAATGCGCTATATAGATTCCGATGAGGACCAGTATCACAGATGCCGCCATCAGTCCCCACTCGAGTCCGGTATCGCCGCCGGCGGAGGCCAGAGCATGACTGATTTCTTCGTGTCCGCCGGCGTGGACCACCGGCGCCATCCATTCTTCGAAAAAGTTCGTTACGCCGAACAGGTGCGGCATGCCGACATAACCGCCTATTACCGAGAGAATTGCCAGCGCCATGAGGGGGACAGTCATGGAACGCGGAGATTCGTGAATATGGCTCCTGACATCGGCGGTCATGCGTTCCGTGCCGTGGAACGTAAGGTACAGCAGTCGGAACATGTAGAAGGCGGTCAGACCGGCAGTAGCAAAGCCGACGACCCAGAGCAGCCAGTGACCGTATTGCGAAGACATCGACTTCCAGAGAATCTCATCTTTGGAGAAGAACCCGGACAGGCCGGGAATCCCGGAAATCGCCAATGTCGCGACGAGCATCGTGCTGTAGGTGATCGGCAGATATTTTTTGAGACCGCCCATATGTCGCATGTCCTGCTCCTGGGACATGGCATGGATTACCGAGCCGGCGCCCAGGAATAGCAACGCTTTGAAGAAGGCGTGGGTCATCAGGTGAAATATCCCGGCGGTGAATGCGGCCACTCCGCAGGCGAGGAACATGTAACCGAGCTGACTGATCGTAGAGTAAGCCAAAACTCGTTTTATATCATTCTGGGCTATACCGATAGTGGCGGCATAGAAAGCAGTCGCGGCGCCGATGATGGCAACGACGAGCAGGGCGTCCGGTGCCAGCATATACAGCGCGTTGGAGCGGACAATCATATAGACGCCGGCAGTAACCATGGTAGCAGCGTGGATCAATGCGGAGACGGGTGTGGGGCCCTCCATGGCGTCCGGCAACCAGACGTACAGCGGAATCTGGGCAGATTTTCCGGTCGCGCCGACAAAAAGCAGCAGACAAATGGCCGTGATAACGCCTCCGCCATAAGCAAACACGGTCGAGGCTCTCTCCGAGACAGTCAGGAAATCAAGTGTTCCAACCTGCCAGAAGATGAGGAACATGCCGAGCAGGAAGCCGAAGTCGCCGATCCTGTTGACGATGAATGCCTTTTTGCCGGCGTCCGACGCCGACTTCTTCTCGAACCAGAACCCGATCAGCAAATACGAACAGAGCCCGACACCTTCCCATCCGACAAACATGAGCAGGAAATTGTCTGCCAGCACCAGGAGCAGCATCGAGAAGGTGAACAAATTCAAGTAAGTAAAATACCTGCCATAACCGGAATCGTGGTGCATGTATCCGACGGAATAGATGTGAATCAGAAAAGCGACGCCGCTCACCACCAGGATCATGACCGAAGACAGCGGATCGAGCAGGAACGCAACGCCGGTATAGAAATTGCCGGCGGGTATCCACGTAAACAGGGTCTGTTGAAGGATGCGCGCGTCGGCAGGTACCCCGAGCAATTCAATAAAGAGAAGTACCGATGCGATAAACGACAGGCCGACGGTGGCGCAGCCGACCAAAGAGATAATCGGTCTCGGGAGCCGCCCGATCAGAAGTCCGTTAATGAGGACGCCGACAAGCGGAAACAAAGGTACTAAGAAGATATAGTCTGCCATTTACACCCTGCCGGTCATCCTACCATTTCATCAGGTTCAGCCGGTCGATATTGATCGACTCGCGGTTGTGGAAAATCGTGACAATCATCGCCAGTCCGACAGCAGCCTCGGCGGCGGCGACAGTAAGCACCAGGAACACAAACGCCTGCCCGTCGACGATATTCATGGCCCGCGAAAATGCGATCAGGGCCAGGTTGGCCGCGTTCAGCATCAGTTCAATCGACATGAAAAGAATAATCATGTTCCGGGACATCAGAACACCGATTGTGCCGATCACGAACAGGACGGCCGCCAGAATCAAATATGCCGATATCGGTATCATACTACTTTGTCACCTCATGTGTCGATTCATGCCCGTCCGTCGAACTCTCTTCCCTGCTCTCTCTCTTGGCGATCACCACGGCTCCTACGACAGCTACCAGAAGAAGCACGCCGGTCAATTCAAACGGATACAGATACTCCCTGAATAGCCGCGTTGCCACCATCGGGACGGAGCCGAAATCGCCGGGGGCCGTGGGCAGTATCCCGGTCGGAGGATTTTCGATAAATCCCTGACGGATGATAAAGACCAGCTCGACCAGGAATAGAAACGACACCGTAAATTTGGAGAATCTGCTGAGCACCGGCGGTCTCTCCCCGAGGTCTTCACGCCCTCGAAGATTGAGCAGCATAATGACGAAAAGGAACAGGACCAGAATGGCTCCGGCGTATACTATGATCAATATCGCTCCCAAAAACAGCGCGCCGAGCTGTACATAGAGGACCGCCTGCGCCACGAGCGACAGAATGAGATACAGGACCGATGCCACGGGGTTACGCTGGGCAATCATCATGGTCGCACCGAACACGGCTACCACCGCTGAAATGATGAATATGATCGCGTCCAGATTCATTTGGTCGCCTCAAAAACTCCGTATACTCTCCGGACCCGCCGGATAATCTTTTTAAAGGGATTATCTTTGCGCGGATGCGGGACAAGCATTTGTTCCTTGGTCCATATGAACGAATCGCGACTGTAATCGGAAAATTCGTAATCCTGCCCGAGGAAAATGGCTTCTTCGGGACAGGCCTCTTCACAATAGCCGCAGAAAATGCACCTGAGCAGATTTATCTCATAGACCCTGGCTCTCCGTTCGCCTCTGTCGTTTTCCTCCGGCTCCATGTAGATGGCATCGGCGGGACAGGCAGCGGCACACAGGCCACAGCAAACGCAACGCTCGGTGCCGTCATCGTAGCGTTCCAGGTAATGCCGTCCCCGGTAGCGGGGAGCCATCGGTTTCTTTTTGCGCGGGTAATCAAGCGTCACCGGTTTCTTGAACAGGTGCTTGAGGGTTACCCAGAACCCCTGCGGCATCTTAATGAAGACGTGACCGAGCGCTTTGACTATATCGTTCATACGTTGCTAACCTTCCTCATCCAAAGATCGGGTTACCCAGGACCAGCACCCAGACCGCGGTCGCCAGCGTGTTGAAAATCGCCAGCGGGAACAGCACTTTCCATCCAAAATTCATCAACTGGTCATACCGGAAGCGCGGGAATGTCGCCCGGAGCCAGATATAGAAGAACATGAAGAAGAATATCTTTATCAGGAACCAGATGAACGGCGGGAGGAACGGTCCCTGCCAGCCGCCGAAAAAGAGCGTGGCTCCGACAGCCGATACCGCCAGCATATTGGCGTATTCGCCGATGAAAAACAGGGCGAACCGCATGGATGAATATTCCGTATGGTAGCCGCCAACCAACTCCGATTCGGCCTCGGGCAAATCAAACGGCGCGCGATTGGTCTCGGCTATGGCGCATGTCAGATACAGGAGGAACCCGAGCGGTTGCTTGAAGACGAACCAATTCTTGAAGAACCAGAACGAGTCGCTTCCCTGCATGTTCACCAGTTGCACGAGCGACAGCGTATTGGCGAAAATGATCACACCCACAATCGACAGCCCGTAGCTGATTTCATATGAGATCATCTGAGCCGAGGACCGTATGCCGCCAAGTATCGAGTATTTGGATCCGGATGACCATCCGGCGAGCACGATTCCGTAGACTCCGAGCGAAGTAATCGCGAATACATATAGAATACCAATATTGAGATCGGAGATGACACCGCTTATCTCATAGCCAAACAGATCGAAATTGCTTGAGAACGGGACCACGGCAAATGTCATCAAAGCCGGTACGAACGCGACAATCGGCGCCAGTACATAAGCAAATTTCTCGACATTGTCCGGAACAATATCTTCCTTGAAGATCAACTTGACGGCATCGGCAATCGGCTGAAGCAATCCATAGGGGCCGGCATAAGACGGTCCAATACGGTGCTGAAGGTGGCCGAGTACTTTTCTTTCCATGTAAGTTGCATAGGCACAACAGGTGAGGACCACGGCCATCACAACGAGGACTTTGATTCCTGATATTATGGCTATCTCGAGCATGGTATCAATCCGCCACCTTGCTGATTTTCACCCGGTCGACACGCCGCTTGCGCATGAGTAATGAGTTCACCGGGGTCGATGCGAAATTGCGTGGAATAATCACCACGTTGGTATCGATATGGTCAGATATCCTTACCGGTACGATAATTTTCCCGACCGGCGATTCGATTCGCACGGAATCGCCTTCCGCAAGTTCGTATTCCGCTGCCTGATCAGGCGAGATTTCAACATACGCTTCGGCGCAGAAATTCACGAGCGAAGTCGTCTTTTCGGTCAGATGGCCGGCGTGGTGTGCGTCGTCGCAGATATACAGCGGCAACGGGTATTCCTCATCGACCGCCTCGGGTGTGTGTTTTACTTCCAGAATGTCCTTCGGGAGCGCCACCGAAGGATTCAGATTGAGAAGACGCTGAATCTCATTGTCACGTGCTTCGTCCGATTCGAAAAGTGGCTGGCCGAGTTTCTCGGCGACGAGCGCGATGATTTCGTGTGCCGGTTTTGACTGGTATTTGGGCTTGATGGCCCGTTCGGCGCGCTGTACGCGGCCTTCGAGATTGACATAGTCGCCTGCAAATTCCGCCCAGCTGGCGAGCGGCAGGACAACATCGGCCAAGGCTGTTGTCTCGGTTTCGAACATATCACAGACAACGAGGAAATCAACTTTCTCCAGACTCTCCTTGACGAATTCACGGTCCGGATAGAGCATAACCGGGTTGGCGCCGATGATGAAGAATCCGTTGACCTCTTCCTTCTTCATGTTGGCCATCATCTTGTCGGTGGTACAGGCGGCCGCCTCGGGGAACTGACCCCAGAGAGATACCAACTCTTGTTTCAGGACGGGGTGTGGTTCCGGGACGAGACCGAGCTTTTCGGCGCCGCGCGTGTTGGCGTATCTCGGAAGAATGGCTACCTGTCCCTTTTCGCTGATGCCGAAGATGGTGTTGACATTGCACATAGCGGCCGCGATACTCTCGCGGTCAAGGGAACGCTTGATTAACTCACCGGCGAAGAACGTGACCTTTTTCGCTTCAGCCAGTGCACGCGCAAGGACTTTTATATCACCGGCATCGACACCGCAGATATTCGCAGCCTCAGCCAACGTGGAGGGGCTCACGTTCTGTTTCAGTCTTCCGGCAACATCCGCGCCAACGAGGCTTTCTTCGGCAGCGGCGAGGCAAAGGGCGGTCAGGAAGACTTCATCGGTTCCGGCATGGTAAACCATCTCCAGGTCAGCGACATCCGATGATTTGACGCTGTACGGATTCGCCGAGTAGACTCTGGGATTCCGGAAATTCCTCGCCTTGCGGATCCTCAGATATTCGTTCGGATGCTCTTTAACCAGGTCGCCGCCAACCGTAACGATAACATCCGAGTCGTCGATATCGGCAATCGTAAACGGCTGAGACGACAACGCCGCAAAGTTGTTGTTCGTGTCCACCGGCAGCATGCGGTAGTCGGGACGATAATCAATATTGTTCGAGCCGATCGATTTGCGGATGAACTTATTGAAGCTGTGCAGGGTGGCGTTGTCGAGATGCGGCGAAACCAATCCGCCGATACAGACGCATCCCTTCTCTTCGCTGATTTCTTTCACCCGCCTGCCGATAAGATTCAGGGCGTCATCCCAGGTCGCCGAAACCTGCTTGCCTTCTTTCTTGACGAGCGGGGTTTGTAACCGTTCTTCCGAATTGGCGATCTGATAACCATAGCGGGTGACATCGGGGAGCCAGCCGTCGTCGATGTCGTCATTGGGACGAGAGGTCACGCGGAAAATCTTATTCTTGTGACGTTCGGTGTAGAATAAGATGTTCGTTCCGGAACTCGTGTAGGGGCAGATGGACGGGGTCGTCTGTGTCAGCCAGACCCGTATTTTATAGCGCCAGTCGGTATTGGTAAGGGCGCCGACAGGACAGATTTCGACGAGGTTCCCCGAGAACGGATTGTCGACCTGCTGACCCGGGGCATTATCGATTTCGGTGATATTTCCGCGTTCGAAGGCGCCGATGTCATACTCGCCAAAAGCTTCTTTATTCGCCCGCACGCACTTATAGCAAAGGATACAGCGGTTACGGTTGAGCATGATCTCCGGACCGATGCGCTTGTCATCGAACGTGGTTGTCATCCCTTCGTCGACGAAGCGATATTTCTGGAAATCGAAGCGGCTGTCGTCGGTTGCGTGCCTGAAGGTCAGATTCTGGAGATCACATTCACCGCCCTTGTCACAGGTGGGACAATCGAGCGGATGATTGAGCAGAATAAATTCGAGGACCGCTTTGCGACCCTGACGGACCTGATCGGAATCGGTATGGACTACCATGCCGTTCATGGCCTCAGTCGCACAGGAGACCTGGAGCTTGGGCATTTTCTCGATTTCGACATAGCACATGCGACAGGCGCCGACCGACTTCAGTTTCGGGTGCCAGCAGAAAGTGGGAATGTGAATCCCCATGCTCCTCGCTGCTTCCAGGACAGTTGTTCCCTTGGGCACCGTGACCGGCTGATTGTCAATGGTCAGCGTGACGTGTTCTACCTTCACAGAGTTCTGAATGTCCTTTTTGGTCTCAGTAGCCACGCGTTATCTCACCTGAACTCAAAGTTGCTCTTTACCATGCAGGTCTTGTGTTCGATATGGTACTCGAACTCTTCACGGAACTGCTTTATGGCCGACTGGATCGGCATGACGGCGGCGTCACCCAGCGGACAGATCGTCCGACCGAGTATATTGCCGCAGATATCTTCTATCTTTTCAATATCTCCCGGGTGGCCGTTGCCGTTCTCGATACGGCCGATCAGTTGCTCGAGCCAGCCGGTTCCCTCACGACAGGGCGTGCATTTGCCGCAAGACTCGTGACGGAAAAAATGAATGAGCTTGTTGATGGCCCAGACGATACAAGTATCCTCGTTCAGGACAATCACGGCTCCGGAGCCGAGCATCGAGCCCGCGGAAGTCAGTGACTCATAATCGAGGCCGATGTCTATCTGGTCGGGTAACAGTAAGGGAGTCGAAGCCCCGCCGGGAATGACGGCCTTGAGCCTCTTATCGCCGAGGATGCCGTTGCCGTATTCGGGATCATAGATGAGTTTTTTCAGGCTGAAACCGAGTTCGACCTCGTAGTTGCCCGGACGTTTCACGTGACCGGAGAGGCTGAAGAGTTTGGTGCCGGCGGATTTCTCGGTCCCCATGCTCTTGTACCACGCCGCGCCGTTGTTGATAATGTGCGGCACGGTGGCCAGAGACTCGACATTGTTAACAATTGTCGGGGAGGCATACAGACCGGCAACGGCCGGGAACGGCGGGCGGATACGGGACATGCCGCGTTCTCCCTCCAACGAATTGAGCAAGGCCGTTTCCTCACCGCAGATATAGGCCCCGCCACCGGTATGAACGATCATGTCGAGATCATATCCGCTTCCATAAACATTTTTGCCAAGATGGCCGTGGTGGTAGGCTTCCTCGACCGCCGCCTCCATACGCCGGATACATTCGCCGAATTCACCGCGGATATAGATGAACATGACGTGGCAGCCGATGGCATACGCGCCTATGGCCATGCCTTCGATAATGGCGTGTGGGTCGCGTTCCATGATAACCCGGTCTTTACAGGTTCCGGGTTCGGATTCATCGGCGTTGCAGATCAGGTATCTCGGCTTGGGCGAGTCTTTAGGGACAAAGCTCCATTTCATCCCGGTCGGGAATCCGGCGCCACCGCGGCCGCGGAGGCCTGACTCTTTGACCTGGGCGATGACTTCGTCCGGCTTCATCGAGGTAAGCACTTTTTTCCATGCCCGGTACCCGCCGTGTTCCTCAAAGGTCTCTATCCGATACTGGTTCGGATCTTCCACATACCGGAAGAGATGCAGCTTCTCATTGGAGGCTGCCTCCGAGGCGTTGGTTATGACGGGCGAGTAGAACATTATGCTTTGGCCTTCAACTCTTCCAGTATCTGATCAACTTTTTCCCGGGTCAGGTTTTCGTAATAATCCTGGTTTATCTGCATCATGGGTGCGGTCGCACACGAACCGAGGCACTCCACAGTAATCAGTGTGAAGAGATTGTCGGGTGTGGTTTCGCCTTTTCTGATTCCGAGCTTCTCTTCCAGATAGCCGACGAGACTATCGGCGCCGAGCAGAGCACAGGATATGTTATGGCACACTTGAATCAGGTATTTGCCAACCGGGTGCTTGGGGAACATCGTATAGAACGACGCCGCTTCGGCGATTTCCACGTACGGGATTCGGATCGCATGGGAAATCTCCTTGTACACGTCATCGTTCAGATGGCCCACCTCGTGGTAGGCGATTGTCAGCGCCGGCAAGATTGCCGATTTGCGCCGGGGATATTTGGCCGCTTTGGCTTTCATCTGCTGGATGGACGCCTTGCTGAGAATCATCGGTCCACCTCTCCCAGAACGATATCTATAGATCCGATAGCCGCCACGACATCGGATAGCAGCCCGCCTTCGGCAAGAGCCGGTAGTGCCGCGAGATTAACAAATGCCGGCGGACGGACGCGTACCCGCCGCGGACGATTGGTCCCGTCACCCTGGATATAGAAGCCGATCTCGCCTTTGGGTGACTCGATAGCCTGGTATGCCGCCCCTTTCGGCGCCGGGAAACCCTCGGTGATGATCTTGAAATGGAAAATCATCGACTCCATTTTCTGGAGGACGTCTTCTTTGGGCGGCAGGACAACCCCGGGGACATGTGCCCGATAGGGACCTTCCGGCATGCCATCGATCGCCTGCCGGGCAATGCGGATGGACTGCTGCATCTCCTCGAGCCGGAGTTTATATCGGTCATAGGCATCACCATGCTCGCCGACCGGAATCTCGAAGTCGAAGTTTTCGTAGCCGCTGTACGGGTTGGCTTTGCGAAGATCGTGCTTTACACCGCTGCCGCGGAGCATGGGGCCAGTCAATGACCAGTTGATAGCATCTTCGGCCGAGATAACCGCCACCCCCTTGGTGCGATTGATGAATATTTCGTTGTCGGTCAAGAGAGTTTCGTAGTCTTTTATTCTTTCCGGAATGACTTTGATAATATTCCGGACTTTCTTGTCGAAATCATGAGGAAGATCATTGGCCAGGCCACCGATGCGGATGTAGGATGTCATCATTCGCTGTCCGGCGCAAGCTTCGTAGATATCGACGATCATCTCGCGTTCGCGGAAGGCATACAGCACCATGGACATGGCGCCGAGGTCGAGCGCATGCGTCCCGAGCCAGACCAGATGCGAATTTATCCGTGTCAGTTCGGCAAGACAGGCTCTCGCCCATTTGACTTTCTCGGGGACCTCGATATCCAGCAGTTTCTCCACGGCGAGGCAGTAACCGAGATTGTTTGACATCGGGGCCAGGTAATCCATGCGGTCGGTCTCGGGGATAGCCTTGTAGTACAGCTTGGATTCCATCGTCTTCTCGATTCCGGTATGAAGATACCCGATAACCGGTTTCGCCTTGACAACCGTCTCACCGTCGAGTTCAAGCAATACCCGAAGCACCCCGTGAGTGGAGGGATGCTGCGGCCCCATGTTGAGGGTCATGGTCTTCTTTTCGGCCATTACTTGATCACCTCGGGAGGTTCGTCCTTATTCCAGCTGAACCGTGGCTGCTCGTATGTCAGGGGGAAATCGCGACGGAGCGGATGTCCCTCCAGATCGTCCGGAGTCAGAATCTTCGTAAGATCCGGGTGGCCGGTGAAGACGATACCCATCATGTCCCACACTTCGCGCTCGAGCCAATTGGCCCCCTGCCACAGCGGGGTAAGCGATTGAATCTCGGGATTTTCTTCGGGAAGCCGGACTTTGAGAAAGAAACGATACCGGTGCTTCAGAGAATACAGGTTGTAGACGACTTCGAAGCGGCCGTCCTTTTCCTCTTCATCACCAAGCCAGTCGACCGAGGTAATGTCGGCAAGCAACCTGAAGTCGAGCTCGCTGTCTTCCATGAGCGCTTTGCAAATATCGAGAATGGCATCCGGCAGGACGTAGAAAGACTGCTGGTCACGAAAGTTGTCCTCACGGAGGACGGACTCCGTAAATCGGCTCTGGAGGGTTTCTCTGACTTGATCCGCGAGACTCATCTTGGTTCCAAAATTCACAAAATCTAGTTGATAATCACATCCGGGAGAGGTGAATTTGTCGCGGCATCAGACGGCCTTGCGACCCCACTCCTCGCGCTTGTCTTTTAGAGACTCTTTCTCGATTTTTTCCTGCAGTTTGAGAATCCCGTCCATAAGCTGTTCGGGGCGGGGCGGACAACCAGGGACATATATGTCGACAGGGAGAATCCTGTCAACACCCTGGAGAATTGCATAGTTGTTGAATACGCCGCCGCACGAGGCACACGCGCCCATCGACAGCACCCACTTGGGATTCGGCATCTGCTCGTAAAGAGTCTTGATTACGGGCGCCATCTTCATCGAAACGCGACCGGCGACAATCATCAGGTCGGCTTGTCGGGGTGACGGTCGCATGACCTCCATTCCGTATCGGGACAGATCGAAATGCGGCATCATGGTGGACATCATCTCGATGGCACAGCACGCGAGCCCGAATCCCAGTGGCCAGGTGGACCGCTTGCGGGCCCAGTTGACCATTTTGTCAAGCGTGGTCAGTATGATAGAATCGGGTATCTTCTCTTCTAATCCCATTTTAACGCTCCTTTACCCAATTCATACACCCAGCCGACAAGGATCACCCCGACGAACACCAAAATGCCAAGGAAACCGTAGACGCCGAGGTCACGGGAGACGACCGCCCATGGAAGCAGGAAAATCACTTCGATATCGAAGAGAATAAACGAAATGGCAACCATAAAGAACTTAATCGGGAAAGGTTCTTTCGTTGTCCCGGTCGGGTCGATGCCGGATTCGTAGGGCTGCCCCTTCTTCCCCGCCTTAGTCCTTTTCCCTATATAGACCGACATCGCCGTGAATGCGACTGCGAGTCCTACTGCAAAGAGGAAGAGAAACAGGATGGGGAAAAATGTCTCAAACATTGCTTCTGAGTATCTGCCTATGGTGTCCAAAAATCAATTCCACAACTTTAGTTATTGTACGAAGCAATGTCAACAGGTTTTTGGCCTTATCGTGGCATTCGGCTATCGGCCAACAAATTAACGATAAGTTATCCCGCTTAGTAATAAGACGTTGATAAGTATTATCTTATGGAGGCAACGATAAGGGGCTGTATTTCGGAACACTGGTTGTTGCTTGCGATATTAATCACAAAAGGACGGTCAGGCATCCAGGGTTACCGAGAATTGGGAGAAAAACGGATCTGTTTTGATGAACAGCTTTACTTCGTCCGGGTGAAACCGTCCGTAGACCTTGGAGGAACCATACAGCAAGAGTCCTCGTGTTTTTGGAGAGATTCTCGCCCAGCCACCGCCTCGAATGCTAACCGAGAAGTCGTGTATTTCGACCATGTCCGGTCGCCTGACCCAGGACGACGGTATGTCGTTTTCCCGGCAGAAATGATTGACAAGATTGGCGTGGTACGAGAACGACGCCACCGGTCCGATGACGAAGTTCAATATTTCATCTTTCCGAATCAGAATGAACTTGCAGGAGATCTCGCTGATATCCGGATACTTCTCTATGTCCGGCAACGCATAGGTTTTGACTTCAGTTGTCAACTATTCCTCTCCCGCACGTGAATATGGTTGGAGAATATCCAGCCGCGTTTACCCAGCCATGCTTCAGCGCGGTAAACGCCGGGCTCAGTGACACGGAACTCGACCGTATCGGATTCTGTCTGCAGAGCTTTCTTCCCGTTGCCGACGATTTTTATCGTGGCACGCTTCGGCAGGTTCACTATCAGCCGCGTATTCTCCTGGAGATTTACTTCTCCCCCACAGGTTACTTCCTGGTCTGCGTTTCGAGCATAGAACTGGAAGGACTCGGCAGATCCCCAGCGCATGTTGGAGAAGAAAACCCGGCATTCCCTGAGAGCAGAGTAGAGCTGGTCGCGGGCGACGTCGAAATCGCTCGACATCGGCTCGGAAAGGATGATATGTGACTGAAGTGATTTAAAATGTACTTTGTAAGGGAAGATCGCGACCGTGAGTGGCCATATTTTGACCGGAAACGCGTGGGCATCGGGGCCGGCGATCCCCACTACCTTGCGGCGCATGTTCAATTCGTCCCACCGTCGAAGAGTCGATGCCCGGGGACCGATCATGGATTTCCGGGGCGCGAACGCGAGGAGAAGTTTGTTGAAAGGGGTCAGCTTGTCCATCCATTCGGACATCTGATTCCAGAGCTCGATACCCTGAAACCGATCCGCCGACCAGTCAATCCATGGGTAGGAACGAAACGGTTTCGTCCGCTGCTTGATTTCATCGGGATGAGCGATTATTCCGAGGGCGCCGTCATCGGCAGCGGCATCGACGTACTCCCTTGCCGTCATGTTTTCGGGGTAGACTCCGGGTGAACCGAAAATGAGGTAGTGGTGGTTGTCGTCCTGATCATTGTGTTCATATCCGACAACCACCAGGACTCCTTCATATAGCCCCTCTTTCCCGGCGTCGCGGTTGCTGAGCGTCATGTGATCGGTAACCATCAGGAAATCGAGACCGGCATCCCGCCCGATAGCGGCTATCTCTTCGATGGAGGCAGTGCCATCGGATTCGGTCGTGTGCATGTGAATCGATCCGGTATAGTGGTACCAGTCGCCGACTTTCTTAGCCATGTGTTACCTGCCGGGAGTGAGGAACCTTGCGAAAGATGATCAATCCGATCAACAGCATAATAATCAGCGAAATAACGCCCATTTTATACGGGAGTCTCGTTGCACTAACAACTTCGAGATTGAAAAGTTCGGTCATGTAGCGGCCAAGAACTCGTTCGGGACGAAACAGGTATACGACGGTTGTCCAGACGAGCGGCCCGACCACGGCGGCGGCCCTTCCGGACAGGGCGAAAAGTCCGAAGAATTTCCCGAGCTCTTCACGGGGCACCATCTCGGCGAGCATCGGCCGGGAAGTGGCCCAGAGTCCTCCCAGGAGCACGCCGACCACTGAACCGAGTATCCAGATGACCACCATGTTACTCGCGACGACGAACAGGGCCAGGGCAATGACCCACCCGATCATTATCCATGCGAGCAGATGTTTGAGCGATCGATACTCGGCGACTTTTCCGAGGATCAGCGAGCCGAAAACGGCTGAAACAGTGGAAATGATCAAGAACAGGGTAATTTGCGAGTCATCCAATCCGATGACAATCGAGCTGTACAGGCCGATATTGAGAATCACCGTGGTGACGGTGTCTTCGAAAAAATAGTCGGCGATAAGAAACCGCAGGACACCGGGGTACTTTCGCGTCTGTCGGACAGCTTGCCAGACTTCCCGGTATGAGTTCAGGAAATTGATCTTGCGCGGGATATGTATTCCGCTTTCGCGCACCCAGGCGAAGAGCGGCAGTGCGAAGAGCATGAAAAGAATAGCTGTGGGCAGAAAAGCACCCACTTTCCCTTCGGCATGAATAAAGGGAATATTCAGGGAAAACAGCTCACCGGTCACAAACGGCAGGACCAGTATCATTCCCGCGACAGAGCCGACGTAACCGAACGAAACACCGATGCCTGAGACAAAACGCGCCTGCCTGCCGTCGGCAACCGAATAGAGTAACGCGTTATAAAACGGCTGGGCCGCTTCATAGGAGAAATTCGCGATGACAAACAGCACGATAGTAATCCAGATCAAAGCCGGCGGAACGTAGGCCATCAGGCCCACGGCCATACAACAGGTCAACGTGAACAGGAAAACGAATATCTTCTTTTTGGTCGAGTGGTCGGAGAGCGCGCCCAGGGCAGGCAGCACGATAGCGGCGCAGAGCATGGAGGCTGAAAACGGAATATCGAAATAGCGATCATCGAACCCGAGATCCTGAACAATATACCGCTTCAGATAGAGCGAAACGATATTCATCGAGTAGATGGTGTTGGCAAAGTCGTACAATGACCAACCGAGGACATCACACCGCACCACCGACTCGCGATTGCGCATATTTATAGCCCGAGTTCGTCAGTGATAGTCATCATCCCGGCATGAACCAGCCTCAGGAATTCAGGCAGTTCGAGACCAAGGCGACTGCAGGCAGCCATATTCTCGCGCGAGGCGCCGGCGGCAAAGCGCTTCTCTTTGAATCGGCGAAGCATAAAATCGACGTCGACCGACGCTAATTTCTTGTCCGGATGCATCAGGGCGCAAGCAACAACAAAGCCGGTGGCGGGGTCAACAGAATATAAGGCCCAATCGAGTTTTGTCTCGCACGGGATATGTCCGGGGTGGGCATGTATGGCATGGATCATTTCATCCGGCAGATTGTACTCGGCAAGCCACTCGGAAGTAACATAGGTGTGACGTTTTTCGTCGTCTTTTGTCTCGTTGTAATCGAGGTCGTGTAACAGCCCGGTCAATCCCCAGAATTCCACGTCCTCGCCGAGATGCTCGGCGACCTTTCGCATACCGGCTTCGACAGCAAGGATATGTTTGAGGAGATTGTTGACGCCGATTTTTTCGACAACGAGATCATAGGCCTGTTGGCGCGTCATTGGTAATTGCATAATGACGAAATAAAGGTCCCTGTGCGGGGAGTGTCAAGGGGAGTTCTTTTGACCCATCAAAGGATGCGATCCGCTATTTCGGGGAGAGAAGCAAACCGCGCGTTTAATTGAGGAAGTCCCAACTGAAACCGAAGAAGTTGTAGCGACCGGGCTGAAGGAAGTAATCGCGCTCCTGGTACTGAGTCGAGAAGACGTTCTGGATCACCCAGTGAAATCGGAAACTTCGCATTTTGAAGGAGAGCGTGGCATTCACAATCGGCTTATTGCCGAGATCTTTCTCGACATACCCGTCGTACGGTCCAACATAGACGAGCTCGCCATATGCGAAAAAGTGAATGAGACGTTGCTTCCAGTAGATATGCAGTTCGAGGCCGGAGAATAGCTGGTAATCGGGGCTGTAGGCTTTATCAGCGAAAGTCGTGTAATCGATGTAGTGATACGCGCCGCCGGCCTTGAAATGCAAAATGTCGGCGATTTTCACTTTCTTGGTAAGGGCCGTATTCAGGAAGTTTATGGATCCGTTCTCCGGCGAGAAAAGCGTGAAAGCCGAGGTCCCGTTTGACGCGAGCCGATGATGCCAGTCAATACCGTCCTTAATTCGCCCGCCGGTGACAGAGAGACTGAGGCTGTTTTCGACTGAGCCAATCTGAATATCGGCGTTCGCCACGAGTTGTTTCTCACTCAAAAGGTCCGGGTTGCCTTCGTCGGCATAACCGAGCGAGGATGTTCCGTACAGCGCCACAGTCTGAAAGCGCAAGTGCAGTTCGTGAAGAGTCGGCGCGCGCTCGGCATAGCCAAGAGAGAACATCGCCGAGAACCGGTCAGATTCAGTGAAGAGCATACCGGCGAGACGCGGAAGGAATCCGAATTCCTCGACAAATTGACCGCCGGCCGTAAGAGCATATCTCCATCCTGCGGACAGTGATGACAGGTTGAAATTGACGTCGGAGCTCAGTCGCGTAAACTTGCGGTATGCGTCGTCGTATTTGAGGTAGTTCCCGGTCAACTCCGCCTTGATGACTTTCGATCCGGAGAACCAGGTTCGAGAGACGTGCCCCCCATCGCCGGTGTAGTTAAAATTCCCGTAGTAGAAGCGCATCAGGCGTGAGGCTTGCCTGAGATGGGAGAAGCCTAATTCGTACCCGGCCGTTCTCTGCTCGTTGTTGTAAACCAGCGAGATGTCGGCGCTTCGGTCAATGCGGCTTCGTTGAACCGCCTGTCCCCCGGCATCCGGGCGCACAGCCAGATATCCTTCGCGATCATAGAGGCGACCGTTAGCTTTTACGGCAACTGAGCGGCTCAATGGCCAGAAGACATCGGCATAATAGTGATAGGCATCATCGTTGCGGTACAAAAACGGGCCATCCGCCAGCCGGTATCCGAGTGACAGGTTCATTTCCCGGCCGCTGACAAACTCCTTCTGGTAGCGGGCGCGGGCATATGAATATCCGAAGGAGCCCTTGTCGACGAGAAGGGCGCTTTGGGGTGCGAATGACTCGGGTTTCTCGGGCAGGGTGATCATGGAAGCCACCACCTGGTTGCCGCCAAAGACCGCCCCGGCCGGACCCGGCAGGATATAGATGTTGTGATCGAGTGCGGTCGGGAAATCGTTAAAATCAAGCAACCCGTCCGGCTCGATAATATGTTCGAACGGATGTACCGAATGGGAGCCGATAAGGACGTTCATCCGGTCCCCTGACAGGGCAAAAGGCTGAACGGTCGTGCGCATGGGAGTCGATTGGTAGTTCAAAACGAAAAATGATGGATCCGAGCGGAAATAACCACCGGCATCTTTGTAGGATGATCGCTCTACCTGGTCGTGGTAATTGAACCTGCGAGACGTGAAATGGGCCGTCAGGGAATCGAAGTAGGAAATAAACGGTTTAGGTGCGAGCAGAGTATCCTGAATTTTCTGGCGGCGCTTCTGAAAATCCTCAAGTGCTTTCTCTGCTTCGGAAAGGGTATCAGCCGCGCTCGTATCCGCCAGGCCGCACGTATCGCACGGCGCAATAATGACGGACTTCAAGGTATCCACCCGGGTCGTGTCGGACTCCTGCGCCGAAACCGACATCGAGAAAAAGAAAACGAAGGCCGCGCTTATCAGGTACTTTCCCATAAAACTTTTCTTTCCCTGACATATAAATGCCTCGTGACGCCGAACAGCAACGGGAAAATGACCATGTTGGAAACCAGTGAAATCAGCGACCAGATGGCGCTGGAAACGAACCGAGGCCAGAATGGCTGAATAAGCCAGGCATCGACGAAATTGACCGGAATATAGAACAGAACGGTGCACAAGACGGCAGCGGCCACGAGAAAGCTGTACAGCTTACCGCTGGTCGTATGTTCCCAGTTGATTCGCTGGAATGCTGCGCCCACCAAGCCGCTCAAAGCCGCGCCGACCATCTGCGCGGCCATGACGTACGGATGAGCCGGGCCATACGGATTGAACGCACTCCAGAGGCCCATGCCGACGAGTCCGACCGCGACACCCGGGGACGATCCCCACAGGAAGCCGGCCGAGAATACGATGAAGAAAATCAGGTTGACATTCAGCAGGTATATCGTCGCCCATGACAGTACATAGACCAACGCCGAAAAAAGCGCGATCCTGGCGACGAGCTTTGTACCGAGGGTCATCGGATAACGGCGACCTTCACTTTGTCTTCGGCTAACAGCGACTTCTTCTTGTAATCCGAATACAGACGGGCATAGCAGAGATATACGCCCGAGACGATTTCTTTACCATGCTCGTTGGTGAAATCCCACTCATCTTCGTACCAAACGACCCGGTTACCGGTGTTGGGATCAACCTCGTCATAGACCGTGGGGGTGACGTCGATCGTCCGCACGCGTTCACCGGCGACCGTAAAGATGTCTATCACGAAGTACGGTTCCTGATATATGTCAAGGCCCACCGAATCGGTCGCCATCTGAAAGCGGAATTTCAGGTTGTCTCCGCCGAGTTCATCGAGTACGGCAGGATTAGGATACGGCAACAGCATCGCCACCGGCAGGCCGACTCTCGAGCTGTCCAGATTTCCGATCTCATTGACAATATAGCCCAGGTCTATCGTGGTTCTGAGATTGTAGAAGCTCGCTTCCTGAGAGGCCGGCGAGAAGATGAGGGTAATGGAACGGAAACGGTTGACCCGGTACGTGGACAGGTCGACAGCCGAATACAGCGACTGCGGCAATGACGGAATCATATATGACTCAACGAGGAATGAATCCGGGATGGCATCGAGCTGGTAAATAACGCTCACGCCCCAGGGATAGGTGGCCGTAACGTTCGTGTGGGTGGCATCGAACACCCGAAGGCCTTCGTATGGACACTCCACGGTAAAAAGTGAATCCCAGACATCGTATGGATTGCCAGGGTTCAACAGGGTATCGGTGACTTCGGTGGCGCGTGATGAGTCTCCGCAGATTGTACTGCGGCGTATGCTGGGCTCGCAGTACCAGAAACGGTCCTCCTGTACGACACGGGTATCCTCGAGCCGGATATACGCTGCCGCATTGTGCTCCGGCGCATCCGGGTTGGTGTTCGGTTGGGCCGCGAAAGGATAATTCCGCCTGACTGCCATGGCTGAATCCGGGATTGGCGGGTAATTGACTCTTTCCGAAAAGCCGATACCGTTCGGTGAATAGAGAGCCCGCGGGCCGGTAAAATAGTTCCACACCGCAAATTCCGCAAACGCGGATCCAAAAGACATGGTACCGCCGCTGGCGGAGTCGATAGCCCGCTGCGCGGAAGTCAAGAACTGACCGCCGACCGATTCGGCGCTGTATTCCCATATAGCGCGGACGATAGCCGGACCGAATTTCTCGGACAGGTAAATCGGGAAGACGACGGAGGCATACGGATGCAAGTCCAGAACCTCCATGAACTGCTGGATAGACGTCCGCGGGACATCATAGAAAAACGGCAGGTAGGAATAGTAATCGTTGATGTTGTCGTATGCGTATTCTTCCATCCACGTCGCCGACATTTCCAGCCAGTACATGTTCCCGTAGCTCTCGGTATAGTCCATGCCGAACTGGATGGCGTGGAAAAACTCGTGGGCCACAGTAACACGAACGGCATCGAGCGGCCTGTCCCGGTATTCGCGAATACTCTGATAATCGTTATCGAGTTCGAGAAATGCCGGGACAACCTGGTAATTGGTAGCAGGATCGGGCCGGCAGTCGTATTCCGGAAATGTCTGGCCAAAGATATTGGCGCTGAGGTTACGGACATAGATGTCATACTTGGCATCTTCCCCGTCCGTGCATTGCGAATCCGGCGCCGGGGCGGGGAAACCGAGACCATTAATGACCTTATTGTATACCGAATCAGCTATCAGCGCCATACTCTCGATATAGTTTGGCACACCGTCACCATCCGAGTCGACGCTCGACTGGTAGACCGAATCCGTGCCGGTCTTCGAATAGTGGATCCGGAAGTGCCCCTCGGGGCTGTCATAGAACAGGGGCAAATCGGGTCGGACAATATCCTGCACGCCGAGCGACAGTAACAAGTCTTTGTCGAGCTTGTCGCGGTTATTGAGAAACTGCAGGATTGCCGGGGTTCCGCTCTTGATCGGCAGTGAGTCGTCGGCCGGCGCCGTCTCGCCAAGAGCCTCGGGTCTCTTGCCCGCCTGCCCGGTGACATAGAGGTAATTATTGATAATACGAATCTGTTCTTCCCGGGTGAGTTCTCTGGCGGCAGTGCTCTGACCCGGCCGCTCGGCCCTGGATTGCGGCAGAGAGTCGGGAACGTATGCACTGACGGATGTCTGATCAAATGATGTGGAGACGCCGGAGTTTGCTGTGATTTGTTGCTGCGACGCCGCCGACGCATGCCCGGCGAAGCCGACGCTTCCGATCAGGAATATGGCTACGATGAAGATATTCAGTGGTCTCAATGTTCGCCTCGTATTTTCGCTGCTCGTTCTTTCAAGCGGAAGAGATAATCAACCGGGACGGGCTGAGAACCGATGGACTCGGTTCTGCCGCCACGCCCGTGATAATCGGAGCCGCCCGACAGGACAAGTTTGTACCGTTTTGCCAATCGTTTTATATGACGAATGTCGTTATCTGCCGTTGTATAGTGATACACCTCAATACCGTCCAGGCCGAAATCGACCAGTTGTTCGAGATACCGGATCATGTTGTCGAGAAGCGGATGGGCCATTACGGCCACACCACCCGCATTGTGAATCAGCTTGATCGCTTCCTCGGGGGTCATCTTGGCCTTTGGAACGTACGCGGGGCCGTCCTTGCCGATATACTTCTGAAAGGCCTCGTTGTAGCTCGCGGTCAGCTTCAGCCGATGCAGCGCTTCGGCGATGTGTGGCCGTCCTACGACCGAGTTGCCGGCGCTCTCCAGAACGGCGTCGTATGGTAATTCGAGGCCCAACTTGCCGAGCTTTTCGGTTATCAGACGACCGCGACGGTCCCTTTCCTTCTGGAAAGTAGTGAGCGACGTATTGAACGTTTCATCATCGGGATCAAACAGGTAGGCCAGCAAATGCAAATCTGAGCCTTCGATAAGCACGGAGAGTTCAACACCGACAATAAGTTCCGGATCCTCCGGCGAGAGGAGTTCCCCGACCGCATGATAACCATCGAGCGTATCGTGATCCGTGATGGAGAAAGCGGCAAGTTCGCGCTCGCGGACCATATCCAGCACTTCAGACGGGCTGCTCAGTCCGTCTGAGACCGATGTATGTATGTGCAAGTCGATAATCGGACTCATTCATCAAAGCTTGGACTCGACCGTCTGTCTGATCTCAGTCGCAAGCTTCTCTCCCTTCTGCCTGATCTCATCCACCTCCCGATTCATGTTGTCGATGTAGTCCTGATCTTTGAGACTGCCCAGATTGATCCGGACATTATACCCGGCGCCTTCAATTGCGGCCTGCCCCATCAAGCCGGACACACCGGCATCGCTGACAGAGTTGACATTTCCCTTCCGGGCGACGACCAGAGCCAGCTCCAGACCTTCGAGCGCCTTTTTCATTACTTTGAGCGGCACCTCGGCGGCGTGCCTGGTAGCGCCTTCCAGTATCGTGTCCCGGTCGGGTGACTTGAAGGCAGCCATAACAGCGCTGAACGCCGCCTCGTCTTCTTCTATCAGGTGCTGGAGCTCGTCTCTCAATTTATCAGCTTTGTCGCGCACTTCGGTGAGCTCCTGCTTCACCTCGGCATAGGCCTTCTTGCCGACAGTGAGCCGACAGACCATAGCCGTCAATGCCGCCGAGAGAGCGCCCGCAGCGGCCGCCACCGAACCTCCGCCGGGGGCGGGCGATGATGAGGCTACCTCATCGAAAAAGCTGTCGCCACCGGCGGCCGCCGTTCCGGCTGATCCCACCGAGGTCAATTTCTCTTCAAGAATCTGGTCTTTGCTGAAATGTTCCAGCCGCAGATAAAAATCGGCAACATCGACGATGGCCTGGTTAGGCAGGAGTCCGACCACCTCCGAGGAGGTGACATTAACGCCGTACCGGGCGGCTTCGCTCTTGATGGTTTCAAAAACGCGGAAGATAGGCGTCTTGGTATAATTGACCAGGTTCATGGAAATCTGCACCTGGTCGCGTTCCTTGATTTCGAATCCGAGCGCCTTGACAAAACGGTAGCCGCCTTTAAGACTGCGCACGGCGTCAGCGATATTATCGGCTATGGATTTCTTGTTGGTATCGAGATAGACATTGAACGCTACGAGCGGGAACCGCACGCCGATAGCCGTCGCGCCCGCCTTGAGGTTCATCTTTGCCGGACCGTAATCCGGTTTGCGGGCAGGATCTGTCTCTATCGTATCGCGAATTCCCTCGTACTCACCCTTCCGAACGTTGGCGAGATTACGACGCTTGGGAGTCGTACGGGCCTCTTCGTAGAGGTATACCGGTATCTGCAGTTCTTCGCCGACTTTCTGGCCGAGCTTGTTGGCCAATTCGATAGCGTCCTCGCTGGTTACCTCCGATATGGGGATGAACGGACAGACATCGCAGGCGCCCATGCGCGGATGTTCACCCTCGTGGGTCTGCATATCGATAAGTTCGGCCGCTTTCCGGTAACCGCGGAAAGCCGCCTCGACAGCCAGCGATGGATGACAGACGAACGTCACAACCGCACGATTGTGGTCTGCATCCATCTCCTTGTCGAGCAGGGTTACGCCTTCGACCGATGTAATGGCGTCACATATTGCATCAATGACTTCAGGACGACGCCCTTCAGAAAAATTCGGAACACATTCTATCAACTTCGCCATACTTCAACTCCATGGGAATCCAATTCTATGAGCACCTATGCCATCATTATCTACAAGTAGTCCAGGTGTCCCCGCGCACCCGGGAAACGGAGTAACGGGAGAAGTCTCCCGGCCGGATATGTAATTGAGGGAATTCACAATCCGATCCCGCACCGACGCTAGTAATCAAAGATCTCGCCGAGTTGAAAATCCGTGAGTTCGGCTGAGATCGAGCCAACCACGACTTTGGATTTCATCAGGACCGGCATCTTAATGTAATCGTCCGTCAACCAGACCTTCAGTCGTCCTTCTTGTTTGAACACTCCCACGTTTTCGCTCAGAGGTTCGACGACAATGCAATCAAAGGTTCCGGCGTCAACAGAAATCGTCTCCTTCTTCAGAACCTGAACTTCAAGGTGATATTTCTTACCGTCGACGAAATTATCCACGTAAATCGACTTGCCGACTTCCAGTGGCTGCGTCCTGACGTAATACAGGGTCGAGAGCGCATCCTGAACGTAAGCTCCGACATCGACGGTATCCCCGTCGTAATAGACTACATTTTCACGCTGTCCGAAACTGTAAGTGTTGTCAGCCCGGTAATTCCCCTCGCGAAGATTTTTCGAAAATCGCCACGAGAAGACGCCGAGAGCATCGACAATAGACTCTATGCGGTCATCCACGCGGTAGAAATTCGAGAAAAAGCTGTTCGACCCGGCATGGGTAACGATCTGGTAACAGGGGCGACCCTGGTATTCAATCAGCCGCTCAACTTCCATCGTGGCCGAGCCGGCATTTATAAATCCGTAGTTGATGTCAAAAAACAGCTTTTCACCGACGCCGAAAGCGACATTCTCGATATAGCGATCAAAATTCGGCTCTTGAACCGGCGTCACACTGACGGCCGCGGGGTCTTCCTGGGCAAAACCTATCTGCACCCACAGAAAATATACAAAGGGAAACAACCCGGCCAGAAAGACAAGCGCCAGGAACAACTTTTGTAGCCGGGAATGTTCAGGCATCTTTCTGTTTCTCATCTATGAGTTTTACAATCTCAGGCAGATGTTTGCCCAGGTATTCGGCTATCTCGAGAAAGGTCTCGTTGTACCTGTCCAGCGACTGGCCGATCGGATCATCCACCCCTTCCCCGTCCGGGTCGTGGTCGGGAAAGTTCTTCAGCAGATAGGTCTTGTCTCCGGCTGCGGGATCAAGAAAAAGAACTTCCTGCACGTGCTGCGGAGTCATACCGAATATAAGGTCAGCCTCCTCGATCAAGCGCCGGGTCAGGGGTTGGGAACTGTGCTGTGACAAATCTCCGTCCCAGAGTTTGACCGCTTCCTGCGCGTATGCTGTCGCCGGGTAGCCGGTGGCGGCCGATGTTCCCGCCGAGACAATTCTGAATTGACCCGGCCGCTCTTTCGATAAAAGCACCCGCAAGCCGGCCTCCGCCATGGGAGAACGACAGGTATTTCCGGTGCAGACAAAGAGTATCACGAATGTCTTGTCGTTTCCCTGGGTCAACAGTTCACCTTTCGCACAACGGCCGAGAGCTGTTCACGCGATATGGCCCCTTCGCGAAGAACCCGAACCTCGCCATCCGAACAGTCCACCACGGTCGACGGAGGCAGCTCGAGATTTCCGGCATCAAGAATAAGGTCTACACCTTCCGGGAAAACTGCGGCGACGTCTTCGGCGCTCACACTTTCCGATTCGCCCGAACGATTTGCGGATGTAGCTGACAATGGAAAATCGCACGCGTCCACGAGGTTCGCGATAACCGGCGACGATGAAATTCGCAGACCGATTTTACTAGCTACGACCACAGGGGCGTTTCCGGGAGTTCGTGCTCGAAGAATCAATGTCAGAGGACCCGGAAGAAACGCCGCCGCCACCTGTTCGGCAACAGTGTTCATCTCGGCGTGCCCGGCCATCTCGTCGATGCTTCCAACGAAAATCGCCGTGGGCATGGAAACGGGCCGATTCTTCAACCGATACAATCGGTCCAGCGCCTGCTGAGAATCCGCCCTGGCAAGCAGGCCGTAGCGAGTCTCGGTAGGCGCGACGACGACGGCGCCGTCGCGCAGAAGACCGGCCGCCCGATCAATGAGGGCGCGGTCCGGCGATTTTGGGTCAATCTTTACGATGCGCTCATCTATCATTGAGGGACCTGATCGCTGCCCGGGATAATCGTATCCGGCATCATCTCATCGGGCAATTCTTCGTACATCGGCCGCGCTTCCTTGACATCGACAATAACAAGCACGACCCAGGCGTTGGCATAACCGGCCGATTTAGCCTTTTGTTGATAATCTTCCGCTGCCTCGCGAGTTGCGAAGTCGCCGACACGAAGCTTATAGTAAGGGACTTCGTAGTCGAGGTAAATCGGGCGGTCAAATATCTCTTTCGCAACGGTCTCCGCTCGCCGAGCTTCGCCGTAGACTTTGCTGGTGAAGAGCTGAACACGGTAGGTCTGGTTGGCGAGGGTGTCGATATCGACCGGGATTTCAGCCCTTTCCCCGGCGCTGGTGTCCGGAGGTTGTTCCACCGTGCTGACAAGGGCGCCTTTGCCCTGTATCACCCCGCCGCGAGGATCCTCTTTGGGAATAACCTGCCGGTCGGCGGGCAATTCAAGCGGGTCGTATCCGCGACTGTCGATCTCCGGCTTCTCCCGGGCAGGGGGCTGTTCCTCGCTGGCTTTCTTCTGTCCCAGGCACCCACCGACGAGTGCGAGGCCAATCAGCACGAGGAGAAGTTTATAGATATTTCGACTTTTCTTCATCTTCAGCCAACTGCGCGAGGAGTTGTTTCAAGTCGCCGACTTTGGTCTTGTGAGCCACGAGCACAATTTCGCCGGATTTCACCACAACGAGATCCGAGACACCGAGACACGCCACAATGCCTTCTCCCTCATTATACACCGTAGTCTCATAGGTTTCCAGGATAGCCGTTTCTCCAACCAAAACATTGTTTTCGCTGTCTCTGTCGCGGATGCGCTCCAGCGAGTGCCAGCTGCCGATGTCATCCCAGACGATATCAGCACGCAAGGCAAGGACGTTCTTTGCAGTTTCCAGGACGGCATAATCGATCGAGATCGGTGTTGCCTGCTCATACAGTACCCGCCGGGCCTCCACCTCCTGATCCGTGCCGATTGTTTTCCCGTATTCTCTCAGGGCTTCGCCGGTCTCCGGCTGACAGGCGTCAATGGCCCTGAGAATAGATTTGGCGGACCAGATAAACATTCCGCTGTTCCACAGGTAATTACGACTGTAGTAATACTCCTGGGCCACAACCAGTTTTGGTTTCTCGGTGAAGCCAGCCACATGATAAACGTTACAATCATCCTCAGCGCGATAGATATCGCCCGTCTTGATATAACCGTAACCGGTCTCCGGCCGTGTGGGCATGATGCCGATGGTAATCAGGTAATCCTCGATAGAGGCGATCGAACAGCCGACACGAATGATCTTGAGAAGCTTCTCCGCCGGACGGACCAGATGATCGGAGGAAAGCACGACCATAACCGCATGTTCGTCGTTGTGTATCAAATGAGTCGCGGCCAAACCGATAGCCAGGCAGGTATTTCGCCCGATTGGTTCAGTAAGGATATGGTCGTGGCTGATGTAATCCATCGCATTGAGAATGTGCTCGGTCATTGATTCGCCCGTCACAATGCGAATGTTCTCCAGCGAAACGAGAGGCTTTATGCGGTCGATGGTTTCTTCGAGCATCGTCCGGTTGGAGGTGAGCCGAAGAAACTGCTTGGGCCGTCTGATTCGAGACAGCGGCCAGAAGCGTTCGCCTCTGCCGCCCGCTATGATGACGCCGTATATCAAAATTTACCCCTAATTCGAGTCTTACTCAGTCACGTAATCAGTTGATAATATGTAAGATAAAGCCATCAGTCAAGAAAAGTTTGACCGGTGGCGCAAGCGCAGTAAAAGCGGCCGGTCGGGTCAATTATCCCGTTATTAACAGCAGAGTTACAGGAGCGGCCACAGAGTCGACATTCAACGGGAGAGAATGCCGAGGAGTATCGAATTGTATCGACTTTCGACCGTATCTGATCTGAATGCGGCGGCGACCGGTACGCGCGTCCCCACGATGACACCGCCCGCCGGACAATCGCAGTACAGACTCATGGCGCAATATACTCCGTGGGCCACTTCGATATTCGGGGCCAAAAATGCATCAGCCTGCCCGGCCACTTCGGAAGATGTAATACCCTTTGAGACGGCCGCGGGCATATCGATAGCAACATCGAACGAAAGCGGTCCGTCGACGTACGCGGCCTTGATTTGTCTGCGATCAGCCATCTTTGATATTACAGCCGCCTCGGTCGTGACGAGCATCTGGGGATAGATCACTTCCACCGCGGCCAGCAGCGCCACACGGGGCTTGCCGATGCCGATTGACTCTGACACACGCGCCAGATTGTCGATCAGCGCCAGCTTTGCTTTCAAGTCTGGTTGGGGGTTAATCAGGCTGTCCGAAAGCAGAAGGAGTTTGGCATATGTCGCTGGTTGCAGAACGGCGACATGCGATGCGGTGCGGCCTTTGACGACCAGATCGAGTTGCCTGTCGGCAAGCATCTCCACCATCAGCCTCGTGCTGAGTTCGTCCGCGACAATCAGGTCTATCTGGCCGTCGCGCGCCATCGAAACTGCTGTTCTTACCGATGACTCCGGCTCGGCGTCATCAATAAAAGCCAGATTCTCGAGGCTGATTCTGTCTTCCCCGGCCGCCTCGCGAAATGCGGTCTCTTTGCCGATCAGTGTAGGCGTTATGAGTCCCTCGCCTGCCGCCAGAAAGAATGCCTCCAGACTGTCCGGACTGGATTCACCTACGAGGGCGGCTTTGACACGATTTCCGGCCGTGGCCCGCTTTGCCCTGGCGGCGATATGTCCGAAAGTGTGGACTTCAGGAATAACCACTTGCGCCATCATCGATCACCTCCCTCGTCCCACACGTCATGGTGCTCGTAGTAATCGGCTATCACGCACGCCAGTGCCAGCGACGCTTTTTTGTTCTTGACCGTATCGGTCCGCGACACAAGCGAGACAGGCACTCGCGCGCCGACAATAACGCCGGCAAAGACTGCGCTCGCAAACTGGATGAGCGACTTGGCAACGATATTGCCCTCTTCGATGGAATCTACCAGGTAGATGTCGGCGTCACCGACAACCGGTCCCTCGAGATTATGAGCCGCAGCAATTCCTTTCGAGGTAGCAACATCGAGAGGAATCGGCGCCTGTATGGCGATGTCGTCAAACCGGTCCAACGCCGCCGGAACGATATCACTGATGTCGGACAGGGTGTGCGGTATACGCTCCGAAGGACTTTCAACAGCCGATGAGACGGCGACCTTCACAGGTGAGAGTCCCAGGGCTCGAGCGACAAGGATAGCGTTCTCGAGGATATCCAGTTTCTGGCTGACATCCGGTTTCACCACCATGCCACCGTCCGTGAAGTTGAGCAGTTTATGATAACCGGGGATATCGAGCACGGCACAATGTGACAGGGTCTCCCTTCCCCTCAGGCCGTATTCCTTGTCCAAAACGGTTTTCAGCAGTGCTGAAGTCGGGAGAAAACCTTTCATGACAGCGTCGGCCTTCCCCGACGAGGCCAATCCGACGGCGAAGTGAGCTGCCTCAGTGATATCGGGACGGTCGATTACTTCGAGGAAGCTTATATCGGTTCCGTTATCGCCAGCGAGTTGTTCGATACGGGCTTTGTCACCGACCAGAATGCCCGACACGAAACCGTCAGCCTGCGCCTGCGCAACCGCGCCGATGACGTCGGCGTCCTGCGCCGCGGCGACCGCTACGCGTTTTTTGCGCCCTTCGCCGGCGATCGCAATAGCGCGTTCGATCAACCGGTCAGACGAATGAATGGGTTCCATTTCCATGGGCATTCGACTCCGAAATGTATCGGTTAATATGTTTTGAGCTTTTCTTGTCCGGAAAGATAGCGAACGCCGGCTGCGGCCAACGCTTCCATCTCAAACTCACCCGGCACCGCCGTGACTTTGCCGAGAAAGGCGACATATTTCTTGATTTCGCTCACGAGGCGCTCGGAATTGGCCATGCCGCCAGTGAGTATTATAGCCTGAAAATCACCTTTCAAAACCACCGCGGCTATTCCGATTTCCTTGGCGATTTGATACGCCATCGCCTTGAAATAAAGCGCGGCCTTCTCATCTCCCCCGTCGATCATCTGTTCAACCTCACGAAGATCGGCCTTGCCGAGGTAGGCCACAAGACCGGATTTCTTGGAAAGCTTGTCAGTCAATTCTTTTTCGGTGTATTTGCCGGAAAAGCACAGTTTGACAAGTCCGCCAATAGGGAGCGCGCCGGCGCGGTCGGGTGAAAACGGTCCCATCCCGAGCAAACCGTCATTGACATCGAGGATCTTCCCGCCCTGCAGAGCAGCCACCGATATCCCGCCGCCCATATGGCAGGTGACGAAATTGACCTCTTCCAGTTTTTTGCCCAGTTTTTCCGCTTCACGCCGGCTGATCTCCTTGATATTGAGCGCATGCGAACGGCATTTTCGCTGAATCTCGGGAACGCCGCTCACACGGGCGAGATCGGTAAAGTTATCGACGGTGATCGGGTCAGAAATGACCGAAGGAACGTTGTAACGCTGACCGAGATGATGGGCAATGAGGGCGCCGAGGTTCGAGGCGTGGTTGGAATATTTCCGGTTGCGAAGATCATCGAGCATCTGATCGTTGATACCGTAACAACCACCCTCGAGCGGTTTCAGCGGCGCTCCCCGGCCGACCACCGCGGCGATATCGCCGGCTTCGATATTGAGTGACTCGATCCACCGGTCAATTTCCTTCATGCGGTAATCGAACTGGTCGGCGACGTTATCGAATTTTGCCAACTCCTGTGGGTCGTGGCGGCAGATGTCCTCGGATACTTTCTGAGTGCCGTCGAAAAGTGCGGTCTTGGTAGATGTTGAGCCGGGATTGATTATGAGTAAGTACTCAGCCACATCGCCTCCGGTGTCATTCAGGCGTCGACCAGATTGAGTTTGATATCCTGGCCGCGTTTGAAGGCGGTCAGATTTATGTCGACAAATCTCGCTTTTACTTTCGACTTGATCATCTCCTGCCAGAGTTGCGTCTCAAACGGGAGGTAATTGGATGCGACACCGAGCAGAATGGTGTTGACCAGTCTGGGGTTGCCGAGCTCTGCCGCTATCTGGTCGGCCTGTACCGCGATCACGTGATCGGCGACTTTCCGCATATCAGCAATCGGGTCCTCCGGATAGGAGAACTGCTTCGACGAAGTGACGATGGCCGGCACCAGGGTGGTAGTCGAAATGATCGCGACACCGTCTTTTTTCATCCAGTCAATGGCGCGCAGTCCCTCGGCCTGCTCAAAAGCCATGAGGATGTCGGCCCGGCCGTACCCGATGATCGGCGAATAAACCTTGGGGCCGATTCGCACATGTGACGTTACCACGCCACCACGCTGAGACATTCCGTGGACTTCGGATTTTTTAACGTCGAAACCGCCTTCCATCGCGACCGCGGAGATGATCTCACTGGCAAGTAAGACTCCCTGCCCGCCGACTCCGACAATGAGAATATTATATTCATTGTTATCCATGGATGTCACCTATGCTTTCACGAATTGACTTTTCAGAACGATAGCTTCCTCCGGACAGATCTGGGCACAAAGAGTACATCCGGTACAGAGTGTGGTATCGATGACCGCCTTCGGATGACCGTGCTTGTTGGTTTCATCGGAGGCGGCTATCGCGGGACACGAAACACGGAAACACGCACCGCACCCGTTGCAGAGATCGAGATCCACGACATACGGCTCATCCATGATGCGCTTCGGCATGAGCACACACGGACGCGTAGTGACGATGATCGACGGGCCCGGTTTCTCCATCTCTTCCTTGATCGTGTCGATGGCGGCATCGTAATCGTAGGCGTCGAGTGTGCGGACATTCTGGACGCCGAGCGCGCGCACCAACGGTTCGATCTCGACGTTAACAGCGTCCTCGCCCATGAGGGTCTTGCCGGTTCCGGGATGCTGCTGGCCTCCGGTCATGGCGGTGGCGCGATTATCGAGGATGATAATGGTCACGTTGCTTTTATTGTAGACGGCATCGAGGACGCCGGTTATTCCCGAGTGGAAAAACGTGGAATCACCGATTACCGCTACGGTTCCGTTCCTGGATCCCTGCACGCGTTCCATGCCGATGGCGTTGCCTATTGACGCCCCCATGCAGATACAGGTATCGAGAGCGTTGAGCGGCTTGAGGACGCCAAGGGTGTAGCAACCGATATCGCCGGTGACGGTCACTTTCAGTTTTCGCAGGGCCATGAAAGCGCCCCGGTGAGGACAGCCCGGGCAGAGTACCGGCGGACGGGGGAACATGTTGTCGGCCGGCGGTATAACGGCAGCGGCAACTTCGCCGATCACTCCGGCGAGATGAAGCCCCTCGGCGACGCGTTTTGGAGAAAGCTCTCCAAGCGGGCCAAAAAATTCCTTCCCGGCAATGTCATAGCCGGCCGCTTTGATTTGCTCTTCGTAGAACGGCTCGAGCTCCTCGACAACGATGACTTTTTCGTGGGACCGGATAAACTCGCCGATCTTCTCCATCGGCAATGGGTAGCTCATGCCGAGCTTGAGATAGTCGAGATCGGGAGCTACTTCCTTGGCATACTGGTAAGCCACGCCGCCGGTGATTATTCCTATCTTTGATCCATTATCCTCAACCGAGTTGAGCGGAGTTTCTTCCGTGAACTTGCGAAGTTTTTCCAGCCTCTCGACGACGACAGCGTGACGGCCGCGGGCGTTGGAAGGAATCATAACGTATTTGCCGGGGTCTTTGACAAACTTCCGATCAGGTCCTTCGACCGGTTCACTCAACTCCACCACTCCCTTGGAGTGGGATATCCTTGTAGTCAGTCTAAGCAGCACCGGGGTATCGAACAGCTCGGACAGTTCGTAAGCCGTGACAACCATATCTTTGGCTTCCTGGCTGTCAGACGGTTCGAGCATGGGTATCTGGGCAAATTTGGCGTAGTAGCGATTGTCCTGTTCGTTCTGGGACGAATGCATCTCGGGATCATCGGCCGAAACGAGGACAAATCCGCCGTTGACTCCGGTATACGAGAAAGTCATCAGCGGGTCGGCGGCGACATTGACGCCGACATGTTTCATCGTCACGAGCGCTCTGGCCCCGCCTATCGACGCTCCGATGCCGACCTCGAAGGCGACTTTTTCATTGGGGGACCACTGGGAATATACAGACCGATAGCGTTCGGCCAGAGTCTCGAGAATCTCTGTGGAGGGCGTGCCCGGGTAGGCGGCGGCCAGTTTAACGCCGGCCTCGTAGACCCCTCGGGCAACCGCTTCGTTGCCTGACAACAGTTCTCTCATGACAGTCTCACTCTATGATAAAAACGTTTTTTCCTTTAAGCAGACATGTGCCTGTGAATTATTTCACAACATAGTACATCCAGGGTTCCACGGCAACCTCTTTTTGGCAGATGTCGCTTAAGGATACGGCAAACCGGCCGTCGGCACAACCTCTATGTCCGGATAAAGTAGGCTTAAGTCGGTCGGCTTTTCAGACGATACTATGCATGAGAGTGTATTATAATCCCGACTGGGGGTCGGTTTACGTACGCAATAGAGAAAACTCCGTACGGATTACGGCTGACATTCGCCGGAGACATTGACGTTGACGAGATGACTGAATGGCTTGAGGCATCAAGTGATATCCTCACGCGCATTCCGCCCGGCTTCGGCGTATTCGTTGACATGCGTCAGCTTGAGTTGATTTCGCCCGACGTGCAGGGAGCTTTTGAAAAAGGACAGCGCCTGTACAGGAGTGAAGGCATGTCGCGCTCGGTTGTCATTGTGAAGAATACCACTCTGGCGATTCAGTTCAAACGCATTGCCCTGAAAAGCGATATATACGACTGGGAGCGGTATCTCGACTGCACGACAGTCACAAACTGGGAAAAAGTGGGCATCGACTGGGTTTCGAAAGGAATCGACCCGGATGCCGAGTGGCGCGAAGAGATTCACCGGCGGGCTAATTCTCCACGGACCTAGTATCTAACGGCGCCCCCCTTATCCTCACGTTACAGAAAAGCCGTCTTCACAGCGAGACCTATCAGAATCAGACCGCCAAACACTCCTGCCGCCCGACTGAATTTTAGACCGATAGTGCGCCCGAAGGCGAGGCCAATTATGGTCATCGCCGCCGCCACCACTCCTATGACAATTGCGGGATAAAGAATGTCGGTCCCGACAAGGGCCAACGAGAGACCCGCACCGAGAGCATCTATGGAAGTCGCGAACATCAGGACAAGCAGACTGAATCCTCTTGTGGGGTCTCCTTCCCAGGTTCGTTGTTCCGGATTGAACTGTTCCCAGATCAATCGCGCACCGAGAACAAACAGCACGGCGGCAGCCACATATTCTCCGACGGGTCCGATCCATCGGTAAACATACTCACCCGCCCGCCAGCCTATAATGGGCATTCCGAACTGGGCGAACCCAAAGTGAAAAGACAGCCTGAAAATGGACCAGTTTTCGAGCTTGCCAAGTCTGACGCCGACTGCGATGGCGACAGCAAAAGCATCAAAAGCCAATGCAAATGCGAGGGCAATAACGTGGCTGAGCTGCACGCGGTCTGAGGCTCCCGTTAAGTTGTTGTAAGCCAGCTTGATTTCGGTAGCAAACGGTAAGATATGACCTGCCCGGATTCTGGCAAGCAAGAATACGAAATCTAGCCCAAAAAAATCCGTAACACGCTGTCGGCCAAGGGGAACATTTTTTTCGAGATGTAGTTAAAGAAAATACTTTACAAAAAGGTAAAGTATTTGTATAAAATACATAATAGATGGCAATAGTCTACTAGAGAGAGTAAAGACGTGAGAATTTCAGCTATTGATGAATACGGACTCAGATGCCTGCTTGCCTTGGCCAGACGGGGACCAGACGAACAGCTGTCGATTTCCGAGATAGCGGAGATGGAGGGAATTTCAGTCCCATATGCCTCCAAGCTGTTGTCGGTTTTGCGGAAGTCAAAGCTGGTGGTAGCCGAGCGCGGTCGCGGCGGCGGGTTCAGCATTGCGCGGCATCCGAGTGAAATCAATCTCTACGAAGTCATAACGTCGCTTGGCGGTCCGGTTATCAACCCGGACCACTGCAAGAAATACACGGGACAAATGGACAAGTGCGTTCATATCGAGAACTGCTCGGTGCACGAAGTGCTCGGCGGACTGGCGGGATATATCCGTCATTTCCTCTCTCAGACGACCATCGAGGATTTGATATCGGGCAAGCCGATCAGCCTGGAGCGCCGCGGCAATACGGGTGTTCGCAGCCTGGATATGTGGCTTGAGTCCGAATCGGCAGAAGATGACATACATACAGATAAAGAAGCGTCCGCGGAATCGGGCGCGGTGAACAAATAATAGAAGAAGGATGGAAAGCGATGTCCGATAAGCAGCCACTGTTCAGTTTCGAAGACATCCACGTGAAGGTGGAGGGAAAAGAAGTCGTGGCCGGTGTCTCGCTGGCTATCAGACCGGGCGAGGTTCACGCGATCATGGGTCCGAACGGGTCGGGAAAATCATCGCTTTCCCAGGCGCTGATGGGTCACCCGTCTTACGCGATTACCGAAGGCAAAGCGAGTCTGGCCGGTGAGGATCTTCTCGAAATGGCTCCGGATGAGCGCTCGAGATCGGGATTGTTCCTTGCGTTCCAGTATCCGATGGCGATACCCGGGGTCACGGTGGCCAATTTCCTTCGCGCCGCCCTGCAATCGCATCGCGGCAAGGATGCCGACATGTCTGATTTCAGGAAGTTGTTGAAATCGGAGATGGATGCACTGTCAATCGATCACAATTTCGCAACTCGCTACCTGAACGACGGGTTTTCGGGCGGTGAAAAGAAACGAATCGAGATCCTCCAGATGGCAATCCTGAACCCGCGGATGGCGATTCTGGACGAGACTGATTCCGGACTGGATATCGATGCCCTGAAAACGGTCGCCGGCGGGATAAACCGATTCCACGATGAAAACAACGGCGTCCTCCTGGTAACGCACTACCAGCGTCTGCTCAACTACGTGAAGCCGGACTTTGTGCATATCATGATGAACGGCAAAATAGTTAAGTCAGGCGGCGCTGACCTGGCGTTGAAGCTCGAAGAGCAGGGATACGACTGGGTAAGTGACGAAGTCGCCCAGAAAGCAGGGGTGTAAATATGGCTGAAACGAAGATACATGATGCTGCCGAACAGCAGAAAAAAGATCTCTCGACGCTAAATACGGACTACGAGTCCAGGTATGGGTTTCGCGATCCGGTGGATTACTTCCACAAGGGCGCCCGGGGTATCAGCCATGAAGTAGTCGAGATGATTTCGCAAATGAAACATGAGCCGCGATGGATGGCGGACCGGCGTCACGAGGCACTGGATATTTTCCTGTCCAAGCCAACACCGCGGTGGGGAGACACCAAGCTTCTGAGCGAGATCGACTTTGCAAATATCTATTATTTCATGAAGCCGATAGCCGAGCAGGGAAAATCCTGGGATGATGTCCCTGAGTATATTCGCAAGACGTTTGATCGGCTCGGTATTCCCGAAGCTGAGAAGAACTTCCTTGGCGGTGTCTCGGCCCAGTACGAGTCCGAGGTCGTGTACCATTCGATGCGCAAAGATCTTACCGAACAGGGTGTGATTTTTCTCGACATGGACGGCGGGCTCAGAGAGCATGAAGAGATAGTGAAAAAGTTTTTCGGCTCGGTGATTCCGTCGACCGATAACAAGTATGCGGCCCTGAACACGGCTGTGTGGTCCGGCGGATCGTTTATTTATGTGCCGCCGGGAGTGGATGTGAAAATACCGCTTCAGGCGTATTTCCGCATCAACGCGGAAAATATGGGACAGTTCGAGCGCACGCTTATCATCGCGGATAAGGGATCCCGGGTTCATTATATCGAAGGATGTACCGCTCCGGTCTATTCGACCGATTCGCTTCACTCGGCGGTGGTGGAATTGATTGCGCTCGAGGGATCATACATTCGGTACACGACCATTCAGAACTGGGCGCGCAACATCTATAATCTGGTGACCAAGCGGGCCTCAGCATACAAGAATGCCACCGTGGAATGGGTCGACGGTAATCTCGGCTCGCGTCTGACGATGAAATATCCGTGCATCCAGCTGGTTGGCGAAGGCGCCCGCGGGGAGATTCTCTCGGTGGCGTTTGCCGGCGTCGATCAACACCAGGATGCCGGGGCCAAGGTTATCCACGCCGCGCCGAATACATCGTCGAGGATAACGTCCAAGTCCATTTCAAAAGACAACGGGCGCGCTTCCTATCGCGGTCTCGTGAAAATCCATAAGAATGCAACCAACGTGAAGGTATCGGTGGAATGCGATGCGCTGCTGATCGGCGAGGACGCCCGAAGTGACACCTACCCGACGATGGAAATCGATAACGACCTGGTGAAAGTGGAACATGAAGCTCGCGTGTCAAAAGTGGCCGAGGAACAGTTGTTCTACCTGACCAGCCGCGGGCTGAGCGAGGACGACGCACGGCTCTTGATTGTCAACGGCTTCATGGAGCCGTTTACCAAAGAGCTGCCGCTTGAATACGCGGTGGAATTAAACCGATTGATTGAACTTGAAATGGAAGGTTCGATTGGCTGACATGATTGAGGACACCAAAACCATATATGAGATTCCGGAAATCGCACCGCAACTCGGGCGGGGTCCGGTCTGGCTGAGACAGCGCAGAGCTGATTCGCGCGAAGCGTTCAACGCCGCCCCTCTCCCCCGTCGCGGGCTGCATCTGTGGCGGTACACCGATCCGGCTAAGTTTCTCGTTGAACCGGTAAAAACCGGAGATACGTCGTTCGGGAACGGTTATGATTCAGTGGTCAAGCTGGAGCAGAAGCATGTCGATGACGGCCGCCTGGCGGGCCTCGTGGTCGATTTTGGCGGACGTGAAATCCTGCGCTACGGCGTCACTCCCCTGCTCAACACGGGCGTGATGGTCTGCCCGCTTTCGGAAGCAGTGGAGACCCGTACTGACCTTGTCGAGCAGTACCTGTACCAGATCGTTAACGAAGCAACGGGTAAATTCGAAGCGATGAACGGCGCGCTCTGGAACGACGGAATCTTTATGTATATCCCGGATAATGCGGTGATTGAGAAGCCAATCCACCTGCTGCGGGAAGCCGGTCTTGCGCACAGTTCAGTATACCCGCGGACGCTGATAATTGTCGGGCGAAACGCGCAGGCGACGATTATTGATGAATACGGCGGCGGATCATCGGACTTCGATGACGGCTTGAGCTACAGCAACGGTGTTGTCGAGATTTTCGGACTTGAAGACAGTAATGTGAGATATGTGTCGGTGCAACGTCACGCGAAAGCGACCAATTCGTACCTGACACACCGCGCAAAGATTGGGCGTGGCGCGCAGATGCTGACAATGTCACTGGCATTTGGGGCGTCGCTGGCCAAGCATAATTTCGGCGTGATCCTGAACGGCGCCGGCGCTGACAGCAGGATGTACGGCCTTGCGTTTGGCTCGGCGCGACAGCAGTTCGACAGCCATACGCTTCATCATCATGCCCATGGACAAACGACATCGAATATCGACTTCAAGGTAGTTTTGCGTGATCGGGCTACCTCGGCGTATACGGGACTTATCCGAATCGACCAGCATGCGAAAACGTGCGGGGCGTACCAGGAGAACAGGAACCTGTTGCTGAATAGAGGCACCAAGGCAGATACGATTCCGGAACTCGAGATACTTAACGAAGATGTCACCTGCTCGCACGGCGCCACGGTCGGGCCGATCGACCCCATGGAGATTTTCTACCTGACGAGCCGCGGCATTTACCGTGATGAGGCCGTGCGCATGATTGTGTCGGGCTTTACGGAGCCGACATTGAAGATGCTCCCGAGCGATCTGCAGGCACGGATATCCGAATTCGTCATGGACCGGCTGGAGGATATCTAGGAAATATGGCCGGTTTTGTGAAGGTGGCAAAGACAGAAGAAATCCCTGAAGGCGGTTTCAAGTCGTTCGAGGTCGATTTCACGAGATTCGTCGTGGCGCACACGCCGGACGGGTACTTTGCTTTCATTGACGAGTGTACGCACGACAGCGAGCCGTTCGGTAAAGGCAAGTTGAAAGGCAACGAGATTGTGTGCACGCGGCACGGGGCCAGGTTCGACGTTCGCAGCGGGGCTGTGACGGCGCCGCCGGCGATTGTGCCGCTGGATACATTCGAGATCAAGGTTGAGGGCGATGATATTTACGTCAGGCTGGACTGAGTTCAGTCCTGAAAGATCGGAACGAAACAATGGCAACTGAAGCACACAGCAAAACGATGACGACCGAGGCAGTGAACGGACTGGACGTAGACGCAATCAAGGCCGATTTCCCGATCCTGCAGGAGAAGGTCAACGGTAATCGCCTGGTATATCTTGACAACGCCGCGACATCTCAGAAGCCAAATGTCGTCATAGAAGCGATCAGTGACTACTATCGTCATACGAACGCCAATATCCATCGCGGCCTCCATAAGCTTGCGGAGCTCGCCACCGAAGCATTTGAGAAGACGCGACGGCATACGGCGGGGTTTATCGGCGGAGTTGATACTGCGGAAGTGGTTTTTACACGGGGCACGACGGAGTCGTTGAACCTGGTCGCATATACATGGGGAGAACAAAATATCGGTGAGGGGGACGAAATCCTGATCACCGAGATGGAACACCACGCCAATATGGTCCCGTGGTTCATGCTGGCTCAGCGAAAGAAGGCTGTCCTCAAGCGGATACCTGTCACCGCTGACGGGTATCTTGATTTGAGCGGTCTGGACAAATTACTGACGCGACGCACCAAGCTGGTAGCGATATCGCACATGTCCAACGTCCTCGGGACTATCAACCCGGTCCGCGAAATCGCGGAAAGAGCGAAGGCGGTAGGAGCGGTGGTTGTCGCCGACGGCGCTCAGTCGGCGCCTCATATGCCGGTCAATGTGCCCGAATTGGGCGTGGATTTCTTCGCGTTTTCCTCGCACAAAATGCTTGGTCCGACCGGCGTTGGCGTGCTGTGGGGGCGGCGTGAGCTGCTCGAATCAATGCCACCGTTTAATTTTGGCGGCGAGATGATCCGCCAGGTCGGTTTTGACAACGTCAGCTGGGCCGAGCTTCCGTGGAAATTCGAGGCCGGAACTCCAAATATTGCCGATGTCGTGGCTTTCGATGCCGCTCTCACGTATCTCGAGCGACTGGGTATGGAGAATATCCGGCGACACGAGATCGAGCTCACCGAATACGCGATTGCCCGGCTGTCCGAAATAAAAGGACTGGAAATCCAGGGACCAAATGACAGTTCGCAGCGCGGCGGGGCAATATCGTTCACAGACCCGGATTTACACCCGCACGATATGAGCACCTTCCTTGACACCAAAGGCATTGCTATCAGGGCCGGTCATCACTGCGCCCAGCCGCTGATGAGAGTAATGGGGAAAATGGCGACAGCACGGGCGTCCCTCTATATCTATAACGACCGGGCGGATATCGACGCCCTCCACGATGCCTTAGTCGAGATGAGGAGATATTTCGGTTTATGATAGAATTAGATGAATTATACCGTGAGATCATTCTCGATCACTACCGATCGCCCCGGGGGAAAAAGCCGGTCGAGCAAGCGAATGTGAAGTCAGCCGGCTCGAATCCATCGTGCGGTGACGAGGTGGAGGTTGAAGCACGAATCGAAGACAACGTGCTCAAGGATGTCCATATCGACTGCAAGGGCTGCGCCATTTCGACTGCTTCGGGATCGATGCTCGCCGAGACAGTCAAGGGCAAGTCGTTCGACGAGGTGATGGCAATTGCCGACAAGGTCAAGAAGCTGCTCAAAGGTGAGATCGATGAATCGGACGAAGATTTTGGCGACCTTGGTTCACTTCAGGGTGTCAGGCAGTTCCCGGTGCGGGTGAAGTGTGCGTTGCTCGCGTGGGTGACGTTGATCGAGGGGCTCAAAGATTACGCGAACGGCAAGGGAGGCAACAGCAAAATCATGATCAAAACGGATACTGAATAGCGGAGGGATCGACAGTTGGCAGTACCGACCAAAGAGCAGATTATCGAGGCCCTTAAGCCGATTCAGGACCCCGAGATACGGATCGGTGTCGTTGATCTGGGGCTCGTATACGATATCGATGTTACCAACGAGGGGGAAGTGACTATCAAGATGACTCTTACCACCCCGGCATGTCCGTACGGTGAAATCCTGCTGGCACAGGTACACCGGGCAGTTGAAGAATTGGAGGGAGTAACGAAAGTCCAGGTGGTCCTGGTATGGGATCCGCCGTGGAATCCGGAAGAAATGTGCTCTGATCTGGCAAAGGATCAACTGGGCATCTGGTAAATCAAGAGAAAGATGTGTATATTCGGCAGGGCAACACCCTGCCCTTTTTGTATCCGGGACAAAGGTGGCAACTTTTGGACTTGTGTTTTGTCTAATCTTCGTCTACCGTGGAAACCTGGACGGGGCGTTGCGGTTATACGGTAGGAAAACTGGCCAGAAGGCGGAACAACATGGATGAAAATAATAGAAGGCCGGATGTTTCGGCTCTCCGCATAGACAAGTCCAAAAAGTTCATTGACCGGCCGCGAAGCAGAGCGTGGCGATGGTTGGTCGCGCTTATTGCTATCGTAGTTCTGGTTGTCGGCTATTTCGCACTGAAAAGCAGCCTCTCTCCTGCCACCAATGTGCGCGTGGCCACAGCAACCATAATCAGGGGTTCGGACGCAGCCGCCGATCTGGTCGCTACCGGCTATGTGGTTGCTCAGCGCATGGCCGAAGTTTCATCAAAAGCTACCGGGCGACTGGCGGCGCTCAACTATGAAGAAGGCGATACCGTGGCTCAAGGGGCCGTGATTGCCCGTCTGGACAACAGCGATTTTGTCGCCCTCGTTCAGCAGGCGGAAGCGGCGGTGAACCGAGCAGTGGTGGACACGCTGGAAAGCGCGCGGGATTTTCGCCGGGCAAAAGAACTTTTTAAGTCGGGCGCGATCACCGATGTCGAACTCGAGAACGCTGAAACAGCATACAAATCCGCCGCGGCGGCTCTTGCCGGAGCGGAGGCGGCGCTGAAGGTCGCGCAGGTGGATCTCGACAATACATACATTCGGGCGCCGTTTGCGGGCACCATCCTGATGAAGAATGCCGAAGTCGGTGAGATGGTCACTCCGTTTGCCTCGGCAGCGTCATCGAAAGGCTCAGTGGTGACCATGGCTGACATGAACTCGCTCGAGGTCGAAGCCGATGTTTCTGAGTCGAACATATATCGGGTATATACCGGACAACGCGCGGAGATTGTTCTGGATGCATACCCGGGCGTTCGCTACGGGGGTTACGTGAAGAAGATTGTGCCCACGGCCGACCGGGCGAGGGCCACGGTTTTAACAAGGGTGGCATTCAAGAACAAAGATGACCGCGTATTGCCGGAAATGTCGGCGCGGGTCAATTTCTTCTCAGATACATCGTCGGCAGCGGATGGTCAGGCTGAGTCGCTGACCGTACCGACCGACGCGGTGACGTCTCGCGACGGTTCCAAAACAGTGTTTGTGGTTACCGGCGCGGTTGCCACGGCCACGCCGGTGGAGACAGGCACAAATGTCGGGGGCCGTGTCGAAATCCTGAGTGGATTGAGTGAAGGTGACACCGTCGTGCTCTCTCCCCCGGGCAAGATGAAGTCCGGCGATAAGGTCGAAGTAGCCCGGTAGCTCGCCGAAGGATATGCAATGACACAGCCAATAGTAAATTTACAGTCGGTATACAAATCGTACTGGCGCGACAGCCTGGAAATACCGGTATTGCGCAACATAGACCTGATGATCCCTGAAGGCGAATTCCAGGCCCTTATGGGCCCTTCCGGATCGGGGAAAACCACGTTACTGAATCTGGTAGCCGGCATCGATCGCCCGTCATCGGGTGAGGTTATTGTTGCCGGTCAGGTTATATCAAGCATGAGTGAGGCGAATCTGGCTCGCTGGCGGAGCGCCCATGTCGGTTTTGTGTTTCAATTTTACAATCTCGTGCCGGTGTTGAACGCGTTTGAGAATGTCGAGTTACCGCTGTTGCTCACCAGGTTGAATCGGGCCGAACGCAGGCGTCAGGTCGAAACGGCACTGAGCATCGTGGGACTGGATGATCGCATGGATCATTACCCCAATCAGCTCTCCGGCGGACAGGAGCAGCGCGTTGCCATCGCCCGAGCCCTGGTTACCGACCCCGACATCATTCTTGCCGACGAGCCGACCGGGGACCTGGACAAGGTGTCAGCCGAGGCAACCATGGAGTTGCTGGCGCAACTCAACAAGGAATTCGGTAAGACAATCGTGATGGTCACGCACGATCCCCGCGCGGCCGAAAAGGCTCATATCATCCAACAACTCGATAAAGGCGAACTGGTTGCGGCATGAGGGTATTCAAGCTGATCTCCCGGAATGCTCTCCGTCACGCGCTTCGGACCTCTCTTACTATTCTCGGAGTGGCGATCGCCGTAACAGCGTTCTGTGTCATTCGCAGTGCGATCGACGCCTGGTATCTGAATTCCCGGTCGGCGGCTCCTGATCGTTTGATCAGCCGCAGCGCGGTCTCCCTCGCGTTCAGCATGCCCATTTCCTACAAGGAAAAGATCGAGCGGGTGCCGGGTGTGGAGGCTGTATCATACGCGATCTGGTTCGGCGGCATTTACGTGGACCAGAAGAACTTTTTCCCAAAATTCGGGGTCGATCACGAAACCTACTTCGACATCTATCCGGAATACCAGATACCCGAGGACCAGCGGCGAGCATTTACCAGGGAACGAAATGCAGTAATTGTCGGCCGGCAACTCGCTGACCGGTTCGGATGGAAGCTCGGTGATCAGATACGTATTGTCGGCGACATCTATCCCGGTAACTGGGATTTCGTCATACGGGGCATCTATACCGGCGCCGATGAAACCGTAAACGAGTCAACCTGGTTTTTCCGGTACGACTACGTTGACGAACGCATGCGGCAGGAGACCCCGGGACGGGCAGGGCAAGTCGGTTCGTTTGTGGAGAAAATATCTGATCCGATGCAATCTTCGGCAATTTCTAAGAAGATTGACGCGCTGTTTGCCAACTCGCTTGCGGAAACCAAAACGGAGACGGAGGAAGCCTTCCGATTGTCGTTTGTCGAGCTTTCCGGGCAAATTATCCTCGGATTGAGAATCGTTTCATTTCTGGTTATCGGTGTGATTCTACTGGTGATGGCTAACACGATGGCGATGGCAGCTCGTGAGCGGGTCAACGAATACGCGCTGCTCAAGACCCTCGGGTTTCGCGCTTACCATTTGATCGGGCTGGTTTTTGGCGAATCGTTATTGATCGCCTTTCTTGGCGGAGCAGTCGGACTCGGGCTGGCGTTTCTCACGATTCCGCTTATCAAGGCAAAAATCGGTGCATTCCTGCCGTACCTTCCGATAGAACCGCTCACTTTGATATTGGGGTTTGTTGCGGCAATACTTGTCGGGTTGTTAGCGGCGACGTTTCCGGCGTTGCGCGCTGTGCGGACCTCGATTGTGGACGGACTGAGGACTGTCGATTAGGTCGTTACGATGAGCTTACTTATCAGCTATTCCATAAAGAACAGTTTCGCCCGGCGGCTGACCTCACTTCTCACACTGCTGGGAATCGGTCTGGTTGTTTTCGTTTTTGCGGCCGTGCTGATGTTGGCCAACGGTCTCAGACAGGCGCTGGTCGAGACGGGTACTCCCGGGAATGTGGTGGCGCTTCGGCAGGCGGCCTCAACCGAGGTCGTTTCTATCATCTATCGCAATCAGGCCGATGTTGTCAAAGCGGACAGAGCGATCATGACCGACAGCACCGGGGCGCCGGTGTTTGCCTCTGAGCTCGTGGTTTTGATCAATCAGCCAAGACGCTCGAACGGCGACGAAACCAATATCACCGTGCGCGGTGTGAACGAGATGTCGCTCAAGCTTCGTCCACAAGTGAGAATTGTCCAGGGCCGGATGTGGCGACCGGGAACATCTGAGATTATCGCCGGCCGCAAGGCGGCCGAGAACTTTGTGGGATGCGGATTGGGCGAGACCGTTCGGTTCGGGCAGCGGCAGTGGACGGTAGTTGGAGTATTCGAGGCTGACGGGTCCGGCTTCGAGTCGGAAGTGTGGGGGGACGTCGATCAGCTCATGGATGCTTTTCAGCGCCCGGTGTTTTCTTCGCTGATTTTCCGGCTGAAAAATCCCGATGATCTGCCGGTTGTCAAGTCCCGAATAGAGAGTGATCCGCGGGTGACGCTCCAGGTGAAGCCGGAGATACAGTACTATCGCGAGCAGTCGGAGGTTTTCGCGAATTTCATTCAAGTACTCGGAACGGTAATCTCGATTGTATTCTCTCTGGGTGCGATTGTGGGAGCGATGATTACGATGTACGCCGCGGTCGCCAACCGAACGCGGGAGATCGGGACGCTGCGTGCACTCGGGTTCAGCCGGACATCAGTGCTTACGGCGTTCCTGGCGGAGGCAATTATTATTGCCCTTGTGGGAGGTATCATAGGGATTCTCTTCGCGAATCTTTTGGCTTTCCGGGAAGTATCGACAACCAATTTTTCGACTTTTGCCGAAGTTGCGTTCTCATTCCGCATGTCGCCACAGATTGCTATGGAGGCACTCGGCTTCGCGCTGATCATGGGAATAATCGGCGGTTTCCTGCCGGCCGTGCGAGCTGCACGGTCGCGGGTGATTAACTCACTGCGAGCGCGCTAAAACTCGAGGAGAGTATATCTCCCCGGATTTTTGTTTACTCCTGACCGGATGTATTGTAAGTTCACGTCGGTAGAAGGTCCCTGGTCGGGCGAGCGCAAGTACACAGGGCATACGCATCGACCACAATACGTATAACGGGTTAATCTTCATGAACGTGCTCGAACCACTGAAAGACTATCATCCCGTTCTGCAGGCACTTCTGGCGACCTGTTTCACGTGGTTTATGACGGCTCTCGGCGCTGCCGGAGTTTTTCTCAAACAGCAATTGAGCAAGAAGACACTCGATGCCATGCTCGGTTTCGCTGCCGGCGTAATGATCGCGGCCAGTTTCTGGTCATTGCTTGCACCCGCAATCGAGATGGCCGAAGGCAGCTCGGTTCCGTCGTGGGTACCGGCTGTTGTCGGGTTTCTGCTCGGAGCCGCCTGCCTTCGAGCGATCGACTATGTCCTCCCGCATCTTCACCTGCGGGCGCCGATCGAAGAAGCCGAAGGTATTCACACCAGTTGGAAGCGCACCACGCTATTGATCCTGGCGATCACCCTTCACAATATCCCGGAAGGACTGGCCGTCGGGGTGGCGTTCGGCGCGGTGTCTGCCGGGCTGCCGTCGGCGGAACTCGCCGGGGCCATAGCCCTGGCGCTGGGAATCGGGATTCAAAATTTTCCAGAAGGGATGGCGGTCTCGTTACCGCTGCGACGCGAAGGACTCGGACGATTTCGGAGCTTCTGGTATGGCCAACTTTCAGGAATCGTGGAACCGGCTGCGGGTGTGGCCGGCGCCGCACTGGTGATAATCGCTCGACCGATTCTCCCGTATGCTCTGGCCTTCGCGGCCGGAGCGATGATATTCGTGGTCGTCGAGGAAGTTGTTCCCGAGGCGCAGCGCGGCGAGCATGCCCATTCGGCAACGCTCGGGACGATGTTGGGATTTGCGGTGATGATGGCCCTTGACGTAGCCCTGGGATAGGAGAATCAGACGAAAGGCAACCTGCTCTTGTCGAACGAAAACACATCAAATACGCGACTCTCGAGACGCGGTCGGCGAAAAGCTGAACTGCTGAGATTACTTGGAGAGCGGGATATCGACGGCCTTGTCACATGGTCACGGTCAATATCTGATCCGCTGGGACAACTCTCCACTGTACTTTTCGAGGCTGACCCGCTTATTCGATGGCGGGCAATTGAAGCCATCGGCTTGATCGCTGCGAACATTGCCCGTGATGATGAAGGAAAGGTACGATCTTTCCTGCGGCGACTCTTGTGGCTGATGAACGATGAATCCGGCGGGATATGCTGGTATGCGCCCGAAGCAATTGCCGAAGTACTGTTCCGCACCCCAGCGCTTATCGAAGAATACGGGCCAATTCTGCTGTCGTTCTTGAAGGAAGAACCTTTTGAAGCCGGGGTCTGTCTCGGGGTGGCGCGGTTGATGAACCTGACCGATCTGCCGGATGACTTTGAGACACGCATCGCTGACAGCGAGGTCGTGTTTCGCCAATATCTGGAAAATCCTGACCCCGAATTGAGAGCAAGCGCACTCATGGTTCTTACCAAACTTGGCATTGAGTTGGGGACAGAGGAGATCAACAGGCTAGCTCACGTGAAGGGGTCAACTTTCGTGTATGATTTCAATTCGGGCGATTTGGTGGGAGTGAATATCAGTGACATGCTATCCAACAGATAAGCCTGAGCGAAAAAGAACAATCGGCAAAGCAAAACGGCCGTCCTCAATGACGGCCGTCTGTGTCTTATATATTTTCGCGATCACTGCTGTTTCTGTGGGGGAACTTTCGCCGCGAGCTTTTCCCTGGCTGCCTGAGCGGCTTGGTCTTTGACTTTCATGGTGGGCTCACCCATAAGCGCAAAACGCAGCCACTTGTATCCGAAATTCAACAGTTCCACATCATCGTCCTTGATTGCTGCTTGGGTTGCATTATCGACGTCGAATTTATCAAAGAACGACGTTTTAAACAAAAAATCTCGAAACTTGTCGGTGTTGTAGCACACCATGTGGAACATTTCCATTTTCTGTGGCGACATTTCCTTGCCGGAGCGGAAGAATCGGTGCAGCGTGAGTTCTTTGAACGGCTCGCCCATGCGGTTGTACTCGGTAATACCCTGGTCATCGAGCCATTTACCAACAGTCCATTCTTTTTTCTCATTCAGGCCCTGGCAGATCTTTTCCTGAAGCAGGAAATAAAACTGTCCGTCATCATCCCCCTCCCGTTCAGAAGGAGACGCCATGCCAAGGGGGAACATCCGGCACGCCCACGGCCTGTCTTCGTAGACGGTGCAGCCCCTGTCGGCAACGAACGGACAGGTTTTGCGCTCGTCATCATTCATCTTGAGAAGGACGACCGGGTACTTCAAGTTTTTATCAAAAGGTGATAGAGAGTACTTATCGAGGAACTCCTGCGAGGTAATACCGAGCCTGTTCTTGAGCCTGACAATATCGTAAGGCGTGAGAAAGATATTGACGTCGCCGCAGCACGCATTAAAGCAGGAGATTCCCGGGCGGCACTCGAAGTGAAACGTGCTGTTAACGTTCAGGCGCGGATAATTCTTGAGCACCTCTTCTTTGAAGCGTTCTATCTCGTTCATGACCTTTTCTGGCCTTTCTCTTCGTTGTTTCCTTTTTCTTCTTCGATAATGCCTTCCCGCAGCGCCGTTTCCGACCACACCGGCAACGGCCCGGATTCGCCGGTTGTCGGATCATACCGGTGGCGGTACGATACTTTCTGATTGAAGTGCGATTTCATCCACTCCCACCCTTTCTTGTAGTAAGGGCATTCATCGTTGAAGCAGACGTATTGAAAGTGGTAGCCCCATGATGTTTCCATGGAGGCAACCCATTTTTTCATGGGTCGACCGCAGTGGGGACAGATATTTTCAGGTGTAACCATATGTTCTCGCGACGGTATCGCGGTCCTTGCAAAAGTCTCTATTTCGTACCTTCTTACTCTCCAATATAGTGATTTGTTTCACTAATTCAATCATTAAGACAAAAATCCTCCGGGCACTGACGCGCCCGGAGGATATCTGATGTCAAGTCGCGTTGTAATGCGATGATCTATGCAAATCGGCCTGATCAGCCGCCGATCAGCTCATGCTCCTGCGCCTGCGGGTAGACATGCAGCATCGGGCGCTTGATCATTTCCCACTCGTTCTTGTTGGGATCCCACTTGCAGTTGGCGAACACGTGCCAGTTCTCTTCGTCCATGGTGGGGAAATCCGACCGGCGATAGTAGCCCGGCCAGCGGGTTTCTTCGCGGAAGAGAATCGTGCGCGTGTGAGCTTCGGCCTGCCAGAGGCGCTGGACATTTTCCCAGCAGCGCATCAGTTCGTGCAGGTCCTTGGCCGCCAGCTTCTCGGAATCTTCGTTCAAGAAGGTGAGCAGCTCGAGCGCCTTCTCCAGGGACGCCTTGTTGGTGCTGAACTGTGAGGACACACCACCAACATACTCGTCCATGATCTTCTGGAGACGGAACATGAACATCTTCGGCTTGATGTAATTCGGATTGATTTCCGGATCGGTCGAAGCGTTCTTGAACTGTTCGTACGTATCGAGCGGCTTGAACATGCGAGTCTTCAGCTCTTCCACCTGACCCATATCGACGTTCGGCTGGGTGTTGTTCTCGACGATGAACTTGACAGCCGACTTACCGCTTATACGGCCTTCGGCGTGTGAGCCTGACGAGAACTTATGCGAGGAAGCGCCGGAAGCGTCACCGGCACAGAACATACCGCTGACGGTTGACATGTTGGCATAGCCCCAGAAGTAGTCGTTCTTGGTGTCACCGGTCTGAAGATCTTCCGGACCGCTGACCCAGGCACCGGAGGCGCCGGAGTGGGAGCCGATGAAGTACGGCTCGGCGGCCGCGATTTCAGACGACTTCTTCTCGGGTTCCACGTTACTGGCCGCCCAGAGGATGGCCTGCGAGATGGTCATGTCAAGGAAGTCTTCCCAGGCTTCAGCTTCGAGCTCTTTGAGTTTCTTCTTGGCCGCTTTTTCGTCGCCGGCTTCGCTGGCTATCTTCTGGATGGCTTCCTCGGTCCGCATGAAGATCGGGCCCTTGCCTTCCATGATGTCAAGCATGCCGAGCCAGTTACGGAGGTTGGCCGGGATCGGCTTCACCAGACCGTACGGTTTCCAGTTCTCCAACTCGGGGCGCCGTTCGACCATGTAGTTTCCACCCTGGGAATTGGTCGCGGCGGACTTGAACAGGAGGAACCAGGCGCCGACCGGGCCGTAGGCGTCCTTGAAGCGGACCGGAATGAACCGGACTTCCTGGGACGTCATCTCGGCGCCGGCACGCAGCGTGAAGTAGGCGCTGGAACCGGAGTTCCATGGCGGATACCAGGCGCGGCCGAGGCCTTCACCGGTGCTGCGCGGCTTGAAGACGTGCACAGCGCCGCCCATGGCGACGATGGTAGCCTTCGCCTTGAAGATATAGAACTTGTTTTCGCGGGTGCTGAAACCGATAGCGCCGGCGATACGATCACCGTCCATCAGCGGCTCGGTGATAAACACGCGCTCGTAGTATTCGCCATTGGCCTCGGCCAGAGCGTTCTTCGCAGCTTCGGCAACGATAATCTTGTAGGATTCACCGTTGATCATGAGCTGCCACCGGCCCTCGTGAACATAGCGGCCTTCGGCGTCTTTCCAGATCGGCAGGCCCCATTTCTCGAACAGGTGGACGGTGGAGTCGACGTGGCGGGCGATATTGGCCACCAGGTCTTCGCGGATAATCCCCATGAGGTCCATGCGCACGTAGTCGACATAGTCCTTCACGGAGTTTTTGCCTTCATGGAGGCCGACATACTGGTTGAGAGCCGAAAGTCCCATGGCGACGGCGCCGGAACGATCCATGGCGGCCTTGTCGACCAGGGTGACTTTCAGGTTGTTTTTCTTCGCCCAGTAGGACGCCTCGACGGCCGCCCCGCACGCGGCCATGCCACCACCAAGAATCAACAGATCAGTGGTGACTTCTACGGTTTCGAAATTAGCCATTTGCTTTTTCCCTTCTGATCGTTACTTGATGGTGTAGACTTCGGACATATTCAGTGCTTCGGGCTCTTGAGCCAGCGTCTGGCTGTCCAGATCATCGTGAGCCGTCGCATAGCTGCCGCTCGGAACCGCTTTTCCTTCCTCAGTCGTGCGGATGGGGAATTTGAAGCGCTTGAGCATTCCGTTGCGGAACTTGACCGTCCACATGATGCTGTCGGTACTGCGCATCGGGGTAACATGAGCGCCCATCGGGACAAAGTCGGCATAGCCGCGAACTTCGACTGCCTGAACCGGGCAGATCTTGACGCAGCTATAGCATTCCCAGCACATCTCGGGCTCCTGGTTGTAGGCCTTCATGGATTCCTTGTTGAGCACCATGAGGTCATTGGGGCAAATGTACTGGCAAGCCGTTTTGTCCAGCGCCTTGCACCCGTCGCATTTTTCAGGGTTCACAAAACTAGGCATTGCGTCCTCCTAAATATATGGTCGTGTATAGTTTTGATGTCGTTTGCATTGTCGACGCTTACTTTTTCTTGGCATCACCGGTCGCATGACCGTGCATTTTCACTTCGACCTTGTCTTCGTCTTTCAGGCTGGCGTAATACTCGCGCAGGATAGCCAGCACCTCGGGACGACTGAATTCAGCCGGCACATCGCCGCCTTCGGAAAGAGCCTTGCGAAGAGCGGTGCCGCTGAGGAACAGGCGGTCTTCCTTGCCGTGCGGGCAGGTCTTCATGGAGGCCATGCCGCCGCACTTGTAGCACCAGAATGTCCAATCGATCGGGAGCATCTTGCACTCGAGGGCGCCGTCCCACAACTGATGGAAGATATTCTGGGCATCGAACGGACCGTAGTAGTCACCCACGCCAGCGTGGTCGCGGCCGATAATCATGTGGGTGCAGCCGAAGTTCTGACGGAAGACGGCGTGGAGCAATCCTTCGCGCGGCCCGGCATAGCGCATATCAAGCGGGTAACCGCCGGTCACGACGCGATCCTTGACGAAATAACTGTCAACGAGCGTGTTGATGCACTTCACGCGGACTTCAGCCGGAATGTCGCCCGGCTTGAGGTTGCCGACCAGCTGGTGAATGTAGAGACCGTCGCTGACCTCGACCGCTATTTTCGCGAGGTATTCATGCGAGCGGTGCATCGGATTGCGAAGCTGTAATGCGGCGATAGTCTTCCAGCCCTTCTCTGCGAAGATCTTCCGGCTTTCGGACGGACGCTGGTAGATGCCCTTGAATTCGGTCGGGAAGTAACTTTCGGAGACGACCTTCACCGGTCCGGCGATGTTCCAATCCTTCTGAGCCATCACCACCTTGACGCCCGGGTGCTCAGGGTCGGTAGTCGTGAATACATTCTGGCACTCGAATGCCTTGTCGATCTGGTAGGACTCGGTGACTTTCATGGTCCCCATGATCTCATTGGTCTCGCCCGACACCAGGGCGATTTCGGTCCCCGGCTTGATCTCGGCATCGTGCGAGAGCGTGACCGGGATGGGCCAGAAGAGACCGCTTTTCATCTTCATGTCCTGGCAGACGCCCTTCCAGTCGTCGTGCCCCATGAAGCCTTCGAGCGGAGTGAAGCCGCCGATACCCATCATGATCAAGTCACCGGTTTCCCTCGAGGTCATGACAACTTTGGGTAGTGATTCAGCGCGCTTTAGCTCTTCTTCTCTTTCCTTTCCTTCCAGAAGCAGGATTTTCAACTCGTCGCTTCCGTGAGGACGGATCAGATTTGATTTAGCCATGGCTGGTTCCTATTTAAAGGTTTCCACTATAGTAGTTACTCTCTATGCTTTATCGGGAAGAATGTGATAAAATTCACAAATGTCGGTGAAAAAAATACACCCAATCCCGTTTTCTCTTACACTACTTTAGCTGTCGAAAATGTAACTTTTTTCTCAAGCCCTGTCAACAGAAAAGTGGCAAATTTCACAAGTTTCGAATCACTCGACACGACCATTTCTGCTAACTTATTATATTATAATATAAAAGCTATATCATTAGACACTTAAATTATACAAAGATGCCCCTATTCGTTCTCAATCGAACTTCGAGATTGCATATAAAACTGAGTTTGTCGCTTTTATCCACACCCACTGTCCAGCAGAGCGCTCCCGATCGGCGGCTGTTGCCCAAGAAGACCTAATCATGGCTTTTTTCGGTATTGGCCGGTACCTCTGGCTGTCTTCGCCGCGGTCGAGGCTGTATTACCGCCCTTCAGGCGTGTTTTTGAGTGGTCCGGGCCAGCCAGCAAGAGGTGGTTTCGACTATATCCCCCATAGGGATATGGCTGTAAGCTGTTTGACAATAGGATAAACCGCTTGAAACATTGTGAAAAAAGTAACGAAAAAGCCTTGACAGAAAGAGTGGACAAATCTATCATAATTACGAATAGATCATATCTGCCGGGCCGATCCGGCGTATAGCATACAGTTTGGAAGGAGTTTAAGCTATGGCTGCAGGGCGTTTACTAGAACCGGATCTCGGGTTGATCCGCGAAGTAAAGAAAGCCGGGGGCGATTCACTCAAAAAGTGCTATCAGTGCGCCACCTGCTCCGTTGTTTGCGAACTGTCGCCGGAGAACCGGCCTTTCCCTCGCAAGGAGATGATTCTTTCCCAGTGGGGTCAGACCGAGCAGCTGATGAGTGATCCCGATCTCTGGCTCTGTCACCAGTGTAATGACTGCAGCACGAATTGCCCGCGCGGCGCGCGTCCGGGCGACGTCCTCGCGGCTATTCGAACCTACATATACAAGCACTATGCCTTCCCCCGCTTTATGGGAAGTGCGCTGGCAACGCCAAAAGCCCTGCCGCTGCTGCTGCTGGTACCGATGATCGCCATCTTCGCGATGATGATGACTTTCTCGGCAGATTTCGGCTTCATGAGCGGCCCGGTGGAGTTTCAGAACATGATTCCACACGGCTGGATAGAAGGGCTCTTCATTTCCGGTAACGCTCTTATCTTTCTCTTCGCACTCATCGGGCTGGCACGATTCTACCGAGGACTTCAGACAGCTGACCCCAACCATCAAGGGCCGGGGTTTCTCTCCAGTCTGTTCATGACGGCGGTAGAGGTTTTTACGCACCGGAATTTCAACAGCTGTAAGACCAACAAGGCGCGTTTCATAGCACACATGCTGGTGCTATTCGGATTTATCGGCGCCATGATCACCGCCGGCCTGGCGCTTATTGCCATGGTCGGTTTCGAGTTCGGCCCGCCTATTCCCCTCTCCCATCCAATCAAGTGGCTCGGAAATGCCAGCGCTATTGCAGGGTTAGTGGGCACTGGTATACTCATCGTAAGACGGCTCACGAACCGGGACCGCGTGGGAGCCAACGGGTATTCAGACTGGCTGTTTCTGATTATGCTCTTTCTCGTGTTCCTGACCGGGTGGCTGACCCAGTTTGGCCGCCTGGCAGAAAGTGCTTACTTTGCATACAGCATTTACTATGTGCACCTTGTCCTGGTCTTTTTTGTCCTGTGGTATATGCCGTACTCGAAGTTCGCGCATATGCTATACCGGGCCATGGCCCTGGTCTACGCACGGAGTGTCGGTCGCACGGTCGGAATGCGCGCTGCGGCATAGCCTGTCAAACGGGCTCGAACATTGGAGATATCCGCATGACGAATGTACTTCGCCGGCGCGGTCCGATATTGTTTCTTGCAGTCATATTTGCCCTCCTGCCTCTGGCCATTGTATCTGCGACTGACTCGACCATGTCATTGCATGCCTCCGGTGGCCTGGACCGGTTTCTCATCAATCTGTACGAGCAGCATCGTATTCTGTATGCGGTTGTCGTGACCGGGGCGACAGCCTTCATCGCCGTTCTCCTTTCCATCATTACCGAATTGATATTTAAGCTTTTTATCAGCGATCGATTGCGTTAAGTTCGGGCAAACCGGACTCTGCGAGGAAACCTTTGGATTTTCTCTCGGTACATCTGCCTATCGCCGATCTCGAATTCAGTGTGGTCGTGCTGCTCGCGGTTGGATTCTGTGTCGGGACGCTCAGCGGCTTTTTCGGCGTTGGCGGCGGGTGGGTAATCACGCCCCTGCTGAATATCTTTGGTTTTTCCATGCCGCTGGCAATCGGCACAAGTCTTGTCCAGACATTCGGGCAGTCGATCATCGCGACCGCCAAGCACAGCCGGATGGGCAACGTTGACTGGAAACTCGGCCTGCTGTCTATTCTGGGCTCCATAGCGGGTGTCGAGGTCGGCAAGCAGGCGATTTTCTTTCTCGAAGAGATGGGCCTCGCCGGGGTGGTCATAAGGTGGGTGTATATCGTTTTTCTCTCCGGACTGGGAACGTATGTGATGCGCGACTACTTTGCGACTCGGCGTGCCGAACGGATGCACGCCGCCAGTGGACCGGCAGGCTCGTCGGCTCCCAAGAGCTCCAGTCCGGCGGCCGTCAAGTTTCGCGGTCTGACCCTGGGACCCTTCGTCTCACTACCGACATCGGGTATCCAGAGCATTTCATTCTGGTCGCTGTTCATCATATTTTTCGCGGCGGGTTTCCTTTCCGGTTTCATGGGCGTGGGCGGCGGCTTCATTCTGCTGCCGGCCCTGATTTACCTGGTGGGCGTGCCCACGACGGCCGCAATCGGGACTTCGTTGCTCGGCGTGACGTTCATGGCCGGCTATGGCAGTTTTATATACTCGCTCTCCGGACAAACGGATTTGATAGCAGCAGCGTTTATGCTGATAGGCGCGTCTTTCGGCACACAATTCGGGGCGCTGGCAACGAGATTTATTCACGGTTACGGAATCCGGCTGCTCTTCTCGATCATGTTGCTGCTTGCGGGAGTTTCTGTTGCCCTGAAGCAGGTCTACTCCATTATCGGGCATCGCATACTTGGTTCTCTTGCCGGAATCGTCGTACTCGGCGCCGCGGGAGCAATGGCGTTGCTGATAATCATGCGGTTACTTATCGGGATACGAAAATCACGTGAGGAACAGGGCTATGCATAGTGTAACTTTTGGCAGGTGTGAGTCAATAACGAATGCGGAGAGATAGATATGTCAATTATCACAATCACACGTGGAGCACTACAGCGCACTTTCACCTTTACGGAGGCGTTGGCGACGAGCCTGAACGCAAAAACGATATCGCGTGAGGATGTAATCGACCACGGGAAGAAGTACGGCCTCGACCGGTTCGAGCTCTCGAAACTGGGGCTGCTGGAAAAACGCCCGCCGGTGATATGGGATCGGTGGAAAGAACAGCGGGACACCTTTCTCATCCTCTACAAGGCGTCGCTGATGGACCTGGTGTCGAACGGAAATGTGGTTTACGTCGGTAACATCGGCCGTTTCGTCCTTTCGGACATTCCCCGTTTGTTCCGGATTCGGCTGGATGCAACCCAGAAGTACCGGATCGAGCACCGGATGCTGGACTCCGGCGACAGCCGTGCGGAGGCAACGGAGTTTGTCGATCGTATCGATCAACAGCGTGAGGAATGGGTAAAATTCCTGTACAACGTCGATTACTACGAGCATGCGAACTACGACCTCATTATGAATATCGAGACGCTGAGTGTCGAATCGATGGTGAAGATTGCGGAGACGGCCGTATCGTTGCCGGAGTTCACGCAGGATGATCAGACTACCAGGATGATTCGCGATATTCACCTGGAGAGCCAGGTTCGGGCACAGTTGAAATTGTCACCGCGAACCAGAGGGATGCAGGTAAAAGTGAAGTGTGACGCCGACAAGGGCGTGGTGACTGTCAGGGGCAGTCAACCGATGGTTGGAATCGACATCTGGAAATCCGATATTGAAGCCGTTGTGAAGGTGATCGAAGGTGTCGAGACGGTCGAGATTGCCGACTGACCACTTACGGTAATGCAAAAGGGCGCACGTACCTGACTCGCAGGACACATGCGCCCGCTCTCGAATAACGGTCCATTCGATACCGGCGGCGGTTCTCAGCCAATCACTTTATTGCCGTCCAATAGTCCCTGAAGACAATCGTTGACAGGATATACCCCAACGGGACATTGACTATCACACCCGTCGTGAATGCGTAAAACGGCTTCCACCCAAATTGCAGCAGTTCCTTGAAACGTGTCGTAAGGCCGATACACAGGAATGTGAAGACAAATGTCCAGGTGCGCAGGTTCTTGATCGGGGCTATCAAATCGGGCTTGAGGACCGAATTGAATTCCTGTGTGTTGTAGCCGGCGGCAACCAGGCTCATGATGATGCTGGCGGCGAAGAAGCCGAGGACGAATTTCGGGAACCGATTGCAGACCTCGGCCAGAGCCCGCGTTGACTTTTTCGGCCCAAGATCACCGGGGCCGGTTTCCCAGTAGTAGCAGGCGATGACGGCGAGGATAAAGGACCAGAGTCCGATCCAGATATCTCGCCCGATAACTTTCATGAGTGTGTATGTCTGGATCGCCGCTTCGCGGCCGATCGCAGCCGCGGCGGCGAACCCGGCGGCATCGGCAAATTCCGACGTGCCAATCCATGCCCCGGAAACTCCGGCCGGAAGTCCAAGGGCTCGACACGCGAAGGGGAGGATGAAGATCATGACAATGGCCCATAGCGAAACGATTGAAATTCCTATGGCGACATGATCCTTGTGTGCTTGAACTGATCCGCCGATTGCTATGGCGGCGGAAACCCCGCAGACGGAGCCGGCGCCGCCCAGGACCGCCGCAAAGCGCTTGTCGAGCTTGAATACCTTGACTGCAACGAACCAGATTGTCAGGAAGGTCGAGACGGCGACGATGGTGGCCTGAATGAACGCGATCGGGCCGGCGTTAATGATCAATGTGAGAGGCAGGGTCGCCCCGAGCAAGACGATTCCGGTCTTGATATAGTACTCGGTTCGCAGCGATGCCTCCATCCATTTGGGAAGCCGGCCGGTATTGCCGATTATCAGCCCCACCAGCAGGGCGACGAGCGGGGCCTCGAGATTGTAATCATGCGCGTATTTCCAACTGCTGAAGACCAGGATGCACAGCGAACCGATGAAGATAATGATAAACCCCGGCACATACTGCTTGAGTCGAAAGCCCATAATTTTCGAGCTGATCGAGAAGACGATCGTGAACGCCCCGAAGAGCAGGAGATACCACAGCCATTGCGATGCGAAGCTCTGAAGCACCGTGTCAAAGCTCACCCACTGAGGCGGTGTGATAGCAATGGGGCGGATGGTACTGCTGGAATAGAAGAAAATGATGGCGACGATGACAATGCCGAGCCCCATCCAGATAGCCCAGTAATCCTCCTTTTTCCATAAATCTGACCATGAGAACTGAATACCCGATGTTTCTCCCTGCATGACACCCTCCTTTCCGACCTGATGATGCGGCTTTGGTCGCAGTGGAAAAGACTACGGTTTTATGAAATCATAGTCAATCGCAGGGGGCGCGGTCAATATTGAAAAATCCCGCTCTGGTTACGGCAGGTAGCGGCTCGAAATTGTAACGAACAGGTCAGAAGAGCCACCCGGCGACGTCCGGCGCATGGTAGGAGATGATTATATTTGCTCCGGCACGCTTGATCGACGTCAGGATTTCGAGTACCAGCTGACGTTCATCGGCCAGACGCTCACGCGCCGCCATCTTGACCATAGCGTACTCGCCGCTGACGTTGTATGCTGCCAGCGGGATATCGAATCGCTCACGCGCCTGCGTGATAATGTCCAGATAAGCGAGGGCCGGCTTGACCATGACGATATCGGCGCCTTCGTCAATGTCCTGCCGTATCTCTTTCATCGCCTCGGTGGCATTAGGAGGATCCATCTGGTAGCCCCTGCGGTCTCCGAATTGCGGCGCCGAACCGGCGGCCTCACGAAACGGACCATAAAACGCCGATGCATACTTGGCGGAATATGACATGATCGCCGTATTCTCGTAGCCGTTTGCGTCCAGGGCCTGCCGGATGGCGTGAACCCTTCCGTCCATCATATCCGACGGCGCGACCATATCGACTCCGGCGTTGGCGTGTGTCAGAGCCTGACGGGCGAGAACATCCAGAGTGGCGTCGTTGTCGACCCGGCCATTTTTGATGATGCCGCAGTGCCCGTGATCGGTGTACTCGCACAGGCAGACATCCGTGATAACCAGGATCTCCGGGTTTCGTGACTTGATTTCCATGACAGCACGCTGGACAACACCATTTTCTTGGAGTGATGACGAGCCGATCGCGTCCTTGCTCTTCGGGATTCCGAACAAGAGCACCCCGGGGATACCGAGGTCGTATATACGCTGGGCCTCTTCTGCAATCATACCGACCGGGAAGTGGGAGACGCCGGGCATCGATGTTACTGCTTGAGGCTCATCGATAATCTCGCTTACGAAGAGTGGGTAGATAAAGTCGGATGGATGCAGGCGCGTTTCCTGGAGCAGGCGGCGCATGGCGTCACTCTTGCGCAACCGTCTGGAACGGGACACCGGAAATTTCACTTATGACCTCCCGACAGGTTGAGAGCTGTAATAAGCGACCATCTCTTCTACCATCGTCGGAATCGAGTGTACCTTTGCTTCGATGGTCACTTCAAGTCCCTGATCCACCGCATGCCGCGTAGTTGAGGGACCTATAGACACGATATCGGCATGCCGGGTTACCTGGCGAATTTCCTCGGCGCTCAGGTGGGATGAGAGATAATCGACGGTCGAACCGCTGCTGAACATGATGATGTCCGGCGGCTCGGCAAGCAACTTTTCCTTGAATCCGCCCGGCCAATTCGGCGCATATGTCTCGTAGACAGTCAAACCGATAACGTCCGCGCCGGCTTCGGTCAGTGTATCAGCCACCGTGTTGTCGGAGAGGTTGCCCTGCACCCGGATCACGAGAGTGTCGTTTACCTCGACACTGGCGGCCATTTGCTCGGCCAACTCGGCGACGGTGGCGACGGTTGGCATAAAATCGGCCGAGAGCCGGTAGGATTCGAGCGCCCGCGATGTCCCTGAGCCGACGGCCGCAATTTTGTATTCGCCCAGTCGGCGCACGTCCCCCATCTCCCGGGCAAATTGATCCATGAAATACCTGACACCATTTTCACTCGTAAAAACCAGCCATTTCCGGCCGGCCGGCATTCGATGGCATTGGTCCCAGGCGGATTTGTCGATATACTCGCGTGTCGCAATGGTCTGATACGGAAGAACCTCTGCTCCAAGGCTGCGGAGCCGGCAGTACAAGTCCGAAGCTTGATCGGCGGGGCGGGTTACCATTATGCGTTTTCCGAGGAGCGGCTTATTCGAAAACCACTCGACCGCTTCCCTGAAATCGACAACCTCGCCGACACAGATAAGCGCCGGAGGCTGTACGTTTTCTTCTGCGACGCGATCAGGCAGGTCTGTCAGAGGAGCATCGATAATTCTTTGTGATGGAGAGGTCGCCCGTTCTATCGCGCAGCTTGGCGTGTCGGCGGGCATACCGCCCTCGATCAGTTTTTCAACGATGTTCTTGATCTCGCCGACACCCATATAAATCACTAACGTGCCGTTATGCCCCTGTGACACCCAATTCCATGGTACGGACGTGACCTCCTTGTCCTTAGCTTTGTGACCGGTGGCAAACATAACCCACGATGCTCTTGTCCGGTCGGTGACCGGTATGCCGGCATACGCTGCACCGGCGATACCGGCGGTGATGCCGGGGACGACAACGTACGGCACGTTGTTTTCTTTGAGGAAGCGAGCCTCTTCCCCGCCACGGCCAAAGACGAATGGGTCGCCGCCCTTGAGACGGGCCACGCGCTTTCCGTCCCGGGCAAGTCTGACCAGCAGGTGGTCGATTTCCTCCTGCGGTACCGGATGATCGCCCGCCTTCTTTCCCACATAGTACTTCTCTACTTTTTCACTTAGGCGGATGACCAATTCCAGGGGTACCAGGTTATCGAACACGACGGCATCGGCGCCAAACAGCAAGTCCCTGCCCTTGACAGTGATCAGATCGGGATCACCCGGACCTGCGCCGATGAGGTAAACAGTGCCGTCGGTGGATTCGCTCATACAAGTAACCCAATAATGGGGTGTGGAGATGCTCAGCGTTCGAGCATAAGATCGAGTTGACTTTCTATCTGCTCCTCGCTCATTTCCTTTATCATGGTCTTCCAGTCTGCTTCGACAAATCGTCCGAAGCAGGCCATACGCTGTTCCATATCATCCGGCCAGCGAGCCTGCGTCTTTTTCCTGAACGCCGCGGCGTACTGCATGATCTTGTTCCAGTGTTCGGGAAAGACGTTGTCCAGTATCATGCGAAGCTGTCCGGAGAGAAACGGTGCTTTGCCATCGGTCGACACCGCCACGGTCAGACTGTCTCTCTTCACCACGGCGGGAAAAATAAAGTCGCACAGGGCAGGATTATCGACGACGTTTACGAGTACTCCCGCGCCCCGGGCATCGTCGTGTACCTGCTTGTTGACATCGGTACTGTCACTGGCTGAAATAACAAGACCATAGGCCCCTGCTTCCGGAGATTTGTACTCACGCTTCTCGAGTTTGAGCAGGCCGTTGCCGGCAAAGAACTCAATCTTATCGTGCGGCTCAGGCGCCACCACGGTCAGGTCGACATCGTAATCGAGCAGCGTTTCAATTTTCCGAAGGGCAACATTACCGCCGCCGACAATGAGGCAGGGTTTGTTCTTTACGGACACATTTATCGGCAGATATTTATTGGCCATGGCAAATCAAATCTCCGTCAGTCTGAATTCCTGGTAGTTCTTACTTTTACATGCAGCAGGTGGTCCACCAGCTGTCGGGTAGCCCGGTCAACTTCGACCTGAAGTCCCGGGGGCAGTTTTTCGAGTAACTCGCTGATCTCGTGCCGGCGAATTGACTCGAATGAATTGTCAAGTCCGTTATAAAGTGGTTCGTAACGAACATGCTCGAACCAGTAGACGAACTCGGCGAGCTTGCGCTCGATTATCTGTTCGACCTGCGGAATAGCCTGCTCCCGGCGGGCCTGCTGCTCTTTGACAAATTGCTTGATGGCTTCGAGGTCATGGACCTCCACCAGAGGATTTGTCCCGTTGTCATATTCGACATCTCGAGGCACCGCAAGGTCCACGATGAACAGCTTTCGGTCCGGCTGCGACCCCGCCGCATCATCAATCATTTGACGGCTGATTACCGAGTGCGGGGCACCGGTGCATGAAATCACGATATCAGCACGCGACAGCAATCGGGGAAGTTCATCAAGCCCGAAGGCTTCGGCCTTATACTTCTCGGCCAGAGCGACAGCTTTTGACAGGGTCCGGTTGGCGAATATGAAGCGGCCGCCATCGGATGCGGTGAGGTTCGATGCTGCGAGGGCGATCATCTGATTGACTCCCACAAACAGCACGACGGGCGATTCCGTGTCACCAAGTCGGGCTTTCAGCAGGTCGACGGCGGCACTGCTGACCGAGCAGGCGCCCTTGCCCATCTCGGTATCTGTTCGCACTTCCTTACCGACGCGGAAGGCCTGGTGAAGCAGGCGGTGCAGGACTTTCCCGGCACTCTTGAGCGTACAGGCAGAACTGTAGGCTTCCTTGACCTGACCGACAATCTGGTTTTCGCCGATCACCATCGAGTCGATACCGGCCGTAACCCGGAACAGGTGACGGGCGGTGTGCCGGTTCTTGCGGATATAGAAGCTGTCCTTCAGATCAGTGATGTCCTGACCTTTGAATTCCCGGAAGAAAAGCCGGGCTATGGAGAAAGGTTCGCGGTCCGAATCGGCAACAAAGTACAGCTCCACCCGGTTGCAGGTAGAGAGCACCAGTGACTCTTTCACCGTGGGCAGCGCGTTGAGAATGGCGTTCGCCCGGGCGATCTCTTCCCTGCCGATCTGGAGCCGTTCGCGTTGTTCGAGCGTCGATGATCGGTGATTGATCCCGACCACACACAGATACCACTGGCCAACTGCCATTATCCGCAATTTCCTTTCTGGACTTTCACGACCAAATATACCCTGTTAGAGGAGAGCCTGCAAGCCCCCACCAACCACCTTTACATCTTTGTATCCGCCGGCTTTCAAAATTACCGCCGCCTGGTACGCCCGGGCACCTCTCTTACACAAAACAACCAGGGGTTTTCCATTCGGGATATCGGCCAGCCGACCCTTGAGGTAGTTCAGCGGGACGGCAATAATCTCGCTATCCCGATTTCCGGCGATATTGGACAACGATTCTGCTTCGATCTCATCCGGTTCGCGTACATCGACAAAGATTGCCGCGTCGGCCCCGTTGAGAATCGCATCCGGCGAAACGAAATTCATCCCTCGTTGCAGGGCGCGGGCGATGCCGGCCATATGATGCAAGGGATCAAGCGCTTCGGAAAACGGCGGGGCGTACGCCTGCTCGAAGTCAAACAGGTCCTCAACCGCACCTTTTCTCTGGAGGAACGATGAGAATACATCGATTCGCCGGCAAATATCTCCGGCTCCGACTGCCTGCAGACCAAGGAGAGCATCAGTCCGCTCGTCGTAGACCATTTTCAGAACAAACGACTTAGCTTCGGGGAAATAGTCCGGCTTATCGGTGAATGATCCCCAGACGGCTTTTGTTTTCAGACCGGCTGCGGACGCAGCCCGTTCGTTCAAGCCGACCGAGCCGACATTCAGGTCAAACATCCGCAGGATGCATGCACCCAATACACCCGGGAAGCGAGTCTCGTGACCGGAAAGATTCTCGGCGATCACCCTGCCGTGCCTGTTTGCGATAGATCCCATCGGCAGGTAGAGCGTACCACCGGTCAGCTGATGAGTCGATTCCACGCAGTCTCCGCCGGCGTAAATTTCAGGATCGGAGGTCCGCATGGTGTCATCGACAACAATTCCACCATATGAACCGATCTCGAGACCGGCCTCGCGAGCCAGGTCAACGTTCGGATGCACGCCAACACAGAGGAAGACATAGTCGACGGCTATCGGATCATGGTCGCACGTGCGAACTACCGGGCGACCGTCTTCACCCAACTCGATCTTCTCCACGGCGCAATCGGTCCAGACCTGAATATCCCGCCGGGACATGTCTCGCTCCACGATGGCGGCCATTTCAGGGTCAAGGACATACGGGAGTATTTGATTTTCTTTTTCGATAACGGTTGCGGCTATGCCCCACATGTCGGTGACAGCTTCGGCAAGTTCACAACCGATGAAACCGCTGCCAACTATCGCCACCTCGCCAATCTGCCCCTTCTCGGCCACCTTACGAAATTCCCGGGCATCCTCAGGGCGGGTGAATGACCGGATAAACGGACTATCGCCGACTTCGAAATGCGGCATGTTGGGCAGAGCGCCGGTCGCCAGTACGAGCTTATCATACTGGTGCTCGAATATCTCGTCGGTCGCCAGCATTCTGACGGTAACCGTTTTTCGGTCGCGGTCAATCCGGACGGCTTCGGCGCCGGTCACGGCTTCGAAGCCGCGTGACGAGCGAAAGAAGTCGGCGTCGCGCGTGACACCGAAAGCGGTTTTCAGCAACTCCTCAAAGCCGCTGATCTCACCGGAGGCGAAAAACGGCATGCCACAGGTGGCATAGGACAGCTCGTCTTCCTTTTGATAAAGCGTGATAGACGCCTCCGGGAGCCGACGCGCAAGCGTAGCCGCGGCTTTTGGTCCGGCAGCAACGCCGCCGATGATGACAAAATCAGACTTCTTCATGTTTCTCTACGTAGAAGGGACCGCCCGTTGCGCGGTCCCTCCGTCTATTTTCATCGAGCCCGGCGATGATCATTCTCTACCGGGCCATCTTCCATTTCTGTTTCAGTGCTGACCGGTCGGCTCGACGATATCCTTCGGCTTTTCCGCGACATACCCGTGTTCATAGATCTGCCCGCGAACCGAGAGCGCGACCTTATAGAGTATCGTCACGATTAAGGCACCGAACGCGTACACGCCTACCGAAATCAGGAACTCGGGCCAGGTCGGCCAGTACTCGATTACCTCTCCAAGCGGGCTCGGGACGAAACCGGCTATAACCAGACCGAGTCCCTTGTCGATCCACAGCGCGACAAATACGGCCACGCACGCCACCGCCAGCCACTTCAGGTTGTGCCGGATCTTTGGAACCAGGAGCATGATCAACGAGACGATCGACAATATCACCGATATCCACATCCAGGGAGCGAGGATGGTGTGACCTTCCAGACCGAAATACAGGTACTCGAAATGAGTAACGTGTTCCGGTATGTTGGAGTAGAAGGCGGTGAACACTTCCATCAGGACGAAAAACACGTTCACGGCCATGGCATAGGTCACGATCAAGCCGAGCTTCTGGATAGGGTTGTAGCCCGCATCGAACTTCGTGTATTTCCGCAGGATGAGACACAGGATAATCAACAGTGACGGACCGGCCGCAAATGCCGAAGCAAGAAAGCGCGGCGCCAGGATAGCAGTCAGCCAGAACGGGCGGGCCGCAAGCCCGGCATACAGAAAAGCCGTCACGGTATGAATGCTGATAGCCCATGGAATAGACAGGATGATAATCGGCCTTATCCATCTGGGCGGAGCGATCGACTTGCGTTCGGCCCCGAGCGTGATGTGGCTGATGATCACGTTCAACACCAGGTAACCGCCCAACGCTACCGTATCCCAGAACATCAGGGAGTGCGGCGTCGGATAGAGAAATACGTTGAGAATACGGAACGGCTGACCCATATCGACAAAGATGAAGGTCATGCAGACGATCACCGAACCGATAGCGACGAATTCGCCGAAGATGGTGACCTTGCTGAACTCCTTGTAATTATGCAGGTAGTACGGCAGCACGACCATTACCGCCGACGCCGCCACACCGACCATGAACGTAAACTGGGCGATATAGAATCCCCAGACAACGTCACGGCTCAACCCGGTAATGGCGAGCCCGAAGTGATACTGTTTGAGGTAGAACAGGAACCCGACGCCCATAAGGACCAGCAAGAACGCTACCCAACCCCAGTAGCCTTTATTTCCACTCAGTGCTTTTTCAATCATGATGACCTCACACTATGTAGTAGATCTGGGGTAGAGTCCCGAGACTGGGTTTGCGTCTTATGGCATAATTCTCGGCCAGCAATCGACGGACCTCTGATTCGGAATCTTCGAGATCTCCGAAAGTCATCGCACCGTTTTTGCAGGCTTCGACACATGCCGGTATCTGTCCCTTGGCGAGCCGTTCATCGCAGAAAATACATTTCTCGACCACGCCGCGCATCCGGGTCGGGAAATCTTCCTGTATTTCTTTGATAAATGGTCTGGGGTCACGCCAGTTGAAACTGCGGGCGCCGTAGGGGCACGCGACAACGCAGTACCGGCAACCGATGCATCGGTGCCAGTCCATCATGACGATGCCGTCACTTTCGCGCTTCCACGTCGCCTGGGTCGGACAGACCCTGACACAGGGCGGGTTATCGCAGTGGTTACAGAGCACCAGTACCGGCGCTTTTTTCACCTTTTCTTCAAGGTAATCGTAATCCTGTTCTTCGAAGACGTGTTCAAATGGCTCCTTCCAGATCCATTTGATTTCATCCTTGCGGTTGTCGAATTGCGGGATATTGTGCACCTTATTACAGGCGGCCGCGCAATCGGTACAATCCGGGTGCTCGCGACACTTGCGCAGGTCGATCACCATGGCCCACCGACTGGCGACCAATGGCTCTTTATCGGGCGCGAGGTCGATCTTCGGATCCTGGCCGAGGACCTTAGACGGGTTCCCGGTGGCCAGTCCGACCGCGGTAAGCCCCGCGAGCTTGACGAAATTTCTTCTATTGAGTGGCATTGCCGGCCTCCTTCGGGATGACATGACACTGCCAGCAGTACGGATCCACACCCATAAAAGTGTGACACCGGTCGCAGAATTGCTCCTTGTTGGCATTGCAGTCGAGACAGGTGTTACTGAGGCTGCGCTCGATGCGATGCCCGGAGGCATCGACATAGAACCGGTCACCGTTTCTCACCACCACATCACGCCACTCGTTGAGTAAATCCATGTGATAGGCTTTCATATAAGCCGTATCCCTGACACATTCCTCACCCTTGACCGGCTTTGCCAGTTCCGGTACATAGGTCGCCTTTCCTTTGGCGAAATTGTACCACACCGGGAAAGAGATCAGGCCGAGGAAGATGATCAGGCCGATTATGATTTTGCCACGGTCTCGCATTCTTCCTTAACCTCCTTTCCCATCAGCGGCGTACCCCGCAGGTCTGTCGTGCGTTCGTTCTCACCGGTCATGATGAGGGCATTGCCCAGCATTTCGTGAATACCTCCGACCTCCACGCCGGGCACCCAATACTCGAGCAGCGGCGGAAGCGTGGCTTTGTCGATGGCACAGATGCACAGAAGGATGTTCACGTCGTTTTTCTCGTTTACATACTTCACGGCATTGGCTCTCGGGAAACCGCCGCGCAGCCGCATTTCAAGGTTTTCGTCGGTGCCAAGACCGGAACCGCTTCCGCAGCAGAAGGTCTGCTCCTTGATCGTGTTCTCGGGCATCTCGTGGAAATTGTTCATGACATTACGAATGACATATCGTGGTTCCTCGATCAGCCCCATGGCCCGCGCCGGGTTGCATGAGTCGTGGAACGTCGCGTTCCAATGGTCATTACGACTGGGGTCGAGTTGCAGCTTGTTGTTGCGAATCAAGTCAGAGGTGAACTCCATGATATGGACCATCTTGGTCGAACGGGCGTGATCGAATTTCGTGCCGGTTATTGGCGAAATCGGCACTTCGAGGAAATCGGCCGGCCCGTTAAGCGTGTCCATATACTGATGGATGACGCGCCACATGTGGCCGCATTCGCCGCCGAGAATCCACTTCACACCTAGCCGCTTCGCTTCCATGTACATTTTCGCGTTCAGCCGTTTCATCGTCTCGTACGAATGGAACAGACCGAAATTACCGCCCTCGGACGCGAATGAACTCCAGGTGTAGTCCAGGCCGATTTCATGAAACAGGGCCAGGTATCCGAGAAGCGTGTAATAGTGGGGCGAAGCAAAGTAATCAGCCGAGGGTGCGATAAAGAGGATTTCGGCCCCTTTCTTGTTGATCGGCGCCTCGACGCGCACGCCGGTCAACTCCTCGAGTTCATCCACGGCAAAGTCAATACTGTCTTTGAATCCGTGCGGCTGAATACCGAGGTGGTTGCCGGTCCGGAAACAGTTAGCGGCCGGCGTGCAAATCCAGTCGATATTCAGTCCGACCAGATTGAGCAACTCGCGAGCCATCATGGTGATTTCGGCCGTATCGATTCCGTACGGGCAGAAGACCGAACACCGACGGCACTCAGTGCACTGATAGAAGTAGTAGAACCACTCCTTGAGTACATCGACCGTCAGCTCGCGACCGCCGGCAATGCTGCCGAGGATCTTGCCGGCGGTTGTGAAATCGTTACGGTAGACCGAACGCAGGAGCTCCGCCCTGAGCACGGGCATGTTCTTTGGATCGCCGGAACCGATGAAATAATGACATTTGTCGGCGCAGGCGCCGCACCGCACACACACGTCCATGAAAATTTGAAAGGAGCGGTACTTTTTCAGGCGGTCGCGCATTCCCTCGAGAATGATCTGCTGCCAGTTTTCCGGCAGGTTCCAATCCTCGTCCATCGGCTGGAATTTCCGAGGGAACGGGAGCCCAAGATATTTCAATTTATCCGGGTTGGCCCCGTAATTGTAGGTGCCCTTCCGGAATTGCGCCGGAGTGTGCATCCAGTCTTTACGGGGCGGATGGTGATCAATCTGCGCCAGTTCTTCAGGTTTCTTGGGTCCGTCAGACATTGTTTATTCCTTCTCCACTGGCATGTCGGCGGCCTTCATGACTTCCCGGAATTCGTCCTCGTACTCCTCGTAGGTGTGTACTTTCACCGGATAATCCCAGGGGTTGACATGTCGACGCATGCGATTGTTGTTGGCCAGATTCCTGGTCGGGCTCATAAAGACGCCGCCCAGATGCATCAGCTTGCTGAATGGAAAGTAGGCCAGTAGGATGCTGACCATGAACAGGTGGATAAAGAACATGGTATCGATCCCGGCAGGTACTACTGGATGGAGGCTTATCAGGCCGGTTGCCAGTTCCTTGACCGAGATCAGGGTCGTTTTCGTGAAATAGCGAAGCAGTATTCCTGTCGTGACAATAGCCCCGATGAGATACAGGGGGAAATAGTCGGCAGGCAGGGAGATATACCTTACCTGCGGAATCAAAACACGACGCAGGAAGAGATAAGACAGCGTCACGACGACGATGATGTCCGTGAGGTAGATAATCGGCAGACCTACCTGGAAAAAGCCGTCGAGATTCTGCAGTCCGAGTACCCACGAGGGGACCGGCTCCGCGAAAAACTTGAAGTGCCGGATCACGATAACCAGCAGAGACCAGTGGAATGCCAGACCGGCTGCCCAGAGCCATTTCGTGCTTCCGTAGACCAGCCGGGGACCATTCTTGAGTTCCATCCTGGTATTGCGGAAGAGCGACCGGAAGAACAGTACCTCGAGGGCCATGCGACCGATCACGCCCCAGATGTTGTGCGGGCTTTCGAGATTGTTCGACTTTATCCATGGCAACGACTTCTGCTGCCCGGTCGTCGTGGTGATACGAAATGGCACAGGGGATCCGGCCCATTTGATGATTCGGTACACGAAACCAATCAGAAAAGTGGCTATAGCGATATAGGGAATAATGATGCCGAAGACATAGGTCCAGCCGAATCCCGCTACACCCAGAGTGACTATTCCGATCAGAACGAGCACCGCTATAAGGGGAACGAGGGCCTTCATGAACCGTCTCCTCCCTTCTTCTGAGTGATCGTGTTGATTTCGTTGATTAGTTGGTCGGGCGCCGGCTCGAGTCGCTGAGCCCGCATCCGGTCATAGGCGGCCGATGCGCGCTTGATCTCATTGATCCTGATCTCAGAGATCTTTTCCCGGCACCGCATATATGAATCGAACGCTATCAGGGCGAGTTGATCGATTTTAGTCTCGATCTCCGGCAATTCCTGAACCAACGACAGGTCCAAATGCAGTTTGCCAAGTTCGTCCCTGATCGCACGCTTCAACAAATATACAAAATGCACGGCCTGTGACGGTGCGAAGTCCTGAACGGCACGGATTCTGACAATATTGTCAATCGGTTCGCAACAGGCGTTGATGTCTTCGCTCTCGAGAAGAGCATCAAAGAGCACTTCGGTCTCCCTGATAAGCGTATGCCCCACGGGGTTCTGGAACCGGTCCTTCTCGCGTCGGAGAAAGCGGTTCGTCTCGTTCGGGTAACTTGCAAAAATCAGGTCGAGCCAGTGGCGAACAATCGCGGCCTTACTCGTTTTCAGTTGATCCTGAACCATGGTCCATCCCGGCTTTCTTGGCGTGTCGGTTTCGGTACCGGCACTCCGGAAAACGCACTCTCATAAAAAAGTCCGGAGAAAATCGTCGTTCCCCGGACCTGCATGTTAATCCTGTGACCTATACGCAGCCAGTCGGCTTGGCCAGTCCGGCGACTTTGCAGGCGCCCTTGGCCGGTCCCGACGGGAACAGTTCGTATACTTTCTTCAGCGGGAAGCCGGTCTCTTTGCAGAGCTTCCGAATCATGGGAGCAATACCGAATTTCAGGTAATATTCACGAAGATAGTTTACCAGTTTCCAGTGCTCTTCGGTCAGGTTTTCAACGCCTTCGGTCGTGGCCAGAGCCTTGGCAACTTCCTCATTCCATTGCTCCGGTTCCTGCATGAAACCGTCTTCGTCGACTTCGATCTTTATTTCGCCGTGTTCGAATATCGGCATGATCAAGTCCTCCTAATTGAGTTGTTACTTCTATATGTTTGTCTACTGTAATTTTTCATTTATCGCATTTCGATGTATCCGCAGGGGCACTGTTCACCACATTTCTTGCAGCCCTTGCAAAATTCCATCTTAATCTTATACGGTTCGCCCTTCACCAACGGCTTGATGATCGCGTTGTCCTGGCAGTAGCTCCAGCATGTTCCACAGTCGAAACAGAGGCCGCAACTCATGCAGCGTTTAGCTACGGCTACGGCTTCTTCCTGAGTCAGCGTCTTGCTGACTTCGGTATCAAGAGCCTTGAGCCGCTCCTCGACTTCCGTCTCGGTAACAGAGCCAGGCTGATTGGCCTCGTAATAAGTGAGCTGCATCTTGTCGGTGCGGATTAGCGGCATATCAGGCTCTTTATTCATCGGCTCATTCGTGATCATTTCGTGAATGGCCTCGGCGGCCTTGCGACCGTGGAAAACAGCCGTAACTGCAATATCCAGATTCAGGTTGTCACCGCCGGAGTAGATAGCCTCTTGTTTCGTCTGGAATTTCTCATCCGTCTTGATCCAGTCACGTCCTTCTTTCAGATCCTCGAAGCCGGTGAAGTCCGGTTCCTGGCTGATGGCCGCGATGATTGTATGGCATTCCAGATCGTAGGTGTCGCCTTCAATCGGCACCGGGCGACGGCGTCCGGAGTCATCCGGTTCGCCCAGTTCCATCCGCTGGCATTTCATGCCTGTGGCCTTTTCGCCGTCGCGATAAATTTCCAGCGGGGCAGCAAGGAACTCGATCTTGACACCCTCGGCAAGAGCGCCCTCGACTTCTTCATCGATTGCAGGCATTTCCGTACGGGTGCGGCGATAGAGAATGGTGACATCGGCACCCAGGCGCCGTGACACACGAGCCGCATCGATAGCGGTGTCACCGCCGCCGATCACGATAACCTTGCCCCCGACATCGATCATTTCACCGCAGTTGATGCTGTGCAGGAACTCGGTGCCGGTGTACACGTTTTCGGCATCCTCGCCTTCGACACGGAGCATCAGTCCCTTGTGCGCGCCGATTCCGATAAAGATCGCCTTGTATTCCTTTTGCAGGTCCTGGTACGGAATGTCTTTTCCAATGACCGTGTTAGTTTTCAATTCGACGCCCATATCGAGAATGCGCTGTATCTCGGCATCGAGGACGTTCTGAGGCAGTCGATAATCCGGGATGCCATATCTCAGCATACCACCCGATTTCGGGAATGCTTCAAACACGGTCACCGGGTATCCGCGCCGCGCCATTTGATAGGCACACGACATGCCGGCCGGACCGGAACCGATAACCGCGATCTTTTCCGCGCGCTTTTCGTCGGTAAGCTTTTTCGGTTTGAGGCCTTTCTCGAGGGCAAAATCACCGAGGTAGCGTTCGAAGGCGTTGACGGATACGTTCCCTTCGAGTTCACTGCGATTGCAGTCGTCCTCGCACGGATGCGGGCAGACCCGGCCAAGAACCGCCGGGAACGGTGATGTCTCCATCCAGATATCGAAGGCTTCTTCAAATGCCTGATCGGCCGTCTTCTCGTATGCCTCTGCCTTGTTAACCTTCATCAACGCTTCGCGAATCCGGTTATGATTGGGACAATTATGAATGCACGGAGGCAACTTTTCTACAAAATACGGCCGAAGATCCGAAGTCTCGGCGCCGCCACCACCGCTGGTACGCGACAGTCCCTTCAGACCTTTCTTCTTCTTTTTGACTACTTTAGCCATGATGCAACCTTCTCGTCGTACGTTTATGGAACGCTGGACATCTCAACCGTTCAACCGCCTGTCGCTTCTCAATGAAAGTGACACAGGCGAAAATACCAGTCGTTCACCACCTTGCTTTCGCGTTCGCCAACTCGCCTCTCGGTCCGCTGCTATCTCCACCTCTGCCTGTGCCGCGATCAATGCCGGCATTCGTCGCATCGGTCGACTTACTGTCAACCGATGCGCTGAATGCGCGGGCAGCTTTAACAAAGTTGGGAGCCCACTGAGGCACACCGTCGGCATGAATATGCATATACGATGCCATGGTCGACTTGAACAGCAGACCGTCGCGCCGCTTTCCCAGGCCCACACCGGTATTTACCTGCAGACAGGTGTCGGCATCCGGCAGACTGCCGGCCGGCCCGGAATAATGAAATTCGTGACCCCGTACGGATTCGTTCACTCCAAAGAATGGATTTGCACGGTCGGCAATCATTTTGCAGTAGCCGTGGCCTGCCGGCTTCATCGACATGACCAAATCTATAGGGAACACACCGGCCATGGAGTAATGTTCCGCCTGCCAGGTGAGTGACCGGCAAAGATAAATCAGGCCGCCGCACTCGGCATAGATCGGCATTCCTCTTTCCGCGGCTTCCTTGACCGAGTTCATCAGCGAGCGATTGCCAACCAACCGGTCGGCGTGCGTTTCGGGGAAACCGCCGCCGATATACAGACCATCTACCGAGGGGAGCGAGGCTGTATCCAGCGAGGAAATTGGCACCAGTTCAGCGCCGGCTTTCTCAAGGGCTTCCAGATTCTCTGGATAGTAGAACGTAAACGCCGTATCCGAAAAATAACCGATGTTAACAACCGGATCACGTCGATCCGTTTCCGGTAGTGCCGGGACCTCGAGTTCGTCGGCTGAACGGGCAATGTCCTGAAGGCGATCAACGTCGAGATATTCGTCGGCAATTTTCAGCAGAAGCGCTTCATATGCCGAACCGGCGGCATGTTCGGTGGGCGGTACCAGCCCGAGGTGACGACCGGGAATCACTGCATCGCCCTCTCGTAGCTTCGGGACAGATCCAACAACCGGTAGATTGCAATAGGTCATTATTGACTCGGACACAATCTGCTGATGTCGCGGTCCGGCCACCCGGTTGAGAATCACACCGGCAATATTGACATTATTGTCAAACGCCTGGCAACCCTTGACGAGCGCCGCCACCGTGCGCGTTGCTTTGGTGGCATCGACCACAAGGATCACCGGGGACCTGAGCAGTCTTGCCAGCTGTGCCGTGCTGTGCGTGCCGCCGACATCGTGACCGTCGAACAGGCCACGATTGCCTTCGATTATGGCAAGGTCCGATTTCGCCGCATGGGTAACGAACGTTCGATACACGATATCATCGCCGACCATATAGGTATCCAGGTTACGGCAGACTGAGCCCGACGCGCGCGTCAACCAGGCCGCATCGATGTAATCCGGCCCTTTCTTGAACGCGGCGATAGCCAGCCCGCTCCGACGGAGCGCAGCCGTCAGGCTCAGGCTGGCTATCGTCTTGCCCGAGTCGCCGGATAACCCGGCGATGATTAACCGTGGTATCTTCCTGTTCATATCGACGATACCGAAACCGTGTCGTTAATCGTTAGCGGCCCCTTCTCGGTGGGGCAGTTCAAGGAAACTCCCGCCGAAGTACGTGTAGACGAGTCGTCCGGAATCGACCAACTGCTTGATGGCACTTTTGCACAGCTTCTTGTCGACCTCGTCGCCGTACATTTCTATCATCGCTTTGGTCAGATCCATCGGTTTGAGCTTCTTCTGCCCGGTGGCCTCTTTCACCATTTTAAACATGGCGTCAGCTATTTCATCAACACTCTTGGCCACTTACGACCTCCTAAAAGGTTAAATGTGTCGAGCGTTTGAACGTCAGTCCGGCATGCTTGAAGTCATCGATGTGTTCTTTCTGGAACTCGATACCGGACAGTTTAAAGAATTTCGGCCAGCCGATCCGCTCGATCCACTCGCCCATACGCTCGTGTTTCTTGGCGTGCTTGGCCCACAACTCGACCAGATTCCTGACCGCCGTTGTGACTTCGGGCCAGCGCGGCGGGTTATTCGGGATGAACGGAATAGCCAGCTTGGAGAACATCGGCTCATGACGCGCATTTGACACCTTGCCGCCGATCCAGATCGAGACGCCGTCGTTCAACGGGTCGTTGAGGGGCATCGACGGGCAAACGGTGTAGCAGTTGGCGCAGAACATGCAGTTCTCCTCGAGTACCTCGACCGACTGGTTGCCATCGACCATCGCCGGCCGGATGGCCGCGGTGGGGCACGACGCCACCACGTTCGGGATTTCACACTGCTTCTTCAGCATCTCGTGATTGACCCGCGGCGGGCGGCGGTGAATGCCGAGGATAGCGATATCGGAACAGTGCACGGCGCCGCACATATTCAGGCAGCACGCGAGCGCAATTCTGAGTTTACCCGGCAGTTTCATATCAACGAAGTACTCGTTGAGTTCGTCCATGACAGCCTTTACGACGCCGGAAGCGTCGGTTGCCGCCGAGTGGCAGTGCACCCAGCCCTGCGTGTGGACGATACTGGTGATCGAATTGGCGAGACCGCCGACCGGGTGACCGAGCTCGGCCAGGGTTTTGATGATCGGCTCGATGTTCTCTTCTTTCGGCGTCATGAACTCGACGTTGTGCCGACTGGTGAAACGAAGGTATCCGTCGCAGTACTTGTCGGCGATATCACAATACATGCGGATCTTGTCGATGCTCAACAGACGGGGGGAAGCCGCACGGATCGTATACAGCTTGTCGCCGGTTTCCGATACGTGTACCATCACTCCCGGCTTGAGAATCTCGTGGTATTTCCACTTGCCGTAGTTTTCTTTGATTGTCGGCGGCAAGAACTGCTCGTAATGGGGCGGGCCAAAGTCTGTCCGCCGTTCTTGTACGTCTGCCATAATAAACCTCTATGCTTACAGCTTTTGTTTCTTACCAGTTACGGGGCGACTCAGCCCTCTTCTTCCTCTTCGTCCTCGTCGCCTTCTTCGAAGTACTCTTCGTAGAACACGTACGGGTTTTCACGGGGATGGGCTATCATTTCAGGAACAGGTTCCACTTCGATAGCATCGAGGAAGTTACCCATTCCGACACGCTGGATGAATTCGCCCACGCGTTCGCGGTTCTTGCCTTCTTCACTCCAGACATCCCAGATTTTGTCAACCGTATCCTTGATGATGTCATACGGCGGCTCGATCTTGACAAACGGGAAGAGTACCGAGGAAAGCAGTGCGCCTTCGACGATCGGCGCCTTGGATCCGATCAGGATTGTGGCGCCGCGATCTTTGCCCGGCCGCAATGCTTTCGGCATGATGTTTATGCAGTGCATGCAGCGAACGCAGTACGAGTTTTCAATATGCAGTTCCTTGCCGTCCCAGTCCATACACTTGGACGGGCAGTTGTCTACGACTTCTGACTTGATATCCAGGCCCTTGTCGGCGTATTCGCGAACGGCGTCCTGATCCATCTGGATGTCATCGCGCCAGGTCCCGATAATCGACATATCTGCACGCGCAATCGAGGCCACGCAGTCATTCGGACAACCCGACATTTTGAACTTGAACTTGTACGGGAAGGCCGGACGGTGCAGTTCGTCCTGATAGTGCATGGTCAGGTCGTACGTAAGAGCCATGGTATCATAGCAGGCCCATTCGCAGCGGGCCATGCCGTTGCAGCAACTCGGCGTCCGCAGGTCGGAACCGGAGCCGCCGATATCGAAGTCCATCTTGGCAAGATCGGCGAAAGTCGGCTCGAGCTCCTCGGTACGGGTACCGAGCAGGATGATGTCGCCGGTGGAGCCGTGCATGTTAGTCAGACCCGAACCGTGATTTTCCCAGATATCACACAGTCCGCGCAGGGCCTTGCTGGTATAAAACCATCCGGCCGGCTGGTTGATACGCATGGTATGGAAATGTGAGACACCGGGATACTTGTCCGGCAGGTCGGAATACCGTCCGATAACTCCGCCGCCATATCCCATGACGCCCACAATACCGCCATGCTTCCAGTGGCCGATTTTTTCCTCGTAGGATTGCTCCAGCTGACCCAAGAGGTCCTTACACATCGGGCTCCTCTTGGCAGCCATCTTGATCTCTTTGACAAAACTTGGGAACGGGCCCGTTTCGAGCTCGTCAAGTTTTGGCGTTTTCGGAAGTGCGTCTGCCATACTGTCTCCCTAAGCTTCTTGGAAAAAACTTAAAGTACCTTATTTGTCGTATTATCTGAATTCTCGGTTATTTACTACTCTTGTTACACGTCCGCTTGTTATATTTTTCACAAATTTTGCTATCAATAGTATTTATTAATGTATAACCCGCTCGTAGTCAAGCAGAAAATGTGAAAAAATTCATTAACTTTGTCCGATAACAAGGGCCATCCTGTCTATGAAAATCATTGCATAATTTCTATAATCGACTATTTTGCAATTGGTTATGCTATTTCAAATATCGAAATATGACTTAATGGGTCATATTACAGGTCTGTCACATTCGGCGAGAAATAGCATATTTCCTGTCAGATAGTCGATCATCGACTAAATTTTCACAGTCAGGGACCTCTCGAAGTTCCTGTATTTCCATGGAAACTTCGAGGTCCGTGACTATACCTGACTTACATTCCCTTATAAGGATTCGGTCCTACCGTTTCGATGACCTCGAGGAAATCATCGAAGATTTTCGGGATCTTCGAATAGTCGTTGATTGCCAGCTCGTGGAACTCAACGCGCTCCTCTTCGAGCACCAGTTGTGTCAACTTCTCGCGAACGTTGTCCATCCGGTACTCGGCCAGTTCGCTTCCTTTAATGAAGTGACACTGGTAGTCATCGCCTTTCTTACACCCTATCAGCAAAACGCCATCAAAGCCGCTCGAAAGAGCGTCATTGACCCAGACTGCGTTCATCGATCCGAGACAGCGCAGCGGGATAATTCTGATCATGGAATTGTATTGCATCCGCTTCATGCCGGCCATATCGACCGCCGGCATGGCGTCGTTTTCGCAAATGAATGCGAGAATACGCGGCTTTTCCTCGAATTCGTCCGGCACATGGATGGATCGTATCATCTGCGAAACCATTCGGACGCTGTAATTCTTGAACGAAACGATTCGCTCCGGACATGCACCCATGCAGACGCCGCAGCGCCGGCAGCGGAACAGATTGGGCAACGGCGTGCCTTTGGCGTCTTCGTCGAGAGCGCCGAACGGACATTCTTCCGTACAGCGCTTGCACTGCGTGCATTTCGACATGAAGAATTCGGGATAGCTCAGGTCGCCGGACCTCGGATGAACGGCCTTGCCGGCCGCGACTGACTCGACGGCCTGGATCGCCTTGAGGGCCGCCCCGTAGGCATCATTCTCACTCATTGCGAGGTCCATCGGAGCTCGCACGCCTCCGGCGGCATAGATTGCGGTCCGTCGAGTTTCATACGGGAAACAAATAAAATGCGAGTCCGGAAATCCGTACTTGAGTGTCGGCAGATCAGTCCCCTGTCGGTACGACAGGTTGAGAATTTTGGCGCCTTTTTCGGCGCTCTGAGCTTCCAACTTGCCGTCGGAAGTCGTGGCGCGCTCGGCAGGTGCTTGTGCCGGAGCCTGCTGCTCTGCCCCTTCCGTCTCGGACACCGGCGGCAGGCCTTCCACCTTGGTGGTAGGCACCATACCGGTGGCAAGCACAACCATGTCGGCCTTGACCCGGATATCTTCACCGAGCAACGTCTCCGTGACATCCACCACCAGCTTGCCGTCGTCTTCCTTTGTTACTCCGCCTATTTCACCTTTGGTCAGGAAGATGGCATCGTCTTCCTGCGTATTGGCGTAAAACTTCTCGTACTGCGCCGGCGAACGCAGGTCCTTATAGATGATGTAGATCTTGGCATCCGGATATTTCTCACGGACATACTTGGCCTGCTTCAGTGAAACGCGACAACAGACGGCCGAGCAATACGGGAGATGCTCCTGATCGCGGGACCCCGCGCACTGGATGAATGCAATACTCTCGATCGGTTTGTTGTCCGATGGTCTGAGAATTTCGCCTTTCGATGCCATCTCCTCCATCTGGATATTGGTGATGACGTCAGGCGAGACGCCGAATCCCCAGCGCGTGAGTTTGCTCGGATCGTACGGTTTCCAGCCGGTGGCCTGTACGATAGATCCGACAGTTACTTGCTTTAAATCGCCGTTTCTCAGGCTGACATCAAACTTGCCCGGTTGACCATTGGTCTTCTCCACGGTCGTGGATGTCAAGACGGTGATATTGTCGTGCGAATTGACGGCATCTACCAGTTTCTGGTAACCGGAGTCTTCGAGATCGTGATACGGCGGGTTTTTCGGGAACACCTTCGAGTACTTGCTTGCCCAGCCGCCGAGCTTGTCTTCTTTCTCAACCAGGGTAACCTTGTAACCAGCGTCAGCGACAGCTTTGGCGGTTGCCATACCGGTCACGCCGCCGCCAACGACAAGGATATCCTTGCTGGTTTCTTCGATATAGGGCTCCGGCAGAGAGCTATTCTGAACCCTGGCAATTCCCATACGGATGTAGTCCTCGGCCAGCATCTGCGTATCTTCGTCGTCAGGGGCATGACACCACGCCACCTGTTCGCGAAGATTGGTCCGGTCGGTCATGACATTATCGCCGAAATCGAACAGCTCCGGGAATACCCTGAAGGAACAGGCAGCAACCACCACCCGGTCCAGCCCTTCGTTCTGGACGTCGTTGGCGATGAGTTGAACACCTTCGGGATTGCAGAGGGTATTATGCGTTTTTACCAGGTGGACCTTGCCGTCCTCTTTGGCTACCTCAACCAGCTTATCAACATCGACCGTCCTGGCAATGTCACAGCCTTTGCAAATATAGACACCAACTTTCGTATCCATGACCATTACCTCCTCGCCTCGATGGTGATCGCTTTCAAGGCTGCTCCGGTGGCATCCTGGAGTGCGGTGGCAACATCAACGGGCCGGTTGGCGACACCGGCTCCTATGACGCCGACACCGGTATCGGGTGCGATAAATCCAAACTCGTCGAGCGGCGTATCCAGCGGCGGCCGATCATCGGCGGTGTTGGGCACCATTCCGGTGGCCAGCACGGCCATGTCGACTTCCGTTTTGGTCATCTGGCCGGTCAACGTGTTCTCGGCTTCCAGAATCAGGTTTTTCGTATCAGCGACTTCCGTAATGCGGGCCACCTTGCCGCGATGGAAAAAGAACTTCTCGTCTTCCTGCATCTTGGTGTAGAAATCTTCCATTCTGCCCGGCGAACGGACATCGATGTAGAACATGTGAATTTCGGCCTCGGGGTAGCGCTCGCGGATGTATGTGGCCTGTTTCATCGAGGCGAGACAACAGACAGCCGAGCAGTACGGGAGGTGATTTTCATCCCGCGATCCGGCGCACTGAACGAATCCGATTTTCTTGATCTCTTTGCCGTCAGACGGCCGGCTCACCTGTCCCTGCGTCGGGCCGTTTTCAGATGCCAGCCGTTCCATAATGACATTGGTGACGACATTGGGATACTGCCCGAAGCCGAGATTGTCAATTTTGGTGGCATCGTACGGCTTCCAGCCGGTTGCCCAGACCAGCGAGCGCACTTTGGCGGTGATTGTCCGCGGCTGCATATCAAGGTCGATAGCGTCGTACTCGCAGGCGTCGACACACTTTTTCATGCGATCATCGCCGGCGTATTGGGGATCGACCACGTATCGCGGCGGATAGGCCATCATGTGCGGGCGATAAATAGCTTTGGTTTTGTCGAGACCGTAGTTGAAATCGTTTTCGCGCTCGATCTCACACACTTTTTCGCACTCGCCGCAGCAGGTGCACTTTTCGTTGACATATCGGGGGTTGAGGCGAATCTGCACTTCGTAGTTGCCGGGTGTGCCGCTGACGCTTTCGACCTCGGCAAGCGTGAGAATCCGTACATTGGGATTGACACGGATGCGCCTCAAGTTGATTTCAACACCACAGGTTGGCGGGCAGAGCTTCGGGAAGTACTTGTTCATTGCGACAACCCGGCCGCCTACCGACGGAAGCCGTTCCGCCAGAATCACCTGCTTACCGACTTCTGCTGTTTCCACGGCAGTGGTGAGTCCGGCGATACCACCGCCAACGACCAGAACGTCGGCTTGAACCTCGTTTTCCTTCGGTTCGAATTCTGCCATATCTATCTCCCTTACGACCTACCCAACTGTATGCGGGCTAATGTATTTCAAGGGTGTCTCACATATCGCTTGTGAAAACTTTAACAAATCTATCTAAAAAAACACGACTCTTTAGTCCATCCAATATAGGTTTGGCCCTAAGCGCTTGTCAAGCATGAATGTGAAAAAAGTAACATAATTCATCGCTTTTTATACCCTTTATCGGCCCCCGAAAAGCAAATATATAACTATTTCTATCGATTTTATCCGCCGGAACAAACAGGACAAATCTTGTGCTGAATAGTGGGCTAACTCTCCCCTGCCGGACGACAAAGGGAGAGTTTCACGATAATCGACAGACCCGCAGTTACTTGAGTAACAGCATCTTCCTCGATGCCGCGTGATCGCCGGCGGTCAAGCGATAGAGGTAGATCCCCGTGGCGACCGAGTGGCCGGATTGGTTGGTGCCGTCCCATTGAACAGTGTAGTCACCTGCCGCCATTTCCCGGTCGACCAGAGTCTTTACCTTGCGGCCAAGGATGTTGTAGATGTCAAGTTTGACATCGGCGCGTTCAGGCACAGAAAACTCAATTACCGTTGTCGGGTTGAACGGGTTGGGGTAGTTCTGACCAAGCCGGAACGTCCGTGGCAGGTCGGCATCAGATATTTGCTCGACGGCCGTCGGATACTCGAACGGGAGATTCAGAATCTCTCGCATGCGTGTGATCGATGAAAGATTATCATCACCAAAACCGACAGCAAGTTTGAGCAGGACAAACTGACTATCCCCGGGGTTCAGGGTGAACGGGCCGGTGCTGCCCATGGCCCGTTTGTCGTACGCATACGGGTCCAAATCACCCACTCCCGTGACCGGATCACCACTATAGGTATACGTGATCGTATCCCCCAGATACGTGTATGGCTTTCCGTTGAAATTCAGTCCCTGCATGTAGTAATACGACTGGTAGGGGTAGGAGAGGGTACCTTGAGCGATCGCCCAGAAAGCAGTCATACCGAGATTCTTGCGATCTGCAACCGGGTTAGCACCGAAATAGGCCGTCTCTCCCGGCGCGGGAACTAAAGGTCCAGAGAGAAATTTGAATCCAACTGCCGGCACCTTATTTCCATAAGCAGCATCTATACTGTCAGCGTTGTATCCGAAAAAGACATTGGACAGTGTATCGCAGCCGAATTTGTCATCCCCCGGATTACCGACGTCGCCGTCTGTCCAAATCGAAAAGTAACAGCTATCGATAACATTCGTGCCTTTGTTGTAAATCCGGTACTCCATATAGAGGGAAACACCGTCGG
>CAYNEO010000003.1:0-144799 GCA_964396245.1 uncultured Ignavibacteriales bacterium
AACAATACCTCCCATGTATGGTCAGTAATGTCGGGTTTCTTGTCTCCGCCCGCCTTCGGCGGTCATTCGACCGCGGAACCCGACCTACGAAGCCTGCGGCGGTCGTTCGACGGCGGAACCCGACCTACGTTTGATTCAATCATCGTACTCGGTTGTCAGGTACTCCCCGATCTCCCGTAATTCGTCGCGCAATCGCTCGGGTGAGATCACCCCTGCCTCCGGACCGAAGCCGAGAATCCAGCGCTTGATTTCCTCGAGGCCGCAGACGTTCACCCGGTAAATGACTTCATCACCGGAGATTTCCTCTATTTGTTCGCGCGGATGATGGCGCGACGAAAGAACCACACGCGCGGCGGTTCCCGTGAAACGCACCGCGACATCGACCGGCTCCCCACTGAATACATCCCAGCTTCCCTCGAAATAATCGCGGGCATTGATTCCCGAACGGCGAGTGAAACGGTCATCGAGAATGCGGACATCGAGCACGCGGTCGAGGCGGAATGTGCGGAATTCCTCCCGCATTTGGCACCACGCGACAAAATAGAAGGCGCGGCGGCGGAATATGATGAAATACGGCTCGACAATCCGCTCAGAGGGCCCGGAGTTGATCGACTCGTATTTAATCTGAAGACACCGGTTGTCGGTGATGGCCTGCTCGATGCGTCCGAAAAAGCGTATCCCGCGTCTGTGACCCTCGATAATCCCGATATCGATATGGGTGGTGTCCACGGCGGTTCGTCGTTTCTCCCTCACCTGTCGCGACAGACCGGCTTCGACTTTGGCGCGGATTCGTTTCAGTGTTTCCCGGTGGGCCGTGGTTCGCCCTAAGGGCGATGACTCCAGCGCGAGTTTGAGACAGGAGTATTCCTCCCAGGTGAAATTCAACGGCGGGAGGAAATTGTCGGAGGCGAGCTTGTAACCGTTGTCGTAGTAGATCGGGACATTGGCCTCGGAGAGAGCAATGATGTCGCGATAGATCGACCGTTCGGTAACGCCGCACTCATGAGCGAGACGCGCCGCGTTGAGATTACGACGCGACCTTACCAGATTAAGGATATACAGTAGCCTGTCGTATTTTGACATTCCCATGCAGATAATTTCCCCGCCCTGAATATACATCGAGATTTTTATTTGGCAATATGGTGTTTTCCCCATACCGGACTTGACCGGACCGATATAAGCCCGGGGTTCTGCCTTCGGATAATTGCCCTATCCTTTTGCGATACAGCCGATTACTCCTCATCTTTACTTCGGCACCCCCTTTGCGAATGAAACACTGCGTACACAAACGGAACTCGAAATTATTCGGGGGTAACTATGGCTAAAAGGCGAAGAACAAGAGCAGTTGATGAAGAAGAAGGATTTCTCGATACGCTGCTCTTCCGTTACGGAACTAAATTAGCGCTCGGCGTCCTGATCGTGGTCGTGTTTCTGACACTGGTTCAGTGCACGGTGAAAACACCGGAAGCACCCGAGTGGGACACGACCCTGACGGTGCCGGTGGTCAACCGGACATACCCGATGGAGGAGTTGATCCGGCGGATTGACCAGGACGGCATCGGTATTGACGCCGACAGCACGGTAATCTACAGTATCACGTACGATGTCGACACGGTTCGGATCGATAACGACAATCTGACCGTGGACGATATCAGCTACACGACCTCGGACTCGCTCGGTCCGGTGGATATCGATCCGCCGGTGATCGCGCCGGTGTCCACGTCGATCAGCAGTATTATCCCGCTGGCGACCGGCGGCGTCGTGCCCGAGGCAGATTTCAGCGTTCAACACGCGATGCCGACGATTGCGAATTTTACTACGGCCGACATTTCCTCGGGTCAGATGAACGTGATAGTCGGAAATTATCTTGGTGTCGATCTGAGTACGGTTGACCTGGAAGTTTATGACCTTGTCAATAACACGTCGGTGACCACGCAGTCGATTCCCGGCGGTCTGCTCGACGGAACGACGGACACGGTGGTTGTGCCGCTGGCGGGTCAGACGCTCTCCAATTCACTCGAAGTGCGCGTATCATGCCACAATCAGGCCGACACTATTCTGAGTACGGCCAACAAGGAAATAGTCACCTCGGTGGAGTTTCCGGGCGGCCTGACGGTTTCTTCGGCTCACGCCGAGGTACCGTCGCTCTCGCCGGTGAGTTTCTCCGAGCAGCAGACGCTTGATTATGCGGGCGGGAGCAGTGAAATCGTCTATCGCGGGTCGTTGTCGGGCGGCAATCTGAATCTTTCGATTTCGAATAATACTCCGCTCGATGCCACCTTGAACATCACTATTCCGGATATTGTCACGCCTGGCGGGACACCGTTGAGTGTGAATCAACCGGTATCGGCAATGGCGCAGACAAACCTTGCAATCGACCTAACCGGCTATGAGGTACTTCCGGTTGATTCGACCATACCGCAGCAGGTGAGCCTGAATGCAGTGGCGACCATTCCGGGAAGCGGCGGTCAGTTGGTCGATGTATCTCAATCGGATAATTTCTCGGTCACCGCGGCATTGAGCGGGCTGAGCTTTGATGAAGTGACAGGCGTGTTCGAGACGAGGAACGCGTCGTTTGACCCGTTTGTCGAGCACGTTGATATTCCTTACGGGTTCGAAGGCGTTCAGTTGGTCTCGACTATTCTGACCGTTGATATTGTCAACGATGTCAATCTTCCGGGTCAGTTCGATGTCGTCCTTTCGGACGGCGCCGGGCGGACGCTGCCGGTAAGCGGCCAGATTGCACCGGGGACGGTCGATTCGCCGGTAGTGACGACGATAGTTGTGGTCGACTCCGGTTTCCTCTCCCCCGTTCCGGACAGTATCATCTTTTCGGGCGCCGCGACATTCGGCGACGGCGTCACGCAGGGGACGATCACCAGTGATGATTTCGTCTTCGCCCACGTGACACTGACCGCGCCGATGGAAATGATTCTCAGCGAAACGACGTTTGATTCGGATATCGAAAGCGAGTCGATCAACCAGGATGATATCGACCTGATCACCGATCACGTGACCGAGGCGCGGTTCGTATACACCATTACGAATCACCTCCCGGTCGGCGTGAGGCTCAAAGTGCTCTTTGGCGCCGACACGACCACGCTGACAGCCGGCGACAATACGGTCATCCCGCAATTAACGCTCGGTGAGGATGGTGACATGGAAGTGCTCGCGGCCCCGACGATTGCCGGAATTGTCCCGCCGGACAGCGTCACGGTGACAGGCTACAGGACAATCTATCTCGACAGCACCGATATCCAGATTCTCAAGAACGACCCGCTTTTCATCGGCCATGAGGTCACGCTGCTCAGTTCCGACGGCCTGCCGGTGAAACTTACCAATAACGATTACATCACGGTTACCGGCCGAATCGAAGTGCAGTATCACTTCGACGGTGATCTTTAAAGGAGCCGGCCATGAAGATAAAAATACTTTCTCCGATTGCCGTGTCGGTCGCCGCGGCGCTTCTGATAACATCGGGCCCTGTCCATGCGGTCGTGCAGTCATCGGCGCGAAGTGTCGCCATGGGCGGGGCGTATACGGCGCTGGCCAGGGGAACCGATGCCGGCAAGTTCAATCCGGCTAATCTGGGGCTCACCGATTATCGCGAGTTTGGAGTCGAGGTGGTCGGTCTCGGCGTGAACATATCCAACAACAGTTTCACACTGAGCGACTACAACAAATATACCGGTGCGATTCTCACCGACGCGGACAAGGCGTATATTCTCGATCAAATCCCGATGGAGGGACTTCGATTGAATGCTGACGCCCGCGCCGGGGCGCTGTCGGTTGCCTATGGGCCGTATGCATTCAATATCACAGGCGTGGGTGTCGCCGACGTGAATATGTCGAAAGATATCTTTGAATTGGTATTTAACGGTAATATTTTTGCAGATACGATATCAGTCGACGGCTCCTATTCGGATATGTACAGCTATGCCGCCGCCGGATTCTCGTACGGCATGCCGGTCTACGAAAGCGGGACGCGACAGCTGGCGGTGGGCGCGACGTTCAAGTATATCCGGGGAATTGCGGTCGAGGAAGTTGTGGAACTCGAGGGATTGGCCGCAACATATGCCACCGGTTTTGCCGGCGAGGGCCGTGTGATTGCGCGAACGGCCACCGGCGGACGCGGCTATGCGCTCGATATCGGAGCGGTGCTCCAGATCAACGACAACTACACGGTCGGCGCAAGGCTGGAGAATCTGCTGGGGAGTATAAGCTGGAACAGCGAAACTGAAGAACACGGATATATCTTCTCTTTCGACACCATGACGGTAGACAACATGAGTGACGATTATGTAGTCTCGGACGACTACACGCGCAATATCGGCAGTTTTTCGACGCGGTTACCGGCGACCCTGACAGTCGGTTTCGCCCGTACCACGGGCAGCCTTATCTGGGCGGTCGACTGGCAGCAGGGACTCGGTCGTAAGCCGGGAATCTCCACCACGCCGCTGATTTCGGCCGGCATCGAGTACTCGCTGTTGAGTTTCCTGCCTTTGCGGACCGGGTTCACGACCGGCGGCGACCGGAATACCACGCTCTCGTTCGGGACCGGCTTCAAGAGCAATCCCATTTACCTTGACCTGGCAATAGTCACGGGAACGTCCATCTCCGGCTATTCGTCGAAGGGTCTCAATTTCGCGATTTCAACCGGGCTTCACTTTTAAGCAGAGGTAGCCACAGCCATGACGACAACAATTAGAAATAGCAGTGAGCGGTTGGGGATACTGAGTGTTCTGGCAGCGGTGATTCTTGTTTTATCGGGCGCGGTGCAGGCGATGCCGATGCGTCCTGAATTGCGGGCGCAAATCGCGTCCTCGCCAACGGCTGAAAAGGCCTATCAGCGGCAACTTCAGTCGCTCCGCGAGCGGGGGATCGATCAACCGGATGATGTCCTCCAGAACATGCTGGCGAAACCGGGCATATCGCTGTCGCCGCAGGCGCCCGTGCAGTTCCGGATGCTGGTTCTGCTGGTGGATTTCCCGAATAAAGCTCACCAGGTGAATGCATCGTTTTTTGACAATATCATTTTTGACAGCAGCGGCAACTCGATCCGCAGTTATTATGACGAGATTTCGTATACCCGGTTCGATATTGTGACGCTGAATCAGCCTTCCAGCACCGGCTGGTTCACCGCCGCACATGATTACGCGTATTATGTCGACGGCCAGGGGGGAATGGGGACATATCCCAATAATGCCCAGGCACTGGTCGAGGAAGTTGTTGACGCAGCTGATCCCTACGTGGATTACAGTAATTATGACAACGACGGCAATGGCAGAGTGGATGCGGTGGTTGTTGTCCATGCCGGCTCCGGTCGCGAATACACTGGCAGTAACGATGATATCCACTCGCACAAGTGGGGCATCAACACGCGCTATCACGACGGCGTAGGGATCTCCACGTATACGATTCAGCCTGAATACTGGTCGGCCGCAAATGACCTGACAATCGGCGTCTTCTGCCATGAACTGGGTCACGTCTTCGGTCTGCCGGATCTCTACGATACCGACAACAGTTCTTTCGGCGTCGGGGCGTGGTGTTTGATGGCGTACGGGAGCTGGAACGGAACCAATGGCGCCTCTCCCTCGCATCCAAGTGCCTGGTGCCTCGACAAGCTGGGCTTTGCCAATCGAGTCAACGTTGCCGGCAATATTACCGGTCAATCGATCGATGCGGTCGAGCAGGGCGGCTCGATCTATCGCCTCTGGTCCGGCGGTGATTCAACGAGCCAGGAATATTTCCTGGTCGAAAACAGGCAGAAAACAGGTTACGATTCCTTCCTGCCGTCGTCGGGACTTTTGATATGGCACGTGGATGAAGCCAAATGGGGATCCAGCGACAACGATGCGGAATGGATTCCGGGCCAGTCGCCGAGTAACCATTATCTTGTCGCCCTGGTGCAGGCGGATTCACTCTACCAGATAGAGAAGAAATTGAACCTCGGCAACGGCGGGGACCCGTACCCCGGTTCGACAAATAACAGCACGTTCAACGTTACCAGCAATCCCTCATCGGATTCATATCTCGGCGGGAGCACACTGGTGGCAGTCCAGAATATCTCACCTTCGGGCTCGGTCATGACGGCTGATCTTATCGTGGGGCTGGCGTCGTCGGTTGACGACGAAACAGAGCAATTGCTTCCGACCACGGTCGAATTGGCACAGAACTATCCGAATCCGTTCAACCCGACCACGACGATCGAATTCACGGTCGATCAGGCCGCAGCGGCGAAGCTCGACGTATACAACATCACCGGGCGGCACGTTGCGACGCTTCTGAATGGATATGTCCCTTCGGGGACCACGAGACTGACCTGGGACGCCACGACCGATTCCGGCCATGAGGTAGCGTCCGGCGTCTACCTGTATCGATTGGTAGCCGGCGAACAACAGGAGGTCAAAAAGATGATTCTGGTACGATAGTTTACCCCCGTACCAAAAATCGTCATCGGACGACCACTTCCGTTATCAACCTGTGTAAGGATGCCCCGGGTGCGTTACCCGGGGTTTTCTTTTGTTGTTGTCAGCGGTTGCCGTGCTTGGAGCCGGTTGAGGCAACCTCGTTATGCTGCTGTTCCCTCTGCAGTTTTTTGAATCGCGTATGACAGGTTTTGCAGCGCTTTGGATCGTCCGTGTAACCTCGTTCGGCGAAGTATTGTTGTGCTTCAACCGTGAAGACAAACTCTTCGCCACATTCCGTACAAATCAGCACTCGGCTCTCAAAGCCGTCGACCATAACTATCCCCCTCTCTTGTGTTAAGCGAACCGACGTCCTTGCCGGCCGCACACAAAAAAGTCAGCTATTCTTGGACGGTTTAGTATGTGAGTGATTTAATATCAGGTCAATTAAAAAACACGTTCCTCCGGTTAATAAGGATCGCACGGGGAATGCGCACCCCCGAGATATACGCGGCTGATGGTCTGCGTGACATCATTGAGATTGATATCGCCTGAACAGTCGTAATCCCCGCTCCACCACGGGACCGGATCGGGGCCGCCCATATACACGCTGGAGATTATCCGGGTGATGTCGTACAAGTTAACCTCTCCATCGTACGTAACATCACCGCGCTCCGGGACCACCTCACCGTTCCGTGACTGGACATCAAATATGCCGGGATCGTCCTTGAACCAGGTCTTGAAATACAACGTACTCGTGGTCCCCAGGGGTGTGCCTGCCGGCGGGCTGACAGTCAGGACAGCCGGCGCAGATTCACCTGATTGAATGAATTTCTCTACCGTGTCCGGAACGATCCAACCCTGCTCGTCCCATGCCGTGAATCCCAGGACTTCGCCGGTTGGCGAGTTGTTGGTGGCCCGGAACGTGTAGGGCGTCCCGTGACCCGCGCAGAAGATTGTATCGGTCAGCAGGTCCATGGACAGGTACAGAGGCTCCGCGACCGCGGCCGAGTACTGGTATGACGATCCCACGCCGTGCATCCGCAGATTGACGGCGACCAGCGTGACGCTATAATAGTCCTCGAAGTTCGGGATCACAATCATCCCCTCGTACGTGGCCGGCGTGAGAGCAATCTGCTCGAACTGATGAGAATTCGGCGACGATGAAATAATCACGCCGGCGGCCCAAATGGCCGAATCGGCGCCGTTGAATGTCAGGCGCAAGTCACCGCTGTACCCGGCCGGGAAAAACTGGATATAATTTGATGCATAACCATACGGATTCGTCGGAGACCAGGTCTCCTGAACCGGGTAATGAGAATACTGTTTTGCCAGAGTCACGAGAGGATACTGGCTGCCCTCCTCGTAGTGAAGCCCGTCGTCGCGTTCACCGGTCAGGAAATTCCACATGGCGAATTCGAGAAAGACCGAATCCTGCAACTTACCGTATTTGTACTCCAGTGTGTCGTTGAGTGCCTGGAACACGTCGGCGTAGCGTGCGCCTTCCCAGACGGACACCATCAGCGCCGTATCCACGCTCCTGGCCAGATACAGCCCATAGATGAATGTGGAATACGCATGGAAGTCGTCGTTCATGAGAGACGTCTCCGGCGAAGACATGAATGTCGGGAGATAGTTGTAATTGTCATTCACCTGATCAAAGACAATATCTTCCATGTACGTAGCATCGAGTTCCATGAACCAGAGTGCATCGCGATAATCATAAGCGAACTGCACGCAATGGTGGAATTCGTGTGCGACCGTCACCTTGGCGGCGCCCGCCGGGTTACCTTCCGGGTCCGTATTCGGCGGGAAGCCTATGAAGTTATTGTGCAATACGAGGTAACAGTAGGCGTCCGTCCATGGTGCGGGGCCGTCGCCTTCCGGAACCGAGTATCCATACGACTGCATGTTGAGGAAGTAGACATCGAGCTTGCCGTCACCGCCCAGTGTGCCGTCGGATACCGGGTCGAGGTAACCGAGACTCCGATGCATGTTCAGAGTGGTATCGCAGTAGGTAGCCACCCGTTCGATATAATCCGGCACGCCATTTAGGTCAGCGTCTTCCGTCGGTACGGCACTGGTCCCGGTTACGTTGTAGTGCAGCTTGAAGAATCCGGATGGTGAATCGTAAGTGTAGGCTCCTGAAGGCCGCGCCAGCTGCACGCTCAGCAATTGCCGAGTCTCGGGAGTGAACTGGTCCCAGTCCATCAGGATATCGCGAAACACAAAGGTTGCGCTTCGTCCGGGCAGACGGCCGCTTTCCGGAATGAGTTGCCGGTAGCGGTCAGGAAGATTCTCCGGGTGTTTGATGGCCGTTACCTGGAGCAGCGCCTTCTGGTCGATCGACAGCTGACCGGCGCGGTAGTCGGCTTCTATGGCCGTGATAGGGTCCTTCTCGGCTCTCGATTCGGCACGAAGGGCGGTGGTCGGTGACAGCAGAATCGAAAGCAAAAGGACAGAGAAAAGAGCGGCAGTGATGCGTCCCATGTTGCGGGTTCCTCTACGGCAAGTCTCAGGGAGTCTTTGAATCATTTTACCTATATGGTACCAAGAACTCATAGACTGTTTTTCGGCCGGTCTCCGTTTCTCCTGTACCGAGTAACTCCGGTTGCGACCGTGGAAATACACAGGACCGCATCCAGACCACTTGTCTGCGATGCTCATTCTGAGTGCCCCGCGACCAGCACCTGTTCGGCTGTTTCTACTGTCCGGGACCGGCTCCGGATTGAAAAGGGCCGGCACCGTATTCGGGTCGGTACTATGGGCGCAAACGGAAATACCTGTCCATTTATAATGTATTGAACTTCAACGAATTGTCAACTGAAATCAGCGCGGGGCCGGCCTAGAAATACTGTTGCGTACCGAAAGATAACTCCCAAGTGCCGGTTTGAGTGTGGGCGAAATCGACACGGATCAAGTCCTTTTTCGATACTTTCTCCAGTGATATCCTCAGCCCAGCGCCGACGCTGTAATCGAAGGGACCCAGCTTGACGGGCTCGTCGCTCGACCAGATCTGCCCGAAATCGGTGAACAGCACGCCTCCGAATATGACCGACAGCAGTTCAATATCAGGGAAGAACCTGCCCTCGATATTGCCGACAAGTCGCCGGTCACCGGTCTGAAAATACTTATCATATCCGCGAAGTCCGGACTGCCCCCCGAGCACAAGGAAGTTATTGCCGTCGGCGCTCCACCATGAATTGTATCTGATGCGGAAGGCGAGCGTGAAAAAATCAAGCTGGTTGTTGAACCAGCGAAAACTCATATCCGAGGTTTCCCGGAAGGTGGTGCTTTCCTCGAACCAGAAGTCACGCCGGTAGTCGAGGATGAAGAGATTGGAACCGAGCATGTTGGCCGCGCTGAACGAAAAGCCGACCTGGTCAAACAGACGTTTGCTCAGACCGGGCAGGAAGGCGCGGCCGACCTGAAGCCCGACCGTCTGACCGAGCGTGAAATCCTCGGTGTAGCCGAACCCGTTGATTTGGCGGAGCTTGACGAAGTCAAGCCACTCGAGGTTGACTCCGGTCATGAGCCGATGATAGACCGAGTCGCCGGGAAATGCAATCTGGTTCGAGTCCTCGGGCGAGAAGACGAGTTGGTCGCTCACGTTCTGATAGTTGTAGTCGTACTGGAACCAGATTCCTATTTTTCGCTTGTATTCACCCCAGCGATAGTGTCCGATCATTGAGAAATTGTCGCCCCGCCGGTGCCACTGGGCCGCCAGCAGGCTGTCCTGATAGTAATCGTGTCGCGCCCGACGTTCGTACAGGGCGACGCCGAAAGAGAACCTCTGATCGAGATTGTAGAAGGGTTTCTGAAGAATCACGTGGGTGACGCCGTCGGTCGGCTCTCCATCGTAGCCGAGATCAAGATAGTATGATGTCCCGCCGAGCCGGTTATCCTGGTACCTCGTGCGGAAGAAATTGTGATCCCTCTGGAGCAGCACGTAATCCATGTTCAGGAATTTGTTATAGCCGAGCAGATTTCGTTCCTCTATACCGAATTGATAATCGCTCTCGTTCGCCTCCCGGCGAAAGTTGACGTATACGCGAAAGCTCCACTGATCCACCGTCACGATGCGTACGAGTAGATGCCCGTTATCGAGAAGACGGGTTTCGATCCAGGCATCATACAGCTGATAACGGGCCCGCAGGTTACGCGCCGTTTCTTCGACCAGGTCGGAGGAGTACGCATCGCCGACATCGAATAAGACTTCCTGGCGAATCACGCTTCTGCGGGTGGTCATATGCAGACTGTTCGCCGTTTTGAACAGGAAATTATCGTATCCGGGTTCTGATGTGTTGAAAACATTGCGATTGTCGATTTCGATGCTGTCGATGATCCGGCCATCTACTTCCGAATGGGAGCTGCCACCGCCAACACCGGTTCGGCGAATCGACTCGCCTGCTTCGACTCCCCTGCACGCCGCCAGTGATACTGCGACGGTAAACCCGACAAGGAAAAATTTTCTCAGATCATACACAATGCTTATACAACCCAACATTGACTTGATTCGTGCCCGTTGAACGGCTGGCAACCATGGTTCCCGGGAAGCCGGCGAGGTTCAGAAATTCCGCTTTACTGTCGATAATATAATGACTTAAGGCGAACCAGCTAAACAAAAACGATATGGCACGCAAGAAAATCGGCGACCTTCTGGTCGAAAAGGGTCTGATCACCAAAGAGCAGCTCGCGGACTGCCTGAAAGAGCAATCCGGAGGCGGCAACCGTCTCGGAGCAATCCTGGTCGAAAAGGGCCTGATAACCGAAGAGCAGCTTGTTGAAACAGTCTCCGAACGTCTCGGTATCCCCCGTGTGTCGATCGACTCCATGGTGCTTGACCCCCAGGTGGTACAGCGTGTCTCCGTCGATATTGCCCGCCGATATACTTTGATTCCAATATTCGCCATCGGCAATAACCTGACGCTCGCGATGGCGGATCCGTTGAATATCATCGCTATCGAACATGTCAAATACCTGACCGGCGCGGATATTAAGCGGACTGTCGCGCCGAGCAGAGAGATAATCGAAGCGATCGATCAATACTACTCGGTAGCCGACTCCCTCAATGAAATCGTTGCCAGTCGAGGCGAGGACGCCGAGACACCGGGTGCCCCGCCGGCAGTACAGCGGCAGGCTGAAGCGGAGAGTCCCATTGTCAAGCTGGTAAATGTCATCATCACGAAAGCGGTCAAGGACAAAGCCAGTGATATCCATATCGAACCGGATGAAGCCAGCCTGCGGATACGATACCGAATCAACGGGGTCATGCGGGAGGAAGCGGCTCCGTCGAAGTCGATGCAAAGCGAGATCATCTCGCGGATAAAGATTGCGGCCGATATGGATGTTTCCGAGAAGCGTCTGCCGCAGGACGGTCGGTTTATGGTCCTGGTCGACGACGCTCCGATTGATTTGCGTATTTCCACCCTGCCGACAATCCACGGCGAGAAAATTGTCATCAGAATTCTCGATCGCCGTAACGTTTTTCTTTCGTTCCCGCAACTCGGTTTCGATCCGCAGACGGAGCGACGCTGGGATGACGTGGTTCACAAGCCGGAAGGTCTTATCCTGATCTGCGGCCCGACATCGAGCGGTAAAACCTCTACCCTCTACACCACGCTTCAGGAGATCAACTCGATTGAGAAGAATATCATCACGATCGAGGACCCGGTGGAGTACTCCTTGCCGCTGATCAATCAGATACAGATAAACGAAAAGGCGGGCCTGACCTTTCCATCAACGCTTCGCTCGATACTTCGTCAGAATCCGGACATCATTATGATCGGGGAGATTCGCGACCGGGAAACGGCGCAGATGGCAATCCGCTCGGCGCTGACCGGTCATCTCGTCTTTTCAACCGTCCACACGAACGACGCGCCGTCGGCTATCACCCGGCTCATCGACATGGGCATTGAGCCGTACCTCGTGGCGGCGGCGATCAAGGGCGTGTTGTCGCAGCGATTGGTCAGGTTGAATTGCCCCAGCTGTCTCGATGGCTACCGTCCCTCCGAGAGCCTGCTCCAGCGAGCGGGATTGACCGGTGAAGCGACACAAATCGACTTCAAGCGCGGCGCCGGGTGCAAGCACTGCAAGGAAACCGGGTATCAGAGTCTCACCGGCATTTTTGAGTTTGTCAGCATTTCCGATGAGATGACGGAACTGATTCTGGCCGGAGCGTCGCTGCGCACGTTCCGCGAAACGGCACGGCAGTACGGCTATGTTCCGTTGTTCGAGGCCGGGCTGGAGAAGGTGCGCGCCGGAAAGATTTGCCTCGAGGAACTGCTGAAAGAAACCTCGAACATCGAAGAATACTTCTCACCGCAAACGGAGACGGGCACGAGGCTGACCCATGCCGGAACAGTTTAAATACCGGGCGATAACGGAGGACGGCGAGGTTCGTCGCGGCGTCATTTCGGCGCTTGACACCGAACATGTCGAGGAGTTTCTCGATGAGCAGAATCTCCGTCCAGTTCGCATAACTCGGGTATCACGTCGCCGGCCGCTGTCACTGTTCGGGTTCTTCAACAGTGCCCATTACGAAAACCTTATCATGTTCACCAACAGCCTGGCGACGCTGCATCGCGCCGGCGTACCGTTACTTCGAGCCCTGTCGGTCATCAAAGTCGGCCCGGCTGACAGCCGGTTCAACCGGGCTATCGATCAAATTCGACTGAGCGTTCAATCGGGCCGGTCACTGTCCGAGGCGATGCTCGAGTATGAGGATCTCTTCACAAAAGTCTATATCGCCAGCGTGGCGGCCGGTGAGGAATCGGGAAAACTCGAGAGTATTCTCAACGAGCTCGCGGACGTGCTCGAAAAGGAAATGGAGCTGAACCGTCAGGTCCGCGTAGCCACCCGTTACCCGGTGATTGTGCTCGGCGTGATAACGATAGCTGTCGGCGTCCTCATGACCTTCGTGGTGCCGTCCTTCGTGAATTTCTACAGCTCGTTCGGGGCCGACTTGCCGCTGCCGACGAGAATACTGATCGCGGTCAGCACGGCGATCACCCGCTACTGGCCGCTGGTACTCACGGCCATAGTCGCCCTGGGACTGGTCTTTCACAAGGTAATCTCGACGGAGCAGGGCCGTCTTGGCCTTGACCGACGGTTGCTGAGACTGCCGGCGTTCGGTGAGATAATCCTCAAGGGCAACGTGGCCCGATTTGCGCTGCTGTTTCGAATCCTGTTCAACGCCGGAATCCCTATTGTCAGGACGCTCGATATCCTCGCCCAGGTTGTCAAGAACAGCGCTATCAGTATGGAAATTCGCAAGCTCGGCGCCCTGTTTCAGACCGGCGCCGTGATTACCACGGCTCGCGGCGATTTCGTCTTTTTCCCTGATCTTGCGCTGAACATGCTGGCTATCGGGATGGAGTCTGGCGCGGTCGACAAAATGATGCAGGAGGTCGGCTCCCACTACTCACGGGAGGTCTTTTACCGCTCCCGACAGCTCGCTTCGGTTATCGAGCCGATGCTGACGATTGTTCTGGGCGTTTTTGTGCTAATCATAGCGCTGGCGATTTTCCTGCCGATGTGGAGCCTGATTCAGGTTTTCAAAGGCGGCTAGCGAATTAAGAAAACAGCCGATTTTACCGATTAATTGAGAGAAATGTATACAAAACCCAAGACCGTGATTGCGGAGGAGTTATGAAGCTGAACAAGCTCAAAGGATCGGGCGGTTTTACGCTCATTGAACTGGTGATTATCATCGTTATCCTGGGTATCCTGGCGGCGGTGGCAATCCCGCGTTATCAGAATATGTCGGACGAAGCCCGCGAGGCTCAGTGTCGTGCGGTACTTGGAAGCCTGCGTTCGGGAATTACGATTTTCTATGCCAACCAGGCGGTCACTACCGGAACGGCGATCTGGCCGACGCAAAATGAACTGGAGACGGTCGGGACTGTTATGGCTCAGGCCATTCCGGCGAATCCGTATCAGGACCCGGCGGCGGCGCCTGATTCGATCGTTGTCGGTATCACGCGGGGCGTGGTTGTCGGCACCCGTGGCGGCTGGGCATACAATGCCACCACCGGCGAGGTCTGGGCCAATACCAGCACGGTCGGAGAAAACGACTGGTAATCTGAAGGCGATATGAATTCGCGCTACTGCGCCGGTCGTGATCAGCTCGGCTTCACGCTGATCGAACTGGTCATAATCATCGTTATCCTCGGCATTCTTGCCGCCGTGGCGGTGCCGAGATTTACGGACATCACTGATAGTTCGAAAATCAACGCCACTAAACAGGAGTTGAGTAACCTCAAGAAGGCAATCGCCGGCGATCCCTCCGTTACGGCGGGCGGCGAGTTTGTCGACCGCGGCTTCGAGGGGGATGTCGGTTTTCTGCCCCAGCGTCTGGCCGATCTGGCCGACAAACCGGACAGTATCCAGACATACAACCGGTTGACCCGGTTGGGCTGGAACGGCCCGTATGTCGACCGCACCAACGGCGACTATCTCACCGACGCCTGGGGAAACGCGTACATCTACGAGCCCGGTAACCGTCATATCCTCTCGACCGGTAACGGTGCAGACAGCCTGATAGTAACGTTTTAACCCGGAGCGAGCGATGCTCGGTCTAAAGTTGAGAAGCAAAGCCGGCGCATCCGGCGATACGGGGATGAACGGGGATCGTCGCGATACTGTTGTCGAGCCTGTCGAGAGCCGGATACGCCCGTCGCGCGATCTTGCCGTTGGCAGAACGCTCGCCTTTGCCCTCAACGATGATTCGGTCGAGATGGCGGCCGTGTCTCGGCTCGGATCGCGGGTGAAAGTCCTCGATGTGAGGAAGGTCTATGTGCCGGGAGAGGCAGCCGCCGAGGACCGCCGGAGCGTCTTCCTGACCGGCGTCATCAGTGAGTACGTAGCCCAATACGGCGGACGTCATCCCGACATCCGCCTTGCCGTAGCGGGACCGGAGACCGCTTTCCGGGCTTTCGTCATTCCGCAGCTAAAGCGATCGGAACTTGATTCCGCGATCACCTACGAGCTGAAAAAGCAGCTACCCTTTCCCCCGTCGGACTGTTTCCACGATTATCGGCGGGTCGCCTCAATTCGAGATGCCCGTCAGCGCCGGACGAAAGTGTCGCTGCATGCCGCGACGAAGCGGTTGATCAAAGAACAACTCGGTCATTTCGATCAGCTCGGTTTTGAGGTACACAGGGTATTCAACGCCGCCGATGCCATCGGGCAACTGCTTGCGCGTCTGCCGAACTTCACCGACAGTAAACACCACGCCGTGATAAATGTCGAGCGCCGGCGGTCGCTGATATCGTACTATCGGGGCGGCAACCTGGAATTTTACCATTACAGTTCGCTTGGGTCGGCGTTCCTGTCGCAGCGCTCCGATGACATGCGGTTCGACGATTTCGCAGAACTGCTGGCGGGCGAAATTCAGAACTCGCTCGACTATTACACCGGACAGTTTTCCTCACAGTCCGTCGAATGTCTCTACCTCTACGGCGACCTGGTGTATACGGACGAATTCATCGAGCGACTGGCGGGCCACCTCGGGTTCGAGTTTGCCCGCTTTCCATCGGAGAAGCTTGGTCTTCGAGCTACTCGTCTGGATGAGGGCAGCACTCATGACCTGCCGGTCTGCCTTCAGGCGCTGGCGGCCGCCCTTTGTGACTCCCGACTTGCGAATCTCCTGCCGCCGGAGCGCAAGGTCGTTCAAGCACGGCGTCGGGTCGACAAATGGGGCATTGCCGCTTTGCTGGTCCTCGCGGCTCTTCTCGCAGGTGAATGGGCGGTGAATCAGCGAGAGCTGGCATCCGGGAAGATTTACGAGCAGACTCTGCAACAGGATATTGCAAGGTTCCGGAATTCCGAGGCATTCAGCACTTACAACTTGATTAAGCAGCGCATAGCCGCCGACCGCATGTTCCTTCAGGAAACGCAGCCGACCGAGAGCTATTTCGGGGTGACGCTCAAGGAGCTGTCACGGCTGACCCCCGGTCCCATCCGGCTGACCGGTCTGGACTACCAGGGAACGAAGGTTGAGCAGAATCTTAACCTCCAGGGTATCGTGAGATCAAAAGCGGTTCCGCCCGAGGTACTTCTGGCGGAGTATGTGAAGACGCTCGATGATTCGCCCGTTATCAAAGGTGTATCGGTCTCGCGATATACCAAAAAAGAACTGAACGACGCGTTCGAACTCGAATTCAGTCTTTTGCTGGCAGGGATTCGATGAAAAAGAGAGCAGGCATGTACGCGGTGGCGGCAGTGATGATGGCGTCCGGATGGTATGCGTTTGCGTATCGTCCGACCGTAGAGCGTCAGGCGGCCGTCGACGAGAAAATCGCCCGGGCGGAGTCACAGCTCGACGATTTCGACACCACGATCATGTCCCTGCCGTCGTATCTCGAGACCGAACGGAACCTGATCGAGTCGAAACAGGGGCTTCAGTCGAAACTGTACGGCAAGGACGAGATACTTGAGTTGTTCCGACGGCTGCGGGAAGATGCCCAAATTCACCAATTGGAGATAATCGAGATTTCCCCGCCGGTCAGCGAACTGCTCGAGTTGAATGAACTCGCGAGAGACAAAAACGAATTGCAGTTTCTGAACCTGACGCTCCATATCACCGGCAAATATATCGATTTCGGGCGCTTTGCCGATGATCTGGAACGGATGGCCTTTTTCCGCGGCGTCAACTACTGCCGGATAACGCCGCAATCGGAACAACCGGGATATGTCGACATCACGCTGGGCGTACGGGCGCTACTGACCGGGCCCGGGAGGAACGGATGACGGAAGCCACGAGAAAAAAGATGGTCTACCTGGCGCTGATCGTCGCCGTGATATGGGGCTGGTACAATCTATCCGGTCCGGTCAAGCCACCACGGGTAACGGCGCCTAAGACGATCGAGCCGATCTCCTCGGCCGTCTCGACGGGTTCCTCGAAGACAAGTATTGACGTTACGTCGCTCCAGAAGCTGCCGTGGGGCGAAGACCCGTTCCGGCCGGCAACGGTGAGGCGTTCGGTAGAAAGCGAGCCAATCTGGACGGTAACCGGAATCGTATTCAACGAGGTCTCCCCTCTCGCCTACGTCAACAAGACGCCGGTTCAGGCGGGGGATACGGTCGACGATGCTACGGTCGTCAAGATCGAGAAACGGTCGGTGACACTGAACTACAAAGGCACACAGTTCGAGATATTTCTCTCCAAAGGTTGATATATGAAGACATCTGTTGCGACAATAGCTTTGCTTCTCATCGTTATGGCCGGTGGTCTTTCCGCCGATCCGCTGCCGTCTGAGCGCCGCCTTTCACTCGAACTCGACGGCGTGCCTTTGGTCGATGCCCTCGGTATGATCGCCGAGCAGAACGGCCTGAACCTGGTCGTATCCGGCGAGGTAACCGGCGATGTCACTATCCGCCTGGAAGATGTCGACATCGCAACGGCGCTGGATGCTATCCTGACAGCCGGCGGGTACAATTACTTCCTGCGTGACAGCGTGATTATTGTCAAGCCGCTGGGACTCGATGTCAGCGGAGAACTGGAATCGCGCACAATCAGGCTCAAGTACGTCGACCCGGTCACGGCCAAGAAAGCCCTGGAGTCGAGGGTGTCGGACAAGGGCAAGGTCATCATTCTGGACAAGATGCTGGAAAGCGGCTCGAGCGGCGGACCGTATCAGCCCAATCGAATCGTTATCACCGACCGGGCGAGTAATCTCAATCGTCTCGTGGAGCTGGTGCAAGAGATCGATGTCCCCGAACGGTTGATCCAGATCGAAGCCAAGATTATCGAAACCAAGCTCGACGATATTTCCAAACTGGGGTTTATCTGGCCCTCACGGTTGAGCACCTCGATCACGGGTGCGGATAACGGCACCGGCTCGGACGGATCATCGGAGGTCCTTTCCACGGTTTCCAATCGAAATGCCGGGGTTTACGATCCCAACAACGGTTCCTGGACCTGGGGTAAATTGTCCGTGGATGAGGCCAATCTCATACTGGATTTTCTGATGACCAACGGCAATTCCAAGCTGATTTCCGATCCGCGCATCACAACCGTGGAAAACCACGAGGCGGAGATCAAGATCGAAACCGTTATCCCGATTCAGACAATCAATCGGTTCAGCGAAGGCGCGGTGATCCAGGATATCGTCTCATTTCAGGATGAAGCAGTCGGGATTTCCCTGCGGGTCACGCCGCGGATAAATGAGAACAACAAGCTGACGCTGGAGGTGAGCCCGACTGTCGAGGATATCATCGGTTTTACGGGGCCCGCCGACAACCAGCGGCCGATCACGATCGAAAGATCGGTATTCACGCGCATATCGGTGAACGACGGCGAGACGGTTGCGCTCGGGGGACTGTTCAAAGAAGACGAAATCAAGTCGGAGCAAAAAGTCCCGATCCTTGGCCATATCCCGCTTCTCGGCAAGCTGTTGTTCACTCACCATTCGAAGCAAAAAACGACCACGGATTTAATAATCCTCATTACTCCGAAGATTCTGAACTAGTACCCGTCGGCCGGCCAGCATCCACCGGCGTGACCGGCTGAACAGCATCTGCAGGGTAAACACAAGCAGGCCGACATCAAACCAGAGCGACTTCCAGGCGGGCCCGGTAGCCGTCTGCCCCGCCTTGAAACAGCCGCAGTCGATATCCAGACCCCGCGCGATAGTCGATATGAGGGCAGCTACAAATGCGACCGTCAGGATATTGAGCCAGACCACCGCCCCCCGATAAAACACGCCGAGAATCAGGCCCAACCCGCACAACAACTCCAGCCAGGGCAGAATCAGAGCTACCAGATTGATCAGGTTGCCCGGCACGAGGTGGTAGTACCAGATTGACTTGGCGAAGGATGTCGGATCGGCGATTTTGTATATCGATGCGTAGATGAAAACGATGCCGATCAAGAGACGCGAGAACATGGTCAGATAATCGTTATCAATCAACCGTCGCACTGCTGCCTCCTTTCCACCGGGAACCCGAATTTCTCCCATTCCCGGGAGCCGCCAAAGAAGATGGACACCCTTGAGTATCCCAGCGCCTGCAGGTTTCTCGCCAGGTGAAGCGACAGGTCGCACTCCTCGCCGGAGCAAAAGACGATGATCGAGTGATTTTTGGAGACGCCGCCGAGCGCCGAATCAATATACGGTTCCAGATCGCCCGACGGCAGGTAGTCGAACGGAATGTTAATGGAGCCGGGAATTGTCCCGCACTCGAATTCATACGGGTCGCGGGCATCGACAAACATGGTGTTGTCCGTCGAATGCTCCATCTGCGCCACGTTTATGTCGATAAACGGCGGGTCGCCTTTCTGGGAAGCCGGCGGAATGATAGGGCCGTCGCCGTCGCTGAGATCCCGGTACTTGCCGATGAAGTCGAGCCTGTCGTGAGAAACGACATTAAAGCCGAGACCGATAACTGCCGCCAGGATGAGAAGAAAGATACTCTGTTTGATCACCATATCAGTTGCTTATCCTGCTGTTGAATCACTGCTTATACCCGGTGTACAAGCCAAATGTTTGCGAAAATCACGCTATGTCAAGTGAAATCGGAAGGCTCGGGGGGAATAGAAAAACGGGATTCATTTTCACCGGTGAATCCCGTTTTCCGAAAAAGGGTTTTGAGAGTTCAGGACCGTGCCGGCCCGACCTAGTGCAGGTTAACGCCGCCGGCAAGTCCGGTGGAATCTTTATGATGCGTGCGCGGATTTACGACGCTATACCGACCACTTAGTATCTTCCCAACCACTGACGCGAACTTGCTCGGTGACAGTACCTGCAAACCATACAGGTGCCAACAATCCTTTTCTCCCAATTCTGCGAATTGCTCTGCCTCTTTTCTCTTCGGCATGACGATCTCCCTATTGGATGTCCTCCCTGTCAGAGAAGCACGTTACTAAAGGATATACTCAGCCGGTGCTGAGAAATAGGGATCGACTCAAATTGGACTTTTTATCACCTCCTCACCATCATCCCGATTTCGCCGAAAGTGCTCTCGGAATCAACTCCTCGGCTATTTTCTCGTACTCCCCTCTCTATATAATAGCCGGATTACATACACCTATACTGCAAGTAATCGATGTAATTTCTTGATTGCCCGTTGTTTATAGATATTGACCACCTGCTGGGTGATACCCAGATCATCGGCGATTTCACGCTCTTTCTTGCCGCTGAGGTACAGCTTGATAACTTCCTTCTGCCGCCTGGATAGCGAATGGTCGATGTGCCACTTCAACCTGCTGCGGACTCTCTCGAGGAAGTCCTTGAGGGATTCAGTGTCGTCCTGTTGGTGGTAAGCGGATTGTTCATTAGCAAATGATTCCATAAGCAGCTTCCCCACCACCACCTCGGCGAACTCGAATTCCCGCTTTGAGGACATGAAGTTTTGCTTTATATCAATACGGTAACTTATTTCTTTCTCTCATCTTATCAAGATCAGCAACCGAAATCGAGAACTGCCGCGCGGTTTCTTTTTTGATCTCTGTCAGGGCCACCCGCCGCTCATACGGGGACAGATCATCGGGCAGCTTTTCGTATCGTTTCTTGTAATAGGCGAGAATTTCCTGCTGCCTCTTTGCCGGATCGACTTTCTTTTCCGCTGAGGACGTACTCCGACTTGCCGCCTGTTTTGCGGCCAGAGTCTTAAGCGACTCTTCCTGAGTCGCGATGATCTCCGAGAGTGAATCGCGCTGCCGAAGACTGAGGCTGTCCCTGGCGGTGAGTGAATCATCGAGGGCACCCCGGTAGTCGGTCACCAATCCCTCGAGCGAATCGGCCTGAGTCCTTACCCTGTCCAGCTCGCCCGACCCCTCGGAGTAACCGGTGTCATACGCCTGAGTGGTCCGGTTGTCCTGCCGGAGCACTTTGAAGTAACTGACCACCACGACCACAGCAAGAAGCAAGAGCGCAATAAGAAGCTTTTTCATACGGTCCCCATCATGTGCCGGTTATATATCGGCGGGTTAATGGAGTGTCAAGTTTAACTTTGAACAGGGACCGATCGGTCGGGTTGTGTGTGATCTACGACGAGCTCTCGACCGCCTCTTCTTCCAGCTTCTTGAGCGACAGATGCGCTTTCTTGAGGTAGTAGAAGCCGATGAGAGTGATCGGTACGAACTGGGCGGCATGGAGCACGAGGGCGAACGACAGCGCGTCCTCCTTGCTGATTCCGTACAGGGTCAGCGTCCAGACCGCCCCGGCGTGGTAGACGCCGATGAAGCCCGGGGACGACGGGATGAGAATGGATATCGAGACAACCACCAGCAGGACGTAGGAGGCGGTTATCGGCAGATGAAACCCGAAGGCCATGAAAACGAAGTAGTTCGAGATGCCCATGATCAGCCACAGGATGATGGTCTGGGTTGACACCCACGTGAGCATCCGCAAATCGGTCAGGAATTCCAGCCCCTGCGAGAATCTGATCACGATATCCTTGATCTTCTCCTTAATGACTTCGGGAAGGAAAAACAGGTACTTCACTATCAAATTTCCGGCCAAAGCCGGACGCAGGGCAAGAAACAGCATGAAGGCGAGTCCGAGAAGAGCGATAGCGACCGCAATGGTCACGCCGCTGCGAATGTCACCGCCGATAGGCAGATGGGAGGCCCCCACGACGGCGCCAAAAATCATAAGCAGGGCGACAAGATCGAACACCATTCGTTCCACGAAGATGTTGGCCAGCGCCGCCGACTTGCTCACATCCCGATCCTGATAAGACAGAGAGTATGCCCTGACAAACTCACCGAGACGCAAGGGAAGGACGTTGTTGGCCATGAAGCCGATGAAAGTCGCCGCCAGCAATTTCGAATAGGCGACATGTTTGACCGGGGCGATCATGAACCGCCACCGGAAGGCCCGCAGGTACATAGCCGCAATCACCAGCAGGACGTTCGGAATCAGCCAATAGTAATTGGCCTCGGCCAGGATATCGACCAATTGCCTGAAATTGATATTACGGAACAGCTCCCAGAGCAGAAACGCGGATATGGCAAATCCGATGAAGATATACAGAAAGCGTTTTTGCCGCGTGGTCATGAATACTTCTCCATGACCTCGAACAGGAGCTTCTCGAATTTCCTGGCCGCGGAATCCCAGTTGAAGGTTTCCGCCCATTTCATCGCCCCTGCTTCCAGTCTCTCGCGGTAGGCATCATCTCGGATTATCTTCAGCAGGCTGCCGGCCAGCTCATGGACATCGCCATAGGGATACAGCAAACCGGTCTCGCCGTTTTTCACGGAGTCGCGCAACCCCGGAACGTTGGCTGCGACGACACAGGTTCCGACGGAGTTGGCCTCGATATTTGTCAGGCCCCAGCCTTCTTTCAGCGACGGCATAACGGCCACCCACGAGCGCCGCATACGCTCTACTTTCTCTTCGGTGGAGACGAAGCCGGGGAAATCCACCTCACTTGCCAGACCCAGCGAACGGGCCAGTTTGATAAGATCAGGCAGGTAGTCGCCCGTTCCGACAATCATCAATTTCGACTCAGGGACTTGCTCCTTGATTTGCTTGAAAGCAAGGATCAGATGCTGAACGGATTTGTACTTTTTCACCCGTCCGAGATACAGGATGGTCGGATTTTCATACTTGGGAATCGACTGATCGTAAGAGTAGAGCTCGCGGTCAATGCCGCAGTGAATGACCGAGATGTCTTCGCGCGGCACCCCGCGTTTGGCGATATCATCGGCGGTTGACTCCGATATGACATTGAAGGGCTTGCCCCGGTATACCGTGACAAGCGGGCGTTCCGCGAGATAGATATATGTTCCGATAACGAAATTGATTTCCTGGAAAACCGAGGTGGCGAACAGGTGCGGGATAACAACCAGGGTCCGTATTTTCAGGTAGAGCGGAGTGTAGAACGGGATCTTGTTGATGTCCTCGACAAGGATGTCGAATTTGTTCTCTCGCACCAGCCGACGAAGGTGAAACGGGGCAATGAGATTGAAATTCTGGCGGCTTCCCCGCCGGATGATCCGGATACCTTCGACCACTTCTTCCGGCAGGCACCCGGAATAGCCGGAGCAAAACAGAGTCACCTGGTGCCCGTACGAGACGAGCCGGCGCAGAAGCTCCTCGAGATGAACTTCGGCGCCCCCAGCATACGGGTTCTTCAGGTCGTTCCAGTTAAGCGCTAAGATGTTCATGGACCGTACTGAGTATCCTGCTCGCTTGATGTTGCCGCCTCACGAAGTCGCTGCTGCATTTGCCGCACACGCTGATCGTTCGGATTGGCTCTCAACCATTCCGTGAAGAGCCGGTCAAGATTTCCGTATTGCTTCTGGCTGATATACAATTTGGTCAACTCGTTAAGAGCGTTCTGGTCACTCGGGCTGCGCTGCAGTATTCCACGAAGGATTATTTCGGCCTTGCTTATGTTTCCCTCTCTCCTGAGTGCCTGAGCATAACGCAACATAACATCGTCCGTCGAGCCAAACCGGGGATTCTCAGCCAGGCTGGCCAGGGAATCCAGATTATCCGCATCCAGGTACAGCGAAGCGAGGTAACCCACTGCCCTGTCATACTGCGGAATCTTATTAAGAATAAATCGGCACAACTGCGTGGCTTCTTCAATTTCGTGACGGTTCTGGAGGAAATCGACAGTCAGCATCATGGCATTGGCGATATTCCTGATAGACCGGTCGTTGGCCTCATCCTTGTAAATTGTCGTATCGGCAAAGCCGCCGTATCGAAATCCCTCGGGTCCCTCATAGAGTTCGAGCGACCTGTCTATGTCGACACTCATGGAAATCCCGTGATCCTTGACATGGAAAACCATCCCCCGCTGCTCCATCAGGGAATCAATTGACTGCCCCTCGTACTGTCGACTGCCCGGACTGACTGTCACCGAGAAATTCAGCGGCCGCTTGTCCCGTTCGTGGGTCATCAGGGCGTTGACCACCTGGTCCTGCAAACGATAGGTGGTGCCGTCGGGGGTGCGGTATGGCACGAGCCGTTCTATCTGTTCGTCGGTCCAGCCAAGTTTCAGTCCCTTGTCGTTCTTGAGCTGTTTGATGTACCAGTCGGTATTGGAAAGCGGGAGGCAAACCATAGCGACATCGGTTCTGACCTTGTAGACGTCCTGGAGACACCACAGCGGGAAGGTATCGTTATCTCCGCCGGTGAACAGGACCGCGTTCGGGTCGGCGGAGACGAGGATATTCCAGGCGTAGTTGTACGCGATGTAATTGCGGGAGCGGTCGCACCGAAAGTGATTCCCGGCGTAGGCATAGATCGGCAGGAGGAATATCAGCGGGACAACGGCCAGCACAACATATTTCAGTCGCGGCATGTTCTTTGTCAGTTCGCGTGCAAACTGGACGAGCATCGCCAGCCCGATACCGATTGCAAGGCCGAACAGGACAAAAAACGGCGTGAAGAAATAATCACGGTCACGCACCTCGATATGTATCTGCCGCGTACCGTCGGCAAAATTCATATATAACACCAGGCCAACCGAGGTCAGGAGGAGCAATATCAGAAACACCGTTCCGATAGCCGCTTTACGCCTTACCACCTCCCAGATGCCGAATAAACCGATGACGAACAGGATGAAAAATTTCGGGCCGCTCACGCCGTACTGCTCGTCGAAGAAACGCCAGAAGCCCATTCGCCGCATGTTGCCGAACTGGTTTTTCCACTCTCCGCGTCGGACAAACATCCGCTCGACCATTCCCTCGGAGCCATACTGCTTTCGTTCGAGCAGGTTGATGGTCGTGGTCAGTCCCTCCGACGGATTACTCTGGTTGATGACCGGCGAGCGTGATGAGCGCACCGGCAGATAGACGTGGATCGAGTACCCGACGACGGTCAGGGCGACCATTGCGAGGGCGACTTTCCAGCTTGCCAGGTGGAGTTTTGCACCGAGCAGACTGATGAGTATTATCGAGACTACCAGACCGATCACGAACGGTTTCACACCGACAATCACCAGTGAGACGGCTCCGACTGCAATCAGGACCGGCCAGCGAATATGGGTCCTGAGAAGCGTGACAAGAATCATGGTCAGCACCGCGCTGACGAAAAGAAACTCGACATAACCCCTGATATTGGATACGAGGATAATCGTCATGACGGCCGCGGCAAGGATGAAGAGAGACGCCGCCGACGTCAGTCGGTGGGCGTCGGTGGCCCTCTTGCCAAGCTGGCGATAGCGAACGAGATTGATTATGGCATATACCACGAGCCCGATCAGTCCGAGGACGCCTATCCAATTGAGGACCGCAGGCGGCTGCGAGGCAATCGCCCTTCCTCCGGAAGCCCCGGCTCTGACCGCCTGGACCATTACGGCATATACGGGCGCCATAGCGACAAGAAAACCGCCGCCGATCAGCAGGAGCGAACGCGGAATCTGATCGAAGGAGAACACGAAGAAGGCATAAAACACGGCGACGATGATTACCGGGACGAAGTACGGGACTTCATCGGGACGCGATGACATGGCAAAGACAAGATACAACTCCAGCACGACATAGGCTCCGATCATAAACCAGTATTTCGTCGGAGTGTCGTGGCGCATCATGAAAATGAGTCCGGCCACGACGAAGATCATGAAGGCTGTCAGGTGGACGCCGACGCCGATGGTGGCCAGAAAAGTCGCCAGGAGCATATAGCGGTCTGCTTCGGGTGATCCGCGTCTTTCGAAGAATTTCAGCATCAGCCAGAAGACCAGCATAAAAAGCAGCATGGTAAGACCGTACACCTCGGCCTCGACCGAGTTTGACCACTGCGTGAAACCGAACGCCATGAAAAAGGCGCCGGCGGCGGACCCGGCATAAATCAGAAATCTCGCGTAGGCGGAACGATCGCCACCAAACCACATGCGCAACATGCGGACGCTGACAAGGTAGCCGAAAAATGCGGCGATAGCGTTGGAGAAAGCCGACAGGAAATTCACGCGGACAGCAATATCGCTGAACGGCGCGAGAATCGAGAAAATACGACCGATAATTGTGTACAGCGGATATCCGGGGGGATGAGGAATCCCGAGCACGTAACACGCCGATATGAATTCACCGCAGTCCCATAAGGAAAGGGTGGGCGCCATCGTGAAGACGTAGGCGGTAGCGGTGACTGCCAGCACACCCAGCGCCACCGCGGCGTTTGCTCTGTCAAAAGATCTCGAGGAAGCGGTTTCCATTCAGGGACTTACTTGTAGCGGTCAGATTCATCCGGTCACGATAATTCTACCGGCCGGTCTCGTAAAGGTTGTAAATATAATCCTTTTGCCGAGGCTGTCCAGTTTAATTCCCGGCAGATATCTGTGCAATCCTGCGCTACATTTCCCCTGACTTTTCCGCGTCTTTGACATAACGGTCAAGGATCCCGTTAATGAAGGCTGAAGATTGCCTGGTGGAAAATTTTTTCCCCAACTCGATCGCTTCGTTAATGGCTACTTTAATTGGAATATCCGGCATGCTCTTCAATTCGACGAGCGCCATCTGCAGGATAATGCGGTCGATTACGGCGATACGGTCGACGTCCCAGTTTTCCGCGAGTTTCGCGATAATCCCGTCGGCCCAATCCTTCTGCTTCCACACGGCGAGGAAATATTCCCGCGCGAAAGCGAGATGTCTTTCCGAGAGGACTCCGTCGTCACCGATGGTCACGAGAATCTGATCGGGATCGATTTCACCGATCTCGGCTGCATACAGGCGTTTTAGCACCAGCTCCCGGGCCAGGTGGCGCGGAGATTCGCCCATGCGACTACCCGATAGCCTTGTACAGGTTCACCATCTCGATTGCCGCTTCAGCCGCCTGCCAGCCTTTATTCCCCGCCTTGGTTCCCGAACGCTCGATAGCCTGTTCGAGGGTGTCCGCCGTGATAAGACCGTAGATAACGGGTTTGCCGGTCTCCAGCGACAGCTTGGCGATCCCTTTCGACGCTTCGGCGGCGATATAATTAAAATGCGGCGTGTCTCCGCGCACGAGCGCACCGAGACAGATGACACAGTCATACTTACCCGATTTGACCATGTGCGACGCGGCATACGGGATCTCAAACGAGCCGGGCACCCACGCCACACTGATCGCGTCATCACTGCCGCCGTGGCGGACCAGACAATCGATTGCGCCTTCCAGCAGTTTATCTGTCAGGAAATTGTTGAAACGGCTGACAACGATGCCAACCTTGACGCCGGAGGCATCCAGCTTACCTTCGAACTTGTGAATACTCATCGTATACCCTCAGTTTTTTCTCATTGCCAGCAGATGGCCCATCTTCTCACGTTTCGTTTCGAGATAAAAGGCATTGTACTCGCACGGTTCAATCTCGAGCGGGACACGGTCGACTATTTCCAGGCCGTATCCTTTGAGGCCGATTACTTTCTTGGGATTGTTGGTCATCAGGCGGATCGATGTCAGGCCGAGATCAACCAGAATCTGCGCGCCCACGCCGTAATCTCTCAGGTCCGGTTTGAATCCGAGCTCTTCATTTGCCTGCACGGTGTCAAACCCGTTTTCCTGCAGATGGTACGCGAGCAATTTGTTCGCAAGCCCGATGCCTCTCCCCTCCTGTCGCATGTACAGAACGACGCCGAGGCCTTCCTTTTCAATCATCTTCAGTGCAGTGTGCAGCTGCTCGCCGCAGTCACAGCGGCATGAGCCGAACACGTCGCCTGTCAGGCAACTGGAGTGTACCCGCACCAGGACGTCCTGCTTGCCTCTCACGTCGCCTTTGGTGATGGCCAGGTGATGGTGATCATCAACCTGTGACTTGTACAGGTGACACTGGAAGTTGCCGAACTCGGTCGGGAAATTGACTGTGGTGATTCGTTCGACGAGCCTCTCGTTCATCCGCCGATAGGCAATCAGGTCACGGATAGTGATCATCTTCAGCCCGAAACGCCGGGCGACCTGGTAGAGTTTCGGTACCCGCGCCATGTTGCCGTCATCATCCATAACTTCGCAGAGAACGCCGGCCGGTTTCAGCCCCGCTAAACGGGCGAGGTCGACCGCCGCTTCGGTGTGACCCGCGCGCCGAAGTACGCCGCCCTGAACCGCATGCAGCGGGAATACGTGACCGGGGCGACCAAGATCATCCGGGGTAGTGTTGTCGTCGACCAGCGCCTTGATCGTTATGGCGCGGTCGAAGGCCGATATACCGGTTGTGGTGCCTTTTAGCGCATCCACCGACACCGTAAAGCGGGTCCCGAGCGGCGCGGTGTTGTTCTCCACCATCGGGTGCAGGCGGAGTTTTTCAATTCTATCGTCGGTCAGGCTGGTACAGACCAGTCCGCGGCCGTGCGTCACGACGAAATTTATCGCTTCCGGGGTCACTTTTTCGGCCGCCATGATGAGATCGCCTTCGTTTTCACGGTCTTCGTCATCGACGACGATGATGATTTTCCCCTGCCGGATATCCTCGATTGCCTCGGGGATCGTGTTGAATGTTATATCGCCAGACATGTTACCAACCACTTTCTAAGAGTTTATCTTTTGTCAGGCCGGTGCCGTGATTAACGCCGGTCATTTTCACGATGTATTTTCCAATAAGGTCAAATTCCAGATTCACCTGTTGCCCACTATTCAGTTCGTTGAGTGTGGTCGATTTCCACGTGTGCGGAATCATGTTCACCGAAAGCCAGCCGGAGCGGCTTTTGTTGACAGTCAGCGAAACGCCGTTGATCGAGATCGAGCCCTTGTCGATCACGTACCGATCGAATTCCGGGTCAAACGCGATCGCCAGCTCCTGCGATTCACCAATCGGTCGAACATAGTCCACCGTCCCGGCAATATCGATATGACCGCTGACAAAATGCCCGCCGAGCCGGCTGCCGACCTGCAATGCCCGCTCAAGGTTTATCCGCCTGCCAATCTTGTAGCCGCCCAGCGTCGTGCGTTTCAGCGTTTCCTGCGATGCCTCGACAACGAACGAGTCATGGTTGATGAACACGACCGTCAGGCACGGCCCATCACAGGCGATTGACTCACCCAACTGTATCTCATGGCTCGGCAGATCGGAACCGATCGTGATAATGCGGTAATTACCCCTGTCTTTCAGTTCCTTGATCGTGCCGACCGTTTCAACAATTCCGGTAAACATCATTTTCCTTTCTTTGCCGGGTATCCTGTAACGATGATATCCCGGCCGACTCGTTCGCATGACGACCGTTCGAGCTCAATCGCCCGTGACAGCCGCCGTATTCCAAGATCGCCCACAGCATTGATACCGTCACCGATGAGTTTGGGCGAAATAATCGTGATATATTTGTCAACCAGGTTGTGCTTCAAGAACGCGGTTGAGAGGCTCCGGCCACCCTCGACAAGGAGCGAACGAAAACCGAATTCATCGGCCTTCTTCATGAAATCATCGAGGTCGATCAGGCCGTCACGAGATGTTTTCAATTCCCAGTAAATCAGGTCTCCCTTGCGCCGCCGTCGCGAGAAGCGTTCGGCCGATTCCGCCGAAGTTGCGACTATTGTTTTCCGGTCGGTATTGTTGTCAAGCAGATGACAGTGTTTCGGAAAACGAAGTGAGCTTGATACAACTATCCGATAGGGATTGCGCCCCCTGACATGACGCACGGTCAGCGATGGATTGTCGGCTCGGACCGTGCCCATCCCCACCACGACGGCATCGACCTCGGCGCGAATCCGGTGCCCGTATTTCAAGGCTTCGGAGCCGGATATCCATTGGGAGTCGCCGGTTGAGGTGGCAATTCTTCCATCGATTGTCTGGGCCGTCTTGACAACGACAAACGGGCGGCCTTTCTGGTGGTAGCTGAGATACGCTTCGTTTAATTGCCGGGCCTGATCGCCGAGCAGCCCTTTGTCGACCTTGAGCCCTGCTCTTCTCAATCGCGCCGCCCCTTTTCCATTGACAAGCGGGTTGGGGTCTTTGGCGGCGTAGACAACCCGGGCTATACCGGCATCGATGATAGCGTCGGTGCAGGGACCGGTTCGGCCGCGATGGCAGCAGGGTTCGAGGGACACGTAGAGGGTGGCGCCGGCGGCTTTCGGACCGGCCTTTTTGAGGGCCATAATTTCGGCATGCTCGGCTCCCACCTGACGGTGGTAGCCCTCAGAAACTACACGGCCGTTCTTGACAAGGACAGCGCCCACCATCGGGTTTGGTGACGTTTTGCCCCGTCCCTTTTCCGCGAGCTCCAGCGCCCGGGCCATGTACTTCTGTTCGGCCGATGTGGCCATCAAAAAACCCCGTAAGCAGGCTTCGGGGTAATGGGACGCACCAGACACAGCACACACTGTGACCGTGCTGTCAATCTTCTCCCATCCGGACTATTGCCGTCGGCGCCTGAATTGCACAGGCTCAGCCAATTTTCTCATCGGCTCGCGGGCTTTCACCGCCGGTTAAGGAATTCCACCTTACCCCGAAGATTTTGACTCAATATACGTATTTTGGAGCAAAAAGCAATACAATTTTTTGTGAAAAAAGTAATTTGCTCCGAATTTCGCCGGAGCTATCAAACACTCGTACTGGCTTATAAATCAATAACATAACTATTTTGGCTAAAAAATCATCTGGATTCTAATGAGTGGTGAGTCGATACTTACCTCCTCCGATCACTCAACTGCGGCCTAAAGACCGGACCTTGAGTATCCGAATTCTGAGGTAGAGCCTGAAAGACAGCAACCGAGGGGTACGCGATATCGTGCAGAAAATAGCTACCATAGGTGGAGCAACAGTTGGCGGCTGGGTGGGATGGTGGCTCGGTTCGCAGGTCGGGCTGGTTACCGGTTATTTCCTGAGTGTCATCGGCACCGGCTTCGGTATTTATGCCGGACGGCGATGGCTCCGGCAGTACTTCGAATAGACTCCCCAGAACGGAAACAAAAAAAGGCGGGACATAAGCCCCGCCCCTATCCAGCCAGAAAGCAGCTATTACTTCTTTCCAGCGCATCCTTTTTTGGCCGCCGGACATGTGGGAGGACATCCGGGCGGGACCTGGCTGTCTGCCTCAGTGGTTTTGGCGACAGCCGGCACAACTTCGGCTTTATATCCTTTGTCGGTGACCGCCTTGGTCAACGTCTCATTGGAGGATTCCTTCTGATTGACGCAAACCAGGGCGAGCCCTTCCTGGTAGTCGACTTTCACGACCTTGTAGACACCGGGGACCTTTTCAAGCGCCGCCGAAACCGATTGCTCACAGCCGCCGCAGGTCATGCCTTCAACCGACAGTTTGACCACGCCGCAATTCTCCTGGTGCGGGCAGAGTTGATTGAATTCTTCGACCGTCATCCCGCAGAGTTTCGCACATTCTTCGGCGGACATACCGCATTTGGCAGACTTGATTTCGGCCTGTGTCTTTTCCGTTTCGTTTTCTGAATAAACAACCCCCGCAACCGCCAGCATGAGAACCGCCAGCATTCCGAATACCATAAACCTCTTGACCATGTAACTCCTCTGATGAATTGATTGGCAAAATCGATACTAATATAGTATCAGATGTCGCCGGCGTAAAGGAAGAAATTACGGCCCGGCGAAAGAAACCGGGCCTTGCGTTGGAAAGATTTTGATTGGTTTCGAAATACCTTTAACGGGCTGAAATCTGCTCTTCGAGGAAGCGTCCGAGCTTGTGAGCCGACCGGTCGATAATATCCAGATATCGGTCGAGCGATTTATCCGTCTGCCCCTGACGGTTTCTCAGTATCTCCACGGAGCCCAGGAGGCTTGTCAGCGGCGATTTGACCCGGTTCATGGTCTCGACCCCCTGGAACGGGTCAATCGTGCGACCCTGGCGCCGTCTCTCGGCCATATCGACCGCCCTGTGAACGGTCATCCTTTGCAGGGCAAGTCCCAGACATTTCCCGACCATCTCTGCAAAGAGAACCTCGGGATGATCAAACGAGAACCGCTTCCCGCTTCTCATCTCGGCCAGTGAAATGACCGCCGGTACCTGTTTGCCGGCCACCACCGGGATAATCAGCGCCGAGGAGAGCTGACCGGCCAACGCCTGTGAGGCTTCGGCGTCAGACATATGCGTATCCGGATTGTCCTGCGTAACCAGAACCGGCCGACCCGAACCGATTGCCAGACGATGGTACGGCATGATGGAGAGAATGAGACGGCCATCGGCCGGGATAATCCCGTCGAGCGGACGTTGCGTTTTCAGCGCCTCGGACTTCAGAAAGGACCCGCCGTCCTCAACAGTCGAGAGCCGAATCAGACTGGCGGGGATTTCGCTTGCAAGCAACCGGACTGCGTTCTCGAAGACTTCTGATGTTGACGACAGCCGGGAGAGCGAATCCACGAACCGGTTGAGCCGGACGATCCGTTTTTCACGCGAGGCGCTCTCAAGGAAATTATGTTCGCCCTGGACGATACGACTTACAACCGGCGCAACTCGGCTTAGCATGTATGTATTTCGAACGGAGAACTGTTTCGTTTCCCTTGCCGTCAGGATAAGCACTGCCGTCACTGCGCCGGAGTCAGTCATCGGTACGGACAAACACGAACCGATATTTGTCGCCGGGTGCATGTCGGGCATGTCGAGACTTGCGGAATGCGCATCGTGAATGAGTGTCGGCTCGCCGGAGACGAATGTCTTTCCGACAAGCGAATCCGACCCCTGCCACGTAACGTCCTTCTCCACCAGCAACGAACCATTCTGCCCGATGGTAATCCGACCAAAACGGTCGGTCGCTCTAGTCCGGTATGTTAGTGAAATAGTATCAAAGGGGATTTCAGAAATGAGAGTGTCAGCCAGTTGCCTGAAATCATGCTTCAAATCGCCTGTGAGAGACACGTTCTTCTCGAGCCTCGTCGCGAATTCATCGCACCGGTTAAGGAACCTGTTTTTGACGTTCAGGTGATCGGCAGATATCTTCCGTGCAATAATCCCCGCGGCTATTTTCAGGCTCTGGGTATCAGCATCGTCGCAGACCGTTTTGCCGTCGGCCCACAGGACGAATAGTGCAGCGGCTCTCCCGGCGTGTATCACCGGCAACACGGTGTGCGGCTTTCCGAGGTTACGCGGAAGGCCCGATAATTTGCTCCAGTCGGTTTCCGCGTCTCCCCCGCCCGCGATGTTGACGGCATTGAGCGCTTCGTTTTCCATCGTGGTGGAAACAACCTGTAGATAGTTGCGCCGGGGCGAGCAGGTGAATACGGCGCCATCGCTGAAATGAAAGTGACCGATCATATTCCGGAGCGCGGCGCTGAGTATCGGGTATAGCCGCCCCTCGACAGCGACATGCTGTTCAACCGCCTGCACGAATTCCAGGCGTGAGATTTTGGACTCGGCCGTTTGGCGCCGGGCTCGGGCAACAGGCAGCCAGCTCGAGACGCCGCCGATAATCAAGGTCACGCCACTGATCATGCCTATCCAGCAGATCAGGTCATAGAAGGCGGCATGAGAGATGAACGGCACGTCATTGAGTACTCCGATTCCGCGGTACAGTCTCAGCAGGCTGACCAGAGCTAGAATCGAGACGCCCCAGGAAATATCCCGGTAGCTGCTTGGATCCACGGACCCGATTTGTTTCTTGAATTTCGCCACAAGGATCAGGGCCAATAGAAAAAACAGGGATATTGTCCAATCCGACACCGGGAACATAATCCGGCCTCCTTTACATATTTACTCGCCGCCTATACTAACATTGTCGGCAGACTGAGGTCCCGGATTAGCGGCCGGGCGGTATTGGATGCACCCCAGAGAATATTGGATTTGCCCCTCAACGGGACTCCAAAAATCCCACCGTGACAGCCTCATTCAGCAAAAAATTACGGTGTGCCGTAACGACTTAACCCTGAATCGCTGACCACGGCATCCGAATTGCGAAATCAGAGCCAAAAGCGGCTGTCCTTCACAGACCACAACCGAGCCTACGAAGGGAGTTTTCATGATCAGAAGAACGTTGATTTTCGTGATGCCGGGGGCGCTATGCATCCTCTGTATAGCAATGATGGGTTGCACCACGGGCCCGAGTTCATCGGTGTCCTCCGAATCAACAGATGTCAACGATATCAATACCTATTTCCCCGTCGCCGAGGGGTACCGGACCGTCTATGAAGTAACCTCGGGCGACACGACCACTGAGACGGTTACTTTCGAAGTCGGTCCCGAAGTACAGTTCGGGCTGAGTCGGGCGCATGAGTGGATTATCACCGACGGTTCCGGCGATATCCGGCTTTCGTATCTGCTCGTTCAGGACAATGCGGTCTATTACTACGCGAACGTGCGAACTATGCCGGAGAAGATCCTCTCCCTGCCTTTGAGCCCCGGCTCGACATGGGACCGATTTACGCCGATAGACGTCACCGACACAGGTCCCGTGGTTACCTATACCGACGGAGGTTCTCTTTACGATAAGCTGGGCGGCAACGACCGTCATTTCGGTACCGATATGAGCCTTCAGAAGACATTCCCGAGTGTCGGGGCCAATGAAGTTGCGGTTGATGCCGTGGAGGACATCGGCCTCCAGAGCGGCGTGACTTACTCCGGGGCCATTCGCCTGAAAATCGCCGGCCCGGTCGGCAAGTACAATTATTACTGGTTCGCCCCTGATGTTGGCCTGACAAGGTATGTTATCGGGGCGTCCGAGGACAATTACACCGACGGCGATGTCGTCGGAGAGTTGATAAACTACGGGTTCTGATTTCCGAAAGCGGGACCATATTCGCAGACAGGCCGGGTTGACGCCCGGCCTTTTTTCATGTCTCTCAGAACAGTGAGGGGTTGACCACGCGGACGTAATTCTTGAAGTGGATTTTCGCAACCTCCTTGAGGATATCCGGGCCGTGGGTGCGCACCAGTTCCCGGGCGGCGGTATCGACCTGCGGTCCGGCGCCCCGGGGGATGGTCATCTTGAGCTTATCGGACAACAGGTGAATCTGGCGGACAAATGCCGCCCTTGCAAGGATCGATGCCGCGGCCACCTGAAAGATCGACTCGCCCCGGACAATTTGCTCGAGGTGGATGGTTCGTCCCTTTTCGAAGAGCGAGTTTTCGATCAGTTTCGGGTCGCCGAATTTGTCCGACACCGCGTTCTCGGCCGGGCATTTCTCCAGGAGATTTTCGATCGCCCGGGCATGCCCCCACCCCAGCAACTTGTTCAGATTGCGAATTCGGGAGTGCAGTTCGTTGTACTTCGCAGGACCAATAATCACGATCTCAAACGGATAATCACGCCGGAGTTTCTCGTCGATACCGAGCAGTTTTTTCTCGGCAATCAGCTTGGAGTCGCGTACCCCCAATCCCTCGAGGGGAGACCGATCTGATTCGGATGCGCAGAATGAAGCGATCACGAGGGGGCCGAAGAAGTCCCCCTTGCCCGATTCATCGACGCCGATTATGGCCTGTTTCGGGTTCACGGATCAGTTGGCGCGCTCGATATACTCGCCGGTGCGGGTATCAACCTTTACCTTGTCCCCCTCCTTGACGAACGGAGGCACCTTGACCTGAAGACCGGTTTGCAGCCTGGCCGGTTTGGTGATGTTCGTGACCGTATCCCCTTTGACCGCCGGTTCGGTTTCGACTACCTCCAGAATAACCGATGCCGGCAGGTCGACCGAGATCGCCTCGTTGTCGAGGAAGAGCACGGTGTAGTCCTCGTTCTCGAACAGATACCAGCGGGCGTCGCCGATATTTTCACCCGGGATAGCGAACTGCTCGAACGTGGTCGTGTCCATGAAATAGTACTCGCCGCCGTTCTCGTAGAGGAACTGCATTTTCCGGTTTTCCAGGTCGGGTCGATTGAACGTGTCGTTCGATGAGAATACCTTTTCGACCACCGCGCCGGTCTTGATGTGCTTGAGCTTGGTACGGATATTGGCCTTGCCGCGGCCCATCTTGAAATGCTGGTATTCAACGACATAATAGGGCTGATCATCGACAACTATGGGCAATCCCCGCCTGAAATCCGAAACTGTATACATGTTTCCTCCGTACATTTGCTGAAAAAATCTCAGCAAATATAACAAAAATAGGTCTGAACCCAAGAGAATTCTCAGTGGTCCGCATGCCTCCGGGGAGGCGACATAGTTTGTACACGGAAGATAGTGAGGCGTTTCTCACCCGAGCGGTATTGCCCGCTTACACGGAACCGGTTTGAACGGTCGCTGCAGCCTTTTCAGTCGCGGCGGTTCGACTCAGCGGGATTGATATGGTAAAGGTGGTTCCTTCGCCGACCTTCGAATCAATATGAATCGACCCGTGATGGAGGTCGACTATTTTGCCTGCCAGGGACAACCCGAGTCCGGTGCCCGACGGCCGGCGGGAAAAGAACGGCATAAATATCTTTTCACGATCCTCGGTGGGGATTCCGCAGCCAAAATCCTGCACTGTCAGCCGCACCCGGTCAGAGTCGACAGAACCCCGGACAATCACTTTCCCTTGCCCCGACTGATAGGCATTGACGGCATTTTCGAGAATATTGGCCAGCGCCTGCTTGAACAGGAGGGGGTCGATTTCAACCTCGATACCCGAAGGTACGACAGTATCAAAGCGGACCAGCGAATATGTACTTCGGACGGCGAATGACTGCACGAGTTCGGTGACGAAAGAGCCCAGCTGCACCGGCGTGGGCTGAAAGGCGAGCGGACGGGTGAAGTCCAGAAACTGGCGAATCAGCGTTTCCGCCTCGGTCGTCTCCTGCATAAGCGAATCAATCACCGTGGTCACGGACCGGTCAGCATCTGATAACTTGCGACCGGCCAGTTTGCCGTACCCCATGATCGCCGCCAGCGAGTTGCGAAGCTGATGGGCCAACCCGCCGGCCATCTCCCCCATCGCGGCAAGGCGGTGCCTGGTTTCGAGTTCCTCGCGGAGACGGTTCAGTTCGGTGAGGTCGTTGAGCAGAATCGAGACGCCGACCTGCTCCCGATTCTCGTTTCGTATCGCCGAAACTGTCACGCCGAGGATAACTTCATTGCCATCGTCTCTGGTCAAGGTGCACTCGCGATAGCCGGACGCTTCCTGCTCGTTCAGTATGTCATCCAGGTATGTTCTCAAGTCTCCCTGTCCCCTGATTAACCTCCGGGGGTCAAGTCCCTTGCTTGTCGCGGGAATCACCCCGAGCATATGTCCGGCCGCCGCGTTGACCGTGACGACCTTTCCCTCCCTGTCGAGGGTGATGACACCGGAGTTCATCGATGTCAGCAGGTATTCGTTGAACCGCTCGAGTGAATCGGCACGGTCCGCGATGGCCTGATTCAATCGCCGCAATTCACGTTCGTTTTCTTTCAGGTCATTGATCACCGCTTCGTACTCCGCAACGACGCTATCGACATCGCTCTCCGCTCCGGCGACCGTGCGGCCGGCCTGTTGCGCATATTCACGGATTCTCTTGAAGGGTGAAAAAATGAACCGCGAAAGAAGCAGGTACGAGATTGACAATATGAACAGGCCGGCAAGCCCGACTGACAGCACCATCACCGCTGAACCGTCGAGAAACGCCAGCGTCGGTTCCTCGGATGACACGATGACGAGATTCTTGCCCGCGCCGCCGGGAATGGAATAAACATAGAAGTACTCATCCCCGGACCCCCTGGTGACTTTTCCGTACTCCGACTTGAGCAGCTTTTCGGCAAGTTCAGGAAGTTGCCCGGGCGGCAAAGCCGTGGCGATCGAACTGAACCACTTCCGTCGAGACTCGGCCGATTGATCGGGCGGGCGCGACGGCACCAGGCCGATTCCCGTGAGGTTGTACTCTTTGCGGAGTTCCTCTCGCTGACTGTCTGTCAATTCCTGCGGATAGCTGGCCTGCACCGTCCGCGAGATGGCCACCGCGGAGTTGCGCAGCCGCGACAGGGTCTCCTCCCGGCTCATCGACCGTACCCGGTAGAGAATCACATTCGAGAAAAAGTTGATGAACAGCAGCAGGAAGATGATTGCCAGGAGCCCGAGATGGACTTCCGATTCGAATTTGTAATTCTTCTTAAACATACCGCTTCCCGATATGTATCGGTCTCGAAGGGTAGACTTTTGAGGGAAGTCCGCGGTTAGTGTATGCCAACGATGGTGACCAGGTAGTAATTGATCAAACTGTCACCATAAAGGATTGCCAGAAGCGCCGCGAGGGCCAGAAACGGGCCGAACGGAACGACTCTTTCCTGACGGAGTTTCGACGAGAAGAGCATCAGCGCAACCGATATAACCAGGCCGATTACCGCCGAACTGATAAAGATAAACAGTACCTTCTGCCAGCCGAGGAACGCCCCGAGCATCGCCGCCATCTTGATATCACCGCCGCCCATCGATTCTTTCTTGAACAGCCAATCGCCGAGCAGAGCGATCAGATACAGCGATCCTCCGCCAACAACCAGACCGATAGCGGCACTGAGGATACCGATTCCGCCCGGCAGGAACGAGACGGCGAGAGCGAGGATCATACCGGGGAGCGTGATAACGTCCGGAATGATCTGAAAATCCAGATCGATGAAAAAGATGGCCAGCAGCACCGAGCCAAGGAATGAGAAGACAAAGAAGTTGTAGTCAAAACCGAACTGCCAGAAGAAAAACAGATACATGGCGGCGTTGAGCAACTCGACGGCAGGGTATCTCAGGGCGATTTTCTCGCCGCAGAAACCGCACTTGCCGCCAAGGAACAGATAGCTGATCACGGGAATATTGTGATACCACCGCAGTTGTTGCCCGCACTTCGGACATTTCGACCGGCCTTTGCGGACCAGCTCCTTGCGTGGAATCCGGTAGATGACGACATTCAGAAACGAGCCGAAAACCAGCCCGACCAGTCCCACGATTACCATTGAGAAGGGTTCCATATCTTGTATTAATCGGCAGTTGCGGCGATTATCTGAGTTCACCCAGGGCGTGCATTACGAGGGCGCAGACGACCGGGCCGGCTGTCTCGGCGCGGAGAATTCGCGGCCCCAGTGAGACCGCTCGAAATCCGGCTTGCACCGCGAGATCGACTTCCCGGCCGGAGAATCCGGACTCCGGACCAACCAGCAGTGAGACTCGCCTGATCTGAGAGTCGAATCCGATATCACCGAGGGGCACAGCTTTCGCCGACGGATGAAATACGAGATTAAGTCCGGCGTGATCTGTCTCTTCAAGTAATCCCGCCACCGAAGTCGGCGTGGTGATATCCGGCCGATAGGAACGCCGGCACTGTTTCATCGCCGCAAGCGCAACTTTCTCGAGCCGCGTTACCCGTCTTGCGGCGCGGCGTTGATCCTCGAATTTCACTTTCGATTTCTCTGAAATTACCGGGACAAAGCGTTTCACCCCGAGTTCGGTCCCTTTCTCCACCACCACATCAAACCTGGACCCGACCGACATTCCCGCCGCAAGGGTCAAGCGAACAGCCGGCTCTCCAAAATTACGCAACTGCGTGTGTATGTGAACGGTTACCGCGTTACGGTCGTTCGAGATGACCTCGCACCGATACGCCATTCCGAGCCCGTCCACGACAACCACGATGGCCGACTGTTTCAGACGGAGAACAGTGGACAGGTGATGGCTTTCATCGGGGGGCAGTTTGATCCGCTCGCCGTCAACGTTGTCCGGCGGTGCAAAGAAGATTGGCGGTTCCATCGACTATTTCTTCTGAACGATATACGTAAGCCACTGATTATCGCGCATGATAGTGAAATTACCCTGACCGTTTTCCCGGAGTGCTTCAGTGATCTCGGCTTCATCCGGCGGCAGAAGCCCGGACAGGACCAGCACACCGCCGCTGTCGGTCAACCGCACCAGACGGTCGACAATCGGCAGGATAACACTCTTTATGATATTGGCGCAGACAAAATCAAACGGTCCGGCGGCATCCGCCTTTTCTACCGAGCCAAAGACAATGTCGTGAGGCGTCGATACGGCATTGATGCTGAAATTCTCACGACAGTTCTCGACCGCGGTAACGTCGTAGTCAATCGCCAGGATATACTCCGCACCGATCTTCGAAGCCAGGATGGACAGTATGCCGGAGCCGCATCCCAGGTCGAGAAATCTCATCCCGGGTTTGAACGCCTGCCGGATCACTTTCAGACAGCTCCGGGTCGTTTCGTGCGAGCCGGTTCCGAACGCCATCTTGGGTTCGAGGACAATCTCGTATTTTGCCGGCGTCGGAGACGGTTCCCATATCGGACGAACAACCACGTCATCGGCAATGCGAATAGGGCGGACCGATTTTCTGTATTCCTCCACCCACTCGAGATTCTTGATGACCCTTTCGGTGATTTCCGGCTTAGCGCCGGACCCATCGGGGAGAATTTGCTGAAGATATTTCACCAATGCCGAACGGCAGTCCTGTCGTTCATCAGGGCTGATGTAGAAGAGTATGCCGGTTACCGGCGAGTCCTCTTCTTCCTCGAGAACCAGGCCACCAGTGATATGATCGATGATAAAATTGCAGACGGCGTCTGCGGAGGCACGCGGGACCTCCAGCCGTACTTCCATGTAGTGCTCCGGTCGGTCACCGGCCATGATTTACACTCCCAGCGTTTCGCGCAGCTTGGCAAAAAAAGTCTTGTTGGCCTTTGGCGGGGCGAAGGTCGGTGATTCCGACAGACGCTGCAACAACTCCCGGTCGCCGTCGCTCAAATTGTCGGGCACCCAGACAGTCACCTGGATCAACTGGTCGCCCTTGCCCGTCCGGTTGAGATGCGGGATGCCTTTGCCCCGCAGCTTGAGCACTTTCGCTGACTGTGTACCGGCCGGGATTTTGACGGTTTCTTCGCCGTACAATGTAGGCACGGGCACCTCGGCGCCGAGTGCCGCCTGGGTGAATGATATCGGCAGTTCGAAAAGGACATTGTCGCCGTGACGGGTAAACTGGTCGTGATCGACTTCCTCGAACACAACAATCAGGTCGCCCGGTTCGCCCTTGTTGGGAGCGACATTGCCCATGTTCTCGACGCTCATGTAGTTCCCGCCGGAAACTCCGGGCGGCACCTTGATTTTCACTTCGCTGCTGCCCCGCTCCCGTCCGGTTCCGTTGCAGTTTTTGCACGGGTCGGCGATGATCTCGCCGGTACCGCGACACGTCGGGCAAGTTGTCACCTGCTGAATGGTTCCGAACAGGCTCCGGGTGACCGTGCGAACGCGTCCGGCGCCTTTACATTGCGGACAGGTTTTCTTGGAAGATCCGGCGGCGACACCGGTGCCGTCGCAGACGTGACATTCAACGAGCCGGTTGACCTTAATCTTGCGCTCGATACCGGTGGCGATTTCCTCAAGGGTCAATTTGACCCGAATGCGGAGGTCTTCGCCGCGGTTCACGCGGCGGCGCGGGTCGGATCGGGCAGCCCCGCCGAAAAAGTCGTCGAATATCGAGCCGCCGCCGAAATCACGCATGAAAGCGCGCAGGGCATCGGCGATATCGAACCCGGCAAAGCCGCCTCCGAAACCGCCAAAGCCGGCCCCCTGGCCGAGTCCGGCGTGGCCGTACTGGTCGTAAACCTGTCTCTTTTGCGGATCCTTGAGAACTTCGTAGGCCTCGGTGACCTCTTTGAATTTCTCTTCGGCGTCCTTGTTGTCGGGATTACGGTCCGGGTGATACTGCATTGCCAGTTTCCGGTATGCCGTTTTGATTACTGTCTCGTCGGCGTCCCGCGTAATCCCGAGTACTTCGTAGTAGTCCGCTTTGGTCATTATGATTGTTTCTTGTCGTCGTCTACAACTTCAAAGTCGGCATCGACGGTTTCTCCTTTATCCTCGCCGCCCTGCTGTCCTTCGCCGGGCTGCTGAGGACCGGCCTGCGGGCCCTGCTGCTGGCCCTGCGACGCCTGTTTGTACATTTCCTCGGCCAGTTTATGCGAGGCGGCCATCAGCTCCTCCCTGGCCTGTTTAATATTTTCCAGCGAATCACCGTTCATCGCGGTGCGCAATTTCTCGATGCCTTCCTCGATTTTTTTCTTTTCGTCGTCGGAAACCTTGTCGGCATTTTCCTTGAGCGTCTTCTCGGTCGAGTAGATCAACTGGTCGGCCTCGTTGCGCGCCTGGATGAGCTCGGCCTTCTTTTTGTCCTCGGTGCTGTGCTGCTCAGCGTCCTTGACCATGCGATCAATCTCCTGCTCCGAGAGTCCGGAGGATACTTCGATCCTGATCGACTGCTCTTTGCCGGTGGCCATGTCCTTGGCGCTGACATTCACGATACCGTTGGCATCGATATTGAACGTCACCTCGATCTGCGGAATGCCCCTTGGCGCCGGAGGAATACCGACAAGATCGAACTTGCCGAGGGTCCGGTTGTCGACCGCCATCTGGCGTTCGCCCTGGAGCACGTGGATCGAAACCGCCGTCTGGTTGTCTGTCGCCGTCGAGAATATCTGTGATTTCTTGGTCGGGATGGTCGTGTTGCGCTCGATGAGCCTGGTCATGACGCCGCCGAGCGTCTCGATACCGAGCGAGAGCGGCGTTACGTCGAGCAGCACCACGTCCTGAACGTCGCCCGCGAGCACGCCGGCCTGAATCGCGGCACCGAGCGCGACGACCTCGTCCGGGTTGACGCCCTTGTGCGGTTCCTTGCCGAAAAGCGTTTTGACCGTTTCGACCACTTTCGGCATGCGGGTCATACCGCCGACCAGCACCACTTCATCGACTTCGCCGACCGACAGGTTGGCATCCGACAGCGCCGCCTTGCACGGACCGGTAGTGCGCTCGATCAAGTGATCGGTCAGCTGCTCGAGCCGGGCGCGGGTGAGTGTCAGGTCCAGGTGCTTCGGACCGGCTTGATCGGCCGTAATGAACGGCAGATTTATATTGGTCTGCATCGTGGTGGAAAGCTCTATCTTCGCCTTCTCCGCCGCTTCCTTGAGCCGCTGGAGAGCCATGCGGTCCTTACGCAGGTCGATGCCGTTCGATTTCAAGAACTCGCCCGCCATCCAGTCGATGACCGTCTGGTCGAAATCATCGCCGCCAAGGTGCGAGTCCCCGTTGGTGGAACGCACTTCGAATACGCCGTCGCCTATCTCGAGAATGGAGATATCGAACGTGCCGCCGCCGAGGTCATAGACGGCGATTTTCTCGTTTTTCTTTTTCTGGAGACCGTAGGCCAGCGATGCCGCGGTCGGCTCGTTGATAATTCGCAGGACTTCCAGACCGGCAATCTTGCCCGCATCCTTCGTCGCCTGGCGCTGCGAGTCATTGAAGTACGCCGGCACGGTAATGACAGCCTGCTTTACTTCTTCGCCCAGGTAGCTCTCCGCCGCCTGTTTGAGATGCTGAAGAATCATGGCTGATATTTCCGGCGGAGCGTATCGTTTTCCCTGGACCTCGACGATGGCGTTGCCGCTGTCATCTTCGGTCACTTTGTACGGTACGATTTTCTCTTCCTCGGTAACTTCGTTATGCCGCCGTCCCATGAACCGCTTGATGGAAAACACGGTGTTCTCCGGGTTCGTGACAGCCTGCCTCTTGGCCGCCGCTCCGACCAATCGATCGCCATCTTTCGTGAAGGCCACGACCGACGGCGTCGTGCGCGAACCTTCCTGGTTCGGAATAACGGCCGGCTCGGCGCCCTCGAGTACGGCGACGCACGAGTTGGTCGTTCCCAGGTCAATTCCAATCACCTTAGCCATTTTCTACAACTCCTTATCTCTTCGCTATTGACACATTATCTTTTTCAACGCGCGGGTATCATCGCATGTTCACCCGCTTCCGGCACAGGGCTCCGCCGATCGCTTTACTCCATTGCCGCCGGTCCGCGCGATACGCCCACTTTGCTGTGACGCAATACGCGTTCGCCACGGCGATATCCCTTGCTGATTTCGACCGCCACAATCCCCTCTTCGTACTCATCCGAGTCAACCTGCATCATGGCGTCGTGGAAATTCGGGTCGAACGTCTTGCCGACTGCCTCGATTGGCGTCACGTTGTATCGGGCCAGCAGGTCACGAATTTGATTGTAGATGAGCTTCGTGCCCTCGGCGAGACCGTCCGCAGAGCTACCGCGATTGTTGTCCGCATGTTCCAGGGCGCGCTCGAAATTGTCCACGATATCCAGCAGTTCTGTCAGGAGGCGATCGTTGGCGCTGGCGATGATGTCTTCATACTGACGGGCGCTGCGCTTCTTGAAATTGTCAAAGTCGGCCATTGTCCGAAGCAAACGATCTTCGAGCTCGGCGACTTTCGCCTTGAGCGCCTCCTCTTCCGTCTGCGGCTCTTCCGCCTCGGGGATCATTTCGGGCTCGGCCCCGCTGTCTTCCGTTTCGCGGACTTCAGCCTCCGCCGCATCGTTGCGGTCGTCGTTATTTTTCTCAGAATCCGAAAAGTCGATCTTGATTTCTTTCTTATCCGCCATGGTTATCTGTCCTCATCACTTTCCATTCCCGTCAGGACCTCCGAAATCGACCGGGCCGTATAGGCGACAATCGAAACCAGTTTGCCGTACGGCATTCGGGTCGGGCCGATAATGCCGATCGACCCGGTGATATCACCGACCCGGTACGACGATGTCACGAGCGAGCAGTTCATGATCTCGTTGATTTTGTTTTCGCGACCGATCGTGATCACGAGTCCTTCCGCCTCGGCCTGACTGAGAAATTCCGAGATCAACTTACTGTCCTCGAGAATCTTGATCAGCGATGACAGCTTCTCGCGATCGGCAAACTCGGGCATCCGCAGCAGCCGGTCGGTACCGGACACGTGAATGATATCGGGTACCTGCTCGGCCCAAATCTTGTCCTTTGAATCTATAACCAGTTTTAGCAGGCGAGGATCACCGGAAATATTGGCCATCCGTTCGGAAATCGTCTTGCGAATCTCGGCAAGAGTCAATCCGGCGAGGCGTTCATTGATGATCGTTTCCAGTTCATGAAGATCCCCCAGCGAGATCCTTACCTCGACTTCAAGGATGAGCGTCCGCGCCAGACCCGATTCGACAATAACGACCACCATGATCTTGTCATCCGAGACAGGTATCAGCCTGAGCGCCTGAAGCCGCCCTTCTTCGAAATTCGGCGCCATGGTCAGCCCGAGCTGCTTGGTGATATCGCCCAGAACACGAGCGGTCTGCCCGAGGATTTCGTTGATACCGCGGCCCTCCCGCAGAATTGACTTCTTGATGGCTTTCTTCTCGGCGGCGGTCAGCCGCTCCGGCTTGAGGAGGTAGTCTACATAGACTCGATAGCCCCGGTCGGTCGGGACTCGTCCGGCCGAGGTATGCGGCTGCTCCACCAGGCCAAGTTCCTCGAGGTCCTGAAGCGTGTTGCGGATGGTAGCCGAGGATATGCCCATCTTGAACTTATTGGCAATGACCCGCGAGCCGACCGGATCAGCCGTTTTGATGTAATAGGTTACCAGATTGGACAGGATCTGCTTTTCCCGCTCTGATAGATTCTCAAAGGCCATCTTTTCTCTCGACTTTATCGCTGACTGCCATATTGGCAGCCACGGTGACAGAGTGCTAATAGTAACACAATTTATAACGCGAGTCAAGGCAAATTGGTCCACAGGAAAATGGACTAAGTTGATAAAAGAACAGCCGCCATCGATTGGATGGCGGCCGTTGATTTGACCAGTATTTTCTGAAAAGCGACTGGTAACTTACGGCTTCCCCTTGTCCTTGGAGGAGCTGTCCGGAGACTTCTCCGGCGCGGGAGCCTGCTTCTTCTTGAGATTCTCCCGACGATCATCGATACCGTTGTGGTTGTTGTCGATGAAGTCGTCGTACTTCTTGCTCTGCTGCGCCTTTGATGAGCGGTCCGAGGTGTCCTTCCGGGGCGACTGCTTGCGATCTGTTTCCTGCGTTTTACTCTTGTCTTTTTCTTTCTTGTCGACGGCAAACACGGGGCCGGTCGCCGAGAAGAGAAACAGCGCAGCGATCAGATATATGATAGTCCGTTTCATAGGTTATCCATCCTCAAAGTATGCGGTTCGCACACTGCCCGTCAAGTCCTCAACGATTACTTCGAACGCTTCTTGCTCGAGGACGAGTTGCTCGAACTCGACTTGCCGCTCGATGATTTGCTGCTTCCGGTCGACGACGGACGGCTTTTGGCCGAAGACGAGGAACCGCCGCTGCTGGATTTCTTCGGCGCCTGGTAACTCGGCGTGCTCGATCTGCTCGACTTGCCGCTGCTTTTCGGCTGCGACGGTTTGTTGTATGTCGGCGTGCTCTTCTTTGTCGTCGATCTCTGCTGAACCGTCGAACTCGAACGGCTCTGTTTCGAGGTCGAACCGGATTTCTTCTGATAATAGCTGCGGGTTTCAGTCGAGCTCTGCCCGGTGTTGCTCTTGCGATACGTCCGGTCACTGCTGCCCGAAGATGTCACCGACTTGCCGCTTCGGCCAACCGTACGATTCTCGTCCGTTCCGTAGGTGGTCGTGGTTCCGCGAGATTTCCCGGTGCTGAGGGTCCGTGAACTTTCGCCCGCGGATGAACTCTTGCCCGACTTGTCGAGCATAACGCCGCGCGTTTCGTAGCCGCGATCGCCCTTGACCAATTTGGACTCGCCGCGCACGTATTTCTTCGCCGGCGGCGTGAACGTTTCGTACTCCTGCTTGGTCAGTGCATTGCGCGCGGTCTTGGCCACCGACCCGTTCACAACCGCTTTGCCGGAACCTGAAGATGATAACCGCACCGCCTTCTTCTCGGCTACTTTCTGGAAGAAATCGGGATAGCCGGCTTTCACAGGATCACGGTAGCCCACGGTCCGGACCTCTTTGTACTTGGAGCGGATACTCGGGGTGGTGCGGATGATTGTCTTGTTGAAAATCACCGTGTTGTAGCGACTGACATGGAAGTCGTCTTCCCAGCAGTAGCCCCACGGATCATAGACGGTAATCGTGTGCCAGCCGACCAGGATCCTCGGGATATACAACGGTGTACAGCCCCAGTAGTACCCGTTGATATACACCGACGAGCCCCACGGGTAGTCGACATAGACGTTACCGGTCACCGACCAGCTGGGATAGTACGGGTAGTAGACCGGCCTGAAATAATCGGGCTCCCATTCGTCCACGAAGACCACCGCGCGATCATAGGCAAACCGCTGGCCGTCGTAGCGAACGAAGTACCGCCCGTTGAGGTAGTCCATGTAGTCGTCGCGGCTGTCCCAGTCACAGACCAGACCGGAATTGCGATACCAGTCCGGAATCGGGAACTGCTCCCGCGACGCGACAATCTGGATATTTTCACTTCCCTGCGGGCCGTTCAGCACCAGGTCATAGTTGTCGTCCGGGGAGGGAAGCGTGTAGGTGACGCCCCCGCGAACGTAGTTGTCCATTCCGGGACCGCTCGGGAACAGCAGGTTGACCATTCCACGGCTGTCGATGGAGTAGATGGCTACGAAAGCATCCCGGTTGGTGCGGAAGTAGATGCTGATATTGTCGCCAACATAGTACTCCGCATCGGAGTGATCGGTCCACACTTCGGCGCTCAGGAAACGATCGATTCGCGGCCGGTCGGAGTAGTAGTACGGATCATCGTCGCCCTGTATGACAACATTCTGCGCCGGTGTTGCGGCAGCTCCGAACAGAAGCATCAGAACCGCCAGCAGACTGATTTTTTTCATTGCGTGTAACATGGTCATTCCATCCTTTCGCATCTATCGAATAAGGATCATGTCCTTTTTCGGCATCAGGTAATCCGGACCATGCTCGGGGCGCTGGAGATTCGGCGGCGCGAGTTCGAGATTGCCGGCATCCGTCTGGTATGCCCACTCGAAAGTCACCGAGCCGTTCGCATTCAACGACGTCGCGCGCATCTTTGCATAATGATCGTCGGCGGTCCAGATGATATACGTATGCCCGAGAATGAGCTCGACAAATCCAAGGTCGGACCAGCCCATATCGGGTGAGTATGATATCTCATCGAAGTCTGACGTGTACCCCATGTCCTGGATGTCGGTGTTGACATTGGCGGCGTTCAGGTAATGGACGCCGTCGAAGACGTCCACGAATACATCCGCCTGACTGCTGGTATCCGGAACCACGGCCGCGCCGGCCAGGTTAAAGCCCGACAATGCCGGTTGGGTGTTGTTCGGAAACAGCGTCACCGTACCCTGCGGACGGGGCGTGTCATAAACGTTTTCTGCGGAAAGGTCGGATACCTGCCCTGAACGGTCGACCGAGGCTACCGCATAGTAGTACGTGGTCCCGTTTTCGACATCGGTATCGACATAGTGATAAAGCAACAGGTCGAGATTCGGATTATTGTCAGCCGCAACCTCGGCTATCTGCTGATAATTGGTGACCGGATCAAAAGAACGATAAACGAGATAGCTCTCGACATCACTCTCATATATGCCGTTCCAGTACACGGTTACTTCACCGTCACCGGTAACAGAATACACTCCCTGGGGAGCAGTAGGAACGGGGTTGAAAACTTGATTGTCATCGTCACAGCCAAGAGCAAAGAGTCCAACCAGGGCCAGTACCGTAACACCAATAAGCTTTTTCATATCCAACTCCTGTTATCCAGTCCTTCTTTCCAGCCTCAGTATAAACACACCGCGTGCCAAAAACAGTAATGCATTGACCAGTAACGTGTTAGCGCATATTTGCAAAGCTGTGCCCTTCCCTCGATGCACAGAAATTGTGCGCCCGCGCACTCTCGGGCACAAATATTGTGGGGCGTCAGGATTGGTCCGGGGCGAGGCCGTATTCTTTTATTTTGGCCCGCAACGTGTTCCGATGGATACCGAGCTTCTCGGCGGTGAGACTGATACTCCAGTCGAGTTGATCGAGGCAGTACTTGATATGTTCCTTCTCGACTTCGCTCAAGGGACGAATAGACTGATTTTTCCGTTGGACCGGTTTTGCTCCGGTGAGACCGATCAGATCGTTCGGCGTGATGTATTCGGAGTTGGTCAGGACAATTGCCCGTTCAATGATATTCTCGAGTTCGCGAACATTTCCCGGCCAGTCATACTGCGTTAGAATCGATGCGGCTTTGGTATCGATTCCCCTGACATCCTTGCCGATTTTCCGGGCGTACTTCTCGACGAATCGTTCGGCCAGCAGGAGGATGTCGGAGCCACGGTCCCTGAGCGGCGGCAGATCGATTTTGATTACGTTCAGACGATAGTAGAGGTCCTCCCGGAAAGTGCCTTCGGCAATCATCTTGTCGAGATCACGGTTCGTGGCGGCGATCACGCGGATATCCAACGGGATAGTCTTGACCGAGCCGAGTCGCTCGATTCGCCGCGTTTCCAGCACACGTAACAACTTCACCTGCATGGTGAGCGGCATCTCCCCTATCTCGTCGAGAAACAGCGTGCCACCGTCGGCTAATTCAAAGCGACCTTGTTTGGCCTGATCGGCGCCGGTGAACGCGCCTTTTTCGTAGCCGAACAGCTCCGATTCAAGCAGAGTCTCCGGGAAGGCAGCGCAATTGATAGCCACGAGCCGCTTTTCCGCCCGTCCCGACAGCGCATGCACCGCCCTTGCAACAAGTTCCTTGCCGGTACCGGACGGTCCGGCAATCAGGACGGTTGCATCCTTGCTTGCGACAAGGGAGATCATCTCTTTCACCCGCGCGATCACCTTCGACTCGCCGATAATCTCCGAGGTGGGAAATACCTCGGCCAATCGCTCCTGCATGACCTGGTTATCCACCACCATACGATTCTGCGCGGCCGCTTTCTCCAGTTTCACCAGCAGTTCTTCGAGGTCCTCGACCGGTTTGGTCAGATAGTCATAGGCTCCCGCGCGCATCGCAGCGACCGCGGACTCGACCGAACCGAAGGCGGTAAGTACCAGTACCTGAATGAATGGATTTATCTCACGAAGCCGCCTGAGCAGCTCGATGCCGTTCATCCCGGGCATTTTCATATCGACCAGGGCGACGGGTGCAAAGGAGGCATGATACATCTCGAGGGCTTTTTCAGCGTTCTCGGCGCTGGTAACGGCAAACCCTTTGGATTTCAGAAAACCGGCCAGCAGTTCCCGCTGATCGGATTCATCGTCCACTAGCAGCAGCTTCGTTTCAGCCATGCTCTAAGCTACATGTGAATGGAACGTGTGGCAAATACAAAAAGCCCGCCGGTGCGGCGGGCTTCCAAGTTCATATCAAGTCGCGATAGCGCGATCAACCACCGAAATACACGTTGATACCGGCGCGGATTTCTATCAGGCCGATATTGGTGCCAAACTCGCGGTCAACGCCCTCAAAGGTCTTCTCCGCCTTTTCAGTCAGGGCATAGTGGTAATTGGCCTGGATAAAGATACCGCTGTAATACGACGTGTAATAGTGGAGTCCGGCTCCGACTGAAAACGCGAAGGCGGGATCATACGAGAGCTCGCGGAATCGCGGCGGGTTGTCGACAAATGTCGCAAACTTGGCGTTGTCGACCCCGATCTGTCCTCTCAGGAATGGCGCCCAGTTGCCTTCGCCGAAAAAGTAATACTTCATGTACACGGCCGGATTATACAGCCGATGGTTGAGCTGGTTGGCCGGGGTGTCGGTATCGACCTCGAATTGCGCGTAGGCGAACGTGATACCGAGCACTATATCGGGCGTGAGAAAATAGCCGAAATCCATGCCGATTTCCCATCCGGTCTTGGCGCCCAGGCTGTCCTGCCAGTCGGAAAGACCACTGCCGGGAATACCAACTCCCCCGTAAAAACTCAGTTCGAGAATGTCACGTTCCTCTTCCTCGTACGTCTGCGCTACGGCAGTCAAGCAGGACAACAGGAGAAACACGAGCGTCAGCTTCGTTACTGAAAGTTTCATCAACACATCCTCAGAGATTACAAATTCATTTCGTTTTTGACTGTTTTGCTGCGAAGGTCATGAATCTAAAATGAATTCGCCTGACCGTAAATTGCCTTCATATATAACAATTGAGACGCTTTGTCAATAGATTATGTGTAACGCCTAAGACAAAAAGGCCGGCGCTATACGCCGGCCCCTGTCGTATCGTGACAAATTTTACTGGCAACCCAGCGCCTTATGCGTCAGGTACACGTGATCGATCATAATCGTGATATCGTTGAGCATAAGCGATCCCGAGCAATCCAGATCGCCCCGCTCCAACGGGACAGGGTCCGCAGCGCCAAGATAGACGCTTCCAACGAGGAAGGTAATATCTGCCAGGTTCACGTCACCGTCGTCGTTGCAGTCGCCGAGAACCCAACCATAATCGACAAGGACATGCTTCATATTGGAGAAGCGGCTCTCTTGATCGTCGGAATCGACCGCAACGGCCCGATACCAGTAGTCGCCCTCCGGCTTCTCCACGAACGCAATGGACGTATCGGGCGTTCCGGAAACCAGCTCGATTGTCGATCCAAACACATCCACGTTTTCTATGTCGTCGATAAAGACTCCGGCGCCTTCGAGGTACGAATCAGTCACATAGTTGAATCGAATCAGCACCGACTGTCCCGCATATGCCGACAGGTCGAAAACTGTCCTGACCCAATCAGTGGAACTTCCAGTGATGCCGTTGCCCATATTGGCGCCGTTGGGATCGTCGTTCGTGGTGACGTTACCCGCGAGATTGTAAAACTCCGTGCCGCCGTCGGTCGATACCTGCGCATACAGGTAGTCGTAACCGCTTTCGATGGCATACCACATCCAGCAGACCAGTGAATCGTTTTCTCCGACGGTGTACGGCGTGATCGACTGCAGATAGTGCTGGCTACTTGACTGTTGTTGCGCCGCCCACGACTCGACACCCGAATGCCGCCGGTACATCGAACGGGTGAACAGTTGGGTGTCCCAGTAGCCGTTATCGGCTTCGGCGTCGTCGGTAACCGTCTGGCGGTCCTGTAACTCGAACAAGCGATAGCCGGTGATCGTGTTGATCGTGTCCGACGTATGCCATGACACGCTATAATCGCCGGTTGAAGAATCAGGCGCGAAAAGTACCGGACGGTTCGGCGGGCTCAGTCGGTACGGATTATCGGCGATCTTGGCCAGGAACAGATTCGGCCAGAGGTTCTCCTGCACGAGGTCCGGGATGCGATACGGGGCGGGCCAGAAGCCGTCTTGATCGCCTCCCACTTCCGTCGTTACTGAAATTGTTCTCGGTTTCGAAATAGTGTCTCCCCAGTACCAGTCGTCGGTGGCGCCATTCGTCGGATAGAGGCCCCAGCCCACGACGGGGGTGTAGCCGTTGTCTCTCGTGGCGCTGTCGCCGAGCGTTCTGAAAAAATCTTCCCGGTCGGTGTAAAACCGATCGTAGCCCCACGGCCACAGGAACAGGTTCGAGTATGTGTGGAAATTGTGGACGATGACAAAGTGTCGCTGGATGCTGAAATCTCGCATCGCCTGCGTTTCCGGTTCGGAAAACGGTCCCGGGCCACGGTAGGTTTCCGAGGTGGGATTGGGCGATGAGCCGATATCGTCATAGCCCCACATATAGCCGAAGTTGCGGTTAAGATCAACTCCCAGCGAATTGCCGTCATAGCGCATATTTTTCCGCCACATACCGCCGCCGTACGGGTTCGACTGTTCATTGGCATAGTAACCGTCGGGGTTCACCACCGGCATAAAGAACAACTCGCGATTGTCGACGATATAGGTTGCGAGCGAATCAACACCGTAGTTCTCCAGCAGGTAATCCATAAAATAAAGCACGCTCGCCATGCCGGCCGGTTCGCGGGCGTGAATCAGGCTGTTATAGAAGACTTCCGGTTCATCCTCGTCCACATCGGGATTGTCCGATATCTTGACCACCCAGAGATTGCGTCCCTGAAACGATGTCCCGATCGAGTATTTTTCGGTGCAGATCGACGGGTACAGGGCGTGAAGCGAATCGAGGTGAGCCTCGATCTCGGAAAGCGTTCGGAACCCGCCCATTGTTACCGCCGCCTTGCCCCGCACCGAAGAATACCACTGCTCGACATCGGCGCGAGTAATCTCATACGGGATTCCCATGGCGTCGAGCCGGGCCATATCGTCTGTTTTAACGAGAATATCGAACTGGTCGCCGGTGCGATGGATGACATCGAGACCGAGCCTGAACAGGTCGAAAAACTGCTGTTTGCTTAATTCCCCGGTTCGAATTTGGGAGATTGTCTCGTTGGCGGCGACGCTGCCGGCTGTCAGGCAGAATAGCAGCAGGCACACAAGGAGAGAGTATCGGCGCATGGCGGCTCCTGTTGCAGGTTCAGATGTATACATGTCCGGACGTTCGCGGACCTCTGTAGTAGCTGGATTCGTACTGTGTTACAAGATAACGGATTGTCTGTGAAAGGCAACAAAAATGCCGAGGGACGGAGCATCCGGCGACGATACTCGGGACAGAGTCGGGCGGCAGTGTCCATCTTCGGAAGAGCCGGACAAAAAAACAGGTTGAATTCCGCCGGAAAAGTATGTTAATTAACAGTTTTGTATCAGGTTACGTAGGAGACACATGAAAGTTCTGGTTATTGGATCAGGCGGCCGGGAACACGCGCTGGTCTGGAAGCTCAAGCAGTCCAAGAAAGTCGATAAGGTCTACTGCGCGCCCGGAAACGGCGGTATTTCCCTGCACGCCAAATGCGTTAATATTCCCCCTGACAATATCAAGGCGCTGGTCGAGTTCGCCCAGCGTAACAAAATCAATCTGACCGTGGTTGGCCCCGAACAGCCACTCGCGGCCGGGATTGTCGATGAATTTCACAAGCGCAAACTCAAAGTGTTCGGTCCGGAAAAGAAAGCGGCGCGGCTCGAGAGCAGCAAGGTATTCGCCAAGCAATTCATGCAGAGATATCATATCCCCACGGCCCCGTTCAAAATTTTTGACAGCGCCGCCGAGGCAATAGGTTTCTGCAAAACGGTGGAATTTCCGGTGGTGGTCAAAGCCGATGGTCTCGCCGCCGGCAAAGGCGTCATAATTGCCAAAGATTTCGACCAGGCGGTCAAAGCTATCGAATCAATAATGCTCGACAAGCAGTTCGGGACTGCCGGCGACCAGATTGTCATAGAATCCTGCCTGACGGGGCAGGAAGTTTCCGTGATGGCGCTGACCGACGGCAAGACTATCGTGCCGCTTTTGCCCAGCCAGGATCACAAGCAAATCAACGAAGGCGATAAAGGGCCGAATACCGGCGGTATGGGCGCCTACTGCCCGACTGATTTTGTGACCCCCGAGGCGTTGCAGCAGATACGCGAGTTCATTCTCGAACCGACCGTGGCGGGGCTGCGTAACGACGAAATCCCGTATCGCGGGGTAATATACGCCGGACTGATGTTGACCGAAATCGGCCCCAAGGTGCTGGAGTTCAACTGCCGTTTCGGCGACCCCGAGACTCAGGTCGTGCTGCCACTTATGTCGACCGACCTGGTCGACCTTATGACCGCCACCGTCGACAGGCGCCTCGAAAAAGCGCCATCAATTGAATGGCGCAAGGGTTATGCCGCCTGTGTTGTCATGGCCTCCCGGGGATATCCGGGTAAGTATCAAACCGGTAAACAGATATCGGGACTGCGCAAATCTTCCGGAAACGGCAATTATGTTTTTCATGCCGGGACCAAGCGTGACGGTGGCAACTGGTCGACCTCGGGCGGCCGGGTCCTCGGCGTGGTCGGAATCGATTCCAACCTCAAGGGAGCGCTCAACCGGGCGTATAGTCTGGTGAAACGCATCCGATTCGACGGGGCCTATTATCGCCGCGATATCGGTTTCCGGGTTCTCGGCCCGAGGGACGCGGAAAAGCCCCGGGGTCAGAATCATCAGCAGCGTGGACGGAAACCGGACAAACCGAAAGAGAACAACGAAGAACACAAAGGACAGAAAGCATAATGGCCAAAGTACTGATTTTGCTTGGATCCAAGTCGGATATGGAATATGCCGAGAAGTGCCAGTCACAGCTCGCGGAACTGTCGATCGACACCGAAGTGGTGGTTTCTTCGGCCCACCGCCATCCGCATAGAACCGCTAAACTGGCCTCAGAAGCGGAACAAAACGGTTTTGAGGTCATTATAGCGATGGCCGGTCTTTCGGCGGCTTTACCCGGCGTGGCGGCAGCTCATTCGCTGTTGCCGGTGATCGGGGTGCCGCTTCCGGCGGCGCTCAACGGTCTGGACTCCCTGCTTTCGGTGGTCCAGATGCCCCCCGGAATACCGGTGGCGGGCGTCGCGATCGGCTCGCCGGGCGCAAAAAACGCCGCCATTCTGGCCGCGAGAATACTGGCTCTGAAACATCCGGACATAAAAAAGACCCTTGAGGCCCACCGGGCGTCATTATAGTTTTGAGGATCCAGAGGGAAGAAACGTTGTATTAATGGTGTATATCAGGCAAACGAATTCGAAAGGAGACCGAATGAAGAGGTCGCGAAACAGTAGCAGGTTCGTTATACCGGTCGTTGGCCTTCTGTTGGCATTTGTTCTGACCGGATTTGCGTATGCAACCCCTGAAGAAGCGAAGGAGTTGTACAACGACGGATTGAAGGCTCAGCAGGCTGGCAATACCGACTCGGCTATCGTGTCGTATCAGGCGGCTATCAAAGCCGACCCCAGTTTTATCGATTCGTACCTGAATCTTGGGGCTATCTATTTCGAACAGCAGAAATATGATGATGCGCTCAGCCAGTTCAAGGCGGCCGCCGAAAGAGATACGACGAGCGTAGATGCATACTCCAACATTGGCAGGGTGGAATATCTTCTTCGCCGATACGCCGAATCCGTTTCCGCTTTCAAGAGGGCTATCGCGCTGAATCCCAAGGACGCCGAGCTGTACACGGAGCTGGCCAAGGTTTACTATCGTCAGAAGAATTACGAAGATCTTGTCAGCACGCTCGAACAGGGCGCGCAACTCGGCGGCGGTGACTATCTCAGCTACTACATGCTCGGCAAGGGCTATCAGAAGCAGGATCAGACCACCAAGGCCATCGAAGCGTTCAAGAAATCAGCCAGCATGAAGAACGACAACTACGCGGCTGAATTTGCCCTCGGGCAGATCTATCTCGGGCAGGAGAAGTATCAGTCTGCCGCCGGCGCCTTCGCCGCTGCCCTGAAGGCTGATCCCAATGGTTTCCGGGCCGCCTACAACTACGCCGTGGCGGTCGAGAGCCAGGATCAGGATGCGATTGACAAGAATATCGCCAACTGGGAGCAGTTCGTACGGATAGCCAAGAAGAACCCCAAGGCGAAAGACGAGATTGCCCGGGCCGAACAGCACATCAAGGAGCTGAAAGACCGTAAGGAAAAACTCGATTTGCAGTAACGGTCGGACATTCCGAATTATGCGAAAGCCCCGGCGCGAGTCGGGGCTTTCTGCTTCTCACTACATTCGGCAGGAGACCGCCTTCGCCTGCGGCCTCCTGCCTTCTCACAGAGGGATAGGGGAAGTCGGCGCCTCACGAGGAGGCGTCATATTTATTTAAAATCAACACGGTCGAACTCATCCCAATCGATCACCACCCGGTCCCCGTCGTCGGTCGTGACAAATATGCCTTTATTGTCGTCATCGACATCGTTGGAATCTTCCAGCCTTAACTCCCGGCCGTCTTTTGTCGTCACGATCGAACCGCGACGGCGCTTTTCAATCTTGTCTACAAGTCCAAACTCCACATCAAAATCCAGGTCGCGGTACTTTCCGTCGAGCAGTTCCCAGGTATACTCCTCGTCGTTGTCCCATCGAATCTTCCCTGTAACCTTGTCGCCACTCTCCCGATATACCGTTCCGTAAAGCTCACGGCTGACCGGAATGTCATCGTAGGTGACCTGGCGCGACGGTTGCTTGAAATCGATGCGCTCAAATTCATCCCAGTCCACTGTCACCTGCCCGAAAGACGGATCTGAAATCAGGATGCCCCGATTGTCATCGTCAACATCGTTCGTGCCCTTGAGCACCAGCTCGTCGCCGGATGTCAGTGTCACTGTCGCGCCGCTCGAGGAATACCGTTCGATTGACCGGATCTTGTCGAATTTGATTTTGCGCGAGCGGCCGTCTTCTTCCCCGTCGAGGATATCCAGGGTAAACACCTCGTCGACATCCCAGCAAACCCAGCCGGTGAACGAGTCTCCCCGCCGGGTGACAAGAGTCCCGTAGAGACGGTTTCCGAAATTGGAGCGAAGGTCGGGCTTTGCTTCCATGAAAACGATCGAGTCGATATCATCCCAGAGCAGTTCCCACTCTCCTTCACGCCTGTCCTCGATTATGATTTCACGGATGTTTGATCCCAGATCTGTTGAACCTCCCGACAACTCGACTTCCTGTCCCGATTTAAGCCGCAACAGGGCGGTGTTGTCATCCACGACCTTGAGCATTTTGATATGGCCGAATCTCAGGCCGGACAGCGCTGACTTGCTGTAGTAATCGCCTCCCTCGCTGTAGATTTCGAGGCCGAATAACTCTACCTTCTTCTGTTTTTCCCGGTATCGTCCCCGCTCCGTGCGCGCCTCGCGTCCGTAGTCTTCGGGTATCTCCTTCGTGCCGTCAAGGATGTCGACCCAGCTGGCTTCGTTTCTGTCCCAGCGAATCAAGCCTTCCAGGACATCGCCGTCTTCCGTATAAACTTTTCCGTAGATGCGACCTTCATTCTCGGCCAAAAGGGCGGCTGCGCCGCCGATAATAATGACCATCGTCAGGGTGAGTACCTTGACCGAACTCATTTATGTCCTCCAGCAGCAGGCGATTAATCTTGTCCCTACATACGAGATACAGGCGAAAAGGTTGTGTGAAATTGAGTTATCAAAGGCGAAATGAGACCCGAGCCGACATTCGACGGCAACTACTTGAGCAGGATCATCTTCTTGACGGCTGATATGCGTTCGGTCTGAAGGCGGTAGAAATACATCCCGGACGGAACGCTGCGCCCGTTGTCGTAAGTGCCGTCCCAGAAAGCGGTGTGACTGCCCGCAGGAAGTCGGTCGGCGACTAAGGAGCGCACTTTTTGTCCGAGAATGTTGTAAACGGCCAATTCGACAAAGGCGCCGGTCGGTAATTCAAATCGGATGACGGTTTCCTGGTTGAACGGATTGGGGTAGTTCTGAGACAGTACGAATTCACCGGTGGTCGATTCTGAAAGTGTGTCGTTCACGCCGGTCGGCGTGCTGATTGTCAGTTCACCGGGCACGATCCAGGGGATCATTGTCTCATCCGACGTAAGCGTGATCGAGGCAGGTCGAATTTCTGACGACAGCGTGTCGATGTACGTGACCGTTTCGATCGGCGCCGCCGTGATTGCGACCTGTGCCAGCAGATGCGTTCCTTTGGCGAGGAATGTGTCAGGCGCGACAGGGCTCAACTCGATCACGAAAAAGCCGCTGTCCGGTCGAAGCTCAATTTGTGCGGTAAATACGTCCTGCATCGATGCGGCCAGTGTTATCGAATCGACGGTGATTACCGAGGTATCGTAGGCGGCGGGTATGGTGATGGCGGTGATGTCGTTCACCAGATCCAATTCCACGGGTACGGTCGCCTGACCGCCCGAGGCAACGGTAAGATTTCCGAAACGAACCGTATCTCCCGACAAGTCGTAGTATTCCAGCGTGACGATTACCGAATCGCTCACATTGAATGCAGAGCTGTCAGTCACCACTATGGTGGCAGTATGCGACCCGACTGCCAGTCCTGAGGTGTCAATTGACACTAGCATACTGTCATCCGCTTGCCCCCCGCCGGGAGTCAGGAGAATCCATGGCGCCGATGTTTCCGCGGTCCAGTTAAGTGCACCGGCGCCGGCGTTGTGAACGACTGCCGTCGCCACAACCGTGTCGGGTCGACTCGTGCGGATGTGGATACTGTCAGGCTCAACATCGAGATACGGCAGATCGTCTACCGCTTCGAGACGAACCCACACCGTATCGGGAGATCCGATAGCATCGGCGGTAATCTGCACCGGGGCGAGGTAGACACCGGCAGTGAGAGTCTGCGCACCGGCGGTGATTGTCAGAAAGGAGTTCGATGACCCGCTCGGGTTCGGCAGCGTTATCCATTCGGCTCCTGCCGATGCCTGCCAGGTAAATGACCCGCTGCCTTCGTTGCGAATATCCACGCGTGCAGATTGGATGTCGTCGGCCCCGGCGAACGCCGTCATGTGAACGGTGTCATCGGCGATTGCCATCACCGGCGCGGTGACATCGAATCTTACCGACACAACCACCGATGAATCATTGCTGGTGACATCGATCAGCGTCAGAGCCCCGAAGTAAGTCCCGTATGAAAGGCCGCTTGCATTCACCGAGACCGAAACGGTATCGGGAGTTGTCCCTCCCGGGGGAGAGACGGTCAGCCACGAGTCGGAGCTGAGGACTTCGAAATCAAGGCTGTTGTAACCGCTATGAGTGATAACCAGCGATTGCGACGCCGGTGTGGCACCGCCCTGCTCGGTCTGAAATTTCAGGGCTGTCGGCGAGGGCGTCAAGGTGGGGTCGTTATATGTGGAGACAGTGGCGTAGATATCATAATTGCCGTTGCGCTTGTCGGTCCAGGCAACGTAGCGGCGTCTGCCGTCGACGGCGACATCGGGGTGAAACTGCGCGCTGTCCCCGAGGCTGTTCGCGCGAAAGTTACTTCCACGCAACACGCCGTCCACATCGATCATTTGCCCGGTAATGTCCCACGAACCGGCCGTGGAGTCGGCCCAGACAACGGCGGCGTGGCCCGTGCGGTCCACCGAAATGGAAGGCTCTCTCTGGGCGCGGGTCCCGATATCGGTATTGATTTTTCTTTCGGCGGAAAGCGCCGTCATCGAGGTGTCGAACTTACGGAAATAAATATCCGGATTCACGGGGTAATTGCCGTTACGCCAGTCGACCCAGACCACGATGAAATTGCCCGCACCATCGGCGGCGATATCCGGAAACGCCTGCCGCTTCCCCTGGGTATCGGAATTCACCCGGACATTCGCCCCGAGCGGGAGGCCGAGCGAATCGAAACGCTGCACCCAGATATCGTCGTTGCCGAGACGGTTGTCATACCATGTCACGACAAACCACCCGTCGGGCGAGACCGACACTCTGGGGCTGTGCTGTTGAGCCGTACCGGCGTCATTATTCACCCGAATGTTGTCGCCGAGGAGACTGCCCGACGAGGAAATGCGCTGGGCGTAAATGTCCCAGTTCCGGTTGCGGTAATCCGCCCAAACGACCACCCCCTCGCCGAACGGCGAGAGAGAAATGTCCGGCGTCTCTTTCAACGAGTCCGGAATTGGAGCGGTGAGATTGCGATTGGAATCGACCGCGGTTACCGACGAGTCGTACCGTTGAAAATAGATGTCAGGTCCGAAGGGATACGTTCCGTTACGGTAGTCTTTCCATACCGCTGAGTAGAGTCCGGAAAGATCGACAGCAACGGCGGGCTCGGCCTGGTATGCATCCGTTTCTTCGTCATTGACCTTCATGTTCCGTTGGACAGGCTGGGCATCCGCTGAGAAGCGCTGAAGATAGATATCGCCGATACCGGCCCGGCGGTCGGTCCAGACTATCACGAACGAACCGTCGCCCGCCACGGCCACGCGGGGGTGACTCTGCTCGGTCCTGCCTCCGTCGTCATTGACAAGAAAATCCGGGCGGTCGGCAAGACCCCGGGAAGTACCGACGGTGAACAGCAGGACGGCTGATGCTATGAGTTGAAAACACGTGTTTTTCACCACCGGTGGTGATGGCAATAAAAATGCCCACCGGCCGGGGTGGGCATATCATTATTAGTTTTCGCGGCAAGCTATTGAGACTATTGGCATTCGGCCCGAGGCTGAATGTTGTAGTCGATGTATCCTGAAGGGAGTATAGGAGGGATTGTGGAAATATGTTCCTCGACGGGAGGAACCCACTTCCCACCAGCCCGCTTATACTTTTTTCTTCTTATGCCGGTTGGCGCGTCTACGTTTTTTGCGCTTGTGAGTCTTGATCTTGTGTCGCTTGCGCTTCTTTCCGCTGGGCATTAATCCTCCACACTCCACTAACTGAACATGTTAGATAGACAGTTTTGTAATCATGTTTTTAAACTCGTTGGACGGTTTAAAAACGGGAACCTTGCGATCAGGTACCGGGACGACTTCTCCGGTGCGAGGGTTTCTCGCCTTGCGGGCCTTTCTCAGTTTGATCTTGAAAGTCCCGAAGCCCCGGATTTCAATGTTGTGGCCGCTCTCGACCGACTTCTTGACGGTGTCGAGAAACGAGTCCACCACAACCGCGACATCGGTCCGAGTGAGACCGGTCTTCTCCGCTACCTTCTCGACGAGATCAGCTTTCGTCACAGGGACCTCCCTCTGCCAAAAGTTATATCCATAATACTACTTCATTTTCTCGTCTGTCATCGGTCGTGTCGGCCGACTGCCGATCCCGACAGATAACTCTTTGGAATAACGTAAGATACTAACTGCCGTTAAGAAAAACAATATTTCTTGTCTTGTCTACTGTTTTTTGAGGTTTGCCCCAAAAAAATTCCCACAAGTTACTGGTAGAGATACAGTAACTGCGGTCCGGCAGGCTTTTTGTCCAGCGGCAGGTGCAAATCGCCTAAAAATGAGCCCAAAAAATCGAAAATACTGACTTTTTCGCGGTGGTACGGTCGAACCACGCTCGGTTCGCCCCGGACCCCGGCCAAATCTGCGGCCAGATCAATCGCCTCATAGAGGCCACCGAGGGTATCGACCAGCCCGAGGTTCATCGCCTGAACACCGGTAAATATCGACCCGTCGGCCAGGGGATAAACCTCTTCCTTCTCCATTCCGCGGCCCGTGGCAACTACGTCGACAAACTGCTCGTAGCTGTCCATCACGACCGACTGGAGCATCAGCTCTTCTTTTTTGGTAAGCGGGCGGTCCGGGCTGCCGACATCTTTCATCTCGCCGGATTTGACCGTCTGGAGCGCCACGCCGACCTTGTCCATCAGTCCTTCAAATTCATAGAACTGGAAAATGACACCGATAGAGCCGGTGATCGTGCCGGGATCAGCCATAATACGGTCGGCCCCGCAGGCTACGTAATAGCCGCCTGAGGCCGCCACCGAAGCCATCGAAGCCACCACCGGTTTTCGCTCCTTGACCCGGAGGATGGCGTCGTAGATCTCCTGCGAGATAGCCACGCCTCCGCCCGGTGAATTGATATGAAGAACTATTGCCTTGATCGAGGAATTGTCGGTCCACCGGTCGAGTTCGGAGATCACCCGGCGGCCATTGGTTTCATCGATCGCCCCGAATACCTCAACCACACCGATCTTCTCACCGAATCCGGCGAATCCTTCGCCGGGGCCTTCGGACATGAGGCCGATGACAACCAGGCCGAAAAAGCCGATGGCGACAACGAACGAGACCGCGATAATGACGGCAATTACAACATCCCTTTTTTTTGCCATATGTAATCCATTACTGAGTGTAAATTTTCAGTGTCTCTCCGATTCTCAGGTTATCCGGATCCGTGATACCGTTGGCGGCGAGTATTCTCGAAATCGACGTTCCGTAGCGACGGGCTATTTTGCTCAGGGTGTCTCCGCGACGAACGCGATAGGTGACGTATCCTTGGCCGCCGTCGCCGCCGATCCTGAGAATCTGTCCCGGATAGATGCGGCTCGAACGCCCGAGCCCGTTGATCTGACGCAGGTACGCCGTCGTGGTGCCGTTCGCGCGGGCGATATCCCAGAGAGTGTCGCCGGCGCGGACCTTGTACGTTTGCGAGGACGAGGACGAGGGGCCGCGCGATGATTTCGACACGCTCATCTCGGCCAGTTTTGACGCACTCGACGGGATTTTCAGCTTCTGGCCGACATAGATGCGCGAACCGCGCTCGATGTAGTTGATCCGGCGGAGCTGATCGACCGAAGTACCAAATGCGCGCGCGATATCCCACATCGTGTCGCCCGAACGAACGACATACAGACCGTTTTCAGCGCTGTAGCTCCGGTTGCTTTGACCGGAATACTCGCGGTCGAGCGGCACCGGCACGATCAGGTACTTGCCGGCATAGATCCGTGAGCGGCGCGACAGATTGTTGGCCGAGAAAATTGCATATTGCGACACGCCGTACCTGGCGGCGATAGTGCTCACTGTCTCGCCCCGCGTGATCCGGTGTTTCACCCAGCTGGTTTCCTTGGGCGACGGCATATCGTCGTAGGCCGCCAGGAATTTGTCCTTGCTTCCCACCGGCACTTTGAGCGTGTATTTCTTCAGATTCGGCGGAGTGTAATTGCGGAGCAGCTCGGGGTTGAGGTCCTTGAGATCCTGGAACGAACAACCGAGTTCGTTCGCCACCACCTTCAAATCAAGACAGCGGTCGATCTCAACGTCCTCCCACTGCACCGGATCTTCAAATTCGATATCGGTAAATCCGTACTTCTCCGGGTTCTTGGCGATGATAGCGGCCGCATAGATAAGGGGCACATAGTCCATTGTCTGGCGACGCAGATGCAATTTCCAGAAGTCAATCGTACCCTGCTTGCGGATTGTCCGCTCAACCCGGCCCGGACCGCCGTTATACGCGGCCATGGCCAGCTCCCAGTTTCCGAACTTGTCGTAGAGGTCCTTAAGGAAACGGCAGGCGGCGTGAGTAGCCTTGACCGGGTCCTTGCGCTCGTCTACCCACCAGCTTCGGTCCAGACCGTACAGCCGGCCGGTCGACGAGATAAACTGCCACAGCCCCATCGCTCGGGCCCATGAATATGCGTGAGGATTATACCCGGATTCGACCAGCGACAGGTAGACGAGGTCCTGCGGCAGCCCGTACTCATTGAGGATTTCACTGAACATCCCGGAGTACCGCTTCGAGCGCTGAAGGTATTTCGCAAAGGCTTCCCTGGCCACCGTCTGGAAATAGATAATCGATTTCTTGACCCGGTCGTTCATCACCACCGGCAGATCGTACGTTACCGGCTGGTTCTCACCATTGAATACCTGCATTGTATCCAGTCCGAGCCGTTTCTCGAGATCGCCGAACTGCTCGAGAATGACCGACGGAGCTACATCCTGTTCCAGCTTGCCGAGCGACAGCAATGTCACCCGGTAGTCCGCCACGACATTGTCAAGCATGGTCGTGTACTTGCTCGCTTCCGGCGTCATCACCGTGTCGGATTCATCGATATCGAGACTTGCCAGAATCTTCAAACATTTTTCAAAGTAATACTGCGCTTCTTCCCAGCTCGCCTCGCGGTTCGCAATCACGCCCATCTGGTGGTATTCCTCGGCCAGGTCAAAGAGCCGCCAGATGTCGTCGTCGATAGCCGATGCCGAGTCCGCGTTGTCAACCGCCCCGGAGTACGTGAGCGAGCGATCGGCTTCGCGATTGATCCGATCGGTTTCGGACTCGCTCGCATGTGGTGAAGCCAGACCGGCATGTCGGCCGCCGGCTGTCACGGAATCACCGACCGCCGCCGTATCCGACCGCGGGTCGGTGCCGGAATATGTGAGAGGATGTCCCTTTCCCGATTGTTCGGTGCTCGAACTGTCGGCATCCTTGTCCGGTGCCTGATCACCATAAATCTGGGGAGATTTCAAAGTGCTTTTCCCGCCGCAGCCCGGCAAAAGCGCCATAAGTAGAAAGACGGCGGGGATAAGAATCAATACGCCAAGTGGTCGTCGAAGTCTGAAGTGTTCCATCAGAGAGCCCTACACGCTTGGTTGTGAACTATTTTCCTACAGTATCGGAAGAATCCCTTACTTCCTTGAATTAATAGACGGGCTAACCCGTTGATATATAATCAATACGCTAAATTAGTGTCAAGTTTTTTCAACTTTCTATATCACCTTTGTAATAACAGCAAGTTTAATGCCTCCCTGAGCGACTTTTTGTCCCGGTAAAACGTGCATTCCGGCTGCCCCCGGAACCATGTCATCTGACGTTTGGCAAAGCGCCGCGTGTTCTGCTTGATCAGCGCCACCGCCTCATCGAGGTCCGTTATCCCATCGATATAATTCAAAAGTTCACTGTAACCGATCACATTCGCGCCGCGGATTTGGCTGCTGAGCCCCTCGCTGACCAGGGCCTGTAACTCGTCGAGCAATCCGTCGGACATCATCTGATCCACCCGCGCGTTGATGCGTTCATACAGTTCGGTTCTGTCGGGAGTCAGGCAGAAATACTCGAACCGGTACGGGCTTTTGAAATGCGCACCGGTGGTGATGATCTCGGATTTGGTTTTGCCGGTAAGATAAAAAATCTCGAGCGCCCGGATCACGCGCTGCTTGTTGTTCGGGTGGATTTTGGCCGCCTCCAACGGATCGATACCCGCCAGTCGGGCATGCATCTTCTCTCCTCCCTCATCGTCCCACTCCTGATCGAGCCGTTCCCGTACCGACATATCCTCGTTTTCGATCTCAACAACTCCTTCGGTAAGCGCTCTGAGATACAAACCCGTACCGCCGACAACTATCGGTTGATTGCCCCGTTCGATGATTTCGCCGATGACCCGCGTGGCATCGCTGATAAAGCGAAAAGCGGAATATCTCTCGCCCGGTTCAATCAAATCAACCAGATGGACCGGGACTTGTTCCCGCTCCTCGCGGGTCGGCTTGGCGGTACCGATATCGAGCCGCCTGATAATCTGCCGGGAGTCGGCGGAAACGACTTCAATGGAAAAATCTTTGGCCAGCTCGACCGTCACCGCAGTCTTGCCGGAGGCAGTCGGGCCGCATATGATCGGTATGATCGGATACTCAGCCACGGCCGAACTGCCTGTCGAGGTCGTTGCGGCTTATTCGAACGAAAGTCGGGCGGCCATGCGGGCAGGAGTAGCGGTTCTCGCATTTCAGCAGCCTTTGTACGAGACCTTCCGCCTCACGGTCGGTCAGGCGATCACCAGCCATCACTGCCGCCCGGCATGCAATCGACTGCGCCATCGCCTTCTTCAAGTCGAGACCGGCTTTCTTGAGCGACGCCAGATCGTCGAGAACCTTCATCACCATTTTCTCCGGCCCCCTGCGCGACAGAACAGCCGGCACAGCTTCGATATTGATCATTCGCCCGCCGAATTGAGAGACGATAAACCCCGATGTGTTCAGCAGCTCGGAAGCTTCATCGAACAGCGAAAATTGCTCGGGTGTCAGCTCGATCTGAACCGGTAGCAGCAGATGCTGGGCAACCACCTGCTCTTTGTCAATCTGGGCCAGCGTCTGTTCGTAGAGGACCCGTTCGTGTGCCGTGTGCTGATCGACTATGAACAGGTCATCCGCACCTTGAAAAAGTAAGTAGAGATTTCCGAAACGTCCGACCAACCGAAGGTCTTCCACTGACGCCGTCGGCTCCGCCGGTTCCGGCGCCTTCAGGGGGCTCTCCCCTGATTGCCGGCTCGATTCCTGCGCCGCGTGACCGATCTCTCCTTCGAGTATCTCTCCCGTCCGCGTATCGACTTTCACGACATCATCGGTACGGGGCGGATTGTACAACTCCGACAGGAAATGCGAATTGCCGGTATGCTGCCGGGTTATTCCCGGGATAATATGCGGATGATCCGGCGTGTGCTGTGGATCCTGCGGTCGTCCGGGGAGTGCCGTCCCTCCGCGATGAGAAGGCCTGAACGACGGGATGATACCGTCCTGCCTGAGCGCATCCTGTACCAAATGATAAATCGCGCTGTAGATTTGCCGCTCGTGCGAGAGACGAACTTCGGTCTTGCCCGGATGGACATTGACATCCACCTCGGCCGGGTCGACGGTCAACAACAGCGCCCCCACCGGAAATGATCCACGAGCCATCAGTTCGCCGTAGCCGGCCATAAACGCGTGCGAGAGGCTGGCCGACTGGATGTGCCGGTTATTGATGAATATGAACTGGCCATACCGATTTGACTGCACGGTATCCGGCGGTGCAATGTATCCCTCGACGCCGACCGGGCCTACCTCGCCTTTTACCGTCAGCAATTTCTTGCCCGGGGACAACAGGCCGGCTACTCTCGCCGACGGGTCCTGATTTTTGGGGAGGCTGAATATCTCCCGGCCGTTCAAATGGAACGTGAACGCAACATCGGTGCGCCCGATTGCCATGGCGGTCGCGACCCGTGAAATATGGCGAGCCTCGGTCGTTTCCGATTTCATGAATTTCCGACGGGCGGGAGTGTTGAAGAAAAGATTCTCGACCTCAATTGTGGTCCCCGGCGGAGCCGCCACCGGCTGTTTGCTATGGACAACGCCGCCCTCGAAAATAATCTCCGTGCCGACGTCGCTGTCTCGTGTCCTCGACACCATGCGGGTACGGGAGACCGATGCTATCGATGGCAGCGCTTCGCCCCGGAAACCATACGAGCGGATACTGTCGAGATCGGTGAGGTTTGATATCTTCGAGGTCGCATGACGCGCGAAGGCAATTTCGATCTGTTCTTCGGAAATACCGCAACCGTTATCGACAATTTTGATCAGGTGGGTGCCGGATTTTTCAATGATGATTTCGATACTGTCGGCGCCGGCATCGAGCGAGTTTTCGACCAGCTCTTTGACCACGGCCGCGGGACGCTCGATAACTTCGCCGGCGGCGATTTTATTGATCAGCCGCTCGGGAAGCGGGCGTATCCAGGGAGCATCGGTGCGTCCGGGCGCAGGTCGGCTCACTCGAGTTCCTCTCTCAGTTTCCGAAGCAGGTCAAATGCTTCCATGGGCGTCAACGAATTGATATCGACTTCCTTTATTTTACGCTCGATCTCCGATGGCGGCGGGTCAAATAATGTCGGTTGGACCTTTTCTTTGTAAATCCCCTTCCCCAGTTCGCTCTGGGTGAACTTGCCCGATTCCAGCAGCCGAAGGATCTGCTTGGCCCGTCCGATTGTCTTGCGCGGAATCCCGGCCAGTTTGGCTACTTCGATTCCATAGGAGTCATCACACCCGCCCGGGATGATCTTGTGCAAAAAGACAACCCTGTCTTCCCACTTCTTGACGGCCACCTGGAAATTCTGAATGCGATCGTACAACGCCGCCATACCGGTAAGTTCGTGGTAGTGCGTGGCAAAAATGGTCCGGGAGCGATTCTGCTCGTTGATATACTCGACCACCGACCAGGCCACCGAAAGGCCGTCGAATGTCGATGTCCCTCTGCCGACCTCGTCCAGAAGCACGAGCGACCGGTCCGTGGCGTTGTGGAGAATGTTCGCTGTCTCGACCATCTCCACCAGGAAGGTCGACTGTCCGCGGGCGAGGTTATCCAGCGCGCCGACACGGGTGAAAACGCGATCGACCAGACCGATTTCCGCTTTGTCCGCCGGGACGTATGAGCCAATCTGTGCGAGGATAACGATCAGGCCAATCTGACGGACGTAGGTTGACTTGCCCGACATGTTGGGACCGGTGAGCACGATCAACCGGGTTTCGTCGGCAGGCATATCGAGATCGTTGGCAACGAATGATCCGGCCGGAAGGACGCTCTCAATGACGGGATGCCTTCCGTTGACAATGTTCAACCGGTTGTCGTCGTAGATTTCCGGTCTGCAAAAACCGCGCTTGACCGCCAGGTCCGCCAGGGATGAAACCACGTCGATCTCGGCCAGGAGTTGCGCGGTTTGCATGATGTCACCGATATAGCCGCCGACATGCTCGACGAGCTCGTCGTACAGCTCCGCCTCGAGCTTGAATATCTTCTCCTCGGCGGCCAGTATCAGATCTTCCTTTTCTTTTAGCTCCGACGTGATATACCGCTCGGCGTTGACAAGTGTCTGCTTGCGGATGTAGTTGTCCGGTACGAGATTTTGGTTTGCTTTAGTGACCTCTATATAATAACCGAACACCTTGTTGTAGCCGACCTTCAGTGTCGTGATACCGGTGCGCTCGCGTTCGGCCTTCTGGAGGGATGCGATATACACGCGCGCTTCCTTGATCGAATCGTTGAGGTCGTCGAGTTTCTGTGAGTATCCGCGTCGGAATATCTCGCCCTTGTTGGTAGTCATCGGGGGATCATCGGTCAACGCCCGGTCAACGCGCGCGGTCAGTTCGGTGGTGTCGGGGAAAGATTGCGCGATTGCGCTCAGATGCGGGCTGTAGCATTCGATCATGACGTCGCGAATTTCTCTTCCGACCGCCAGAGCATCGCGAACGGCTCGCAACTGTCGCGGCGCAAGTTTGCCGATACCCAAACGTCCGGCGAGCTTCTCCAGGTCGGGAACGCCGTTCGTTCGTTCTCGTATCTGGAAACAGAGTTCGCGATTTTTTACCAGTTCGCCGACGCCCGATAATCTCGAGTCGATTTTGTCTTTGGTCTTGAACGGTCGCAACAGCGAACTTCGAAGTCGCCGCGCGCCGAAGCCGGTGTGACAGAGGTTCACAACCGAGTGCAACGTATTTTCCTCGCCGCCGCTCAGGTTGGCAACCAACTCCAGGTTGCGCACGGTGCTGTAGTCGAGATGCATGTATTCGGTGATATCGAACCGGCTGATCTTCTTGATATGATCCAGCCGGTCGCGGTAGTTATCGCGAAGGTACCGGAAAATGGCACCGGCGGCCGACATGGCCAGGCGGCAGTCATTCACACCGAAACCGTCAAGCGTCGAGGTGCCGAAGTGGGCGTTCAAGTCACGCCGGGCCGTTTTGAGATCAAAGTTCCAGCCGCCATAATCGGTCAGTTGACCGGCATCCGGGCTGACGCCAAGAATATCTGCCATCACATCTTTGCCCATGTCATCCGGGAAGATGATTTCGGCCGGTTCGAGAATGCGCAGACGCTCGACAATCTCGCTGACCTCGCCCTCATCGACCATAAACGAACCGGTCGACAGGTCGAGTGCGGCCAGTCCCATTCGCCTCCGGTCGCGCGTGTACAGGGCGGTCAGCCAGATCGATCTTGTCTCGTCACCCGGCAGGTCTATGGTGACTGTCCCGGGCGTGAGGATTTCCACGATGTCGCGCTTCACCAGTCCTTTGGCCGTTTTCGGATCCTCTACCTGCTCGACAACTACAACTTTTTCTCCCTTGCTGAGAAGTTTCGCCAGGTAGCGATCGGCTGAATGATACGGCACGCCGGCCAGCGGGATTCGCTCACTGTTGCCGTGGGCGCGCGAGGTCAGGGCAATATTGAGGATCGGCGCCGCCTTGACCGCATCGTCGCCGAACATCTCATAGAAGTCTCCCATGCGGAAAAACAATATTTTGTCGGGATGCTGCTCCTTGATCGCGTGATACTGGCGCATGAGAGGAGTGATTTGAGCAGACGCGTCGGATTTCTGCTTACTCATCGAGCCACAACCTGAAAGACTTCGCCGTATTTCGATTCCAGGGCTCTCTTGAAGTTGTACGCCTCCGCATAACTCTGGAATTTGCCGACATAGACGGCCGAGTACTTTTTGCCGGAAACGGTCTTGTCACGGATGACGACGTGGGGGCTGTCTTTTTTGAATCGGTCGGCCTGCTGCTGCGCGTTCTGCCTGACCGAAAACACTCCCACTTGCACCGCGTAGTATGTCCCCGTGAGCTTTTCGGCAGCGTTGTCATCGGCGCCGTAGGAGTTTGCCATCTCGCTCATGCGCTCGACCAGTACGTCGAGACCGATCGCGTCGGGATAGGCGTCGCGGAACAGGTTATAGTAGAACACGGCGTCCTCGGTGTTCTTTCTCTCGACCGCATCGATCGCCAGCAGGTACAGCGCCTGCGGGACGCCGACGCCCTTCTTCTCCCGCGAGAGTTGTTTCAACATCTTGACCGCACCGATACGTTTGTCGTTGGCCCAGAGAATTCGCGCCTTGTCGACCGTTCCCCATTGCGATGTTTCGCTCGTTCCGTAACGAACCAAAAACCGGTCGGCCTGCCTCAGGGCCGATTCGTAATTCCCGGTCATCTGGTCGACGATGACCGAAAACCGCATCATCTGCTCTTCATACTTGCCCGTTTCCCATCGGGCGCGATACTCATTGACGATGCGCGACAAATTGCGATAGTCTTCGTTGATCAGGTAATACTGGGCCAGCCGGTAGTATACTTCCTGGCGGTACGTGAGCGAAACCGAACTCCGGAGTGAGGTTTCCATCAGCTGTGCGGATTTCCCCGCGTCCGGCTCGATCAGGCTCTGGAAAAAGAGTACGTCGCCATCACGTAAAGCCGCCGTCGTCATATGTGACAGGGAGTCGGATGCTTCCTGGATTCGCCCCTGCATGATGAGCTCGTACACCGTCTCGCCGTGTACAGCCGGAGACGCAGTAACGATCAGCAGTGTGAGAATCAGTACTGGCAGTCTTTTCATGGGTCGACCTACTCGTCCACCGCCGGGGCGTCAACTCTGACTTCCGACCGGGGCAGAGTCTACTGATTTGTCGAGCGGCAGCCGCTTGCGCGTGTCCTGCTTTTTTTCCAGAGATCGAAGCAGCTCGTCGAGTTTCTTCCTGTCCCCTTTTTCGAGGTAATATCTGATCAGCTCCATCAATGAGGCGTAGTCATCCGGGTAATCTTCGGTAATCTCTTCGAGTATCTCGGTGGCCGCATCGACCTCGCCTTTCTTCTCGTAAAACTCGGCCAGCGCGCGCCGTGCTCCCAGGTTCTTCGGGTCGTGCTTGAGAATATCCTGGCATATCTCCACGATATCACCGTAGCGGCCGAGCTCAAAAAGCGTCTTTTTCAAACGATCGATCACCTGGTGACCCTGTTCCGGCACTACCGAGATGAGTTTGCCCCAGAAATTGACGGCGTCTTCGAAACGTTTTTCGTCGTAATAGGAGTCACCGATAGTCAGGTAGGCCTGCACGTAGGTCGGGTCGAGCCCAATCGCCTCTTTCATCACTACCCGAGCCTTGTGGTATTCACGCTTCCGGTACAATTGAAGTCCGGCGTAATACTTGAACCGGGCCAGCGGCTTTTTCGACTTGTTGGACTCCAGCTTGAGAAGGTGGGTGGCCGTATCATAGGCGTCGTCCCATTTAAGGGCTTTCTCCTGGATGTTCAGCAGATTCCGGTAAGCCCAGCGATTTTGCGAGTCCAGGGAGAGCAGCTCCTTGAGCGCCGATTCAGCGGTCGGAATTTCATTGAGGGCCATGTAATCCATCGCCAGTTGCCGCAGGATGGCGATCTTACACTCCCGGGTTAAACCGCCTCGCAGGGTCAGGTCCTTGTGGACATCGAGCGCTTTTTCCGGCCGGCTATGATCGCGAAGTATCTGGCCGAGTCTCAGGTAGGCATCGATATTGTTTGAGTCATCCGTCACCACCTGACGAAGCTTGGTGAATGCCGCCTCCTGCTTGCCGTCGAGCAAATCGCGGAGCGCCTCGATGTACCGGCTGGATTCGCCGGCCCGCGCCCGGCGGGTATATCGCTCGTAGAGCAGGTATACGCTGGTCAGCCCGAAAAAGAGCACCAGGAGAATGAGAATGTACTCAGCCATGGTAGATTACCTTTCCTCGAAAGGAGAGGGGATCTGCGTTTCTTTGTCGTCGGCGCCTTTCAGCAGGTCGGCCGATTCCTCGATCGGCCGGTTGCGCAGTATGGCGACCTCGTTTTCCAGAGACCGTACCCGCTTGCGAGCACCGTGCACCTGTACCGAAAGCTTGATATACGTCGTGATGAACATCAACAGCGAGACCACCAAACCGGACACGAACGACCAGAAAACCACCGTCACCAGTGGAACGTCGACATAATTGCTGAATATCGGCTGAAGATAGACGTCGACCGTCTGATCCGGTTTGAAGTTGTTATAGGCGAAGGCAACCACGAGAATCACCACGATCGCAATCAACACCGCCCGTACAGCCCACATAGGACCTCCCTGAAATTGTAATATGTTCTGCAGCCGTATATACTACGTAAACGGCCGATTTGGGTCAACAAAAAAGGCCGGACGAGCCGGCCTTTGAAGTCTTGAGGCCTACTCTTGCCCGCCGTTAAATTTCAGCGAATTGGCTATCTCCAGCGTTTTCTTCATGATCGAGTCAAAGTATTCCCATTCGCTCATCACATGGAACAGCACCATGGTATCGCCCCGTTTGACGCCGATAATGCCGCCGCCGTAGGCGCCGCCCACGCGTTTACCACCGAGCGCTCCGGCCGACGTGGACACCTCCTTGACATACTGAGACTGCCCGGTCCATACCACGGCCGGCTCTCCGTCGATCTCGGTACGATCTTCGCTCCGTGGGCTTAAATCCTTTTCCCAGAGGATTTCGAACTCCTTCCTGACTTCGTTCTTTTGATCAGAGTCGTAGCCGTCACTGAGAAGCGAGTCCACAAATCCAAACACCGGCATGCTGGTGGTGTCGGCATACACGACGATCCTCGGGACTTTTGTGTAGTCCGGGGCATCGGCATAGTTTGTCGGGATCAGGTAATTTTTCTGCACCAGGACGAGCCGGAACGGATCGTCGTTGTCATTGATCTTGGCTTTCCAGTCTACATCCATTTTGAGGCTGAAGCCGTATTTGCTGTCGACATACTCATCCTTCTTGATATCGCCGGCCTTATCGCGTTTCCGCCTGGCTTCGGCGAGCGGCATCATCAGAATGATCAACGATGCAATTATCAAAAGCCTCTTCACGGAACCTCCTTTCGCACGGTAACCCTTACCTCTGTACAATACATATACTTATACACTTAAGAGTCAAGCATTAATTGAAAAAACGACCCTGCCTCGGACCGCCGACGGCGATCTCAGGGACGTTCGAAACCGATTCGGCGCTTAGTGGCAATCTTGATAAAGTCGGCAATTGAGGTGAACTCGAAATCGCTCAATAACCTGTCGAGTTTGTGGAGATAGACCCTGGTCGAACCGTACAGCCGAAGTCGCTGCAAGCTCGACAGCCCCTTGATTCGCGGCGGATCAGGATCGAGCTCCCACGGGTGTACATAGATATTTACCGGCAAGTCTCGCTGATTCAACCGGTTAATCATCATACGCGAATACCAGTAGGGTGAGTGGCGAAGATACCCGCCGCCGGAGACGGGCACATTGCGGCCGAAGATGCGGTAGGTCGATGACGGTACCTCCCAGAGGCTCTTGCCGTTATCAAACTTCATCTTGAACATGCTCCGCGGCCCCTCGGGCATGCCGTAAATATCGTGCTTTATCGGGAAGATGGAGCTGTCGTACTCATAACCGAGGTCTGCGAGAATCTCGAACGCCCAGGCGACGGAGGAATTGATCGACCAGCTCGGCGCGCGGTATCCCGCCGGGTTAAAGCCGACCGCATTCGCAATCTTCTCCGTGGCCATCTCCGTATCACGCCGGAAAGTCTCCGGGTCCATAAGATCGACGCGACGGTGACGATAGCTGTGACAGGCAATCTCGTGTCCGGAATCGACAATCGCCCGCATCAGATCAGGGTACCGCTCGGCACTCCAGCCCAGGACAAACCAGGTGGCGCGGACATTCTTGCGGCGAAACAACTCCAGAAGCCGACGAGTGTTCGGGATGACCGTTGAAGGCAGATCGGACCAGTCGTCGAAGCTGTAGCGCTGCGCGAGGACCTCGATGACAAACCATTCCTCGAGATCGACTGTCAATAGATTCGGATAATAGTCCATACCCGTCGAGTAAGTAATTCGTTAGCGGGTGATATTCTTCTTGATCGCTTCGTCCTGTCCCGTGTTCCCACCGGTGCTCGCGGCCGGGCCGGAATTTTTGCCGCCGTTTTTCTTGCCGGAATTCTTCTTGCGTTTGTCGGGCGGCCGAGTGTCGTAGCGATAGCCGTAGTAACCGTAGTCGTAATAGTATGGCAGGGTATTGCTGGCATTGTTGAGCACCACCCCCAGAATCTTCGCTTGAGTGGACCCGATTATTTCCACCGATCTTGCCACCACTTCACGCTGTGTCGTGCCGGCCCTTACAACGAGGACGATGCCGTCAACCTCACGCGCAAGCATCATCGGGTCGGAGACCGGGATGACCGGCGGCGAATCGATCAGGATCAGGTCGTAATAAAACTTGACTTCTTCGATCAGCCGACCGATCGCCGGCGAGTCGAACACTTCGGCGGGATGGGCACTCGTTTTGCCTGCCGTGATCACGTCGAGCTTATCAATGGTTGTTTTTTTGATGACGTTCTTGACCTGGGCGCCCTCGGTAAGCACCTCGCAGATACCGCGGTCGCGTTCGATGCGGAACAGCCGGTGAATGGACGGTCGCCGGAGGTCGCAGTCCAAAATGAGCGTTTTCATTCCGTCCTTGGCCGCCGTCAGGGCAAGTAGCGCACAAGTTGTCGATTTTCCTTCCGAAAGCGTCGAGGAAGTCACCAGGACCGTCTTCAGGTCAGGCTTTGGCGGTGACTGAATGATATTATGAAGCAGCCGGCGGAATTCCGTGGCGAATGAGCTCTCGAGGCTGAAAAAATCGGCTATTGAATACGACGTGCGTGCCATAGTGATTGCTATTTATCCTTGTTCAGTGATTTTCCTGAGCGTGATACCGATGTCTTCGTATGTGTTTTCCGCTTCCTCCATGGAAAACCGTACTTTCCGTAAGGAAGGATTCAGTTCGTGCGTCTTGCGGTACTGCTCGACGCCCTTCTGCCAGATCATCCGCGCCTGCTCGAGATAACACAGCGACAGTTCGGCCTGGAGATCGACATAGGTCGGGTTGCGGTTAATTTCGCGCTCCAGAAACTGTATCCGGTCGGCGACAACCTTCTCCGACGCCCATTCCGGGAAAAGCGCCAGTTTCATGTAAAAAGCCGCCAGTTCTCGACGACTGGTTTCCCGCCGCGCCTCCCGTATCCGTTTGAAGACGGTGAGAGCCTGACTCAAGTCGTGCTTGACAACCAACTCGCGCGCTGCGTCGAATTCCTGTGTCCGGTATTCGGCGTAAATCAGCGCCGCCTTGTGGAAATTGTCCTCGATACGGGCCAGCCTGTCGTCCCATGCCATCGCCTGAGGATGCAGAAGCGCCTCCAACATGTGGGCCAGGCCGAGATTAAAATACGCCTCGCTGTAGTACATGTTAATCCCGATAGCCCGCTCAAACGCCTCTATCGCCTGTCGGGTCCGATTGTCGGATAACAGCGCCTCACCGAGATTGTTGAGATAGTCGGCGTATCCCGGACGCAGCTGCGCGGCGTCTCTCGCCGCGTCAATCGCCTGTTCGATATTGCCCAGTTCCAGTTCGGTAAGTCCGAGGTAATTGATCGCCTGGTGGTAGTCGCGTTTGATTGTTGCCGCCGCCTGAAACAGCTCTCTCGCCTCAGTATAAAATCCCTTGTAGTAAAACGCTGTCCCGAGCTGATACATCAATTCAGTGTTACCGCTGTCCATAACACGGCGAAATGTCTGGAGCAACGTCTCCAGCTCTTTTTTCTTTTCCGCGTGAGCGAGCTTGACCAGCGACAGCACCTCTTCCGGTTTGACCTGCGCCGGGTGCGGGCAGTTGATCGTTTCGGCCAGCGCACCGTTAATGTACACCATGGTCGATACGGCGCCCCGATTCGCGTCATTTACCGTCTGAATGAGATACTCGGTCTTCTCCTGGTTCAGTTTGCTGCTAAGGCGATACGTTTCCATCGTTTACCAGTCCCTGCTTCCGCCGACAGGCTACAGATTGTTGTTATTACTCGACAGTCTGTCTATAACGAGAATTATGGATGTCACGGCGCCGATAACGGCCACCGAGGTACCGAGACCGATACCCAGAAATCCGCCGCTCTTCTCCGGCAGTACAATGGTATCTTCCTTGCGAAGCACATACCGCGACGGCGTTCCTGACTTTGTATATTTATCGAGATTCAACTGCATGGCCTGGGCGTAATAACCGTCCTTCGACACAATCTTCGCCTTTTTCAGATTGGCGTTCGGCGCCGGACCGCCGGCGAGCGCAATCGCTTCGAGAACATCGATGTTGTCCTCGTAGGTAATCGGACCCGGACGAACCACCGCCCCGACGACATAGATGACATTACGCCGCTCTTCTGCGGACCGGGCAAGGTCACCCGACGGCAGGCCGGTGATATTCTGGGGAAGTTCGATCGTGTCGAGCCGGCGAACTTTGGGGAGCTTATTCAGGGTGCCGGTAGCCAGCGCCTGCTGCACGTTGACAATCTCGACTTTGCCCGCATCTTCGCCGCCGCGGACAATCGTAACCCGGGTCAGGTCGGCGACATCGGTCGGACCGCCCGCCTCGTTGATAACCGACCACAGGTCGGGAATAGCCTCAAACGTCAGTTTGCCCGGCGTACGCACTTCGCCCGTGACATACACGTGGTTGTAGTTGTAGGCAACGACCCGGACCACCGCCTGGGAGATGTTTTTGTTCAGCCGGGAGATCTGGCGGACAATGTCGTCCTGGAGCTGTTCGGTCGTTTTCCCGGCGGCCTCAATCTGGCCGATAATGTCCAGCGTTATATTGCCGTCGAGACCGACCCGAACAGTGGAGTTGAGTTTCGGGTCCTGCCAGAAATTGACTTCCAGAACGTCTTCAGGACCGATCTTGTATGCCTCTCCGGCGCCAATGACGACTGATATACAGGTGACCAGCAGAAATATCGGCGCGAGGAGAAATGTGTTTCGTCTCATCAGTGAAGGCATGTCAGGATTCTTCCATATTTCGCTTATACGTTAAAAATCGGCAGTTTCGTGTATTCTTTTACTCCGTCAATATACAGAACGACTTATTACTGTAAAGGTTAAAAAGTCGCCCCCGGGGATAACTTAGACCATCTTGGGCCAATTTTCCGTGTCGTACAAAAAGTAGGTATTACGGCCTGATTCCTTGGCTCGCAACAGGGCCATGTCGGCTACGTGCATCAGTTCGGTTTCGGTCGACGCGTGGTCGGGAAAAAGCGCCGCCCCCTGCGATATTGTGCAGCGCAACTCCTTGTCCGCCTCGGCAATATTGAATTTTGAACTCGAAATTTTCTGTTTCAATCGTTCCATGAAGCGCTCGCAGGTCGCCCCGTCCGCTTCCGGCATGATCACGCAAAATTCATCGCCGCCGTACCGGGCAATAATATCGATAGCGCGGATCGAACTCTTGAGGATCTGCCCCAGCCGCTTGAGGATCGTGTCGCCCGCCAGATGACCGTAACGGTCGTTGATACTCTTCAGGTCGTCCAGGTCGAAAATAATCAATCCCAGCGAACGTTTGTACCGGGTAGCACGGCTGGTTTCCTCGCTGAGGCGCTTATGGAAATATCGCTGATTGTTCAGCCCGGTCAGGTTGTCGGTATACGACATCGCCTCGATTCGCTCGTACGATTCTGCGTTCTCCACAAGGTCCCGGGTGTGCGGAGACAATCTGCGAAGGTAACCGGCAATCTCGTCGGGTTTGGATTTCCCATCCCACGCCAGCACACCCGAACGGCGGCCCGTGATCGGAAAACCGCTCATATAGGCCAGCCCGGCCGTTTCCAGAGCCCTGGCCCATGTGGAACCGGCCAGAATCGTTTGCGTGAGATCTTTTACCGGCCGCGGACGCCCGTCATAGAGTTCCTTGCAGAGTTGATTGAACAGCGGCCGCTCCGGCAACTCCAGGGTGCCTTTGATACCGTCCGTCCAGATCATCAGCGGGTCATCTCTCAATTTCGATTCATACACCAGCGCCAGGCGGTCGAGATGTAGTTCTCCGCGTATCGATTCGACAATCCTCGGTACTATCGAGGCGGAGTTGCGGTGCCGGACCAGCTTGAGCATGTTCAGGGAGGACGATGATGACGAATTTGTCTCTGCTTTGGGAGCCGCCGACTGCACTTTCTGCTCCAGCCGCTCGTACCGGGATTCATGCCACTTGATGTGATACGCCGCCGACAGCGATTGCGCCAGCCCGGCTATCAGCATCGTGAATGATGGGCTCGCTATTTCGAAGGTGCTCTTGATGAAGTATATCCCGTAGAGATTATCCCGCCAGAAGACCGGGAAATAGGTATCTATGCCCTCTCGTTGCAGTCGCTGGAAAAGGTTCTCGTGCAGCTGTACAGCCAGCGTGTCGAGCGGTCGCGGCATGAAGTCCTCACGGAGTGTCTCGGCCAGGTCGCGCGTGAAACGCATCCTGAATTCCTGGCGCTTGAAATTGCGGACGCCATGGTAGTAATTCAATTCCAGGAAACCGCGCTGCTTGCGGAGAAACAGAATCTTCTGGCAGCCAAAACTTCCTTTGAGGAATTCGGACACTCGCCCGGCCACACTCTGAATTGTCCCTTCCACACTGTTCGTTCTGAGAAAGTCGGAGAAATCAGACAGGCTCATGTTTCCAATCGCCGATGTCATGCGTTTCTCGCGCCGTATTCGTGTGAAAAGGAGAATAGAGAGAATAGCCACCAGGGCAGCCAATACGACTATAAGCACCGTCTGAATTGTCATAAGGCGGTTATCTCTATACAACAGTTACACATATAGAATGTAACCAATTGTGGCCAAGTGTCAACTAGAATATGGACACGATTAGCGCCGCCCCCGTGCAAACCGAAAACGCGAACGCGCGCGCAACAGATGATTCCGGCGCAGAATTCCGAATACCCGCCACCATCCAACTTCATCGTCAGAGAGCCGCCGGTTTGCTTCATCCCTGAGTTCTGCAATTGTCTGAAAAGGATCCTGTTTGACCAGTTGAAGGACCAGCGTTTCTTCGTCAGTCGCCGACAAGCCGGAATCGTCTTCGGCGGCGGCAGTATGCGGATTGCCGGACGTTGCCCCCATCAGGCTTTCGAAAACCGTCAGCTTAGTTATTTCCGGCGCTTTTTTTTTTGTTTGGCGGATGTTTCGGAATCGAACTTGTGGCGGGCGCGATCGGCGGAATTGTAAGCCTGGAGCACGTTGTCGAACTCGAGGAGCTCATAAATCTCATACACGTTGGGGATCATGTTGGCCAGTTTGATATCCCCCCCGTGATCGCGAACATCTTTGATGTGCGAAATGAAAATACCCCAACCGGCCGACGAAATATAGTCCACCCCCGCCAGGTCCACGACTATGCGGTACCGGCGGCGTTTGAGCAGAGAATCGATGACCTCTTCGAGCTCGCCGGCCGTAATCGTGTCTATTACGCCGTCGATACGGATTTCGGAGATATCTCGCTGCTGACCGGTTTCGGATAGTGAAATGTTGATGTTTTCCATAGTACCCGTCAAAAAGGCCCACGTTAGCGTTATAATGGCAAAAAAACGTACATCCGGCAAGGGAAATGTGGCCGGATTCAGTCACTATTTAACTATCCGGGGATCAGTTGGAATGAGTTTCGGAATCGGCGGCCGTTTCCTCGTGTTCGGACGCGGGGCCGGCTGTCCGGGCCAGGATAAACGTGATATCGTCGTTCTGTTTCGCGAAACCGGAAAAGCTGTCTATCTCGGCTACGATATCCTCGGTCAGGGAAGAGAGCTTGTCGTATGTCGAGTGCAGTAATTTGTCTTCCATGAACTTGATAAGCCGCTCCTGACCATACAGCCGCCCTTCGCGGTTGGTGGCTTCGGTGATACCGTCGGTGTAGATGAACAGCAGATCGCCGGAATCCAGTTTCAGGTTGACTTCCTCCAACCGGTCGGTGAAATCACCCTCGAGTGTCGACGGTACACCGAGAGGCATTCCCGAAGGATTCACGAGCACCACCTGCTTTGTCCCCGCCTTGTAATAGACCATGGGATTGTGACCCGCCGAAACGATGCTGAGGCCACGGGCGGACGAGTCGTAGATAGCGAGCAGTACGGTAATAAACATGCCCGGGGGGATATTTCGGATCAGGTACTCGTTCACCTTGAGCATGGTCTCTTTGGCCGACACGGCATTCTCCGCCTGAATCTGGAATACCGTCCTGAGCATGGACATGACCAGCGACGCCGGCACGCCTTTGCCGGAAACGTCCGCGACCACCAGGCAGTACCGATTGGCACCGATCTCGAACACGTCGTAAAGATCGCCGCCAACCATCGATGCCGCCCGGTAATACGCATCTATCTCGAGACCCGGCAGTTTCGGCAATTCGCGCGGGAGAAGCGTCTTCTGAATCTGCGACGCGACCTCGATCTCCTTGGCCATCTTCTCGCGCTCGATAATGTTCTTCCGGTCGCGGCTGACCCGGGTCATCATGTCGTTGAACGCTCTCGATATCTCGAAAAATTCATCGGCGCCTTCCAGCGGGAGCTCCGTTTCCATGTCACCGGAGGTAAACTGTCTGACGCGGCGGGTGATCTTGACAATCGGCGTCACGAAGTAGTTCGAGAGCAGGTAAATGCCGATAATCCCCACGACCAGCATGAGCGCCGTCAGGATCAGTATCTTCTGACGTGCATCGGTGAGTTTATGGTAGATCGGGGCCGATGAATATGTGACGTACACCATGCCGAGTGTCCGCTCGCCGGTCTTGATCGGAAGCATCAGGTAGTTGATCTGCTCGCCGCCCACATCTTTGCGCTGTGTCACCCCGACCTCGGCCGCATCGACATACGGCGGCAAACGATATTTCTTGCGAATATTGAGAATGTCCTCGGAGTGCGCCAGGATAGTGCCGGTTGAGTCTGTCAGCACCACCCGGGTCAGCTCCGGATTCGAACGACGATAACTGACCACGAGCTCATCGAACTCGACATCGCTTCGCCGGTTGATGATATACCCTGCCGCCTGAGTGGCAACCGTATTCGCCAGTGCAGCGACGGTCTCATCGAGGTGAGTGTATACTTCCTGCTTGGTGCGGTAGTTACTGTACGCGAACGCACCGCCGACGATCAGGCTGACAATCAAGAAGGTCCAGATCGAGAACTTCACGCGAAGCGTGAATAACCGTCGAAGAAACGGCGCCGTTTCCCCGGCAGTCCCCTTGATACGCTTGATCATGCGCAGTTCATTGAAACCGGCCGCCGATATGTACTCGACCGAATCCATGATCTTCTGGATCATGTAGAAGCCGAGTCCTCCCCGCCGTCCCGATTGCACCAGTTTATCGAGATCCATCTTCCCCATGCTTTCGGGGTGGAACGAGCGTCCCGAGTCGATCAGGGAAAACACGATAAGCTTCTTGTAGATTATGATCCTGAGGCGGAGCGTTCCCTTTTCATAGAGATACGCATGCCTGATAATATTGGTCGCCCCCTCTTCGATCGCCAGCAGAACTGCGGAAACATCCTTGCGCGAAAGGCCCGCCGCAACGCAGGCTTCCTTGACCACGCGCTGTATGCTGTCGAGGTACCTTTCCTCGGCCAGAAACTCGGCATTAATTTCTTTGATTGGACGCCGCAACATTGCCTATTCAGTCGATTCCGGATCGCGAGAACCAGCCCCCGACTGCACCTATTCCTTTTTCTCGGACTGGAGGCGTAACCTGGCCTGTTCGAGATTGTTCAGCGTGTTGACGTTATTCGGGTACGCCTTCAAGACTTTCTCCCAGGCATCGATCGCCTGCTGATACTCGTTATTGCGCATGTGTCGAATGCCCTCGAGATACAGGTTCCAGATCGCCCGGTCGCGCTGGAGGTCTTCCAGTGAAGATACCTGCGATTGGGCTTCCTCGATCTTCTTCATGTATTCCAGGGCCACCGGCTCATCGCTTTTGGTCCGCAGGACCGACTCGAAACGTCGCTTCGCCTCCGCATACCGCCCCTGGGTATACAGCTTAATTCCGAGGTTCAGCTGTTGCGGAACATCCAGGTTCGCCAGGGCTTGCTGCTTGGCCTGAATCACCGTCTCGTTGTTCGGCTGAAGGTAAAGTATATTGTTATATGCGTCGATGGCATCCACAATCCGGCCTTCCCGTTCCGCCTGTCGTGCCTGCTCCTGATAACGATCAATTTCCGCTTTCATCGCCGCCGTGATTTCGTCTTTCAACTCCAGCGCCCGCTGATTATTCGGGTCAATTTCGAAGATCAGATCGAGCAGATCCAGAGCCGCTGGGTAGTATCGCTTGTCGTAGAACACAACCGCCTGTGAAAGATACCGGTCGATAAACTGCTTCACTTCCTGCTCGGCGATCTTGAGCTTGGCCTGCTGTTCCCGTTCGGCGGCCCGGGCGCGCTCGATTGCCGCAATCGTCTCGAGAACTTCATCGTTGGACGGTTTGTAGGTCAGCGCCCTGTCGTAGTATGCCAGCGCCGAATCGAACTCGAACTGACGGAAAAAGGCGTCGCCCTGGTCCTTGAACTCGCGGAACTTTCGTTCTTCCTCGCTCAGCGGCGGCGGTGCGGGAGGCGTCAGTCTTGCCTGCTCCCTCGCCTTGCGCTCGGTCATCGATGGCCCGAGCAGGAATGTCAGCGAGAATCTATGACTGTTATCGATATAATCCATCAACTTATAGGCGTAATCGAACTGCAAACGCTTCACTTTCAGCCCGGCGCCAAGCGAGATATTGTCGCGGTCGTAACCGAGTCTCAGGAAGTAATTGTCATAGAAGCTGACCTCTGCGCCGGTGTGAACCTTCACCGACCGATCCTCGATCTTCTCCAGATCGAGTGCCGCCGTGAGTTTCATCGCTTCCGATACCGAGAAACCGGTCAGCGCGATACCGCCTTCGAACGACCGGGGGGACGTTTCCGACGACGAGTCGAGCTTGATCTTCGGGGCAATCAGGTCGCGGCCGATGGCTCCGATGGAGAGCAGGTCGGTCAGTTTAACCGATACGCCCAGGTCGGCTCCGTAGGCGTAGTCCGAAAATTCATCCAATTTCTGATTAACCATCTTCAGGCTGATTCCGCCTGACAGGCGGGGTATGATCTCGCGACCATACGAGAAGATGACCTGTGACTGGTGGTAGCCGAAGGACCCGGCCGAGTCGAAATCAACGAATCGTATAATGTCGTCCGTGCCGACACGCATGAAACCGATTCCGAGACCGTCGCGGTCGGATATCGGAATTACCCACGCGGCAAAATCATAAATCGAGCTCTCGAACAGCGTGGCGTGCATGAGGCTGACCTGCTGGTATTCCAGTCGTGTCAGTCCGGCGGGATTGTAGTAGATGGCCGAGGCATCATCCGAGAGCGCCGAGAAGGCGCCACCCATTCCGAGTGAACGCGCCCCTGCACCGAGAGAGAACGGCGTTTCGCGCCCGGCATCGCCGGCAAACGCAACGCCCGTGACCAGGACGGCCAGCATGATATACAGGCTGATTCGCTTCATCGCTTGACCACCGCCACTTTCATTTGCACCTGTTCATCGGTAGCCTGAACATATAGCTGCGCCACATAAATTCCGTTCAGGACCATTGTCCCGTCGTCATTGCGGCCGTCCCACTCAATGATTTGCTGTTCACCGGCGCTCGTCCCGTCCGCCCCGAGCGACACCTTCCGGGTGTGTACTAATTCGCCCGTAACCGTGAATATCCGTAATTCGACCGCGCTCGGCTCCGAGAGCACGTACGAGAATCGAGCGGGGCCATGGTTGGGGTCGAACGGATTGTTTTCGATCAGGAACGAGCTTTGCAGGGTGCGTCCGGTCGAGGCAAACGATGTATTGATGACCATGGCGCCGGTAGAATCAGTGATAATCGGCACCGGCGTCGATATCACGCGCGGGTCGATAAACTCGGCTTCCACCGCTCCCGTGTCCATGGTTATCCTGAACGACGTCGCCAGCGATTCAAGGAAGCTCAACTGCAGGACGACACTTCTCGTCTCGGATGCCGCGATATCGAAATTGTCAAAGTAGAAAATCAGCTTATCCTCACCTGCGGTCGCCGCGGCAACCTTCTGATCGTCGACATACAGTCCGCAGTTACCGACCTCGACCAGCGAACGCGCTCTCAGCGGTTGACCGTCCAGGTCTTGGCAATCGAGCGTAACGGTTTTCATGAGCATATCCCAGATCGGTGACATCGCCTGATTTTTCAGATCGAGACGGATGAGGTCTTCGGTGGAACCCGGAATGACCAGCTTGGATGACAACTGCGATGCATCCGCCTGTAGCTCCGCCTGGCCCGAAACGATCTGGACGGCGAACACAAACGAGGAATCCTGGAATGCCGCCGGCAGGCCGGAATTCACATCCAGCGGCCGTTGCGTTATATCGAATCGGATATGTACCGTGGTGTCAAACTGAGGCGCGGTAAGGAAAAATATCAGTGTTGTGTCCGCGTCGATTACCCCGACCGTGGTATCGGGCAATCCGAGGTTTACCCCGCCGGTAGTGAAGCGGTAGTTCCCGCTGGTAACGGCAGCTTCACCGAGATTGTCCAGTTTCACGACCAGGTTGAAACTTTCACCGTACTGCACCAGCCCGTCGGCTGCGCCGTTACTCGCCGTGTAGGTAACATCGAGCAGCGCCGGAGTTTGAATATTGGCTATCGCGACATTGTTTATCGGCGGAAGACGGTTGACATTCGTGGACGTGATTTCCACGCGGAATCGTTCCTCGGCTACCGGTTCGGGTCCGGCGACAACATCGAACAGGACTTCGACCGAGTCATTAGCGGGCACGTGTTCAATCGTCAGCAGTGAGTCGAATTCCGACTGACCGTCCGATGTCATCTTCAGGTCCAGCCCGGAAATCGGCGTATTGGACCGGTTGGCCACCACCGCCTTTATCTGGAACGGCTGATCTGTATTGACCCGTGGCCTGTTAGGGGCCACCACGCGAACGTTCACCATCTGAGCCGACGGCAACTCGACTACGGAGACCAGTTCTGAATCAAATCCGGTAGTGAATTGCAGCGAATTGGCCGCATCGAGTGATCGATACGTGAACCACGCCGACGCATTCAAATCCTGGCCGATGAGCGACGCGGGTAACACTATCTCCTCGGTTGTCAGGGTCAGCGGCGAGTCAATCCCGAGTGAAAGCGTATCGGATGGGAAAAGAATATGGACAGTGTCCGCGAAGCTGCCCGAATAAACACGGAACAGCGCCCCGTCGGGGAGTACTTCGAGAGGCAGGTCGGCCGAACTGAACTGCAGCTGAAAGCTGAACGGCATTTCGTTCTCTGCCGGTATGGTAGTTGGCGCCAGAGTTCCGGGGACATAGCTGATTTCCGCCGGCGCCAGCACAATCAGTGAATCGGGAGTCGGGTTGGTCACCGTGAACACGTTGCCGCCGGAGATCAGGCGATAGTCGAAAAAGAGGTAATAGCGGCCGGGAGCCACCGAGTCTACGATCCTGACCAGAGCCGGAAGGCTGTCGTAGCTGATCACGCTGTCCGCAAACGACGTGATAGCGGGTGAGCCGCTGTAAATCGTGGCGACCGGCGGACCGTCGACAGTCTCTGTCAGGGTCACCGTAACAGCCGTGGAGTCGATCTGACCGGGGAAATCACTTGCGCGCACGTCGAACGAAAGGTCGAAGCCTGCTCCGGGATAAACGACGTCCGGTCTGACCGAGTCCGGGATAATCGAAAATGACGCCGCGGTGTAAATCGTGATCGGGATTTCCATCGTGTCGGTGGTCGGATAGATATTGCCGTTAAACTGGTACTCGCTCTGGACCTCGAGTACAAGCGTGTCCTCGCCCGGGTCGAGAAACGTGTTCTCGAGCAGGATGCCGATCGTGTCGATCTTACCGTCGGCATGAGGGGTAAAGAAGTTCTTCACCGAGCCGCTCGATGCCGATTTGAAATAATGCTTGATAAACGGATCAGTCGCCGCCGTCTTGGTGCCGCGGTTTTGAACCGTCACAAAAACCGTGGTCGGGAGACCGGAGTAGATCGCCGTGATCGGCTCGCCTACGTAGTCAACGGCTCCGAGGATATCATAACCGTTGAAGGAGACCAGGACCCCCTGGGACTGAATTGTACCGTTATCGGCAATCACTTCGACCGCCCCGGTGCGACCGGAATAGGTGACATTTTTCGAGAGGAAATCTACTATTCCGGCGCTGAACAAGGTTGAATCATCAAGCACGTTGGGCGTGAGAGTACCTGAACCGGGGATCAGTGTTATCGGGTTGGTCGCCAGATTGTAACCGGTCAGCAAGGCACCCGAGGAATCCAGAAGGACTATTCGTGCGGTCTGGATTAATGGCTGTTTGACGACCTGGTCCGGGGAGATGTTCAGGACGATTTCGGCGAGACTGTCCGCCTGTGGAGACAAGGCAACTGGGCCGAGAGTCTGCGCAGCGGCCCCGGAGACGGCGAGTACAAAACAGATGGTGGCGATAAAAACCCGGGTTGCTCTCACTTTCCTGCCTTAACTACAAAAATCCTGTTGATTGCGCGAATATCCACTAAACAGCAAAGTCTGTGCCTTCTATCTTACTGGCAGATAGATAATTACGGGAAAATAATTCCCTCTCAGCCTATGTTGTCCGGTCTGTCTAATCATCTAAAATCTAACAAGTTACTTGAAGAACCGCAAGAGGCAATTGGTAACGTATTGCACGAGCCGGACTTCTCCGATGCTGCGGAGGATCAATCGGGATGACTCTGTGTAAATAATTGCAACATAAGCGAAAAAGACAAACGAAGATTTCAACCCCTCAATCACTCATTTCCGCCGCGGCAACCGTGTTCGACATTAACATCGCAATTGTCATCGGTCCGACCCCACCGGGCACCGGCGTGATATACGACGCCTTCTCAACGCACGCGTCGAAGTCCACGTCTCCCGCCAACCGATATCCCTTCTCTGTCGAGGCATCTTCCACCCGGTTGACACCCACGTCGATAATAACCGCACCTTCTTTTACCATATCACCGGTGATTGTGTTCGGTCGCCCGATAGCCGCGATAATAATATCCGCCCGGCGCGTCACCTCGGCCAGGTTGCCCGTCCGCGAGTGTGCCACGGTTACGGTCGCATTGCCGTTTTTGCTCTTCTGCATCAGAAGCGCGGCCACCGGCTTGCCGACAATATTGGAACGCCCGACCACCACGACTTCCTTGCCTGAAGGACTAATGTTCGAATACTCGAGCAGCTTGATAATCCCGTGGGGAGTGCACGGAAGTAATGACGGTCGTCCCAGCAACATCAACCCGACATTGTACGGATGAAAGCCGTCGACATCTTTCCCGGGGTCGATAGCCAGCGTGATTTTCAGTTCATCGACATGGTCGGGCAGGGGTGATTGCACCAGAATGCCGTGAATCTTCGGATTGGCGTTGAGGTCATTGACGATATCAAGCAGCTCTTTTTCAGTAATGGTCACCGGGCGACGGATGACCTCCGAATAAAGGCCGAGTTTCTCACATGCCCTGGCCTTGCTGTTGACATAGGTCATCGAGGCCGGGTCTTCGCCCACCAGTACGGCGGCGAGTCCGGGGGTGATCCCTTTCTCCTTCAAAGCGGCGATCCGACTTTTGAGGTCCGCCCTCACCTGTTTTGCAACCGACTTACCGTCAATGAGTTGTGCCGACACGTTAATGCGCTCCTTTACTCTTCGGTGCTCTCGTCAGCATTGCCCTTGTTCTGGTGTTCTTTCAGGTCAAAGTTAATCATCAGCCGGTCAATGCTTACCGCGCTGCCGTCTTCCGGATTTACCTTGAGCAGCACGCCGGCCAGCTTAACGTCACCCGTTGCCGTCGTGAACCGTTTCGGCATGCCGGTGAGGAAACGACCCAGTGACGGTCCCTTGTCCATCCCGATAACCGAATCATACGGACCGGTCATCCCGGCATCGGTAATATATCCGGTGCCGCGCTTGCTGACCTGGTCATCGACCGTCTGCACATGCGTATGAGTGCCAAGCACCGCCGATACGCGGCCATCGAGATAGCAAAACATGGCCTGCTTTTCCGAAGTCGCCTCGGCGTGGAAATCGACTACGATAATCGGCGTGACCTTCCGCATCTGCTCGACCTCGCGCGCTCCAACCCGGAAGGGGCAGTCGATATTGTTCATGTACACCCGGCCCATCAGGTTGATCACGCCGATCTTGTGATCTCCGCAGGTACCGATATAAGATCCGTTACCGGGGACGCCGTAAGGATAATTGGCCGGCCGCAGCAGGCGCGGCTCGGTTTCGATATACTCGAGGATATCGACACGGTCCCAGATGTGGTTGCCCGAGGTCTGGACGTCGACTCCGTACGAAAATACCTTGCGTGACATCTCCGGGGTAATCCCGAAGCCGCCGGCGGCGTTTTCAATGTTCGCGATAACGTAATCGATTTGATACTCTTCTTTGAGCGGCTTGATAAGATGCGCCGCCGCCTGTCGTCCGGGCTTCCCGCACAGGTCCGAGACGAACAGGATGGTCAGATGGGGCATGACATTACTTTCTAAGACGGATCAGCAGTCGCCGGGGGCATCCGCCTGAGCCTGGCCCGGTCGGGTTTCATTGATCAGATAACCCCGAGTGTAACCAAACCACCCGGGGAAATCAACCGAAAATCTATGGCATGCTTATCGAGCGTACTCGGTCGATCGTGTTTCACGGATAACCGTGACTTTGATCTGTCCGGGATACTGCATTTCGCTTTCGATCTTGGCGGCAATATCTCCGGCGAGTACCGAACTTGCGAGGTCATCGAGCTGGTCGTGTTCGACTATGACGCGAATCTCACGGCCCGCCTGGATTGCATAAGCTTTTGACACGCCCTTGAAACTGTCGGCGAGTTCTTCGAGTTGTTGCAACCGCTTGATGTAGGCCTCGAGAGGTTCACGCCGGGCGCCCGGACGGGCACCGGAAATGGCATCGGCCGTCTGCACCAATACCGGGTAAGGGCTTAACATCGGAACGTCGCCGTGGTGTGACTCAATCGCGTTGACAACAATTTCACTTTCCTTGTAACGCGACATGAAATCCGCGCCGATCTGGGTGTGCGTTCCCTCGGTCTCGCGGTCAATCGCTTTGCCGATATCGTGGAGGAGCCCGCACCGCTTGGCCATGGCGGCGTCGAGCTCGAGCTCCGCGGCCATCAGCCCGCACAACATCGCCACTTCCTGGCTGTGCTTCAAGACGTTCTGGCCGTACGACGTCCGGTAGTTCAATTTGCCGAGCAGTCGGACAATATCCGGATTGAGGCCGTGGATACCCAGTTCGAAGCAGGCCTGCTCGCCCGCCTCACGAACAATCACTTCCATCTCGCGCTGTGACTTCTCGACCACCTCCTCGATCCGAGTCGGGTGAATCCGTCCGTCGGTGATCAATTTTTCCAGCGCCATGCGGGCAACTTCGCGACGCACGGGATCATAGCCCGACAGAATGACCGCCTCCGGCGTGTCATCGACAATGACATCGATACCGGTACTGGTCTCAAACGCCCGGATATTGCGCCCTTCACGGCCGATAATCCGGCCTTTCATCTCGTCGTTGGGCAGGTTGACGACCGACACCGTCGATTCCACGGTGTGGTCGGCGGCGCAACGATAGATCGACTGCAGGATGATCTCACGGGCTTCCTTTTCAGCGTCCTCTTCGGCCTTGTCGCGGATTTCCTTGATCATGGCGGCGGCTTCCATCTTGGCCTCGCCGATCATGTTATCCATGAGTTGCTTCTTGGCCTCTTCGGGGCTCATCTGGGCGATCCTCTGGAGCTTGTCGTTCTGGACGGCGATAATCTTCTCGATTTCCGCCTCCCGGATCGTGATGCCCTTCTCCCGCCCTTGCATCGACTTCTCCCGGCCGCCGAGGTCGCGCTCCCGGGTTTCGAGATAGTCGAGCTTCTTTTGAACGTTTGTGTTTTTATCGTCAAGCTTCTTTTCGAATGATTCGAGCTCCCGACGTTTCGCTTCGGATTCCCGGTCAAACTGATCTTTGACCGTCAGGAATTCCTCCCGCGCCTCGAGAACCGCCTCCTTTTTCTTGATCGCCGCTTCCTTCTCCGCCTCGGCCACTATGCGCTGGACAGTTTCTTCAGCTTTCTGGAGACTCTGCTTACCGAGGCGACGAGCGAGGAACCATGCCAGGCCGAAACCGACCAGAGCGCATAGCAGTGCTATGGCAGCGACGACAATGCCGTTGTCCATATCTATTTCCTCCGGTCCGAATGTGAGGTTCGGACGCGATGACGCACGTTAATACTGATGTGATCAGGAAGAAAATACGTGTGGGAAGGGGGTGACTCAGTCCCCTGCCGGCGGAGAAAACGACAAAGCTTCGTCCAGGCGGTTCACCAGCTTGTCCAGACGTGAGGAGAAATCACTCTCGAGAGTGTCTATATCTTCGCTCTTCTCAAGCAGTTCCGAAGCAAGTGACATGGCTGTAAGTATGGCCACTTTATCTCTTGACTTGGAGCGACTTATCTTGGACAGTTCTTTCATTCTGGTATCGACGAAGTCAGCGATACGCGAAATATCCGCCGGATCGCTGCTGGCTGTTATTGGATACTCTTCGCCGAAAATATTTACGATAACTTTGTTTTCCGCTACAATATTGGGCATGGAAGTCTGGTTATTCCCAATCGTGTTGTATTTTCTATCCTATCCCACTAATCTACAAAAATTTATACCAATCAGGGGAAATTATGTCAAGAAAAAACTAGGCCTGCAGGCTTTCGAGTTCTTCGAGTCGGGACATCATCAGCCGCAGCTTCTCTTTCATGGCGGCGGACCGATCCGAATGGGCCAGCATGAGCCTGTCATACTGCTGCTTGAGTGAGGTCAACTCCGATTTGAGTGAGGAGTTGGCATGTTGCAGAGCCGCGTTTTCAGCTTTCAGCTGCTCCAGTCGAAGCGCTACCTCCTCCACCTTTGCCTCCAGCAGGTCGAATTTCTCGCCCATGCTATTTATCCCTTACTTCCGCTTTAAAGTCTTTCTTTAATTTATTGATTACATCCTGTTGGATAGCATCGACTTCCCCGCTGGACAGGCTCCGCTCCGGCGAGCGGTAGCTGATAGCGATGCCGATCGACTTCTTCCCCGATTCTATCTGTTTACCTGTGTAGAGATCGAAAACAGAAACAGATTCAGCCCAAGCACCCGCTGTCTGTTTGACCCGAGAAATAATATCGTCCACGCGAACACCCTTATCGACCACTATTGCCAAATCTCGTGGTGCAGCCGGATAAACCGGAAGCGGCGTATACTCAACCACCCGTGTGCTCTCACTAATTAAAGCAGAAAGAGAGATTTCAGCAAGAAATACCTGCTGCTTAATGTCAAATTTTCTTGCGACACCCTCATCCAACTGTCCGATTACGCCCAGATTGGTGTTGTCAACCTTCAGATTGTATGACATGCGTTGGTCCAGATAAGGCACTGTCGTTTCCTCGAACTGAAGATTGGGCCAGTGGAAATGTTCTGCCAGAGTGTCGAGGGCACCCTTAAGGTCATAAAAATCAAGGAGGCGCGGTTTTTCGCGCCAGTTACCGTCGGTTTCACCCGTCACTGTCAGCATCAGCCGATCCTCTTCGACCCAGTTGCCTTCCTTATCGGGCGGGAAATACACCTTCCCGATTTCGAACAGGCGCAGGTTCAAAATGCGGTGAGCGACATTATGCTGGATAACGCCCAGCGCCGTCAGCGCCAGGCTGTTGCGCATTATGTCCAGATCTTCCGAGACCGGATTAACGATTCGCACCTGCGGCAGGCCGGCGTCGAGCCATTTTGCCTGTCGGCTGTCGGCCAGGCCATGACCCATGATTTCATCAAAACCCGCGCCGGTCAGAAGGTGACGAAGTTCGGCGTCAAGAATATCCCTCGGATTTCTCGGGGCGTACAGGGGACCTTTGTTTTCCGTCGCATCGGGCACCGAATCAAATCCCTCGATTCGTACTATCTCCTCGATAAGATCGATTTCCTGCTCGATATCGGGGCGGAATGTCGGCACTACCACCTTAAACGGGTCTTCCCCTTCGACCTCGAACTCGAGACCGTTCAGGATTGTCCTCATCCGCTTTGACGGAATGCCTGTCCCGAGAACGGCGTTGCACCGCCCCGGGCGCAGTTCAACTGTGATCGGATCAATTTTTTTCGGGTAGCAGTCAACTATGCCCTTTAGAACCTCTCCCCCGCAGATTTCCTGAAACAGGTAGGCGGCGCGATTCATCGCATGAGTGACATTATTGGGATCGGCGCCTTTTTCGAATCGTGATGAAGACTCCGTAACGATTTCGAGTTCTTTCCGACTCTTGCGGATAACTCGCGGGTTGAAATACGCCGCCTCCAGCAAAACCGTATGAGTTGCGTCTTTCACTTCGGAATTCAGTCCGCCCATCACACCGCCCGCGGCGACCCCCTCTTTGCCGTTTGTAATCAACAAAACATCGGAAGTCAACGCGTGCTCGACCCCGTCGAGAGTCGTGAACTTCTCTTTCGACCGCGCCCGGCGGATCACGACTTCGTTTGACCCAAATAGCTCGAGGTCAAATGCATGCAGCGGGTTACCGGTTTCCAGCATTATCAAGTTGGTGATATCGACCACGTTCGAAATCGGCCGAATACCGGCGGTCAACAGCTTCTGGCGAATCCACCAAGGCGACTCACCGATCGAGATATTGCGGATCACTCTTGCCGCGTAACGCGGGCAGGCGTCGGCATCATCGATCTTGACACTGATAAACTCCGATGCCGGTGTCGAGGCTTCCTTGATATCATACCCCGGTTTTTTGACTTTCACGCCGGCAAGCGCGGCTACGTCGCGGGCGATGCCGATTGCCGACATGGAATCGGCACGGTCGGGGGTCAGCTCAAAATCAAGGATGTAATCATCGAAGTGGATCTGCTCGGCAACCGGTCGCCCTACCCTGGCGTCGGGATCAAGTACGATGATGCCGGAATGATCGTCGCTGATTCCGAGTTCTCTCTCCGAGCAGATCATGCCGCTCGACTCGACGCCTTTGATCCGGACTTTCTTGATCTCCATATCGCCGGCCAGCCTCGCCCCGAGCAGGGCCACGGGCACTTTCTGCCCGACGGCGACATTGGGCGCGCCGCAGACCACGTCCATGGTTTCCGGGCCAATATCGACCGTCGCCAGTTGTATTTTATCCGCGCCTGCAATCGGCTTCAGGTCGAGCACCTTTCCCACTACGACTTTGTCCATATATTGTGCCGTGGGGGTGATATTTTCACATGCCGTACCCGACAGGGTCAGCCGCTCGGCCATTTTCTCGACCGGCCAGTCCACGCCGGTCAGCTCTTTCAGCCAGTTGTAGGATATCTTCATAGCTAGATAAACTGTCTCAGGAATCGCACGTTGTTATTGAAGAACAGCCTGATGTCGTTGATCTTGTACTTGAGCAACGCCGGTCGCTCCACGCCGACACCGAATGCGAAGCCGGTGTATTTCTCGGCATCGTACCCGACATTTCGCAGCACATTCGGGTGAATCATGCCGCATCCGAGAATCTCCAGCCATCCGGTGAACTTGCACAACTGACAGCCGGCGCCTTTACACAGGAAGCACTGGATATCGACTTCCGCCGACGGTTCCGTGAACGGGAAGAACGACGGGCGAAATTTCAGTTTGAGTTGCTCGCCGAAAAACGCTTTGCAGAACGCCACCAGGCAGCCCTTCATATCGGCCAGTGTCACTCCCTCATCCACGAGAAATCCATCGACCTGGTGAAACGACACGTGCGATCTCGTGGAGACCGTCTCGTTACGGAATGTCTTGCCCGGCGTGATCATTTTCACGGGCGGCTTCCGTCTTTCCAGCTCCCTCGGCTGGACCGGCGTCGTGTGAGTACGAAGCAGCCGGTCGTATTCGACAAAAAACGTATCCTGCATGTCGCGCGCGGGATGGTCCGGAGGGAAATTCAGGGCTTCGAAATTATAATAGTCCGTCTCGATATGCGGTCCGTAGGCGGTTTCGAACCCCATGCCGTAGAACACCTCGCACATCTCCCCCATCACCTGGTTGACGATATGAATCGCGCCGACCCGGGACGCCGTGCCCGGCAGGGTCGGGTCGAACGGCGATTTCTTCTCGCCGACTTCGAACCGCGATGATGCCTCTTCGAGTTTCTCTTCCAGGAGTTGACGCAACCGGTTGGCGCGGGCGCCGACTTCCTTGCGTTGTTCGGGGGGAAGTTTACCGAGAGACTTGAGAATGGCCAGGACCGGGCCTTTTCGGCCCAGGTATTTGATTTTCAGTTCCCCGACCGCATCGAGCGAATCGGCATGATCGATTCGCTCGAGAGCTTCGGTTTCCAGCCCGGCAATGTCCTCCAGAAGTGCCATAGAGCAGCCGTATCTGGATTACTTACCGGTGGCCATATTGACCAGATTCGAGAAGGTCGCCATATCGCGGGCGGCGATATCGGCGAGAGCTTTCCGGTCGAGAGTCACTCCGGCCTTCTTGAGGCCATGCATAAAGGTCGAATAATTGGTGCCGCACATTTTGGCTCCCGCCGAAATTCGGGTGATCCACAGGGCGCGGAATTCCCGTTTTTTGTTACGGCGGTCGCGGTAGGCGTATTTCAGTCCCTTGTTGACCGTCTCCAGCGCAGTGCGGTAGAGGCGGCTGCGGGCCCCGTAGTTCCCACGGGCGCGCTTCAGAACCTTTTTGTGCCGCTGGTGGGCGGCGACATTATTTTTAGCACGTGGCATATTCTCTTAGCTCCTGTCTATCCACATATGCGCCGCTCAGTACGGCAGCATGCGTTTGACCATTTTTTCATCGGCCTGAGAAACAAGCGCCGGCTTGCGGAGTTTGCGAATCCGCTTCGGCGACATCTTCGTCAGGATGTGCGTCTTGTAGGCGTGGTGCCGTTTGACCTTGCCGGTCCCGGTCTTCCGGAACCGCTTGGCGGCGCCACGATTTGATTTCATCTTCGGCATCGAATACCTCTGCTATTGTAAAATGTCTCTATTTCTATCCTGCGATCACTCTATTGCTGTGCCTCGGCGCCCGGTTCATCGGCGGAAGCCTCCACCGACTTCGGCTCCTCATCCGGGTTCTCGTCATCCTCCTCCGGCGGCCCGGGGGCCTCTTTCTTCTTCGTTTTCTCGGTCTGAACCCTCTTCATGACCTCCGGCCTCGGGCTGAGGACCATGTTCATGTTCCGGCCCTCCAGCTTCGGCTGCGAGTCAACTACGGCAATATCCTTCATGTCCTCGACAAGCCGGTCGAGGATCTTGCGTCCGAGCTCTATATGGGCCATCTCGCGACCGCGATACAGCACGAATGCCTTGACCTTGCTGCCGGATTCGAGAAACGCCCGGACATGCTTGGTTTTGAACTGGTAGTCATGCTCATCGATCTTCGGCCGATAGCGCATCTCCTTCAACTGGAAGACATGCTGTTTTTTCTTCGCCAGCTTATCTTTCTTGGACGCCTCGTACTTGTACTTTCCGTAGTCCATGATTCGGCAGACCGGCGGCCGGCTGTTGGGCGATACTTCGACCAGGTCGAGTCCGTAGTCTTCGGCCCGTTTCAGCGCTTCGCTCGTGGGCACGATTCCGATCTGCTCCCCATCCGGACCAATCAACCGGACCGGGGACACTCTGATGCGGCGATTAACCCGCGCGTCTTTACCAGCTATAGATTCCTCCTAAAAGGCTTAAAACTCATTCTCTATTCTTTGGACAATCCCTTGTCGTCAATTTCCTTCAACAGCTCGGCGGCGGCGTCACCAACACTCTTCACGCCGAGATCACCTTCGCCGTGCTTGCGCACCGACACCGACCCGGCTTCCGCTTCCTTGGCCCCGACAACGAACATGTACGGCACCTTCTGCATCTCCGCGTCGCGTATCTTGGCGCCGATCTTCTCCGAACGATCATCGAGCACCGCCCGGATACGCCTGTCCTGCAACTCCCGAACGACACCGGCGGCATACTCGTTGATGCTGTCGGTAATCGGCAGCACCTTGACCTGCACCGGCGCCAGCCACAACGGGAAATTGCCGGCGTAGTGTTCTATCAACACCCCGAAAAATCGTTCAATCGATCCCAGGAGAGCGCGGTGAATCATGAACGGACGTTTCTGCTGACCGTCGCGGTCAACATACGTCAGGTCAAAACGTTCCGGCAGGGCGAAATCGAACTGTATCGTAGAACACTGCCACGCGCGGCCGAGAGCGTCCTTGATCTGAATATCGATCTTCGGACCGTAAAACGCGCCCGCACCCTCGTCAACATCGTACGGAAGTCCGGCTTTGTCAAGTGCCCGAGCGAGTCCCGCCTGCGCTTTTTCCCAGTCAGCCGGGTCGCCGATAGCATCATCCGGACGAGTCGACAGGGCAATCTTGTAATCCGAGAACCCGAACGACTTGAGGATGTGCACGCAGAAATCCAGAATCCAGACCAGCTCGTCTTCCATCTCGTCGGGAGCGACAAAATGATGCGCGTCGTCCTGCGTGAACCCTCGGACCCGCATCAGCCCGTGAAGCACCCCGGCGCGCTCGTACCGGTAAACCGTGCCGAGTTCCGCCCAGCGGAGCGGAAGATCACGGTAGGACCAGATACGCGACCGGTACATCGTGATATGGAACGGGCAGTTCATCGGCTTGATCTGGAACTCGCCCTTGTCGACCTCTATGGGCTGATACATGTCGTCGCGGTAGAAGCCGGTATGGCCGCTTCGATGCCACAAATCCAGCTTGGCGATATGCGGCGAATACACCAGCTCGTAACCGCTTCGCAAATGCTCTTCACGCCAGAAATTTTCTATCTCATTGCGAATCCGGGCGCCTTTCGGCATCCAGAGCACCAGACCCGCGCCGACATCGTCGCTGATCGTAAACAGCTCGAGCTGCTTGCCCAGTACCCGGTGGTCGCGCTTTTTGGCTTCTTCCAGCCGATGCAGGAAGTCATCGAGCATCGACTTCTTGGGATAGGCCACACCGTAGATGCGCTGAAGCATCTGCTTGTTTTCGTCGCCGCGCCAGTACGCGCCCGAACTGCTGATCAGCTTGAACGCCTTGATAATACCGGTCCTCGGGATATGCGGTCCGCGGCAGAGATCCTCGAATCGCGAATGGTAGTAGATGCTGACCGTCTCGTCCGTGAATTCCTCGAGCATTTCCACCTTGTACGGCTCGTTGCGTTTGGTGAAATGCTCAATCGCCTCGCGGCGCGGCATGTACTCACAGTGGAACGAAGCGTCCTCGGCGATAATCTCGGACATCCGCTTCTCTATCCGCTCGATATCTTCCGGTGAGAACGGCTTATCGACATCGAAATCGTAATACCAGCCTTCGTCGATAGCCGGACCGATGGCCAGTTTGGCGTCCGGGAACAGCTCCTGCACCGCCTGCGCCATAATATGGGCGCTCGAGTGCCAGAACACCTGCCGACCCTCGGGGTCGTTGAACGTCAGTATCTGCACCGGGGCGTTTTCCGGAATCGGATAGCTGAGATCGCGTACCTGTCCGTTGACCTTCACCGCTATTGCGTCTTTGGCAAGACGCGGCGAGATGGATTTGGCGATATCGTACCCGGTGGTTCCGCGATCGAACTCGCGAACCGAACCGTCCGGCAATGTGATTTGCAGTTCAGCCATAGCAAAAGTTATAACACGTAACTAAAGGCGGGGTGCCAGGCGTCTCAGCCTCGAGGCATCCCGCATATCACAATGGTGGGCGATACTGGAATCGAACCAGTGACCCCTTGCATGTCAAGCAAGTACTCTAACCATCTGAGCTAATCGCCCATCCTCTAAAGCTTTGCACGACGTGTGCCTGCCTGAGGCAGTTTATCAGTATATGCCCTCTTATCGGCCTTGTCAACACATAAATTACGCACCGGCAGGGCTCAAACGCACGGTTTCGGCCGTCTTCATTACACGCGCCTTCCGGACCTGCCCGTCTGCTTCGAAAACTTGCGGGCACAGACGGGTATCCTTCCTCCGAAACACTTGCTATCCACGAATGGCTAAATGCTAACCACCGTGCGGCAAATTGGTCGGTCAACATGGGCTTAGCTAATCCGCTCTGTTTCTGTGAGTTATGGTGGTTTCACGGCGAGGTGCGTCTTTGGCACGCCGTTTGACCTTCTTTTCGACGTGAAGAACCAAAACGAAAGGAGACAAGCCATGAAAAAGGTAATTGCAGTTGTCGCGATCGTCTCCCTGGTCGCATTCGGCAGTGTTGCCGCCGACGACAGTTCTGAGCGGCAGTCGAAGTCGCCCGGGACTGCGACGTTGATTTCTTTTCTGGGGACAGCCATACCGGTAGCCGTCGGAGTGGCCATCATGTCCTCTAGCTCATCGAGCTATGGATCCAGCAACGGAGCCGCCCCCATCGTCGGCTTCGCCCTGACGAGCGGAGGGTACCTGATCGGTCCCGGGCTGGGACATCTGTACGCTCATAACACCGGCCGCTTCGTCGTCGGCCTTGGACTGCGAATGGTCGGCGCAGGCGCCCTATTAGCAGCGTTCGCGATGAGCTTCAGCAGCGGTGCCGATTCCGGGGGAGAAATTGCCGTCGTCGGGTCGATATTGGGCGGTTCGATAACGCTAATTGACATTCTGAGCGCCGGCAACTCCGCCCGCAAATACAACGAAAAGCACGGCCTGGCGAATGTCAGTATCAGCCCGAGCTACTTCGCATCGCAGAAGGCCTTTGGTGTACAGCTAACGATAGGATTGTGATATGCAAGTACCATCGACCGCAAAAAAAACGGCCGGTGAGATTGCTCACCGGCCGTTTGCTGTGATCCGACTGCGCGTATTAACTATGCCACACCCGCAAGGTGCATGAACGTTTCAGCTTTTACGTATTCTTCTTTCAGTAAATCACGGAACATTTCGAAATCATCTTCCTTGACGCCGAGAGACTCCATCACGGTCGGGTCGGGAGTACCGACGAGGTGACGCTCGTCGCGATCGTAGAACGTATCCTTGGCCACGAAGTCGGCCATATATATGATGGCGGCCAGCGGCTCGTCGAGCTGCGACAACTGCGGCGTATGGTGGCAGGTGATGGCATCGATCAGCTTGTGCGGCAGTTTCCATTTCTCGGCCAGAAACCCGCCGATATGCGCGTGCGAATAGCCGAGCACCCGTTCCTCAATATCGAAATCCATCGCCTGCTTGTCCACCACCCGCTCATCGACGACTGACTTTCTCTGCTCCGGAAGGAAACAGGCGATGACCATCTTGCCGATATCGTGGAGCAGTCCGGCGGAGAACGCCGCGTCAGCCTCCACCATCCCGTGATCTTTCAATTTCCGAGCGAGGATTTTGCTGCAAAACGCGGTGGCCAGCGAGTGCCGCCAGTATTTCTCCTGGAACTCCTGGTCGATAGCGTCACCCTTGAACATATCCAGCACCGACGCCGACAGCACCAGGTTCTTGATGGCTTCCATCCCCACGATGACCACCGCTTCCTTGACCGACTCGATCTCTCGCGACAAGCCGTAAAAGGCCGAGTTGGTCAGCTTGAGCACCTTGACCGACATCGCCGGATCTTCCGACAGCACGGTCGCGATCTGGGCCGCGGAAACAGACGGCTCGTTGATGATCTTCTGGATCTGGTGAAAGACGATCGGAGGCGTCGGAAGATTCCGAATGTTGGAAACGACCTGCCGGACCTTGTTGTCAATTGTTTCAGTCGTCATAGTTCAGTCTCTCGTATCACTCATAACCCCATTTCATCGGACAGTCGGTCCGCTATGTCCCCTTTGATTTCGGGCCGGTCGTAATAGCCGGCTTCGATCCGGCGGCGGATTTCATCGAGCCGCTCGCTGATTTGATCAGCCTTGCCGTTACGATCAACACGTCCATCAAATTCGTTGCTGACGCCGCCCATTTCGGCCAGCGCCCGGTCCGCCAGTTCGGCCAGTTTCCTCCTGGCGTCTTCCGATATGTCAACCGTGTCCGTGCGCGCCGATGACGGGGTCGGCGTGTCCGGGTCGTCCGTCTTCCGGCGGGACGACTGAGAAGTCGAAGGTTGTATCGGCCTGCTGTTGTGCACCGGTCCTATTTCCATTTCTCACCCTTCTCCTATTCCTATGGTCGGTGTGATTCAGGTTTTTCTTAGTCCGATTCCTGTATCTATTGCCTCTTTCAGTTCTTGCCATCGACAAATTGCGGCGACGGATCGATGTCCCGGACATACTGAAGGATTTTGCGGCTGTTTTTCAACTCGTTCAACTCGCTTTTTATCCGCTCGTACCGGTCCGTCAGGTACGCCTCGTTTTCGGCCACCACACTCATGTTCTTTTTGACCAGCGTGACAATCGAATTGACCAGCTTTTTCACCTGCGGATGAACCGCGGCGACCTTGAACATCTGCGGATTGTCTGTCTTGAGCGCGGAGATTTTCTCTTCCGATTCGCGGATGCGCTGCTTGCACCGTTCGATCTCCGCGTAGAGGTCCAGCAGGTGCTCGTCCTTCTTGTAGCGGATGGAGTCGCGCTGCCGGTCGAGAAGGATGTACAGCGACTGGTAAAACGAATACTCATCCTTCAAAATGCGAAGGATTTCCTGTTCGAGCTGGCTGATTGCATTGGTGCTCATACTATCCATCTATGCTGAGGCGTTGACCTGTGCCTGCGGGGGAGCCGGAGCCGTTTCGGCGTGCTCCGGTTGTCCGGCCGCGCTCGCAGCCCGGGACTTGATGTCCGACCACCCCTGGCGCAGGTTCTGCAATATTTTCAGGTTGCTGTCGATACCGCCGATATCTTTTGACGCCTCCACCACATTCGTCTGGTTGATCATGTAGGCGTAGAGCTGACCGAGGTTATTGGCGACCTCGCCGCCCTGCTCGAAATCCAGGGTCGTATACAGGTGCGTGAGAAAACGCTTGGCTTTTTCGAGATCGGTGTACCCGCCGTCGTAATTCTTTGTCGCGTAGGATTCGCGGGCCGATGTAAAGGCCGCGATAGCGCCGTCGTACACCTGAAGAATCAGGTCGATCTGCGCCTTGCCCAGCGTGTCGGTCTCCCGGTATGTTTGAAGCCTGTTGTTCATACGAGTTGTCTTACTCTCCTATGGTTGTCACGATTGCTGGTTGAAATTCCAGTTGTCATTCATCGACGCCATCTGGTTCGTGAGATATTGACTGTCCGAATTAAGCTGCCCGAGGGCGCTCTCCATTTCATAGAACTGCCTCAGGAGTGATTGCCGCCGGGCTTCCAGCCGCTCGTCGTAGAAACTTATTCGATCCGTCAGATCGTCGATCTGCCTTTCATAACTTTTTATCTTGCGGTCCATGAAGCCGTCGCCGGTCATGGTAAGGCTGTCTACCACGCCGAACAGTTTCGACGCAATCCCCCGTGTCATGGTGACCGTTCCGTCGACGCCGTCAACGAGTTGATCGGCCCCCATGGTGACCCGGAGCTTGAGACCGTCGGTCGTCTTGTTGCCTTCCTTGCCGGTCAAAAACTGGCCTCTCCCCTCGGCTTCTTCGCCGTTTATCGTCCCGGAAACATCCACCCCCTCCGTCGCCACGCCGCTGCCAAGACCGAGCAGCGCTACCGCGGAATTGGGCACCGATGTCGAGACGTTCACTTTCGAGGCGGAACCGTATGTGGAACTCGTGAACTGGAGATATCCCAGATCAGGATTGACCTCGACCCATTCCACCGTCAGACCGCGGGTGCCGATTTTCTCGTCGGCATCGATCTGCCGCTGGATTTCGTGCACCAGTTCATCGACACTGTTGTAGGATCCGGTGGCGAGCTGAATCGTCGCCGACTCGACATTGTTCACGCTGAGTTTGATCTGGTTGTTGGAGCTGTCGAGAGTCAAGGGTATGCCGGCCGGATTGGCTATTGAACCACCGCGGAACGTCCCTCGAGTCGCGGCGCGGGTGATATCCACTTCGTAATCCGTGCCCGTCCTGGTGGCGCCTGTCGATGAGACGAACTCGATAAAATTAGTGGTGCTCGCTCCCGAATCGGTGAACAGCTTGATCACATCATCGAGATTATTCTTCAACGCCTCTTCGAACCTGGCGCTGTCGCGGATGGACAGCTTACCGTCCGCCCCGGTGCGAATACCAATCGTATAGAGCTGATTGAATTTCGATTCGAGACCCTGCACCTGTGCACTCAGGGCGCTTCGTAGCGACGACTGCATCATCTGGAGCGAATAATCGCCGAAAAGAACGCCGGCGTCGCCGGTGTCCTGGTCGTATGTGTTCTGGTCGTCGACAAACCTGGTGACGTCGTTGAACTTCTCGATGAAGCTGTTGATCGCATCCCTGACCCCGCTCACGTCGACACTGGTATTGATCGTGATACTTTGACCCGGAGCGGTTACGCGGGTGACGTTCAGTTCCAGGCCGCCGATCACGTCGGCGAATGTATTGCTGTCGGAACGCACCGTAATGGGCGAGCCGCCGCTGCCCGAGGAGCCCACCGCGATTACGGCGTCGGAAGGATCCTGGAGTAATGGCGAAAAGGTACTCACCTGAAATGTATCGCCGGCGTTGATCTCTCCGGCGGTCAGGGTCAGCTTGAGACCATCGGCGCCCTGGCCGACAAGTTCAACTTCGGTGTCGGCCTGGGTGACAAGGATTGTGCCCGAATTCGTGCCGTCGGTCCAGTTGATGGCGATATTATCGTTGCCAACTACCTGCGTGCCGGCGCCGTCCACCGTAAACGTGTATGTCTTGTTCCGGGCGCCGGTGTAGGCCGCCGAGGCGCCCAGTGAAATCTTTGCATCCGTTCCGGTGGCCGTGCTGATCAGTTCCGGCTGATCGAAGGTGGCCGTCTGGAAATTCAGATTGTTCTGGCCGGTCAGGTTCGAAGTAACAGAAATCTTGTTTGCCGCGCCGGTTTTGTTCCCGGTAAGGATCAGGCGGTACGGATTCGACCCGGAACCGTCATTGATAATAGTCGCCGTGACGCCCGCCCCGGCGGCATTGATGGCATTTTTGATGCCGACCAGCGAATTGTTGGAGGAGTCTATCGTGACTGTTTTCGCCGCGCCATCGCCCACTGAAAGCGTTATCGTCCCGGTGCCGAATGAAGCCAGTGACTGATCCGAAAATCCCTGGCTGGCCAGCTGATGGTTGCGGGCGAGTGAGAGAACCTGGAGATCATAAGAGCCCGATCCGACCCGGCCCTTTGCCGTGGCCGTGATATATCCTTCCTCGGAGTAGTCGACCTGGCTTTTCTCGAAGGTTGCGTCGCGCGAAAGCAGTTTGGTCTGCGCGCTCAGCGCCAGCAGTTTGGCCTGGAATGCCTTGAGCGTGGAGACGATGGACGTCTTGAGCTCTTTGTCGTTTTCGAGCAGAGTGACATTACGCCGTTCGAACTGAATGATTGAGTCAACGATCTCGGTGGTGTTGAGACCGGAAACGACGCCGTCGATGGAAGTCAGGCCTGCCATATAACTCCTATTACGTCACCGTGACATCACTGTCGTTTATCATCCGATTTTGTCCCCGGAGGAGCGGCGTCTCCGCTCCCCCAGGTTATCGTATTCCTATCGACTCTTAGCGAAAGAGTGACAGTACTACTTGCGGAACCTGGTTGGCCTGCGCCAGCATGGAGGTACCGGCCTGGACCAGGATCTGGTTCTTCGTGAACTCCGACATCTCTTCAGCCATGTCGGTATCGCGGATCTGCGACTCGGAAGCCGTCAGGTTCTGAGAAGCTATCCGGAGGTTACGCAGGTTGGATTCCAGGGTATTCTTCTGGAAGCTTCCCAGCGTACCGCGAGTCGTCGACACCTCGTTGATGGCGGCGTCGATGATCAGCTGGGCGTCCTGAGCGCCCTGCACGGTCGTCACGTCGATTTCCGACAGCGACCGGTACATGTTCCCGGCCAGGCTCTTGCCCAGTGACGAGGAGGACATGTTACGGATCGCGATGGCGGCCGTCTGACCGACATTGGCGCCGATCTGGAAGACCAGCGACTGGTCGGTGTTGTTGATCGTCTCGGTACCGCCCTGTGAGGTCAGACCGTAGTTGACCTTGAGCGATTCCGTACGGTCGGCGTTGTACAGGACGCTGTCCACACCGGCCGAAACCGAGGTGGCCGGGCCACCGTCGAGACGGACGTCAAACTTGGCGGCCTTGGCGTCGAGCAGCAGGTTGCCGATATTGACGCCGTTCTGGCCGTTGGCCACGATCATGTCGATCGAACCACGGTTGACACTGCCTTCGGCGGCGCTGTACAGCGTGGACGTACCGGTCGAACCGTACTTCACCGAGGTGATCGTGTTGGTATAGTTATCAAGGCTGACCAGCGCGTCGGTGCCCGAAACAGCCAGAGAATCATCGGTCAGCTTGAACGCATGAATCAGGTTACCGGTTCCGGCAACGCCCGCATTCAGCTTGATCGAATAGTCCGAACCCTCATCGCGGGTGGCGAACTGGACCTTGTTGCTGTCAACAAGACTGGCCTGGATGTCGTTGGTACCGACCGCACCGCCGTCAACGTCGCCAAAGGCGGCGTTCAGACCGGTGTTGACCGCGCCCAGCAGCGTGTTGTAGTCGGTGTAAGTGGCCGCCGCGATTGTAACATCAGCGGTGGTGTCGGCATGGGCAACCGTGTCGATCGTGAAGTTCAGCACGTTGGCGGAAACGCCGCGAGCCTGCGTGGTCGCAACGTCGATAAACGAGGTGACCGCGTTCGTGCTGGACGCCTGGGTCTGAATCGAATACTGCGCACCGGCATTCGACGAACGGAAAATGATGTCGTTGCCGTTGGCCTCGACCGTCACTTTGCCGGACAGCGCGGCATTCAGGTTGACCTGCGCCTGAAGAGCAGCGGCGACATCGGCAACCGCGTCGCCATCAGCGATATCCAGTGAGATCGTCTGGTTACCGGTCGGAGATTCGCCGTTCTCCTGGTAGTTGACCGTGAAGGTGTAGGTGCCGGCGTTCGAAGCCGTGGCAGCCGCATCCACCGCGGTCGACGCGATCTGCGCCGTGGTGGCCGTGGCGGCCAGCGTCAGACCGAGACCGAAAGCATCGGTCAGCTCGACATTACCCGAGGTCTTCTTGGCCACATCGGATGACTGCACGACGTCGATCGTGTGAATCTTCTCGGTGAGGTTGTACGGGTCACCGTCGGTGTTGGCCAGCGACAGGCCCAGCGAGGTCGTGTTCAACGTCGCGCTGGCATCGGCGGTCTTGGTCGCCGAAATCGAGTGCACGCCGGACGACAGGTTGGACTGCCGGATGCTCAGGTCGGACGAGTTCGCCGACGTAATGGTGGCGATATTGTCCTTGGTGCCGTCGAGGATCTTCTTCGTTCCGAACTGGGTGTTGGCGGCGATACGGTCGATCGTCTTGATCGCGTTTTCGATTTCCGCCTGGTCGGCAGCCAGCTGGTCAACGTCGTTGAATCCCTCGTTGGCGGCGTGAATCGCCAGTTCTCTCATGGAGATCAACAGGCTGTTGATTTCCGTCAGAGCGCCTTCAGCCGTCTGAATCATGCTGATCGAACCTTCCGAGTTCTGAATCGCACGGTTCAGGCCGGCAATCTGTGACCGGAACTGCTCCGAAATCACCAGACCGGCCGGGTCATCGGCGGCGGCGTTAATGCGGAAGCCGGACGACAGCTTCTGCATTGACTTGTTCAGAGCACCGGTCGTCAGCTTCAAGTTGCGGTTCGCGTTCATTGCCGCGAGGTTGTGGTTAATGCGAAGTGACATTCGTCATCTCCTCCTTGGATATGATTCTAGGTTTCCTTACCATCGTATTCATGTTCCGTACGACGTGTCACTTCCTATGTAGCGTGTAAAGATAGAGCTAACCATCCGATTTAGCCTTTCGATTCGGCTCGTGCGCCCTGAGTTACACCTCCTTTGACTCACGTTCACGTGCTTGCACCTAATTTTTTACTTACTCTGATAATCGGCAGAACTGTATGCAACTTAACAGCCTGACGCCCGCTTTTTTGCAGCCCCCCACTGGTCGGAAAAACCACTATCGCCGATCGCTCACTGATGCCCCGGAAAGCGCTCGCAGCCGTTGGGCGGCCGGCTCGAAGTCTTCGTCCAACTCCAGTACCCTCCGGTAGCCCAGAATCGCCGAATCCTTATGTCCCATATGGAGATAGCACTCGGACAGGCCGAATAGAGCCCCGACATCCTGCGGATGAATCCGCAGCACCCGTTCGTAGCAACCTATCGCCTCGCCGAATCGCTCGACTTTGGTGTGGAGATCGCCCACCACATGGATGATTTCGACCGCGTCGGGGTCGAGTTGGAGGTAGTGCTCCAGTGACGTGATGGCTTCGTCGAATTTGCCCATCTGAGCCCGGGCAAGGCCAAGATTCCGGTAGGCGACCGCCGGCGGCATATCCGCCGCCAGGGCCCGCAAATACTGCTCCTCGGCCTCCGCGAATCTTTCTGAACGGTAGTAACAGTTGGCAAGATCGTTGATCAATTCCCCGTCCCGGGGGCGCTCAGCGACGAGCCGGGAATACGCCTCGATCGCGTCTTCGTGCCGTCCCATCAGGTCAAGCGTTTCGGCCCAGAGTATCCGCTCGTCCGGGTCCTCCCCGACTATTTCGACTGCCTCGTCCAGCAATCGTGAAGCGGCTGTCGTATTCCCGACAGCGGCATATACCCGGATAAGTCTCAGCAGCAAACCGGCTGATCCTGGCCTGCTTTCCTCGGCCAGTTTCAGAAGACGTTCCCCCTCCTGCCGGTCGCCCGTGCTGAGTTGCACTTGCGCCAGGCTCAGGGCGGCGTCACCAATCCCGTGGCCCGTCTCGATCTGCTTCGTGAAATAATCGCAGGCCTCGCGGATGTTGCCGTCCTGAAGGCAGAGTTTGCCCATGAGCGCGTTGGCGTCACCATATTCCGGGTTGAGTTGAAGTGTCTTGTGAAGCCAGCCGCGTGACTGTTCGAAATTCCCCGACAGGTAGGCTATCAGCCCGAGATTGAAAGTCGCCGCGACCCGGTTGTCGACATGAAGCAAAATCAGATTGTCGATTTCTTTCGATGGATCGTACCTGGCCTGAACATCGAGGTAACGCCGATATTCTTTCTCCGCCGCTTCGTAATCCCGTTTCTTGAAACTGATATGAGCCAGAAGCAGGAGCGGGTCGAGATAATCCGGTTTGAGTTTCACCGCACGCCGGCAGTAATTAGTTGCCCGCTCGAGATTGCCGGTGAAAAAGTGTGTCCAGCCCAACTGATCGAGCGCCATCAGGTGAATATGTCTCTCACGCGGGTTGTTGAGATCTGTCAGGCTCGCCGCCTGGGCGGCGCAACGAATAATCGTGTCGGCATACTCGGTTATCGGGCGGTCTTTCCGGGAGCGAAGTAACTGGGCATAATTAAACAGTGCAAAAGCGTCGTCCGGGTTGTACGCCAGTTGATTTTCAAGCAGCCTTTTCGACCGCTCGGTCTTCTGCGCCATCTTCTCCGGCGATAGATCGTATCCGTAATGTTTCAGGCCGACATTGATACGCGTCACCGCGATTTCATCCGGGACAATCAATTGATTGTGCACGATGCCTTCATATCGGAGGTTTAGATCGCGCCGGAAAAACCTCGGCGACGGCAGGAACACTTCGCGCTCCTCGTGTATGCCGTATACATTGGTGATATTTATCGAGAGCACCTTGAAGCGGTCATCATTGAGAGCGCTGATTAGTTTCGCCGTGTCCCGAACGCAGAACTGCTCGTCGGCGTCGATGACAAGAATCCAGTCGCCCGTCGCCTGCTCGATCGAATAGTTGCGATGTTTCGAAAAGTTGCCTTCCCAGGGCTGGTGGAATACCCGCGCGCCGTAGGATTCAGCTATCTCAACGGTTTTGTCGCTTGAACCGGTGTCGACGACCACGATCTCGTGTACCCAGTCCCGGATGGATTCCAGGCACCGCCCGAGCATTTCTTCTTCATCTTTGACAATCATACAGGCAGACACCCGCGCCGTGTTGGCAAGCATTGCCTGCAGCATTTTGAGCTCCTGGATCTCACGGCAGTGCTGAAGACCCGTGTCAATTACCTGTCGGGCGTTATCGGCCCTGTCTGTCCGGCGGTAGAGATTCGCAAGGTTGAGATAGGAAACCGGGTCATCCGGGCGGAGGCTAATCGCCTGTTCAAAGCACTTCACGGCGTCGTCACACCGCTCCGCCTGAGAGTAAGCGGTACCGAGTGCATTCAGCAGCCTGTAGTTGATCCCCTGAAAGCAGGCAAGTTTCTGAGCCGCAGTCGCGTGCGCAGGCGTTTTTCCCACCAGCTGGAGAAATCGCGTCCCCGCCTCTATTGCTTCATCGGGGTCGTGTAATTTTGTGTTGATACAACAGCGAGCGGCATGGAAATCGGCGCAGTCGGGGCAATCCCGGAGACCGCGCTCGGCAACATATTCGGCTTCATGGAGCTTGTGCTGTTCGATCAGTCCAAAAGTCAGCAGCCGGTTGTATCGCACTCTCACAAGACGGTCGGCAAAGGGATAATTTGATTCGAGATGAAGCACGCTTTCGAGAAGCCTCTCCCCCATCCCGTCATCGAGATAATACTCCCCGAGTTCCAGCGCGGCATCGAGATTCTGCGGATCATTGCGGGCGGCAGCCGTCAACCGTCGCAACTGACGGTTCTGTGCCTCTCGGGATACCGTTGCGGATTCGGCGGCTATCCGTCGTTCCGATATACTCGCACTCCTATCGCGTTCTTTCTTTGCCATGTCTCTGTCAGTCGCCGGAACTGTTGACGTTTTCGGTCAGGACGTTTCGATCAGACCAGTGCTTCTTCAAGTGCCGTAACCGGAGCGGTTTCCAGTGCCTCCATCAGTGAATGGCAGACATGGTATTCCGAGTTGACCAGCACCAATTGCTTGCCGAGGTTGTTCTCGGTATTGATCAGCACCGGTCCCTGCAAATTGGCCGAGATGTCCTTTGAGTCGTCCGGAATGGTGACGATCACGTAGGTCTCGACCGACTCCACCCGAGAGACCTTCAGTTCGGCGATCTCCTTCGGATTCACTTCGATCCTATAGTCCGGGAAAAACACCAGCGGATTGACCACCATAAACGCGACCGATTCCTCGTCGACAGACTGCAGCCACAGAAACGGTGCGATTTCGTCAACCTCGATCAGGCAGAACTGCGCGAGAGACTCGAATCCGAGTATCGGCCGTTCCATCGTGATGAGTTTTTCCTCCGGGACCTCCAATGGTCCGAATCTCAGGGTATTAACGATCATAACGGTATCCCTTTGCTCTCTATTTCAGGAAATCCAATAATGTCGGTTGAATGATTTTGCTGGCGGACATCAGCGCCGCCTGGTAGTTGTTCTCCTGCGTCGACAACTGCGTGATCAGTTCGGTCATGTCGGCGTCCTCGACATCGGACAGCAACTTCGTGAAACTCACGTCCTGGTCGACCAGTCTCGTGCGGGTATTTTCGAGTCTCATCGCCCGGCTTCCGGTCGTTCCGCGCGTATTGAGCAACTGCTGGATCGATTCGTCGAGATTCTCCAGCAATATGCCGCACCCCTCCTGATCGTCACTTTTCAGCGCATTGATCAGCACCAGCAGCGAGCCCATCAGGTCACTCGAACCGTATATACCGAGCGTCTTGGCGCTTCGCCCGGCGCCCACATCTTCGACTGTCAGTGATTTGGTCGTGTCGTTATTGGCAATCTGGATCCCGGTTCCGGAGTCGTTTATCGAGGCGGTGACATCCAGCGTCGAACTGTTCAGCCGGTCGAGCAAATCCTGCACAGTGACCAGCGCGGTGTCGCCCAGGTCTATCGTAACACTGATATCGCCCTGCTTGAAGATAATTTCATCGCGGTCGAAACCGAGTCCGCCGCGGAAGTTCGCCAGAAGGGAATCAGCCGTCAGTAGCGGATTGAGATCGCTGCCCGGATTGTCCGACGAGAACTCGCCGAGTATACCGAGGTCAGCCGCAACCGTACCGCCGGCCTCAGCTATGTCGAATGAGACTTCCGGGTTCAGGTCGGTCCCGGTCATGATCGCGCCGACAAAACCCTTTATGCCGAGATTGCCGGCGGTATGTTCGTAGTCGCCCGCCTCGGATATGATCAGGTTCAACGGCATGGCATTACCGTCGGTGACAACGAATCCGGTTTGCGTGGCATTGATACCGAGGGTGACGTTATTGACGCCTGCCGCGGCAAGCTGCGAATTGAACTCGTTGATTACGTCATCGACTGTCAACGCCCCCGAAAGGTCAACGATGACATCGGCGCCCGCACCGTTGGACACCTTGAGTTCACCCGGTGACAAGTCGACACCCTGCCCGCTGTTCAATTTAGAAAGCAGTGTTGACCCGGAAATCTGTCCTGTCTGGGACGTGAAAAACTTGAGGTTGTTTCCCTCGTCGCCGAGACCGACAGTCAGGTTGGTGATGCCGTCAGCAGCGAGCTGCGTATTGATCGTGTCAATGACATTCTGAACTGTCGTTGCGCCGCTGAGATCAACGGTCGAGGAAATGTTCAGGTTCTGATCCGTGATGGTAATCGATGCCGGTGCCGTTGACAGGTCGACACCCGTTCCGCCGTTCAAATTCGCGAGCAGCGTGTCGGCTGACAGCCCGACATTGACATCCGCTGATTCGCCGAGCGCCTGGAACGGCGTCAGAAAGGTATCGGCGCCGTTGAAATTGATTATGCTCCGTAGCGCCGAGTCGGTTTCGAATTCAATCTCGCCCCGGTCGCCTTCATAGACCACGCCGGTCGCGGATACCGTGAACGGCTTGGTTCTCGTCCGAAAACCGGAGAATATTCGCCGGCCTTCGAGTTCAGTATTGGCGAGTTGGACGATTTGATCGAAAATCGACTGCACTTCGGTGGCCGAGGCTTCACGGGCAATATCGTCGTAATTGCCGTTGGCCATCGCAATGGCGATTTCTTTGGCCGACGATAACGAGTCTTTGGCGTCACTCAGGATTGAGTCATAGGTCCCCATCCAGGTCAGGCCCTGGTCGACATTTTTCCGGTACTGGGCAATCTTGGCCAGTTCCGTCCGATAGTTGAGATCGCGAACGGTGCCGGTGGGATCATCCGAGGGAGCGTTGATCCGCCGCCCGGATGACATGTTGGTCTGCAGGTCCATCAGACGCCTGATGGAGCGCTGCATGTTGAATACCACTCGGCCGGTTATCATCCCATCTGTAACGCGCATTCCTATACCTCACTTGACTTGTAAGTCGAGCCGTGACTCCTCACGATTTGTCGGGGCGGCTCGAGTCGCCGCCGTTCGGACCCTCGTCTTTGTACCTCACGGCGGAAGTGCTGCCTTCGTCAGGGTCGCCCTTGATCTTATCCTTGATCTTCTTCACGACACCCATGAAATCGCCCTTGAGGTTTTTCGATGCCTTTCGATTTTCCGCCTGGATCTTGACGTAGATCTCTTCACGATGGACGACAACTTTGAGCGGTGCTTCGATTCCGAGCCGCACCTGGCGGCCGCGGATTCCGAGCACCGACACCCTGATATCATCGCCGATCGTTATGGATTCACCTAACTTCCTTGTTAGAATGAGCAAAACGCCCTCCTTGGAACGTCGTCTTTTATCTCTTTATCTTATTATCGCCCAACCACGCCTAATCTGAACACTACCGTATCCAGAGCCTCGTCCATTGTTGTGATAACCCGCGCGGCGGCATCATAGGCATGCTGGGATTTGATCATATTGGCCATCTCTTCGTCGAGTGAAACCCCCTGCACCGATTGACGGGCGTTATCAACTTGTGAGACAAGAAGTTCGTAGTTGCTGCTGAACGACTTCGCTTCCTGTGTGTCAACACCCAGTTTCCCTACCAGGCTGTTGTAGAAGTCGTTTATGGTCATCGTATTATCGGCGACAACCGCCTTGCTGCGCAGCTCGGATAATGCCAGGGCGATAATATTGTCACCGTCGGGCCCCGATGAGGCCACGACTTTGTTTACATTTGTCGCCAGATCCGGATTTAGCCTGACTGTCAACGCGTCCAGGGCAGTCGGATCGAAGAAATTTCCGCCGGCGCTTCCGTCGAGCGTATATCCCGACGAATGCAGGCTGTTCACCTGCTCCACCAGCGCTGTTGTCAGCTGGTTCAGTTCATCCAGATACCCGGGAATAGTCTTGTCACGGGAATCCACCAGCCCCTTCAACTGACCATTAATATTAGTCAGCTCAACCTTGGTCCCTTTCCAGACGATGTTGCTGGTCGGGCTGCCGTTTTCGTTGACGGTGTTGGTGCCGATTTCAAAAGCGTCCGGACCGTCGACAATCACCATTGCGCCCATATACACCAGGTTGGTTGCGTTGCCTTTGTCGACCGTCCGAACATCGATGATATTCGACAGTTCGTCGATCAACAGGTCGCGGGCATCCCGAAGATCGTTCGCTTTGGCGCTTCCGATTTCCGAGGTCTTTATGAGCTGATTGAGTTTTCCGATTTCATTGGTCAGGCGGTTGATCTCCGAGGTCATGTTCTCGAGATCGCGGTTGATCGAATCCCGGAGATTGGTCAGTTGTCGGGCGACCTGATGAATTCCGTTCACCAGTGAATTGGCCTTGGTGATCACCATTTTGCGGTTGTTGGTCGAGTCCGAGTTGGTGGATAATTCCGACCACGCGTCCCAGAAATCGTTCAGCAGGTCATTGAGTGACGTATCCTGCGGTTCGTTGAGCACCGATTCGATCTGCGACAGTGTTTTCTGCTTGTATGTCCACTGCCCCAGCGACTTCTGCGCCTCGCGGTACTGCTGCCCGAGAAACAGGTCGCGGATATGCCGGATATCATCGGCCTGAATACCGGTCCCGATCGGGCCGGCCGGGCTGTCACCCGGATAGGAGGCTGATATCGACACGCGCTGCCGCGTGTACCCGGGCGTATTTACGTTGGCGATATTGTGACCTATTGTCTGGAGGACAAACTGGTGCGACAAGAGCGCCCGCTTGCCGACTTCGAGTGCCTGAAACAATCCCGGCATTACGCCCTCCTGTCCACTGCCACCGTCCCGCCGGTTTCCCGTGCGGCTCCGGCCGGGGCATAGGTTTTGTGCGGGTGGTTGATTCGTGACAGCGCCGCCATCGTTTTAGCGATGAACTCGCGCGACTGATTCAGGAGCATGGCGTTTGAATTCCGCGTCCTGTTGATCTCGTCGTTGAGACTGAGAATCAGTTCCTTGAGTTCGAGCAGGCGCCCGGCCTGGTTTTCATCGACCAGTTCGAGCAGACGGGTCACTGTCAGGTCACCGTCGATTGCATTCGCAGCCTTGATCTCTTCGATCAACTGCTCCCGTTGTCGGCTCAAGAGGCGGCTCTCGACAAGCTTTTCCTGGTGCCGCTCGGTCACACGGTTTAGTCCGGCGATATTGTTGGTCACCAGCATCTCTTTTTGTTCCTGGAGCAATTCGAGGAATGATTCGAAGAGAGCAGCTTCCTTGCTGATTATTTCGATCAGACGGTTTATCATATCCTATTTCTGCCTTCTTACTGTATCGTCCGGTCCCGCATCACTCTTTAGAGCTCGCACGGGGGATTTTCACACCCGCATTCTCGAGGTGTGTGGTGACACGCTTCACATACTGCTGTGTTTCGCGGAACGGCGGAACCCCGCCGTGCTTGTTCACATTGCCGGGACCCGCATTGTAGGCTGCCAGAGCCACTTCGAGGTCACCGTAATGGTCGAGCAGGTGTTTCAGATATTTGCTCCCGGCCATCACATTCTCAGCCGGGTTGAACGAGTCTTTTGCCCCGTATGCCTCCGCGGTCGAGTCTACGAGTTGCATCAGTCCCTTCGCACCCGCCGGCGACACGGCTCTTTCGTCCCCGTCCGATTCCACCCTGATAACCGATGCTATCAGAGTTGAGTCGAGCTTGGTTTCTTCGGCGGCTTTGTCGATAATCGCACCATACCGTGCCCGAATCGGATCCTGGTTCAACTGCCGATTCGTCTGAGCGACAGGAAACATCTGCGGCGTTTCGTCTTTTCGTTTTATCGTTTTGTTTTCATCCCGTAAGGGAATCGGCTTTTCTTTCAAGTCCAGCGGCTGATCGGGGCTGCTCCGTAACGGCCTGATTTCAGGCGATGATTGATGACCGTCGTACTCGGCTTCGATCAGCTTCTCGAACTGATTGTACAGCAACTCGCCTATTGACCCGTGGGCGTCGCTTGCCATCGAACGCGAAAGTTCCATATCGAATAACTGATTGAACGTGTCCTTACCGAGTGACTTCGCAAACGGCAGGTCTTTCGTCAGCGGGTTCTCCGGCACCGTCTCGCGCATCGTCTTGAGCATGTAATACATGAAAAACGACTCGAATTCCGTGGTCGCCCTGCGCAGCCGGAGCTTCTCCTGCTCGAGGCTCGTTGCCTTCTCGTTTTTGAGACGGGAGAGGTCGCTCGACGGCGCGTCGATGAGCGGTACGGTCGGCCCGATAGACATCAGATAATTACCAGTTCTGCGTGCAGTGCGCCGGCCTGTTTCAGGGCCTGAAATATGGCGACAATGTCACGCGGCGTAGCGCCGATCTTGTTCAGTGCGGTGGCAACGTCGGACAGCGATACCGCCCCTTCTAATGCCACCACGCGGGCGTTCTGTTGATCGACACGGATAGTCGGTTCCTGCACCACTATCGTCTCACCCTGGCTGAACGGCTCCGGTTGCGACACGATCGGGCGCGATTGAATATTGACCGTTATGGTACCATGAGCCACCGCGACCGGCTCGATAGTCACGTGCTGGCCGGCTACGATAGTCCCGGTCTTTTCATTTATGATCACCTTGGCGTTGTTATCCGGAATCACTTCCAGCTGACCGATGTCTGAGATGAATTCGCTCCTCAAACTCGGGTACATCAGCGAATCGGGAATCACCACTTTAATCGTACCGCCGTTCATCGCGTAGGCGGTCAGACCATATTTGATATTGATCCGTTCGGCGATACGGTGCGACGTGGTGTTGTCTGGATCGAGCAGTGTCAGGTAAAATTCCTGCTCGGAATCCGGCGTCGGCTCCACTGCGTTGGTCACTTTCGCGCCGCCGGGTACCCGCCCGACCAGGGTATAGTTGTTGACGATGCGGTTGCCTTCATCGACCTGGACGTTAAAACCACCGATCGACACCGGTCCCTGTGCGACCGCCCTGACCACGCCGTTGGCGTCGGACAGCGGCGTCAACAGCAGCGTTCCGCCCTGAAGCGACGATGCGTCTCCGACCGATGATACTGTCACGTCGAAGTTACTTCCGTCTGCCTGCAAACTGGACAGGCGCGCCGTTACCATCACGGCCGCGATATTTTTCACTTTCACCTTGTTGACGTCGACTGTCAGTCCCATACGTTGCATCATGTTCACCAGCGATTGCGTGGTGAACTGCGTGCCGTTGCCGTCGCCGGTGCCGTCGAGGCCGATCACCAGGCCGTAGCCGATAAGGTCCGTTTCCTGCTTGTTCTGAAAGGCGCAGAGATCTTTGACCCGCACCCGCATGGCATCGACCGGGCAGGCCAGAAACAGGATGAGATTCGCGAGAAACACCATGCCGGCGGGAGTGATCAAGCGGCTGTGTAAGGATGTAAACATGATAACCTCCTAAAACAGCCAGCTTATGAGACGTGAAAAGAATCCCGGACGGGCCGCGGTCGAGGCGTTCCCCTTGCCGGTGTAATGGATCTCTGCATCGGCAATCAGGTAGGACTCGATAGAGTTATCCGGCTTGATATCTCGCGAGCGGACCACGCCGCTCAACTCGAGCGATTCCTTGTCCTTGGAAATGCCGACGACGCGCGAACCTTTGATGATCAGGTCACCGTTGTCCTTGATTCCGACAACCGTCACCGACATCCTGGCGCGCAGGTTGCCCCGGCGAAGATTTTCGCCCTTGCCGTCGTGGCTGTACTTCGATTCGGCGCTGGCGCCGAACAGCGGAATGAAATCGAGTGATCCAATGCCCGGGCCGCCCTTGGTGTCGGCCTTGGTGGTCTTCTCGTTTTTGGATTCTACCTGCTGGGTTGCACTGCTCTGTTCATAGATCAGCACCGTGAGGATATCTCCGACCCGGTGCGCCTTGATATCCGTGAACAGCGATTGCCCCTGCCCGAAGTCCTGGCTTTTGAGCTTCAGGCCAAACGGCAAGAGCAGCAACACCAGCAGAATGAAGAGTAATTTTCGTAAACTCATAATGGTTCTCCCGATTCCTATTCGCCTAGAGATCCACGGCCACGGAGGTTTCGTCCAGCACGCGTGCCTTGAGAATCTTGCCGGTGGCCTTGTTTTTCACCCTGACATAGTCGCCGTGCGAACCTGATTGCAGCGCCTTCCCGGGCGCCGTAATTGTCAGCACATCATTGGAGACGACGATAGTGACCTCCCGCCCGACTTCAATGTCAGGCACCGGCTCGACGGCCATGGTCGTAATAATCTGGCCTCGTCTGATATTTCGCTTCGAGCGGTAATTATCGAGTTCTTCGAGAGACTGAACCGGCTGCTCTCGCAGGGAGGTCACTTCCGTCCTGGTTAGTACGGCGTTCTCGTTCGTCAGTAAGTCGTGACGTCTTATCTTGTCCGAGGCCACAAGCACCTCGGCATATTTTCTGATGCGTAAACGAACCTGGCCGCGCTCTTTTAATTCACCGTTCTCATTGACAGTCACCAGCACGGTGAACAGCCCGACGGGTTTGGTCTGAGTGAGAGCCGTGACGTCAATCTGGCCGGCGTCGATCTCTTCAGACGCAAACGGGTCAGCGAGCACTTCAATCTTACTCGACGCCGTGTCAAGGTCATAGGTGTCCGTTAGCCAATCGCGCACGCGCTGCTCGACGGTTGTGGCGTCACTCGATGTTACCAGCGCCAGGGTCAGGAAGAGTTCGGCTATGATGATTCGCGGAAGCAGTTTCATCGTTCTTATCGCTTCAGGTTATTCGTTATTCCGGCCATGTCGTCGGCCGTCTGAATCGCTTTGGAGTTCACTTCGTATGCCCGCTGGGCAACAATCATGTTCACCATCTCGTCGACCACGCTGACATTGGACATCTCCAGGTAACCCTGGTCGATAGTCCCCAATCCGTTCTGGCCGGCGATATCAGTGATGGGCGTGCCCGACGCTCCCGTCGGTACGAGCAGGTTGCGACCGATTGCCATAAGTCCGGCCGGGTTGGTGAAACGGGCCAGCTCGACCTGCCCGACCTGAACCGCGTCGTCCTGTCCGAACTGCATGACCTCGATAGTCCCGTCCACGCCGACAGACACCGACACGGTATCCTCCGGCAGGGTCACTTCGGGCAGAAGGAAATAGCCGTCGGAGTTGACCAGTTGTCCGTCGGCCGAGAGCTTGAAAGCACCATCGCGCGTGTAGGCTGTCGTTCCGTCAGGCTGCCGAACCTGGAAAAAGCCGTCGCCGCTGATTGCCATGTCGAGCGGGTTGCCGGTCATCTGAAGGTCGCCGGTGGAGTACTGCCGCACCGTCGATGCCGGGCGTGTACCGTAACCGATTGCCAGCCCTGTCGGAACTTCGGTGCCGATCGCCGACGCCGTTCCGGCCTTGCGGTAGTTCTGGTAGAGGACGTCCTGAAATTCCACCTTGCTCTTCTTGAATCCGGTGGTGTTGACGTTGGCGAGGTTGTTGGCGATCACGTCTACATTCATCTGCTGCGCGATCATACCGGTCGCGGCGGTTCGCATCGATTTTATCATTGTGTAACTCCTGTGTCATGCGCGGTTCATTCCCTACCCGTTGCTGGCCACCCGACGAAACAGGTTGTCGAGCGAGTTATCCTGCGATTGCAGCGCTTTCGCGTTGGCCTCAAACGTGCGGTAGGTTATGATCATGTCCACCATCTCGCGGACTATATCAACATTGGCTTCTTCGAGATATCCCTGTCGAATCGACGAGTTGGTCGCCGCGGTCAGTTCCGTCCCTTCCGGCACGAGGAACATGGAATCTCCGGCCTTTTCCAGTTGGGTCAGGTCATCGACCGTCATGGGTGTGATGCGGCCGACCGTGCTGCCGTCCACGTCCACACTGCCGTCCTCACCGACAGACACCTGCCCGTCGCCGACATCAATAGCGCCGCCGTTGGACACGAGCAGCATGCCGTTGGGAAAGGCGAGCTGGCCCTGTGCGTTCACTTCGAACGTACCGGCCCGGGTCAGATAGGTAGTGCCGTCTTCGGCCTGAACGGTGAAAAACCCGTCGCCGTCGATCGCGAGGTCGAGCGGGTTGCCGGTCTTGTCGAACATGCCCGCCGAGAAATCCACGAAGACATCGTGAAGCATCGGCGTTTCCCAGTCCGACTGTTTCGGCATTTGCTTTCGTTCGGCGCGGGACAGCTCCCGGGTGAAGGTCGTGTCCTTCTTGAACCCGACTGTCTTGGCGTTGGAGATATTGTTGGCAATAATCTCCTGCTTTCGAACCCGGGGTATCATCCCGGAGGCTGAGGTGTAAATACCTTTTATCATATATTCCTCCGGGGAGAATGAAAGCAGGTCGCATGCCGGGATCAGGGAAGGTCTCGCAATCCTCTCCCCCGCATTCAGTTACAGGGGAAGGTGAACATCGGGGAGCCCGTCTGGACGGTCAAAAGCGGAATGATTTTCTGAGTCGTGAAAGAAAAGAATGCCCTGTCGGCAGGCAGGAAGCTGCCTCAGGCGAGTTTGCGGCATTTCGCCCGGGTCTTGTCAATCAACCTGTCCATGGCCTCGTGAAAACGGTCCGCGTGACAGAACTCGCCGTTGGATTTCAGGTACAGCGGGCAGTCGGTCTTGTAGCCAAAACATTTCAATTCATCGGCCATATAGCACGCGTAGAGATAGTGGCACCTGAGCGCCTTGCGAAGTGGTCGTTTCCCCTGCATACCTGTGATATCGGCTCATCGGGCCGGAAATCCAGTATAAATTGCGATAAGATGCTGTCTAACGGTTCCTTAGATGCCCTTCCGATAGGCAGATTACTGCATATGACGCCGGTGGCCGTCAGAAAGGTTTTGCTATATGGGCCTGAAGTTACTATTTTAATTCCATTGATAACGGTCGGACATTCAAGTGGTTACATACCCCGGTTCGAAGACGGACATCAGGATGATGTGAATTGTCTTCACCCTCCGGCAAACAAGCACATATTTTGCTCAACAGGTGATTACAAGGATACCCGTATGCGCATAAATCTCCGATACGTACTCATTATATTGGCGTTGATTCTTCTGGCGGCTACGATGGCGCGAAGTCAGACCGGGATCGACCCCAATCTGCCCGACACCCTTCGGATAGATACGCTCACCACGTTTTCCGGTGCCGGTGGCTGCAGCATTCCGGTCAATTTCGTCAACGACGAAGAACTATCAGCCATCGAGGTGACCCTGTCTCAAAGCAGCACGGACATTACTATTGATTCGTTTTCGTTTGCCGGCAGCCGGGTCAGCTATATCCCGAATAAAGACTACCTGATATTGAACGATTCGGTCGTCACGGTTTTTATTCTCGTCACAAATCAGACCTTCATTCAGCCGGGAAGCGGCTTGCTGGGAACGGTCTATTATTCGTGGGATCACGCAGTGAGTCCGCAGCTGGTATCGATTGATACCGTGACTTATACGACTATCAGCCAGATAGAGTATTCCACTAATTTCAAGCAGGACGCACAATTACCGTTTGTTCCGCAGATTCAGACGGGGTTTATCAATATCGAGGCGACCCCGTTCGCGCTTGACTCGCTCTGGATGGCTGATATCGACGCCACCGCCGGGGATGAAGTCGTGATGGATGTGTACCTTTATAACCAACGGAACACGGCCGATGTCTCCGTCGCCCTGCAATTCTCGCCGGACTATCTCAAATTTGATTCGGCGTCATTTGCAGGAACCCGAGGCGAGTTGGCAACGACAAGGAACGTCCAGCGAAACAACAGCATCGGCAAGCTTTATGCGGTGATGTCTTATGGCGATGTATCGCCGCTTCCGCCCGGTTCCGGCACGCTCATGCGGCTTCATTTCACGGTCGAACCGACAACCCCCGATACGTTGCTCTTTATCGACTCGACAACGTATCTCACCGAAGGCAATGACCTCCATCTCACTTTGACAAATGTCGATGGCTCTGTCGAGATAGTGCCCTTCTTCACGGAGGGGAGTATAAGCGTCAGTATCTCCACTGATGTCGCCGACGACGGTCTTGACGGATTGCCGGAGACATACTCCCTGTCGCAAAATTATCCCAACCCGTTCAATCCGACCACAACCATCCGGTTCTCCCTGCCGGTCGGAGGGGAGGTTCGTCTCGATGTCTACAATGTCCTCGGACAACGGGTCCGCACGCTGGTAGATAAGTTCCTCCCCGCCGGAGAACACGAGGCGGTGTTCGACGGCAAGAACGACTCCGGCGGCCAGGTGGCCACGGGTGTCTATTTCTACCGCATCGTGACCAAGGATTTTACGGAAAGCAAGAAAATGGTGCTGATCAAGTAGCGCCTCGCCTTAAGACAGCAAAAACAAAAAGGCCTCCCCGCAAGGGAGGCCTTTTGCTCGAAAGGAGGGAGGATGCTATGGTCGTGATCTGCGGCGGAAGCCGTTGGTCGCTGTCTCGTCGACAGCCTTGTTTTCGAGACGTTCGACTTCCTTCGTGAACTTTGCAATCTGCTTTTCCTTGAGCTTTTCGTATATCTTGCGCTCTTTCGACGCCTCTACCAGCTTTTCCCGCCTCTTGTCAGCTTCCTTCTCGAGTCCGCGCAGCAATTCCCGGCCGGTCAACGTGTCTTTCTTCAGTTTCATCAAGTAGCGCGAACAGACCAAAAGTTCCGCCAGCGACATGGAGCCGACTAACGATCGCCGCTGGTGTTTGAGTGTCTCTCCCCGCTCTTCGTCGATTCGAACCAGCATCTCTTTTTGCTCCTGCACTTTCCTGGCAGCCTCGGCGTGTTCGCGCTGCTTTTCCTTTTCCCTGTGCTCTTTGAGCTTCAGCATCGGTTCGAGTCTGTACTTGTATCGTTTCATCGCCGCTTACTCAGTTGTTCAGAATATCCTGTAAAGTGGTCAGGCATTGCTTATGGTCGGCCAGTTCGAATATTCCCTGGCGGAAAAACTCGTTCAGTGGCTCGTACTTTTCGATTGCCCGGTCAATCTTCGGATTCGACCCCTTGACATACGCGCCGATATTGATCAAATCCTCGGCTTCCCTGTAGACCGCCATCAGACGCCGCACTTCGGCGGCCAGCTGACGTTCCTCGTCACTCGCAACTTCGGGCATAAGCCGGCTGATCGAATCAAGCGCGTCAACCGCCGGGTATTGATTCATCGATGCCAGCCGCCGTGAGAGTGACACGTGACCGTCCAGGATCGACCGCACCGCGTCGGAAATCGGCTCGTTGAAATCGTCACCTTCAACCAGCACGGTGTACAGGCCGGTAATCGATCCCTTGCCCGTGTTTCCCGCCCGCTCCAGTAATGTCGGCAGGAGGGCAAACACCGACGGCGTGTAGCCTTTGGTGGCCGGCGGTTCTCCGACCGCCAGACCGATTTCCCGCTGCGCCATCGCGATTCGGGTCACCGAATCCAGTAAAAGCAAGACGTGTTTCCCCTGTTCACGGAAATATTCCGCGATAGTCGTGGCGACCATCGCTCCTTTTATCCTGATCAGGGCCGGTTGGTCGGAGCTCACCGCCACAACGACGGACCGCTTGAGGCCGTCCTTGCCCATGTCACGTTCTATGAAATCCCGTACTTCGCGGCCCCTCTCCCCTACCAAAGCAATCACGTTAACATCGGCCGATGAACCTCGCGCCATCATGCCGAGCATGATCGATTTGCCGACTCCTGAGCCGGCAAATATGCCCATGCGCTGGCCCTGCCCGATGGTCGTCAGCATATCAATCGCCTTGATTCCGGTGAGTAACGGTTTGGTAATTCGATTTCGTTTCAAGACCGGGATGGGACTATTGTTTACATGTTTAGTAACGCTCGTGAGTATCGGTCCCTTGCCGTCGATTGGCTCACCAAGTCCGCCGAGCACCCGTCCGATAAGTTCCTGCCCTACCGGCACGCGAAGCGTGTCCGATGTCGACGTCACAATCGCCCCCGGGGTTATTCCCGTGATGGGACCATACGGCATGAGCAGGATTCGGTCATCGCGAAATCCGACAACCTCGGCCGGGACTTTGGACCCATCGTGGCGATTCTCTATCGTGCACAGCCTGCCTATCGATACCGCCGGACCGGCCGACTCGATCACCATCCCGACTACCTGGGTCACTTTCCCCAGGCGCTTGACGGTGTCGGTCCTCTCGATCCGTTCCGTGTACATGTCGTAGGGAATGTAAGTCATCTCACTCCTCACCGGCGCGGATGACATCCTCGATAACGTCGAACTGTGATTCGACACGAGCGTCGACATCGCCTGTCGGCGTTTCTATGAAACAGCCGCCGAATCTGACACGGCTGTCCGCCTCGATAGACAACTCCTTGATTGCCGATGACCCGGCCAGGAAGCAGTCGACACTCTGTTCGACCAGCGGCAGGTGGTCGGGATGCACTTTGATTTTGATGCGGGATTTGTCGATCAGCCGGTTGATGACCTTGTTGATCATCTCAGCGGTTACTTCGGGATCCGCCTCGATCGTATCGAATGTCACCTTCCGACTTATTTTCAGCACCAGGTCGAGAACACGGTGTTTGGCTTCCTCCAACAGCGCCGCACGCTGGCCGACCGCGTCTTTGATCGCCTGGTCAAATTGCCCGAGGACTTTCTTCGCCTCTTCGAGACCCTTGCCGAGTCCTTCGTCATATCCTTCTTTGTATCCCGAGTCATAACCGTCTTTACGAGCCTGCTCGCATTCGCGGGTATGGATCTCGGCGATACTATAAATTTCTTCGATCGCTATTTGCCTGGAGCCGTCCGGCGAGGTGGTTATGCCAACCGCCGGAAACATCTGTCTCAATACATTCTCGGCCTCGGCTTCCGCCCGTGCGTCGTGGTGCTTCTCCCCGATCAGGACGGTCGGCGCTTCGGTGACTATGCGGAGTATTTTAGACAATGATATCCTCACGACCGCCGCGGCCGGCGATGATGATCTGTCCTTCCTCCTCGAGCCGCCGGACGGAATCGACAATTCGGCCCTGCGCCGCCTCGACATCGGACAGGCGGGTCGGGCCCATGAATTCCATCTCTTCCTGTATCAAGGTGGCAACACGCTCGGACACGTTGCCGAAAATCTTCTTCTTGACTTCGTCGCTCGCCGCCTTGAGCGCCAGCGAGAGATCCTTGGTCTCGACGTCTTTGAGCAGACGCTGGACCGAACGGTCGTCGAGCAGAATGATGTCATCGAACACGAACATCATGTTCTTGACTTCAGCCGCCAGATCCGGATCATCAGCTTCGAGTGACTGCAAAATATTCTTCTCCGCCGTTGTGTCGATCAGGTTCAGTATCTCGGCGATCGCTTTGGCGCCGCCGGTCGCGGACAGATCGCGGGCCGTCGTGGCCTCGAAGTGACCCTCCAGTGTGGCTTCGATTTCCTTGAGGATCTCAGGCGACGTTTTCTCCATCGTCGCTATGCGCAGGGAGACTTCCGCCTGCAACTCCGGTCCCAGTTCGGCCAGGATCGATGCCGCCTGGCTGGGACTGAGTTGTGTCAGGATCAACGCGATTGTCTGCGGATGTTCGTTCTGGAAGAAGTTCGCCAGCTGCTTGGGATCGATATCTTTCAGCAGGGAGAATCCCCGCGAGCGCAGCGACGACTCCAGGCGGTGCATGATCTCCCTGGCTTTGGCCGCACCGAGCGCGCTTTCCAGTATCTGCGTGGCAAAATCGATGCCGCCCTGGGAGACGTACTGCCGCGCCATGAATATCTGGTAGCACTCGTCGATCACCTTTTCTTCGATCTCCGACGGAACCTCGCGGAGATTGGCGATTTCGATCGTGATCTTCTCGATATCCTGCTCGGTCATCCCCTTGAGGACGTGCGAGGAAACCTCGGAACCGAATGACACCAGGGCGATGGCCGCCTTCTGGTAGGACGTCAGTGTATCAAATACGAGCGTACTCATCAGTCTATCATCAACGTTTTAATGACTTTGGCAATCTCTTCCGGTCGTTCCTTGGCGGTGCGCTGCATTTCATCGACCAGACGAGGTTTACGTTTATCCGGCTCAACCGTCACCGCCGGCTCTTCAGATTCCTCCTGCTGCATTTGCTCGGCGCTCACAACCGGTTGCGGCTGTGGCATGGGTCTCGGCGCCGGTTGCGGGGCGGGCGGAGGCATGATCCGGCTCAGCGCCTTGAACAGCTTTGATGATTTTTTCTTCAGGTAGAACAGCAGGAGCGCGAACAGCGCCACCAGGGCGACCTTCTTGGCGATATCAAGGTAGAATTCTCTCATGTACATGCCGTCGAGCGCGTTCTGTTCGTTCTGGAGATTCTGGCGGTCGAACGGAATGTTGACCACTTCAATCTGGTCGTTGCGCTGCTGATCAAAACCAACGGCGTTCTTGACTATCGCTGAGAGCCGGTCGAGCTCTTCCTGCGAGCGCGGCTGATACACGGCCTCGCCGCCTCCCGAACCGCCTTCAACGTCATGGTAGTCGCCGTCAACCAGCACCGCCACCGACAGCCGCTCTATAGAGCCGACTTCATTAATGATGTGCTCGACGGTTCGGTTGAGTTCGTAGTTTGTGATTGTCGTTTCCGTACTCTGTTCGTCACTGCTTTGATTGTCTTTCTCGGCCTTCTCACTCGCCTGGCTCGAGGTCTTGGTCTTTTCTTCACTCCTGATCGACGGCGTGTTGGGATCGTACGATTCGGCCGTCTTCTCCAGTTGCTGGAAATTGAGGTCGCTGGTGACTCTCACGATAGACTTCCCGTTGCCGAGAACCCCGTCGAGCATTGTCTGCGCCTTATCCTCGAGATACTGCTCGACCTGCTTGCGGACTTCCAGTTGCGAACTCGACAGCCCGGCCAGTTCATCGGCCTCCTGGCCCGATGACAGCAGGTTGCCGTCGTAATCGACAATAGTAATATTGCCTGGTTGAAGTCCCTCTACCGACGAGGCCACCAGGTGAGTGATGCCGGCAATTTGGCGCTTGTTCAGCCCCACCCCGGAAAGCTTGAGCACGACCGATGCGGTAGCGTCCTTCTTGTCTTCCTTGAAGAGGCGATCCTTGGGCATCACGATATGAACCCGCGCCGCCTGCACTTCCGACAACTGCATGATCGTGCGGGTCAACTCGCCCTCGAGCGCCCGACGGAAATTCAGGTTCTGGAGAAAATCGGTCATCCCCAGATTATTCTGATCGAATATGGAATATCCCATGTTGGCTGACCGAGGCAGACCGTCGGCGGCCAGCGATATGCGCGCCTTGTAGACGTCTTTCGACGGCACCTCGATGGTTGTGCCGTTGTCTTTCAACTGGTAAGGGATTTTATTGTCGTTGAGATACGCGATGACTTCGCCCGCCTCGGATTCTTCGAGGTTCGAATACAGCCGGGAATACGTGACCGTTCCCAGCCATCCGACAACAAAGATCGCTCCGACAATCGTGCCGGCAGTCACGCCCAGGAGCATGATCACCTGCGCCGGAGTCATACGGCTGACGAAGTCCGAAAGGTTCTTGAAGACTGCTTTCAGGTAGTCCATACCGATTCCTATGTCATTTCCTTATCGGCCGTCCATGGCCGAAACGCCGCCGGTCCGGGTTCAGACAGGCATGCGCATAATTTCGTTGTAGGCCGACACCAGCTTGTTGCGAATCTCCAGAATGAGATCGGTTGCCAGGCCGGCTTCTTCTGCTTTTATCATGACCTCGTGCAATTCCACCGGATCGCCGGAAAGCAGCGCCTTTTGCGCATCTGCCGCATCCATGTGCAGATCGTTCACGGCATTGATCGCGTTGGAGAGCAGGTCAGTAAATTTCTCTCCTGTAACTCCCGAGGATTTTTCCTGCCCCGAGGCTCCCGGGTTGACCTTTTCGATCAGGCCCGGAACGAGACGATTGACATTGCCAATTATTCCGGCCATGTCACACCTTCACGTCGATAATCCGGCCGACGGTCGCTTCAGGCTTCGCCGTGTCCGCATTGGCCCGATATCCGGAACCGAATCGCGAATTGTCCTGGAACTTGTTGAACAGGACTTCGAGCGCCTGTTTCTCTTCGACGGAAAGGTAGTCGGCGTAGCTTCCGGACGGCGCCTTGACGGCCAGTTTTGAGCCGGTTAAATTCTTTTGCGGCTCGATGGCCACCGAATTCCTGACACCGCCGTCCTGCTCACTTTTCACCTGCGGTTGCGCGGGCTGTTCGCGACGCGCCACCTGCTGGTAAGACTGAATACTGACGGGATTGACTTTCATCTATGCATCTTCCTTCCTTCAAATATCGAGAGCGTTTTTCGCCATTCCCTTGGCGGCCGATATCGCCAGCGTGTTGGCTTCATAGGCCCGCGACGCCGACATCATGTCCACCATCTCGTTAATCACTTCGATATCCGGCATCTTCACATATCCTTCATCGTCGGCATCCGGGTGCGACGGATCGTAGACCAGCTTGTAGTCAGATTTCGGCGCCTCGACTTCCTTCATGTCCACCGATGAGGCTTCCTCCCCGGAGTCAATAGGAAGCGTCTTGCCGCCGCGATGCGCCCGGTGCGTGCGCACGAGGTGCGTATCGGCTTTCTTCAGGTAGGATGCAAACGGCTCTTTCAGCTTCTCTTCGCTGACCACGACCCGTTTGCGACGGTACGGCCCGCCTTCGGGCGTTTCGGTCGTTTCGGCGTTGGCAATGTTCTCGGCCACGGCGTTCATCTTGGCGCGCTGAACACTCAGGCCTTTAGACGAAATTTCGATGGCTCCAAGAATACCGGACATGTGTCACTTCCTATTTGCTCGTGATTGCAGTACGCAAACCGTCAAACTTGCGCTGAAGCAGGCGCGCCGCGATGGTATACCGCAGTTCGTTTTGCGCCAGGTTGGACATCTCGCGATCGATGTCGACCGAATTGAGATCATCCGGGGCAACCCTCTGCTCGAGGATTTCCGGCGGGCGATCTGTGTGCTGACCGAGCGGGATGTGGCGACTGTCGGTCGTCACGCCGGCCAGGTGTTCATTCTGCGAGGTGGCCCGTTTGAATTCTTCTTCGAACTTGATATCCTTGGCCTCGTAGCCGGGTGTGGCCACATTCGCCACGTTGCTGCTGACCAGCTTGTGCCGAACCGAGGACAGATCAAGATACTTCTGGTAGTTCGGTACCCCGATCTTATCAAAGATGATTTTTGACAGTTTGTTTTCCATAACGCATCAATTTGCTGCAATTCTTCACCGCCGGTCTAAGCAACGCCAATGCCAAAACTCGGCCGGGACGCTTAACTGATTGTCAATGTTCAGCTTAATTGATCAGGGGCAACATGCGAGCCTGACTGCCTGACGGGATTTTTGGAAAGGAATTCCGTCGCGTGGGGAAACGATTACTCGTTTTTGGTTGCGTAGTACAGTTGTGAGGTCGGCTCTTTGAGCGTGAGCTCCATCGTAAGCAAGACGATGTCGACCCGACGGTTACGGGCCCGGTTTTCAATTGAGTTGTTCGGTCGAATCGGACGGAACTCCCCGTAGCCGAGCGCCGATATTCGGTCAGGGGCTATTGAATGGCTATTAATATAGTAACGGACTACTTCCGTGGCGCGCGCGGTGGACAGCTCCCAGTTCGATGGAAACTGCACAGTCCTGATCGGCTTGTCGTCGGTGTGCCCTTCTATCCGGATGTGATTCGGACGATCCTTGATTACGTCGGAGACACGATCCAGCACATCCATAGCCCGTGGCTCCAGGTTCGCCGAGCCTTCCCGGAATAGCGCCGACTCCATGATGTGAATCACCAGTCCCCGTTCGGTGATCTCGGTTTCGATTGCCCGATCCTTGCCGAGATGTTTGAACTTCTCTTCGATCTTCTGCTGGATCAAACGCAGGTTGCCCAGCTCCAGAACGCCGTGCCCGGTCTTGGTCGAAACCTCGGGATACCGCAGGACCGACGGTCCGCCGCGAAGTGCCCCGGAAAGCGCCTGACTGACCTTACCGAATTTCTTCGCGTCGATCTGCGACATTGAATACATGACGATAAAGAATGCCAGGAGCAGGGTAATCAGGTCGGCGTAGGTCAACAGCCAGCGCTCGAGATTTTCCTTGTCATCGAGTTTTTTGCGCCTGCGCATCATGGCTACAACTCTGATCCACGGTGACTCGGGGCAATGAATGAATGCAGACGCGTGCGGATATTGCGCGGGTTTTCACCCGATTGAATGGCTACGACGCCTTCGGTGGTGAGTTCGAGGTACACCATTTCTTCTTCGTGACGGAGTTTCAGCTTATCGGAAATCGGCAGGAAGAACAGGTTGGCCAACCCGACACCCCAGAGCGTCGCGATGAACGCCGCTGCAATAGCTGCCGCCATCCGCGAGGCGTCCTCGGTGTTGCCCAGGGTGTGTACGAGTCCGAGAACCGTGCCCAGAATGCCGAGTGTCGGCGAGAAACCGCCCGCCTTCTGGAAGAAAACGATGCCTTTCTTGTGGCGTTCTTCGACATATGCCGCCTCGGTTTCAAGAATATCGCGAAGAACCGTCACTTCGGTTCCGTCGATAAGCAGCTGGATCGCTTTCCGGAAAAAGGGATCGGCGATATGCTGAAGCTCCGCCTCGAGGCCGAGTATCCCGTCACGGCGCGCCTTTTCCGCCAGCTTGACAATCCTGTCAATGGCCTCCTGGTAGGAATGCCCGGCGCCGTGAACCGCAAGCCAGAAGTATCTGGGCACGCGCTTGACCGTATCGATTGATGTCGTGATTATGGTGGCCCCGAGCGTTCCGCCGATGACAATCATCATGGGGGCAATCAGGAAAATTGCGCCCAGGTGACCGCCTTCGAGTTTGAACGCTCCGACAACAGCGCCGAGAGCCACGATGATTCCCAGGATTGTTGCTAAATCCATATCCTCAACGGTCGCGTCCGCAAAAAGTGTTGAAAACTGCGTACTTCGGGCGTTCGCCCGCTTGTGATTAGTATCGGCAGGATTGGACTATTTTGAAGCAGTTCCGCCGGAAGTTCTCCCACAAACCCGGCGGAACCCGAAAACCGAGAAATTAATTCCCGTCGAGCGAATACTCGTTGAGCTTATTGCGGATAGTCCGCGTCGTAATGCCCAGCGCCTCGGCCGCTCTGGTCTTGTTCCCGTTGAACTTTTCCAGCGTCTTGAGGATGAGATACTTGCTGCCCTCTTCCAGCTTCATCGGCACCCGCAAGCCCGACAGATCATCGCCGGCACGGCCCAAAGACAGTTCCGCCGGGAAATCGTCTTCCGTGAGCATTTCCGATTTGCCGGTCACCACTGCCCGCTCAATCAAATTCTCCAGTTCGCGGACATTCCCGGGCCAGTGATATTTCATAAATACCCTCAGGGCGCTGCTTTCGATTCCCTTGACCGACCGGCCGTTCTGATGGTTGTACCTGTCAATGAAGTGCTCGACCAATATCGGAATATCTTCCTTGCGTTCCTCAAGTGGCGGAAGGTGTATCGGGATCACATTCAACCGGAAGAACAGGTCCTCGCGGAATTCCCCACGGGAGATGTACTCCTTGAGATTTCGGTTCGATGTCGCGATTATCCTCACATCGACCGCAATCGTGCTCGTCGACCCTACCCGCTCGAATTCGCGCTCCTGCAAAACCCGAAGAAGCTTTGACTGCAGGTTGAGGGGCATCTCCGAGATTTCATCCAGCAGCAGCGTGCCGCCGTCGGCCAGCTCGAAACGCCCCCGGTGAGTCTTCTTGGCATCGGTAAAGGCGCCTTTCTCGTACCCGAACAGCTCGGCCTCGACCAGGTTTTCCGGCAGGGCGGCGCAGTTGAGCTTGATAAAAGGCCCCTCACGGCGGTTGGAACTGTAGTGAATCGCTCTTGCCACCAGCTCTTTGCCCGTGCCCGATCCGCCGGTTATCATCACCGTCGAACGGGCATCCGCCACGGACTGGATCAGATCGAAAACTTCCTTCATGACCGGCGTCTTGCCGATAATGTTGTGAAATTTGCTTTCGACATCCTTGCGAAGGATTTCATTTTCGGCCCGAAGCTTCAGCACCTCGGTTACCCGCGACAGGATATGTTCCAGCGTATCAGGCGAGACCGGCTTGAGCAGAAAATCAACCGCACCCAGTTTGATCGCTTTGACCGCGGTTTCCACGGTGCCATAGGCGGTCATCATGACCACCCGCGTATCGGGTGATAACCGGCGGCAGTGCTCCAGCAGGGCGATGCCGTCCATCTCTCTCATCTTGAGATCGGTAAGCACGATATCAAACGACTGGTTTTTGATTTTCTCCAGCGCTTCCTCGCCGGAAAACACCGGGATACACTCATAGCCGGCGCGCGTCAGTGTTTCGTGTATGAAATCGTTGACCAGTTTATCATCGTCAACAACCAGTACGGAGAACTTCATGGTAAACACTCCATGTTTACTCGCTTTCCTCGGTGAACCCGGAATCCGTGTGTGCTATTTTGACAGGCAGCAAGAAGACAAACCGGGCGCCTCCTGCCTGAGATTGTTCCGCGATAACTTCTCCCCCGTGAGCCTTGGCGACCTTCCACACGACCGCCAAACCCAGTCCGGTGCCGCCCTGCTTCGTCGTGAAAAACGGCGCGAAGAGTTTTTCCCGCACGTCGTCCGGGATACCCTGACCGCTGTCCTCGACCGTGGTTGCGACCACCGTTTCGTCGAGGCCGATCATTATCCGCTCCCCATACAGACGCGTGGCCTGTTGCCGCGGCATCACGTGATACTTGATCGTCACTTTTCCGGAACCGCCGCACGCTTCAACGGCATTGGTGAACAGGTTGAAAAACAACTGCCGCATCAACATCGAATCCAGCATCAACGGAATCGGGCTCGCTCCCGGTCCGTATGTCGGCGACAGCTCGAATGTCATGCCCTCGAGATGTTCCGAGTTCTCGTAGCGGTATTGGTCAAGCGTCCGGCGAAGAAAACCGTCGAAAATGACCTCTTCCCGCTTGACCTCTTCAATTCGCGTATAGTTCAATAGCGCCGTGACCGTATGATTCAGGCTGTCGACGCCGTTGCATATCTTGTTCACGAGCTTCCGACGGTCATCGTCCGCGGCCATGTCCCGCTTGAGCAGGGCGGCAAATCCGCCGATCGCCGCCAGCGGATTGCGAACTTCGTGCGCGATAGTCGCCGCCATTTCACCCAGCGCTGCCAGCGTATTCAGCCGCGAAATCTCCCGCTCCATCTTCTTGATTTTAGTCAGATCGTGCAGGACTTCCACTGCGCCGTTGGGTTTCCCCTCGCTGTCCCGCAAAATCGCCGTCGATACCGACAGAGACAGGTGCGTCCCTTCGCTCAGGACCAGTTCCTTCTCGACCGATTCCAGCGCCCGGCCCGTTTCCACCGCCCGCAGGGCGTTGGCGTCAATTGGCTCTCCCGGCGGGAATACCTCCCGGTACGACTTGCCGAGCGGCTCCCGTCGGGGAATGCCGAACAGGACCGAAGCCGCCGGGTTGAAATGAGTTACTATCCCGTCCTGATCCACGGCAATAATCCCCGCCGTCATCGAAGTTAACAGGTTATTAAGAAACTCGGTCGCCTCGAGATTGCGCCGGGTCATCTCGATCAGTTTCTTGTTGGTTTCGGCGAGTCGTTCGTTCTGGGCCGTAAATTCTTCGCGCAGTTCAATATACTGCCGCTGAAGATTGTTGATGATCCGGTTGAACGAGGCGTAGGACTCGGTGAATTCCGTTATTTGGTGTTTGTCGTTAGCTGTTATTTCAAACATCTCCTTTGGCTTTCTCAAACATATAATACGTCCCACACGACGCTTGGAACGATATTAGACGGGGGGTGGGGAGAATTCAACAAAAACTTTGTTCAGAAGTAGTTCAGTATGTGCTGCGCGACATCATCAATCGGCGAGATATGATCGGCCAAACCTGCCTCGATAGCTGCCCGGGGCATGCCGTAGACAACCGATGAATTTTCGTCCTGGGCGATAATGATCCCCCCCTGCCGTTTGATTTCGGCCAATCCGGCGGCCCCGTTATTCCCCATGCCGGTCAGGATGACACCCATCGAGAAGCGGCCGAACGCTTCCGCAACCGAACGCATCAGAATATCAACGCAGGGATGATACAGCGTCTCTGTCGGCTGATCGGATACGTAAACGTGAGTCCGGACGCCCTGTTTCCGGACAGTCAGGTGCTGTCCCCCGGGGCAGAGCAACACCGAGCCCGGTTCGAGCGGCTCGCCGTTGACTGCCTCTCTAACCATCACCTGCGATGTTGAATTGAGCCGTTCGGCCAGCGATTTGGTGAATGCCGGCGGCATATGCTGGGCAATAACCGCTCCCACCGGCAGATTTCGCGGAAGTCTCGGAATCACGGCCTGAAGCGCCAGCGGACCGCCTGTCGACGCCCCTACGGCGATGATATTTATCATATGGTCGTATTTCTTGACTACCGGACCGGAAACAAGCCCTGGTTGCCGCAGTACGGTCACCCCGGACGGTCGAATCTGGCGCGATTCAGCGTGTTGCCGGGAAATCCGTCGGGTCCGAAACCGGCTCATCAACAGGTGCTTGCGTCTGGTAATGTCCTTGATTTTGGCAATCAGTTCATCGCGTATCTTCACGATATCCAGACTGACATAAGACATCTGCTTGGGGATGAAATCAACCGCCCCCATCTCCAGCGCATCCAGAGTCGCCTGGGCGCCCTCGGTCGTGATCGACGAGATCATCATGACCGGCACCGGGTTCTTGGCCATGATTTCACGGAGCGCCGTCAGACCGTCCATACGCGGCATTTCGATATCCATGGTCACAAGGTCCGGCTTCAGCAAACGCGTTTTTTCCACGCCCTCCTCGCCATTACGCGCCGTCCCGATAACCTTGATCGACGGATCCGATTCCAGCATCATGCTTATCGCTTTGCGCATGAAGGCCGAATCGTCCACCACCAGGACCCGTACTGTCTGTGAAGAGTTTGTACCCATGCGATAAGTCTTTAACTGAGCCGCCGTGCCAGGTTGAACAGCCCGAGCAGGTCGACAATCAGCCGAATTCGACCGTCTCCAAGAATTGTCGCCCCGGCCACCCCCTCGGTGGACCCGAGATAGTCACCCAGCGACTTAATGACAACTTCTTCCTGCCCGAGAAAACGATCTACGTTGATCCCGAGTTTCTTCTCGGCCAGGCCTACAATTACTATATATGGCTTCTCCGTCAGGATGAACCCTTCCCGGTCCTCCCGAAGAATAGCGCCCAGGTTGATTATCGGGATGACATCTTCTCGAAGACGCAACACGGGTCGCTTGTTGACATAATAGACTTCCGACTGCTCCGTCTTCACTGTTTCCAGAACCGACGCCAGCGGAAGAATGAAAATTTCCCGGTCCGACTCCACGAGCAATCCCTGGATAATCGCCAGCGTCAGCGGCAGTTTGATCGTCAGGGTCGTACCGACATTCCGCTCCGACTGCAGTTCGATCAACCCGTTGAGCTTTTCGATATTGGTCCGAACGACATCCATGCCGACTCCGCGCCCCGAGAGATCGGAAACAACTGCGGCCGTGGAAAATCCCGGCTGGAAGATGAACCCGAACACTTCTCTGTCGGACATCCTCTCGACTTCGGCTTGAGTGGTCAGGCCGCGTTCCACCGCCTTGGCCCGGATACCTTCGACATCGAGACCCCGACCGTCGTCGGTCACCCTCACGACGATATTGGAGCCTTCCTGCACCGCGGTCAGCCGGATCGTACCGACAGCCGGCTTGCCTTTCTTCTCTCGCTCTTCCGGAGATTCTATGCCGTGGTCACACGAATTGCGTATGATATGAACCAGCGGATCACCGATCTCTTCGAGGACCGATTTGTCGACCTCGGTGTCCTCACCGGACACTATTAGCTCGACCTGCTTACCCGCCTCACGGCCGAGATCGCGCACGAGGCGCGGGAATCGGCTGAACACCTTGCTGATCGGCTGCATCCGCATCTTCATGACGGCCAGTTGAATCTCGGTCGTGATATAATTGATCGTGGCGGAGGCCCGGTTGACGTCTGCTATCGCCGTATTGTGCTCGTTATCTTTTATAATCTTGCCCACCGTCTGCACCAGGCTGTTCCTGCCCAGAACCAGCTCCCCCATGAGATTCATCAGCGAATCAAGCCGTTCAACGTCCACCCGCAATGTCTGATCGACCGGTTTCTTTTCGTGAGCGGGTTTGCCGGTGACAGCGCCCTGAGCGCCGGATGACGGCTTTGCTGCGGAACCGACCACCGACTGCTCGCCTTCGGCGAGCGCAACCAACCGCGCGATAATGCTATCGAGTTCGACCGCTTCCAGTTTGCCTTCACGCACGTTGTCCAGAAGCGCCTTCAGTGAGTCCAGCGACTCCAGCAGGATGTCCATAACTTCCGGCGTGACCGCCATCTCGGCTTTCCGGAGTTTGTTCAGGACATCTTCCATCTTGTGCGTGAGGGTGGAAACCTGGTCGAAGCCGAGAAAACTGGATGTCCCCTTGATGGTATGCGCCGCCCGGAAAATCTCGTTCAGAAGATCGAGATCCTCGCGGGCCGATTCGAGTTTTACGAGATTGGTGTCGAGCGACTCGATAAGCTCGTCCGCTTCCACAAGGAAATCACCGATGATTTCCTTCAACTCGTCTTGGTCCAGATCCAGTTCGCCCGACATATCGTATTCTTATCCTATTTCTTTCCGGCTCTTACGAAAATCGAATCTACGTCAGCCTGTTCGGCTTTTTTCTCGGCCATGTCCGCATGCGGATCGAAAATGCGCACTTTCTTCGTACTGGCGTGGGAATCTTCTTCATCCAGACTCTTGCCGTCCAAGAGCGCCAGTATCTGGTGGAGCCTCGCTTCGATGTCTTCCAGCAGTGACGCGGCGTGGTTAATCTGCTGCGCCGTGATATCCTGAAATTGCAGCGACTCCATGATCAGGTACGCGCCGTCGAGGTTGGCGTTCGCCTTTTGAATCAGTTCTCCAAAAACCTTGTTCTTCCCCTTGTCGCCGGCCGTCTCGGCCAGCGATTTCAGGCTGGCCAGTTCGTTGACAACTTCTTCTTCACGCTGGGTAATTAACTCGATTGTATCGAGCATCTTCTGCGTCGCCGCTTCCGTCTGCTGGCTTATTTTGTCGAGTTGAGTGGTGGCCTTAGGAACTTGTTCGTGAGTCTTCTCCAGCGGGCTTTTCATCGTTCGAAACGTATCGATTATGCCGTTTATCGCCGCTGTCAGTTCCCTGATCTCTTTGTGAATTCTGCCCCTCAACACTTCGGGTTGTGTCATGATGACCTCCGGGTGAGCCGATACCGCTATCCGGCCAGTGTTTGCTCAATCTTTGCTTTGAGGGTGTCCGGCGTGAACGGTTTGACAATGTAGTTGTTCACTCCGGCTTTCATTGCATCGAGAATGTCTTCCTTGACCGACCGCGTGGTCACCATCAGCACCGGCAGGCTCTTGAATTCCTCAATGGAGCGCAGGCTGGTGACAAACGTCAGACCATCCATCTCGGGCATGTTCCAGTCGGTGATCACGAAATCGACCTTCTCGACTTTCATCTTGGCGAGCGCATCCCTCCCGTCCGTTGCCTCCACGACATCGGTAAAGCCGGCCCGCTTGAGCGTGTTGATAATAATCCGGCGCATGGTCGGACTGTCATCAACCGCCATGATCTTCAGTTCCCCCAGAGGTGTGTGCTTCTCCATAATAATCCAGCCTTCATTCGAGATATTTATTCACTTCATCGATCAGCACCGATGACTTGAACGGCTTCACCAGGTAAGAATCGGCGCCCACGGCCATGCCGCGTTCGCGGTCATCATCGCCGTCCTCGGACGACAGGATGATAATCGGGATGTTCTGGTGCCTGGTGTTGTTCCGCAAGGTCTCTATCAGCGCATACCCGTCCAGGTTGGGCATATTCAGGTCGGTGATGACCAGGTCGACACTCTTCTCCAGACCCGATAGCGTCTCCACTGCCTCCATCCCGTCGCTGGCGGCAATCACGGTAAACCCCTTGTTCTTCAGTGAGATCGAGACGAATTTGACCACGGTCGGCGAATCGTCCACGACTAAAATTGTCTGACTCATATCACGTCTTCCTGTATCTATCAACCAGCGTTTCTTCCCGTTTTTGCACCCACACCGACCGGCTTGATGTGCTTGAGGAGTTCCACGGCCCGGTTTTTGCCGTCTGTCCCCGCCGGTTCACGCCCCGAGCTACTGGCGATCTCAATGCCGGCCGAGACTATCGGGGACGACCCCGTCCCGGTTCCGACGACTTCCTTTTGATAAACCAGCGCATTTTTGAAATACACCAGCCTGAACGCCTTTGAGACCCCGTGCAGTGTCTCCGAATGGCCTATATAAAAATACCCCCCGGGCCGCAGCGCGTTGTAGTAGCGCCGCACCAGTTCCTTCTTGGCTTCATCCGAGAAATAGATCATCACGTTGCGGCAGAATATGACATCCATGTTCAATACCGCCGACGTGCGCCGCGGGTCGTTCAGGTTCATATATGAAAATTTCACCAGTGACCGTACTTCCGGCTTCACCTGGTACACATCCCCGTTCTTGGTGAAGTATCGTGTCAGTATCTCCGGCTTCACATTTCGCAACGTCGGCCCCGAGTATTCCGCCGAACGCGCGCGGCGGAGAGTTTCTTCCGAGATGTCGTTCGCGATAATTTCTATCTGCCATCCATTCAGCGTGATCAATCTGTCGAGTATGAGCATCGCCAGCGTATACGGCTCTTCCCCCGTCGAGCAGCCGGCCGACCAGACACGGAGCGTTTTTGAACCCGATGACGCCATCTTCTCCTTGAGTATCAGCGGCAGCACTTCCTCGGAGAATGACAGCAACTGCGGTTCATTCCGAAAAAAGCTCGTTTCGTTGGTCGTTACCAGTTCCATGAGCCTGTTGAATTCAGCTTGAGACGCGTCGTACTTCACGTGATAGAAATAATCGCGCACGCTTCTGATATCGAGGTCGGCCATGCGCTTGGCCAGCCTGTTTCTGACCAGGTACGCCTTGTTCTCAGCGAAATAGATACCGCTTCGTTCATGAATGAAATCGCGGATCATAAGAAACTCGTCCGTTGACATCTGGATGTCGGCTTCAGCAGTGGCGAGCATGTCTATCCCTTGTTAGTCCGGGCGTGTCGAACGACGCGCCGTCACCCCTTTTGCTTCGTCATTTGGGCTTTCAGTGTCTTGAACAGCTCGTTGATATTGAAGGGCTTGATGATGTAGTCGGCCACATGCGCCCTGAGGGCCGCCACCGCCGTGTCCACCGACGGATAACCGGTCATCAGCACCACCGGCAGGTCAGGATGCGCCTTGCCCACTTCTTCGGCGAGCGCCAATCCGTCCATCACCGGCATCTTGATATCGGTCAGTACCAGGTCGACCTGCTTATTCTCAAGAATCTTGAGCGCTTTCTCTCCCGTTTCCGCGACCACGATATCCCAACCCTGGCCGCTGAAAAAATCATAGAGGAGATCGCGAATCAATAGCTCGTCGTCGACCACCAGGATTGACGGGTTTTCCATCAGTATGTGCTCCCAATTGTTGTCAAGGCAAGTCGGGCGGCCTCGGCAAGGTCTTTGTTTTTATCGCCTCGTAACTGCTGCAACACGGGCAGCACTTCGGCGCTTCTCATTTGCGAGAGCGCCTTGACTGCCGCAATTTTGATTATGTCATGATCGCTTGTCAGGTGCGGAATGATATACCGTGCCAGCGACTCGTCGCCCAGTTCGCCAATCGCGTTGATGGTGTGGTATTTCACCCAGACGTCCGGATCATCGAGCAGCATGCGGATATCCTGGATCGCTTCCGCCCCCTTCAGCGCGATCAGGGTCGACACGGCCGCCTTGCGGACCGAGTTGTTTTCATCGTTGAGCGCCATCACGATCGGCTCGTGATTGGCGACCTCACCGATCCGGGCCAGCGAGTTTATGGCCAGGCGACGGATTCCGGGATCGGGATGATTGATCGCCCGCAACAGCGGATCGACAACCTCCGACTCACCGATCCATCCCAGCGCGGTCACTGCCAGTCGCTGACGTTCCGTATCTTCGTGGTACAGGTCGGCGTTGAATTTCGCGACCACTTTCGGACCGCCGATAATGATCAGCGCCCCGACCGCCGACTCGCGGACATCCGGATACTTGTCTTCCAGACCCTTGAAAATGAAATCAACGTCATCGAAACCGGCCACCCACCCGAGAGCCGAGAACGCCGCCGAACGGACGTGACCGATGGGATCCATCGCCAGTTTGCGCAGGACACTGATCGCACCCGCGTAGCCGGATATCCCCAGCGCGTGGGCCAGTTTCTGCCTGATTTCCGGATCAGGATCGCTCGCCAGTTTAGCGAGTTCTTCCGCCATCTCGGCGTCAACAAACTCCTGAACGATATCCAGCAGCTTAAGCTTGAGACCGGTGGAGGCGCGGAACAGCTTCCGGACCAGGATTTCACCCGCCTCCTTGCCGGCGTCGGTCAAAATCTCGGTGATCTGTTTAACGGTCTCTTCGTCGGCGTAGTCGATGACGTCCAGTAATCCCTGCAGTACGCTGGTCGGGTGCCAGTCTCTCAAACGCTCCAGCATGAAATCCGTGATTTCCCTGTTCCTGTTACGCATGCCGTCGAACAGGAACTCGAGATAATCTTCCAGCGGCAGCTCGATTTCGGTTTTGAAACGATACCGGGCGCTGATTCGGATCACCGCCATCATCGCCGCTTCGCCAATCAGTCGCTCGTCGCTCTTCAGGCACGGCGCCAGCTTTGCCAGCGACTCTTTCTGCCCGATATTGCCGATCGCCTCGATGACCGCATACTGGATAATTGGATCATTGACCCCCATCACCTCGTAAAGATCCTCCAGCGCCGAGGGATCGCCGATCTTGCCAAGCGCTTCAATCGCCTGGAGCTGGACATCATCACTTTTCTTGAACGCCGCGATCAGGTGCGGCACTGCCTCCGGTGCGCCGATTTCCCCCAGCGCCTCGGCGGCCGAACAGACCACGTTCGAGTTATTATCCCACAGTTTCTCGCACAACACCCCCACGGCACGCGGGTCCTGTATCAGACCGAGCGTGTCCACAATGAACTTGCGGACGTCGTGGTCGTCGTTGTTGATCTCTTCGATCAACGATGGCACCGCTTCGGAACCGATCCTGACCAGGATTTCCGAAGCCAGGTTACGGCTGCCGATGTCATCGTGCCCCAGAAAGCGAATCAGCAACTGCGCCGCCGTCGGCCCCTTGATCTGTGCCAGGTAATCGGCTGCCAGCTCGCGAATACCGAGATCCGGATCCTCGATAGCCAGCACCAGCCCGGCCACCGCCTCATCCTCGGTATGCGTGCTCAGTTCCTTGACCGCTTCTTCCCGTTCGTAAAAATCGGCCGACTGCAATCTGGTCAGCAGGACGCCGATTCGTTCTATGACATTCTCCATTGTGCGCTACCCCTTTGGAGGTCCTGCCCCCGTTAACTCGTTGCGACCGTCTGGTACGATGTCAGCGCCTCTTCCTCGGTCGGATAGATCTCGAAGATGTGAGACAACTGCGTGATGTCGAAGATTTCCTGGACATAGCCGGCCAGGTTCGACAGCGTCAGGCGACCCTTCAACAGCCGCGTTTCTTTCATGATCGAAACCAGCGAACCCAGGCCGGAGCTATTGATAAACTCCACCTTGGCCAGGTTGAGATGGATGGAAGTGGTGTTCTTCTGGAACACCTTCCTGATCTCTTCTTTCAACGTCGTGCCGCTGGCCAGATCGAGCCGTCCGGTCAGGCTCAACACCGCGGTCCCGTTCTCTTCGCGCTTTATGATGTCCATTACTTCCTCCACTAACGGAGTTACAGTTACGTGTTTGCCTTTTGTAATCTTTCCACCGAAATCAAGACCCGCAATCCCCCCGATTCGTTCTCTTCGAATACGACTCCGCTGGCGCAATGCCGAATCAGGTCGACACCCCGACCGTTTTCGGCCATCAGCTCCGGGGGACGCTTGTTGCGTATCTGCTCCAACCCCCCCTTACCCTCGTCGACTATATCGGCGGTTATGCTGTCTTCGTTTATCTCGATGTGGATTTTTATCTTTTTCTTGCGATTGCGCTGGTTGCCATGAACCAGCGCGTTGGTGAAAGCCTCGGAAATCACGAGCGAGACCCGCTGGTAAACTTCACCATCCACGCCGTTCGACTGCAGCACAGCGGTGACGTCGTCGAGCATCTCGTCTTCAGATTCCGCGACCGAAAAGTAAGTAAAATCATATGTCGGCATGGTCAGTTTACCTTCACCTGAAGTATCGTAAAATCGTCCTGCGTGTCTTCCGATGACCCCTCGGCGAACCGGTCCACCCAATCTTTCACCCGGTGACAGAACTCCTTCGGGCTGAGACCGATCTCGGCAGAGAACACCTGCTCCGCCCGCTCCCGTCCGAACAGGTTGTTGTCGGCATCCGCCGCCTCGGTGAGACCGTCGGTGAACACGAACAGCCTGTCACCGCTTCGCAATTCCCGCTCTCCCTGACGGTACGGAATGCCGCCGAACTGACCGACTATCGGTCCGCCGTCCGGCAACTGGTGTACTTTGCCGCTCTCGTCCTCCCAGAAAAGTCCCGGGAGATGCCCGGCGTTACAGTAGGTCAGCCTGCCCTTCTCGATATCGAACTTGCAGAAGAACATCGTCACGAACATCTCGCGGTCCTTGATAATCTCCTCCACCATCGCGTCGTTCAGTGTCGATGCCAGCTCCGAAACCGTGATTTCCGGGTTGCCGCGAAGGATCGCCTTGAGTATCCCCGAGGCTGCCGACATGATCATCGCCGCCGGCACGCCCTTATTCGAAACATCGCCAATCACGAGGAAAAACCGCGATTGGTCGATCTTGATAATGTCATAGAAATCGCCCCCGACTTCCCGCGCCGGGTAGTAAATCGCCCCGATATCAACCCCCTCGATATTCTCGAGATCAACCGGCAGTAACGTCTCCTGAATCTGCCGGGCGATCATCATCTCCTGGCGGATTTTCTGCTGCCTGAGCTTGTCTTTGAGCATGCGCGAGTTGTCAATCGCCACCGCGACAAAATTCAGCAGCCTTTCGAGCGCGTCCTTGTCCTCTGCGCTGAAATTACCGCCGGATGTCTTGTTGATCACGATCATCACACCCAGGCACTGATCCGACAACTTGATCGGCACCGCCATCACCGAACTCATCGACATCCCCTCGTCCGAGAGAACATCGAGATCGGACAGGATAACCGTCTCGCGGTTCTGGAAGCAGTATGTCGCGAGGTCAAGGTTGTCCTTGTAAATCAGCGAGCGGACAAACTCCTCCCTGACGCCCCACGATACTTCCACTTTCAGCACGCCGTTTTCATCGAGCATGATCAACCCGACCTCGCCGTCGACCAGACGGATAGCCATATCCATCACGACCGACAGCACGGCGTCGATATCGTGAATCGAGGTGATAATCGTGCCCATCGTGGCCAGATCGAGCAGTTGCGCATTCTGCTCGGCAAGGCGTGCCTCGAGAAATTCCTCGCGGTTCTTATGTTCGGTATTGACAACCATTTATGGTTGTATCGGCAATTCAGCGGACTATTTGACGGCAATCTCTCAGATTTGACCGCAAACAGGCGGTTTTCAGCGCTATGACGACTCGACAGAATATAAGTAAGTCACTTATATTTTCGCCTACCAGGAACAACCGAAGCGTATTGTGGAAAGGTCTATTTCCGGCGGAATTTCAGACGGATCGGCACTCCCTCAAACCCAAATGCCGCCCGGATTTGGTTTTCGAGAAAGGCGATATATGTCTTGGCAATCAGCGGCGGGTGGTTGACAAAGAAAATGAATGTCGGCGGAGCCGTCTCGCTCTGGGTCAAGTACTTGATCTGTATGTACTTCCCCTGCTTGGCCGGCGGTTTGCGCCGCTGCAGGGCCTTCTGGAGTAAGTCATTGAGCTCCGGGGTCGGAATTCGGCGATTGAACTGCTCATATACCTGATCCACCAGCCCCAGCACTTTCGGCACCCGCTGACCGGTCAGGGCAGAAATGTAAATGATCGGCAGGTACCCCACGTTGCTCAGCCGGTCTTTCAATTCCCGGGTAAACTCCTCCGCCGTGCCCGTTTCCTTTTCGATCAAATCCCATTTGTTCACCGCCAGCACCGCTCCCCGTCGGCGGTTGGTGACTTCGGAAATGATATGCTGGTCCTGCGTCGACATTCCCTCGGCGGCATCAAACAACACCACCGCAACATCGCAACTGTCGATCGCGCGGATCGCCCGAAGGTACGTAAAGAACTCGATATTCTCGTGCACCTTGTATTTCTTTCGGAGCCCCGCCGTGTCGATCAATGTGTATTTGCGCCCCTTGAACTCGATGGTCGTGTTTACCGAATCCCGCGTCGTGCCGGCCATCGGCGAGACAATCAACCGTTCCTCGCCCAGCAGCTTGTTGATAAATGATGATTTCCCCGAATTCGGCCGTCCCACTATCGCCACCTTGATCGCCGACTCGTCCTCCGCCTCCAGTTCCTCCAATGGCGGCAATCGTTTCACGACTTCATCGAGCAACTCCCCTATCCCCAGCCCGCCGGTCGCCGAAATCGCGAACGGGTCACCCAGCCCCAGTTTCATGAACTCGAACGTCTCCAGTGTCAAATCCTGGTTGTCTGCCTTGTTTGCCACCAGCACCGCGTTCTTTTTGGTCTTGAGCAGATTCCGCGCGATTTTCTGATCGACCGTATTGATCCCCGTCTGCGTGTCCACCACAAACAGCACGACATCGGCCTCCGTCACCGCGAAATCGGCCTGCTCCAGTGTCAGCCGTTCCATCAGGTCTTTCGACTCGGGAATCATGCCGCCGGTATCGACCAGCATGAACTGCCGCCCGGCCCATTCGCAGTCGGCGTAATTGCGGTCGCGCGTCACGCCCGCGACAGCATCCACCACGGCCAGTTTCTGACGCAAAAACCGGTTGAACAGCGATGATTTGCCGACATTCGGCCGGCCTATGATTGCCACGACAGGGAGGCTCATTGGAATGCTTCTCTGATCGTTTCCGCGAGATTGTACTGACCCACCACCACCGGCTTGCGGAGCGCCCGCTCGAAATGATCCAGCGACAGGTTGTCCAGGAACAGGTCGTCGTTGTTCAGGCAGTTTGGCGGCAGTACCAGCACGTCGTATTCATCGGACCGCTTGCGCGCCTCACGCAACAAATCCTGACCGGTCAGCAGACCAGACACGGTCACTGTCTCGCCCCAGAACCGATTGACCACCGGCACAACCGAGAGATTCAGTTTCAACTCATCGCGCACATACGGCGTTATCTCCGAATCAAAAAACGGAAGCGCCGAATAGCCGGTGAAAAACATAACGCGCTTGGATGACTTCCGCCCGTTCAAACGACTGCGGCGGCGGTTGAACATCGTGATGAATTCCCTCGACATGCCGACGCCGTTCTCGAACTGCTCCATCGTCTCGTAGCTCTGTCGGGAGGGAAACCGCTTCCCGGCGATTACATAAAACTCATCCGCCGGCCAGACAAATCGGCTCCCGTGCTGTTGCAGGAATTCTTCTTGCCGCCCTTCAATGTATCGAATAATCTCCCGCGCCTCGTTCCGGTTGTATGTCCGCAAGTCCGGCAGGTTATCCCGGTATTTTGTCAGGCCGACCGGCACCACCGCCAGCGTCGCGATACCGGGGTACAGCTCGGACAGCTCGTCGATTGTCCGTGTCAGCTGGTCGCCGTCGTTGACGCCCGGGCAGAGCACCACCTGCGTATGGATTTCGATTCCGTTTTCGGAGAGATATTTCAGCCTCGGGACGATCGGCGCCAGCTTTTCGTTTTTGAGCATGCACCGCCGGAGGGTGTCGTCGGTGGCGTGCACCGAGACATACAGCGGCGAGAGTCGCTGCTCGATAATCCGTTCGATTTCGGCCTCGGTGGTATTGGACAGGGTGACAAAATTCCCGTGGGTGAATGACAGCCGGTAGTCCTCGTCCTTGAAATACAGCGTCCGCCGCATTCCCTGCGGTTGCTGGTGGACAAAACAGAAGATACAGTTATTCTTGCAGAACCGGATTTTGCGGTCATCGAATTCCAGCCCGAGGTCGGCGGCGGTGGCGTACTCGAACTGAAAATCGAGCTCGCGCCCCTGCGTGTCGGCGAACACGATATCGACCCGCTCGTCGGTAATCTTGTAGTGGTAGTCGATCGTATCGAGCACCTGTTTGCCGTTGATCGACACGATCGAGTACCCCGGCCGGACATATCCGAACAGCGGCGACTCCGGATCCACATGTGAAATTCTCATACCAGTCATATTGCTCATTCGC
>CAYNEO010000004.1:0-139496 GCA_964396245.1 uncultured Ignavibacteriales bacterium
GTCTTGGAGGACTCATCGTGAGTCATGGTATACGCTACGCGACCGTTAAACTGATTGTCTTCGCGATTGTTAGATACCTGGCCTGTTATCCAGGAAATCCCGCTCATCTCGGGGACGATGTCATAGGAATAGCGTGAACTGACATCGGACGTACCGGTATAGTTGCCACCGGAGTTCTTGTAAAATGCCAGTTGGACCGACCAGGGACCGTCCATGTGAATAAACTTCAGGCCGCCGTCGTAGTTGTCCTCCAGCCCGATGTAGTAGGCGATTGAGAAAAACCAATTGTGGGATGCGTATGGCTGGATACCAAACGGCTTCTGCGACACGCCGAGTTGAATCTGGCTGCGATCATCGAAGGCGTATCCGAAGTAACCGTGATGCAGCATGTTATAACCGGAATAAAAGCGATATTCGAGCGAAAGATCGATACCCTTGTAGGTACCGTCGACATTAATCCGATAGGTGTCGAGCAAAAATTCGCCGCCCTGATCCTTGTTTACGCGGGCATAACTTTCGTCTTCCCAATCCATGTAGCGATAGTTGTAGCGGAGAGCGCCGCCGACTTGGAACGAGTTTTCATCCGCGCTTACGGCGGGTGGTGCGGTAAAGCAATTGATAATTATTAGAAGAATAAGTTGAGTTGTGGGAACAGACTGAATTACTTTTTGATATTTCATGCCTTTCCTTATGTGGGTTAAGTGGCCCTTCCGGGACCCATGAACATCTCCTGCGATTTATTATCCTCATCGCTCAGGAGGAGTCAGTGCCGTTGCTCGTGTGCTTCATCGTCAGCCTCCATGGTTAGGCGTTGGTGTCACTTTTGCGGGTCGCGAGCAGTCGGATAGGCGATGGAGCCGGTGTGTGCAACCTTGTGGCATAGATCGCCAGCAGCGAGTTGCGGTGGTTCAGTCGTAAAAGTATAACCCGGGACCCACGCAGACTATGAATATAAATTTGCCGAATCCTTTGATTCGGCTCCCTTTCTTTATAGACGCTTTTCCACCGCAGTCAAGCTTTCTATTCCGGCTACCAAGACACGAAAACAGTAATAAACGACGAATTATCGTGTAATTTCTTTCACCATAAAGAACCGGCTGGGTATGCGAGGGGTTCCGTTCAAAGGGCTAACCCGATAAACGGCAAAAAAAAGCGCCCCGAAATCGGGGCGCTCAAAATTGACCGGAGTCAGACAGTCGCTGTTATTCCTCAGCGTCTTTCTTTGGCATGGCGTGCACACCCTTGGCCTTCATCGTGGCGAAATCGAACTTATCCAGCTTCGGGTGACCCTCAAATGCCGGAGCTTTACCCAGATGGCAGCGTTCGCAGGTCTTGGCATCAGGAATGATCAGGCCGTTGGCGATAGCCTTCTCTTTGTCTTCCATGATGGATTTGCTCTTGTAATCACTGCCCGGGCCGTGGCAGGCCTCGCAGGCGACCTCAGGAATCAGCTCACCTTTCGCGGTCCACCCGGTGGCGTGGCAACCCAGGCACTCCTTATTTTCCTTCTGATCTTTGGGAAGCGTGTCGGTAGCGTGAGCATGCAGGGTCTGTTCCCAGCTTGCGTAGACATCCTTATGGCAAATTTTGCACATCTTGGTGCCCACGTATTCGTGCTTCGGCTCTTCCTTCTTGGCCGTATCCTGCGCCATGACTGAGGTCAGCAAAAGCGCGACAAGGCCAAACAGGGCCAGTACTACTGCCAGCTTCTTGTTCATGTCTCCTCCAAACGTTTGTATTTCAACCGACGCTCTTCACTTCGAGATGTCCTATCTTATACAAAAATCATCCACCCAACGCAACGATTTTCTTGACATTCCCATGACATAAGGCTGACCAACCGTATCGAAACCGGACCGTCGTTGTGACATTAAGTTATTGTATGACAAAAACATAAAACACAAAGACCAAATTTCGGAAACCATACAATTTGGGTCTTCACACCGTTCTACAAGTCAGTACCGGCCAGATCCGCCAATCTTCCGGGTTATCTCACGGATGCATCGGATACAAACTTGGGAGGTGACAACCGGCGACAATCGGCTATATTTCAACTGCATGACCCCTTATGAGTTTATTGAGCATACCGCCGATATCGCCGTGAAGGCGACCGGAGAGACACTCGAGCAGGCCTTCGAGGCGGCCGCCGAAGGCATGTTCGCCATCATCACCGACTCCGCCCATATCATCCCCGAGAAGACAATTGTCCGTGCCATTGACTCCATTGATTTGGAAGGTCTGCTCGTGACATTCCTCTCGGAACTGATTCTCATCAGCGAAACCGAGAATATTGTGCTCACCGGGTTCAAGGTGACACTCACCGGCGAGCGTAGCCTGAGGTTCAAGGCGGGGGCGGAGCCGTTCAGCAACGACAGGCACGGCAGCGGAACGCCCGTGAAAGGGGTGTCATATCACATGATGGAAATATCACCTCCCATGGACGGAAAACCTGCCTGCGTTCGGGTGCTATTTGATATTTGAGCGTCTTTTGTTATACTGGGCATTGGCTTCGTATAATATCTGCAACTGCTGAGAGGGATAACATGAGCTGGACCGGCCCCATCACAAAGATCGCACCCTGTCGGTACGAGATATCGCCCGACTACCAGTCCGACACCATGAAAAAATACAATGTCCGCATGAAAGTCCCCGGTCTGATTTTCAGCGATGACCGCATGTTGAGGTCCATCATCCAGGATAATTCACCGGATCAGGTTGCCAATGTCGCTACCCTGCCCGGCATTGTCGGTTATTCGATTGCCATGCCGGACATTCACCACGGCTACGGCTTTGCAATAGGGGGCGTGGCGGCATTTGACGCCGATGAAGGTGTCATCTCGCCGGGCGGGGTCGGGTACGATATCAACTGCGGCGTTCGGCTTCTGCGGTCGCGTCTTTCGTTCAAGGACGTCCGCCCCCATATCGTTGACCTTGTTGACACGATCTTTCGCAATGTTCCGTCGGGTGTCGGTTCCGAAGGTAAACTCCGTCTCTCCGAGAAAGAAATGGACGCGGCTCTTGCCGATGGCGCCCGATGGGCAGTCCGGAACGGTTACGGGTGGGAGGAAGACCTTGATTACATCGAAGAAAAGGGCGGTTTCCAAGATGCTGACCCGTCTCTGGTAAGCCGCTCCGCAAAAAAGCGTGGAGCGCCGCAGCTCGGAACGCTGGGAGCCGGGAACCACTTTCTGGAGATCCAGCGGGTAGATGAAATCTATGACAGGGAGGCTGCCGAGGCTTTTGGAATCACGGAGAAAGACCAGATCACTATCATGATTCACACGGGATCGCGGGGGTGCGGCCACCAGATTTGTACCGACTATCTTGATGTCATGCGTCGGGCCGGCAATAAGTACCGTATTCCACTGGTTGACAGGGAGCTATCCTGTGCGCCGGCAACTTCGCCCGAGGGTGAGAGTTATTTTGGCGCAATGAAATGCGGCGCCAACTACGCCTGGGCAAATCGCCAGATTATCATGCATTGGATTCGGGAGTCCTTTGAATCCGCTCTCGGCGAATCGGCCCAGACGCTGGGGCTGTCGCTCATCTACGACATCGCTCATAATATCGCCAAGTTGGAGGAACATGAGATTGGCGGACGTCGCAGACGGCTGTTTGTACACCGAAAAGGAGCCACCAGATCATTCGGCCCGGGCAACACCGCGGTGCCGGAGCGGTATCGACAGGTCGGGCAGCCGGTTCTCATTCCGGGTGATATGGGTTCGGCCAGTTACCTGCTTGTGGGAACTGAACAGGCCATGACAGAGACATTCGGGTCATCCTGCCACGGAGCCGGACGGGTGCTGTCCCGCCACGCGGCCATCCGGCAGCACCCGGTGGAGAGCGTGATCAAGGAACTCAGTGACCAGCACATCTACCTTCGCGCAAAGAGCCGCCGGGTGATCTCCGAAGAGGCTCCGGGAGCTTACAAGAATATCGATGACGTTGTGGACATATCGGATCAGTCCGGAATCGCGCACAAGGTGGCGCGCATGCGACCGATAGGGGTGGTTAAGGGCTAAATGCCGGTTGAGTTTTTCTGATTAATCGTAAATATCGAAAACGGGCGACCCATTGCATGGAAATCGCCCGTGTTCGCGTGGCGTGTATTAATCAGGTCAGGGCCGTCGTCCGTGATACAGTCACTGATCACGACTTTCTATACCCGTTATCTTCTTGCCGCCCGAGTATCCGAGCCCTTTATCCAGCATGCTCCCCAACTGGCTTCCCTCCCACGGTGTCCGCCAGCCGGGGAAGCATGTTGAGAATATGCCGTTCCTTGTCTATATCCTGCTATTTGCCCACAAACGCGATTCTTACAAGAGAGAATAAACATTCCCGTGATTCCGGCACCGGCGAGTCACATGAGGGGCCGGATGGTGTCGGGGCGGACATCTTTTAGAGGTATACCGAGTGGTTTTTCGTTATTTTTGTAAGGTTTTACGTACTCGGTAAAAGTAGCTGTTGGGCAGTCCGGGTGAGCCTTCAGGCACGATTTAAAGTGACCTGGTTCCCCCGGCATACGGCGCCGCGACGAAAGCCAGATAGAGGTTAGGTCCGAGCGGATGCCGGAATTTGCTGACCCGAAAAATGGAGTATCACAGATGAACAAAGATAAATGTACTGATCCTGCTGTCGGGGCACTCCTCCACGCATATGAACTGGATGCGCTGCCGGAACCGGAAGCCGAACAGTTCGAGAAGCATTTGCTGACGTGTCGGTACTGCTACGACGAAGTAGCTAGATTTGCCGACGAATCCAAACTGCTTCGTTTTGATGACATGGTGCACCGGCTCGCCTCTCGGAAAGGCGCCGGGTCCGGCCAGCCGCGCGAATTGAGGGCAACGACCAAACTCAAGAATTATTTCTGGCCCGATGTGCCGCTGTTTCTCCGCCCTGCCTTTGCATTTCTTCTCGTGTTGCTGCTGATCTATCCGGCCTTCCTGGGTATCCGTTCACTTTCAGAACAGAAGGTGCGTACGCTCGAGACTGTCGATTTGTTTCCCGCGCGTTCATCATCGGACGTATTTCAGATCGCTGACGATCGCGACGTGGTCATTTCATTTGTCTATCCTGACTATGAGCCCGGCCAAAGCTATCCAGTACGGCTTACAGCGGAGGCTGGAAACGTACTGTATTCGAATGATACCTTCTCCGGATTGGACAGCTACGGCGCCGGAAAGTTGTTCGTACCGGTCTCACAGTTGCGCCCGGGTTCCTACGAACTGACTATCGCGGACTTTGGTGGAGATAGTTCCAGTCGAAAGCAAACGTACAGCTTCACTATCAGGAAATAGTGTCGTCCGGCCATTTTCTGCTCGTTAAAATCCGCCTGCATCATATATTGAGCGTATCAGGTGGATGGTCCTCACATGAGCAGAAAATATCAAGCGACAATCTCAGTTCTTCTTTTTCTTAGTTTCATACCCCGCCCGGCGCTATCGGCGGACACCTCGCGGTCCGGCGGCGTCGATTCTGCTGCATTCCTTTTGCAAAATGTAGATTCACTCTTCGAGAACAGACAGTTTGATTCGGCGGCCACATTATGTGCCGTCCTGTATTCACAGGCACGAGACAGGTATGGCGTGACGAGTCCGCGGGCCGCCGACTGTGCTCTCAAGCTTGGCGACTGCCTGTTGCGACAGTGCGATATCCGCGGGGCTGACTCCCTCTACCAGGTTGCATGGGAGGCAAGCTGTGTCGCTTATGGTTCGGAGAGCATTCAGGCGGGCACCGCCAGGTATCGGATGGGCAAGATGAGGTCCCTCATGGGCGACAGCTCCGACATCCCCATTCTCAGGCAGTCTCTTGACATTCTGCAAAATGCGGCAGGTGATGATAGCCCGACGCTGATTTCCTGCCTTGAAGAACTGGGTGATGCCCTTGCTCTCATCGGCCGTCAGACCGAAGCGGATTCACTTCTTGTGAGAGCACGCGAAATTGCCGAGAAGACCTACGGCCCGGAAACCCCAGAAGCTGCCGCGGTGGCCGCGTTTCAGGGGGACCTGCTTCGCCGGCAGGGCAGAAACGCCGATGCCGAGAGAATGCTTACACACGCGCTCGAGGTCCTTGAGCGGCGGCCGGACACCGATTCACTTGACCTCGCGAGGACTATGCATTTCCTGGCCCACGTCTATGGCGAACGCACGCGAGTCGACGTCTGCGAATCATTATTGGTCAGGGCAATCGACTTGTATGAACGGGTACTCGGCGACTGTCACCCAACCGTCGCAAATGCGCTGTTGACGTTAGGCAATACCCACTTCAAGCAGTCGAAAGTACCCGAGGCAAGGCGGGAAATTGAGAGGGCCCGGAGCATCCTGGTGAACGCGCTGGGGGAGGACAACCCGTCGCTGGCATACGTCGACCTCTACCTCGCCGCCGGCTCGCTGGATGACGATAACTCCGAACGAGAAGAGTCTCTCCTCAGACATGCGCTTAGCGTCACGGAACATGCGGGTCCACAGTTCCGGCGTTTCCGCCTGCGCGTGATGAGCTATCTGGCGAGAACACTCTACCGCAGGGATAAACGGGACGAAGGGGAAGCAATGTTCCGACAGGCGCTCGACAGTGTCGTGAACCTGTTCGGTCCGAACCATCCAGGTGTGGCACGAGAGATGGCTGAATTTGCAGGCCTTTACAACTACAGTGACGAACACGAGAAAGCTGATACGCTCTACGAACGTTGCATCGCAATTTACACCGAGGTGTATGGTGAAAGGAACACATTTAGCGCGTTTCTCATGTCCGATTGGGCCATGAATCTGCTGGCGGAAGGCCGTATCGAGAAAGCGGATTCGCTGGTCGATCGGTCGCTCGAACTGCAGGCCGACGCACCGTATGCGAGACACGAGAGTGTCTACAACATCACGCATCAAGCCAGGGCTGTCATCCAGGGAGTGACCGGGCAGTACGCTGCGTGCCGCGAAACCCTGCGCGATATGTACGAGTTCAACCTGCACGCGCTCGCCGGTATCTTCTCGTACGCCTCGGATGAAACCAAGCTCTTGTTCGCCCAACGGCAGCCACCGCTCGACGACAAGATATTTGCACTCGCTCTGCTCGATGGGGATCCGATAACCCGCGATGCAGCAATGGAAATGCTTTTGAAATGCAAGTCGCTTCTGATCGATGCACTCTCGTCGGACAGGGCGCAGCTCATGTGTTCCGGTGATCCCGCCGTCCGGACATCGATCGCGACACACAGGAGTATCTGCTCGGAGATATCAAACATCACGCTCTCTGCGGACCCGTCGGAAAGCCGGGATCAACGCACGCACCGCCTCGGGAAACTATTTGAGCAAAAGGATTCCGTCGAGGCGGAACTCAGTCGCCGGTGTGACCGATTTCAGGATCGACTTCACCGGTATGATTTCTCGATTGGAGACGTGGCGGAGATGATACCGAACGACGCCGTGCTGGTCGAGTTTGTTCGGTCGGCTGCCTACCGGTTCGACGGCCCGGGAACGGTGTTCGAACGATACGGCGATGCTCATTACCTGGCGTTTACGCTGGATCGGAGCGGCAAGGTTTCTCTCGATGACCTGGGCGACGCTGCTGAAATCGATTCTCTCGTACGCCAGGCAAGGGAAATGATATACAAGGCAGCGCCCCACGTGTATTCGGCTCGGGGCGCATCGATGGAATCACAACTGAAACAAGTCACGGGGGTGCTCTACGACAAGCTGATTCGTCCCCTGGAGGCTTATCTCAAGGGACGGGAGTCCGTACTTGTCTCACCCGACGGCGCTCTCAATCTGATTCCCCTGGAGATTCTGGCCATGCCGGATGATTCCTACTTTATCGAAAAGTACCACATCAGCTACCTGTCAACCGGCAGGGATTTATTGAAGTTCCGGAAATCGGGAGTAGACAGTGGCGATGCCGTCGTAATGGTCAGTCCTGATTTCGACTGTGCCGGAGAATGCGATAGCGTTACGAAGCAGTTACTCAGAGGCAGCATGTTCGAAGACGTCACATCGCTGCAACCGGTGATGCGCGGAGTACCGGATTGTCTGGGCAACCGCTTTTCTCCGTTGTCTCACGGGGAGGAAGAAGGCAAAGCCATTGCGAAGGCCCTCGAAGGCGACAGCCGCGAGAATTTCAGGGAGTTCAGCGGCCCGGATGCGGCGGAGGAAGTGTTGAAATCGTTCACCTCGCCACCGCGGCTGCTTCATCTGGCGACCCACGGGTATTTCTGCGGTGAACCTGCGGAAGCGTCCGGGCAAGAAGTAGCCGGTTCGGGCAACCCACTGTTGAGAACCGGCCTGGCACTCGCGGGAGCCAATCGGGTGATCGAAGGTGCGGCTATTGAAAACGGAAGCGAAGACGGAATCCTGACCGGTTACGAAGTCAGCGGGTTGAACCTGGTAGGGACCGAACTCGTGACGCTGTCTGCCTGCGAGACCGGTATCGGCGACATAGTCGAGGGAGAGGGTGTATTCGGTTTGCGGCGTGCATTTCAGCAAGCCGGTGCGAAAGCCATTCTCATGGCCATGTGGAGAGTCCCGGATAAAGAGACGTCACGAATAATGAGCGGGTTCTATCCGCGATGGTTGCGCGGGATCAGTAAGTCCGAAGCCATTCGTGAGTCGGAACTCGAGATATTGCACGATGCACGGTCGCGGTTGGGTCACGGCCATCCACTCCTGTGGGGCGGCTTCATTCTATTCGGCGATCCATCCTGATGATATGTCACTTTCCAGAGTACACGATCAATGGTAACCCAGTAAGTAGTTGACTTTCGTTGGGGCACGGGAGATATTCAAGGGCGGTTTTTTCATCGAGCCGATTTCCGGTTCGGGTATGGTCCTGATTCCATTTGAACTATGAAATCTTCGCGAACCATAATCGATAATGATCTGACAGCCGGTCTGCGCGTAACCTGGGTCGGGTTGGCGGTTAACGTCATGCTGATCGGCGTCAAGTTCTGGGGCGGTATTGTCGGCCGAAGCCAGGCGCTGATTGCAGACGCCGTCCACTCGATCTCGGACCTGTTCGGCGACGTAGTGGTGTTGCTGGGGTTGCGATGGGGACGTAAAGAGGCCGACGAGGATCATCCGTACGGCCACGGCCGCATAGAGACAATCGCGGCTCTCGTCGTAGGTTTCATCCTGCTGCTGGTCGGTCTGGGAATAGCGTACGAGTCAGTATCGTCAATCTACAGCCACCGCGTATCAAGGCCAACCCTGCTTGCCATATTTGTTGCGGCGTTCAGCATTGTTGTCAAGGAGGGCATGTACTGGTACACGGTGATAGTCGGACGCCGTATCCACAGCACGGCCGTGATAGCGAATGCCTGGCATCACCGCAGCGATGCCCTGAGCTCGGTGGCCGTGCTGCTCGGTGTTGCTGCCGCTCACATCAATCCGAACTGGCATCTTGCCGATTCTTTCGCAGCCCTGATTGTGTCATTTTTCATCCTGAAAGTCAGTGCCTCCATAACCTGGTCCGCATTCAAGGAACTGGCGGATACCGTGTCAAGTCAGGAAGTGACCCGGGAAATTCAGAGAAAGGCGATGTCCGTTGCGGGGGTCCTGGACGCTCATGATATCATTGCGCGACAATCCGGCCCGCACCTGCTCGTTGAAATGCATATTGTCGTGAACAGGAATATGACCGTCGAGCAGGGTCACGCAATCGTGGAAAAGGTCGAGCGGCTCTTAATCGGGGATATGAAAAGCATCAACAAGGTGATTATCCACGTTGACCCGGATACAGGCGTCGATTGAGATAACGCTGTCCTTGCGCCATCAATAGCCGCTGTCAGGTGTGTGACAGTCGGTGCACTTCATCTCCTGCCACATTCCCTCGATATCTTCCGGGTGGTGGAACTCGAGACCGGCGACATCCTGCTGCAATGAATCAACGATTTCCGAAGGCCCTTGGGCGATTATCAGGTGACAGGTTTTGCAGTCATGGGGGATCTTGCGGCCATTCTGGTCCGCCATCTCGCCGTCGTGGCACCGGAAACAGCCATCATTGACAAAGTGGCTGAGGTTGTTTTCCCGGACGCGGTAATCGGTCTTCATAATCGGGAAAAAATTCTCGCTGTATATCTGCACCAGGGTCTCGGTTGCCTGATTGATATCATCGGCCATACTGTCGGCGAGTTGCGGGTAGTTCTCGTTGTAGTAACGGGACAATCCGGCGGTGATTGAATCGACCGCCTCTTCACGGCTCGTGTATTCCGCATTGATGAGGTTCAGGCCCTCGTTGCGGATGTACGGCAGGTCGGGCGAAATTCGCCGGGCCGAAAGCGCCAGGTTAATGGCTGTCGCAGGCGCAAGGAACTTGTGGCTCGGACGGTTATGGCAGTCGATACAGTCGAAGCGGCGGATGTTGATGTCGGGTTTCGAGGTATCGGGCATCTCATCGCCGGACCGAGTGTAGGTTGTCACTTTCCCGGCCAGGTCGGTAGCCTGCACCCACGCTATTTTTTGGCGTTTTTCGTCGGTGGCGATATAATCAATCTTGTCCGCCGTCAGCATGTGCCAGTGGATTCCCTCGAGCTTGCCTGTCCGCGGATTACCGCCTCCGATTTTGACGGACAGTTGGATGGTCCAGGGGGAGTTCTCCTCATCGGTGCGATAGTACGTCTTGGTCAGCAGGTTATTGCCATAGAATTTCTGCGGCCAGTGACATTTTTCGCACGTCTGCTGCGCCGGTCGGAGACTGTGAACCGGCGTCTTGATCGGTCGTTCGTAGGTATTAAAAACCGTGGCAATCACCTGCCTGAGTCCATCGACCTTGGACTTCACCCAGAACGAGGCTCCCGGCCCGATGTGACATTCCACACAGGGGACGCGGGCGTGCGGTGAGTTATGATACGTAACTTCCTGCGGCGCCATGACCTTGTGACAGGTCTGTCCGCAGAACGCGACCGAATCTGTCGCCTCGTATGCCTGGTAACCGCTGTAGGTCACCAGCAAAATCAACCCGACCGTGATCCCGAGAAACAACCAGAGGTTGCGCATGTACTTGGGATCCGAAGGCTCGATTGACAGAGTGAAACGGACTTTCTCGCCCTTCTTACGGGCGTTTCGCACCTGAACCCATATTGACACGAGGAACAGGACGACGCCGACCGTGATCAAAAACGGTACGGCAACGAAGGTTACGAGAGATCGGTAGGGATTGCTGGTCGCACTCGCGAGGTCGACCAGGATAAGTCCTATGAAGAGCAGTCCGCCCACCAGGACGAGTGCGCCGCCAAGGGCTGCCAGCGGGTGACTGAAAAGCGTTCGTCTGCTTACAACAGGTTTAATCGGCATTTTCTTATAACCACTTCCAAGTTTGCCGCACAGAATATAACCAGAGCGGCGAACGGTCAAGCAAAATGATAAAACAAGATCAATTTAGTGGTGAAAGCGCAGTCCGTCGGCGGCTCTTTGTGTTGTGGTTAGAATGCAGCGCCACAACACCGCGATCCTCTATACTGAGCACCTGAGCGCTTCTTCAAGCGTGGGATGAGCGTAGGTGAAGCCTGAGGCGCGCAGTTTCTCGGAGGAGATTCGCTTGCTCGAAAGAAGCAGGGCGTCAGCCATCTCGCCAAAAAGCAGTCGCAAAAGGAACGCCGGAATGGGAATGATTGTCGGCCGCCGGAGGACCTTGCCGAGTACTTTCGTAAATTCCCGGTTAGTGACTGCCTCGGGACCGCCCAGATTCACCGGACCGGAAACGGTGTCGGTCAGGAGCAGATGTACAATCGCGTTGACCTCGTCGTCGAGGGATATCCAGCTCCAGTACTGCTGCCCGTTTCCGATCCGACCGCCCAGACCCAGCTTGAACGGCAGCATCATTTTGGCAAGGGCGCCGCCGCGAGAAGACAAAACGATCGTTGTCCTCGGATTCACTACCCGGATGCCTTTTTCCACCGCCGGCTGACAGGCTGCTTCCCATTCCCGGCACACATCGGAGAGAAATCCCTCTCCCGGAGATTTGTTCTCGGTAAGGATCTCGTCACCGCGGTCGCCATAGTAGTCCATCGCCGAGGCCGATATGAAGACGGCGGGCGGTTGTTGCAGCCCGGCCAGTGTCTGGCCGAGAAGCGTCGTGCTCTTGATTCGGCTGTCGTGAATTTTGGCCTTTTTCTCTTTGGTCCAGCGACCTCCGGCGATACTCTCGCCGGCCAGATGGACGATCGCATCGAATCCCTCGAGTGCGCCGCTTTCCAGTTGCATCTCGTTTGGTTTCCACACGATTGTCGGCTCTGAATACTTGCCCGGTCCGCGGACCAGTCTGGTGACCTCGTGACCCAGCTCGGTCAAGCGCCTGACAACCCCTGTCCCGATCAGTCCGGTCGAGCCTGAGATAAGTACTCGCATCGTTCACACCCTCCGGTTATCGCCTATTTCTTTTTGGCCGCCTCGGCGAGAAATTCCCGGACAGCCTCGGCATGCCCTTTGGCTTTCACTTTTTCCCAGATGTGTTCGATTCTGCCGTTCGGATTGATGAGAAAGGTCGTGCGGACAACCCCGTGGTATTCCCTGCCGTAGTTCTTCTTCAATTGCCAGACGCCGTACTTCTCGAGAATACGGTGGTCCGGGTCGGACAACAGTGTGATTCCGAGATTTTGTTTGGCCATGAAATCCTGGTGGCTTTTGATTGAATCCGGACTCACCCCCAGTACCACTGCTTTCAGATTCTTGAAATTCGGCATGGCGTCGGTAAATTCGCAGGCCTCCGTGGTGCAGCCGGGAGTATTGTCCTTCGGGTAGAAATAGAGCACGACCCATTTGCCCTCGAAGTCCTTGAGACTGACTTTCTTGCCGTCCTGATTTTCCAGAGTGAACGCCGGGGCCTTGCTGCCGACATCCGGTATGCTGCTTTCCGCCATTGCGTTTCCTTTCGTTATTGCGTTTTGTCTGAATTTGTGTATACAACACGGGCCGACAGCCAACGTTCCCGTTTCGAGAAGGAGGACGGACAGCCGGGGTTCGCTACGACGTTCGCTTGCTGAATCGGAGCACCGACGACGTGAAAATCACGACTCCGAATATCACCAGCGCGTAAAACTGTGGCAGAAGGTCGGTGATTCCCGAGTCTTTCATCATGATTCCTCGAATGATCGTGATATAAAACCGCATCGGGTTAGCCAGTGTGATGTACTGCACCCATTGTGGCATGTTGGAGATGGGGGTGAAAAATCCCGAGGTCAGGATCGCAAAGATGGAAAAGAACCAGGCAAGGAACATCGCCTGCTGCTGGGTGGAGGACATCGTGGAAATAAACATCCCCAACCCCAGTGTCGTAAGCAGGTAGAGCGCGGAGAATCCGGCCAGCAGCGCGGCGGAGCCGACAAACGGAATCTTGAACCAGAGAATACCCACGGTTAAGGCGAGCAGCATCTCCAGCAACCCGAGAATGGCAAAGGTCGTCACTTTTCCCATCAACAGGGTAAATTTGGAGATCGGCGTCACCATCAGCTGTTCGAGCGTCCCGACTTCGCGTTCCCGGACAATTGCCATTGAGGTGAGCATGATAGTCACCATGGTAAGGAGTGTTGCGACAATCCCGGGCACCATGTAGTATACTGATTCCAATTCGGGGTTATAGAGGAATGTCTGGCGAAGGGTGACAGGTATTGAGAAGCCGGTTTCTCTCATGGAGAATTCCTGGACAATTTGCGCCGCGTACCCCATTCCCGTTCGCGCCGTGTAGGCATTGGCTCCATCAGCGATTATGCCGAGTGTGGCATTGTCGCCCCGTGTAATCTTCTCCGAAAAGTCTTCCGGGAGGATGACCGCCATTTCCGCCGAGCCGTTCTTGAACCGGTCGTCCAATGTCCACAGCGGCCGCGACAGGAGCAGACTGTCGCCGGCGGCGGCCTCGAAGTAATCGCCCGCCTGCATGGCATCGATAAACTGCCGCGACATCTGGGTCCGATCGAAATCATAGGTGTCCAGCGCTATTTTCTTGACGTCGATATTGACCGCGTACCCGAGCAGAAGTAACTGAATGATCGGCAGGGCAAAGATAACCCTCAGCATGTTGCGATCGCGAAGCACTTGCCGGAATTCCTTCCGAATCAACCCTCGATATGCGCGAAACATGATCAGGCAACCCTCGTTTTGAAGCGATTAGTGGCAACTACCAGCAGCACGCCCATGAAAATGAGCAAGGCAACCGCCTGCAGTATCAATTCGTGAAGTCCGGCGCCTTTCAACATGATCCCGCGAATAATCACGAGGTAGTAGCGTGCCGGTACGATGTAGGTGATGATCTGGAGGACAAGCGGCATGTTCTTTATCGAGAAAATGAATCCGGAGAGCATCACCGACGGCAGCATGGTCAGGGTAAGGGCAAACATCATGGCGACCTGCTGTGTCTTCACGACGGATGAGATCAGGATTCCGATAGACAACGCCGAGGCGACATACATCAGGGTGAGACCGAATAACAACACTTTCGAGCCGACGAACGGAACGCCGAAGATGAATTTGGCGAACGTTATGACCAGGATGCCGTCGATGAAAGCAATCAGCACGTACGGAAGCAGCTTGCCCAGCATGATCTCAACCGGCCTCACCGGCGCAGTCAGGAGCTGTTCCATGGTGCCGGTCTCCTTTTCCCGGGCCAGTGTAATAGACGTCAGCAGGGCAGAGATCATCATCAGGATGATGGCCACCAGTCCCGGGACGAAAAAATGCGATGATTTCAGATCGGGGTTATACAGTACCTGTTGGGAAATCGTTATACCGGGCGGTGTGTATCCCGGCGGCAAGTGCTCGAGCAGGAACTGGTTGAGAAGGATTTTGGAATATGCCTGGACCGCCAGTCCCATCGAGTTATCCGAACCATCGACAAGCATGCCCAGATTGAACGTCGTTCCCTTGCGGAGTGCTTTTCCGAAATCAGGCCGAATGAACAACACCGCAGTGGCATCGCCTGCCCGGAGGATATCGGCCGGATCTTTCATGTCGACCGGGTTCTCCGGCCTGTTAAAATACGTGGAGTTGTAGAAACTTTCGGTCAGTTGCCGCGACTCGAAAGTGTTGTCTTTGTCGACGATGGCCAGGGTGATGTGCTCAATATCCAGATTGATAGCGAAGCCGTACAGGAAGGTCATCATCAGCGGCATGAGGAAGATAATGGCCAGGGAACGCGGATCGCGCAGGATGTGGTAGAATTCCTTCTGGGCGATGAACCGGATCTTACGCACTTTGCGCCTCCCTGCCGCGGATCAGGTCGACAAACAGGTCTTCAAGGTTTTTCTTCCCGTGAGAGCGGATCAGTTCCAGCGGTTCACCGATCTCGATGATTTTACCCTGGTGCATGATCGAGATTCGGTTGCAGTACTCCGCCTCGTCCATGTAATGCGTCGTGACAAATATGGTGACGCCCTGTTCGGCTAAATCGTACAGTGCCGACCAGAATAGTCGGCGGTACACGGGATCAACGCCGCCCGTGGGTTCATCGAGAAAAAGTATCTGCGGTTTATGGAGCAATGCCGCTGAAAGCGCCAGCCGTTGCCGCCACCCCACCGGAAGAGATTCTGTCCGGCGGTCCAGAAACGTTTCGAGTTCCAGTTCCGCCGACAGTTCCTTAATTCTTTCGCGCACCTGTTTCCGAGGCAGGTTGTACGCCGAACCATAGAAGACAAGGTTTTCCCGGCCGGTCAGGTCGGGATACAGGGAGAACTTCTGTGACATGTAGCCGATTTTTGTTTTAATCAGTTCCGTTTGATTGATAATGTCGAGTCCGGCAACCTCGCCTTTGCCCGATGTCGGTTCGAGCAGGCCGGTGAGCATGCGGATAGCCGTTGTTTTTCCGGCGCCGTTGGCGCCGAGAAACCCGAAAATCTCACCCTTGTCGACCGTCAGCGAAATGTGATCGACAGCGGTGAACTCTCCGAACTTCCGCGTGAGTTCTTCCACGCAAACAGCACACTCAGCCACGGTTACGTTGCTCCTCCATCAGTTGAATGAAACGGTCTTCGACCGACGGTGTCGTTTTTTTCAGCGAGGCGGTATCTATTCCCAGGTTCCGAAGGTGATCCGAGAGACTGCCGAGTTGGCGGCCTTCTTCGACGTACAGATTCATCCCCGTACCGAAGCGTCGCGCCGTCAGGCCGTCGGCTGAAGAAATGTCCTGCACGAGCTTGGATGTCGGTTCTCTGTCGACGAAGTAGATCGTGCCCCGATACTGACTCGCCAGTTCGTCGGGAGGTCCTTCGGTCAGTTTTCGTCCGCCGTAGATCGCACAGGTTTTGTCCGAAAGGGCGGCCTCGTCCATATAGGGCGTCGATACCAGGATTGTCACGCCCTCTTTCTTCAACTGTGTCAGCATCTCCCAGAAGTACCGCCGGGACAGCGGATCGACGCCGGTCGTGGGTTCATCGAGAATCAGAAGTTTCGGCTCGTGCAGTAACGCGCACGACAGCGCGAGCTTCTGCTTCATACCGCCCGAAAGCGCCCCGGCGCGTCGTGTGGCAAACGGCCCGAGTTGGGAAAACTCGTACAGTTGCTCTTTCTTTCTCCTGAACGGCTCGCCCGTAAACCCGTAAATACCGGCATAGAATCGAAGGTTTTCCTCTATCGTCAGGTCCGGGTACAACGAGAATTGTTGTGGCATGTAACCGAGAATGCTCTTGATATCGTCAAACCGTTTTGCCACGTCTTTGCCGTCGATTGTCACCGTACCCTCGTCCATATCCAGCAGGTGACACATGATCCGAATCAGCGTCGTCTTGCCGGCGCCGTCGGGCCCTACAAGCGCGACAATCTGCGCTTCATCGATGTCGATCGAGAAACCGCTCAGAGCCTGTATCTTGCCGTAGGCCTTCGACACATGTGACACGCTGGCGAAGCTCATCATTTCTCCAAAGTCACGTACACCGGCATACCGATTTTTAAGATGCCGTCAGGGTTGGGAATACTGACCTTCACCGCGTACACAAGATCCGCCCGGGACTCCTTGGTCTGGACGTTCTTGGGGGTGAACTCGGCTTCACTGGCCGACCATATCACCGTTCCGGTCAGGCTCTTGCCGCCGGATTCGGTGCTCACGCTTGCGCTGTCACCGAGTTTGATTTTGGCAAGATCGCCGGCAGGCAGGTAGACTTTCACCCATACGGTGTCGATACGCGATACTTTCAGGATGGGCTTTCCGGGCGCCATCAGTTCGCCTACTTCGATATACTTCTCCGTGACAACGCCGTTGATGGGCGCGGTAGGGAAGGAGTAGTCAAGTTGCTGGCGCAGCCGGTCGATATCGGCGTCGGCTTTCTTGACCTGTGCCTGAAGGGCGCTGACATTGGCCCTGGCGGATTTGAGTCCCAAAACCGCCTGGTCATATTCGAATTTCGCGGCGTCATACTGCTTTTGGGTGGCGGTCCCTGATTTCAAAAGTCGGGAGACGCGGTCAAATTCAGTTTTTGCGTATGATTCGCGGCTCTGCGCCTGATCGACCTGTACCCTGGCTGTCTGCAGGTTTTCGTTTATCACTGACCTGCCTGCCCGGGCAGCCGACAACTCCAGCTTCACCATGGTCGTGTCGATGACCATGAGCGTGTCGCCGGACTTTAGAATCGTGCCGTCGTCAAAATTCAGCGTCATGGCACGGCCCGAAGTCTGAGCAGAGACAATTGATTCGTCAGTTTCAACGAAACCGGAACCGCCTATCGTGCCTTCTCCGCCGCCACAACCGGCGACCGCTGACAACAGTGCCGCCGCCAGGATATATGTTTTGTACCTCATGTTATTTTCCTTCTCTCAGTTCAGGCGATCCGACTGCGTAATAGTAGTTACTCATGGCTATATGGTATTCAGCCTCGGCCGCCGCCAGGGACGCCTCGGCGGCAGTCAGGTTGGCGTCTATTTCCAGCAGGTGATTGGTCGAGAGGGCTCCCTGGTCGTGTTTCATCTTTGCCAGGCGATAGTTGTTACTGCTGATCGTGTACTGCTGATGAGCGTTACGGTATCTCTCGTATGCCAGCTTGACCTGTTCGATTGCGAGTTTTACCCCCCGATTGAGTTGTTCGGCCACATTGTCGCGCTGCTGACGGGAAGCTTCCAGATTCCATCGAGCCTGACTCGACTTGTGGACCGTCTTTCCAAAGAGATTGAACGACCAGGACAGCGTGGCGCCGACTGTGAAGTAGTCGTTCCAGGTGTTGTTAAACCGGTCGAGATTCGGTTTACCGTAAGAGTAGCCGCCGAATGCCGAGACAGTGGGGAAGTAATTTGCCTTGCTCAGCTTGACCGATGACTGACTCATCTTTACGCCCATGTCGGCGGCCATTAATTCCGGTTTGTCCGAGGCCACGGTCGATGTCAGCTCAACCGGTTCGGGAGACGGGAGCTCAGTCGTGAGGGTGAGACTTTCATCAGCCGGCAATCCGAGCAAAACATCAAGCCTGATTTCGGATGACCGTCGGTCGGATTCGGCCCGCTTAACACCAAACTCGGCGTTCGAAACAGCCAGTTGCGCCTCGAGGATATCGACCGAGTCGGCGACCCCGCCGGCGAACGCCGAATCGACATCGGCGGCGATTACCCGGGCCCGTTTCAGCGCGGCGTTGGCGGCGTCCAACGTACGGTCCATGCGGTACAGACCGAGATACTCGACCCGGGTGAGATGATATAATTGATCGATATCCGTCTGTTCCAGAGCCTGGTAATAATCCCGGGTGGCCTTCGCGAGGTTGATTCCACCGCTGATTCTCCCGCCGGTGAACAAGGGCATGGTGAGGCGCAAATCAGTCTGGTAGTTGTCCTTCGTGCCCACTTCGCGGGTCAGTTGGAAATTGGGGGGAATATTAATGTCCAGGGTCGGCACGTAGCTGATATACTGCGCTCTCGCATCGGCTGACAAAGTCGGATATCGTTCCGACCTGGCCGCGTTCAGCGCCGACTCGGCGGCTTCCCGTTCCGCCGCAGCTTTCTTCAGGCTGTAGGCATGCTGTCGGGCGAGAGTGTAGGCATCGCCGAGTGAAAGATCACGCGCACTCGCGGATACCGTGGTTACAATCAGTAAGAGGAGAATCACATATTTCATTGTTTTCTCACTTTCAATCCATACAAGAACAGATCAACGACAGCCTGCTTTCTTTCGGTGATAAACCGTTTGGTATTATCAACTTTGAGTAATTTGTTAGCGACCGGGGCGACAAGGGAATAACCGACATTGAGCAGAATAAATGACAGGACCGCCTGACGGGGATCAACGGGTCGCAGGGTGCCGTCTTTGACACCCTCCGACAGCCTCGCTTGGAGCACCCCGGGCAGCCCGGACGCCGACAGCATCTCGGTGATCATATCCAGCACTTCGTCGCGCGGATTGGCCAGCTCGCGGAGAATGATCGGACGAATAAGCGAATGCCTGGTCAGCAACTGCGAATACGTTTCGGCGATCTTGTCCAGAAGTTCCTCAATCGACTGAGAGGAATCGAGGTGCTCCTTGAAACGATCGCTGATTTCAGCGAAAAAGGAACCGATTACTTCCCGATACAGGTTTTCCTTTGAAGAGAAATGATAGTAGATCATCGCCTTATTGACGATCGCCTTGCGGGCAATACGGTCTACTCGGGCACCGGCTAAGCCGTAGATGGAGAACTCGTCGCGGGCTGCATCGATAATCCGATCGCGGGTGTTCATCGACGAGTTTGAATCCGTCGCCTGTTTTTGATTTCTGCTCATAACTAACTATAAGGTTAAACTAACCGTTTGGTTAATTTAACCAATATAACCATTATGTCAACGACAATGTTTCAGGATACCCGCGCTTTTTCTGCTATGGTCTAGCTAACTGATTGTTGTCCAATTGGATAAATTTTCACATGAACTTGTGAAAGAACCCGAATCCCAGTCCCAGATAGATATACCTGACAAATCTGGCCGCCACCATCGTTACCCAGAATAGCGCCGGCGGGAACCGTTTCAAGCCGCAGGCGGCATAGAACACATCGCACGGGAGGGGCGATGCCGTGCCCAGAAAGAGAAAGAGTGTAACCACCGAGCGCGACCGACCATGCGCCCACGGATGCTTCTGCAACTGTGGGAATTTGCGCTTGAGCCAGTCCGTCTGTCCGAAATACCGTCCGAGCATGAACGTCACAAACGAACCGGTCGCCGAACCCAGGGCCATCACGATAGCAAGATGAAAGATATTGTACCCCATCGCTACGCCGACAAGCGCGTATCCCCAGATGGGCAAAGCCAGCGGAGTGCTGCTCACAGCCGTCAGTAGTAAAAGCAGCAGATCGACCTTTCCCTGTCCGTAGGTTTGCATCAGGGTCTGGCCGAATCCGAAAATATCGTCTTTGAAGATGCCGGTGATTACCATTCCCATCACGATGATGCCGACCGTGATGCCAATGGATATCCAGTTGGCCTTGCCCTTTTTGGTTACCGGTTCCTCCTCCGCAACGGCGGGTGGATTGACAGCTTCATCAGTGGTCCCTGGTGATGAGCCGTTTCGAACTGCCAGCAGACGGCCGTCGAACGGCCGCGTAGGATTCTTGCCGGTCAGATTGAGGATGGTGGGAACGATATCGTAATTATATACATACTCATCTTCCACCGGCACGCTCAACGCAAGCGGGACATGCATGTGCTCGCGATGCAGGGACCCGTGGGAGCTGTGATGTTCGGGGTCCTCGTGCTGAAGCCGGAGATCGTAGGACGGATCACTGGACAATAAGAGGTCGCCGCTTCGTTCGCTGGAGAACAACATGAACGCCTGGTTGACTGCATCGGGATAGGCCGAGTGGAACGTCTTTTCGAACAGCTCTTGTTTGCCGAAGTAGCCGACCGGGTGATCCGGCAGGGGAGGCTGACCTTCGGTGGTGATAGCGTACCCATCCCCATTGGTTTCCGCCCACAGCCTGCCGCGTGGTCCGACGAACACAATTCCGCCGTTATGTGCACGCGCCACGGCAAATGACATTCCCTCCGTTTTAATCAGGCTGTCGAGAAGCTTCGACACGCGGTTGTCGGTCAGCATTTCTTCGTAACGCCAGTTGGCCCCCCATCGGTCGCCCCGTTTGAAATACAATTGCGCCATGGCGTTGCCGCTTTCCATCACGGCGCTGTCCATCTGTCGCCGATACAGTTTCGGGTAATAATACGGCGTGAATCCGTGCTCCTTGACAATATCGACCAGCGGAATATGGACTGTCGTGGCGCTCAACCCGTGATCCGAGACCACCGCAAGTACCGTCTCATCGTAGATCCCTCTCTCCTTGAGCAGATCAGCAATGTTGCCTATGGCCTTATCGATATTCTTATAGGCCCCTATGGTACGATGATCGAAGGGGTCGTACAGGTGTGAGTACTCGTCGATGCCGAAAAACGTAGCCACGATACATTCACTTCCTGAGCGGATTCGTTTCAGGATATTTCGCTCGATCATCTGATCGATAGGCCCCCAGTTGTCGGTCTTGTGGGCGCGGACAACATGGTACAGACGGCGCACGATAATCTTGTACAGCCGTTGATTCTTGCAGAAAGTCACCGGTTCGAGTATGGCGGCCGGTTTGTCAAAGTATTCGAAGAGCGATGTTGACTTGTCGACATCCATATCGGCGCCGAGAAACAACCCGAGCGGTGAGTTCAGACTCCGGTGTCGGTTGAGACTGCGGCGCTTCGTATCATGGACGTCACGAGACAGCCAGCGATAGCCCGGGACATTGGCGGTGCCGGGGTGAATGCCGGATACAAAGGGTATATGCGCCGGGCCGGTAGTACTGGGAAAGACGGTAAGGGCAGTGCGGTAACAGCCCCGGTCGGTGATGTGCCGGGTGATGTTCGGCAATTCACCGGAATCCAGAAGCTGTTTCATCAGATCGGCTCTCGCACCATCGGCCACGAGAACTATGCATCGAGAATACAACATCGCCCTTCCATTCTGTGCGGCGGCCCGAGTCCGAGATGTTAAGCAGGGAGTATACCGTTTTGACGTCGGTTTGGCAACGACTTTGGCCGTACCGGAATCTTTGAAAAAGGCGCTCGAGCCCCTGCCCGAGGCGTCTGCAGGTAAGATACGACTTTTCATCCTTCTTCCAGAGTGTTTTTTCGGACAGATTGTTCCCATCCACTGGTTGAATGGTTGCTGCTGAAACAAGAAAGCCGTTGAAAGCACGGACTTATTGTACTATTTTTGCGGGCGGTATTAATATGCAGAAACAGCCGATACGGATATTCATCGTTGACAGTCAGAGCCTCTTTCGCGAGGGATTGGTGGCACTCTTCATGCAGGAGGAGGATTTCGAGATTGTCGGCAACGGCAGCACCGGCACGGAGGCTGTGGAGCAGACGGCGGTGCTGAATCCTGATGTCATCATCATGAATGTCATCCTGCCGATCCTCGACGGAATCTCGGCCGCGCGACGGATAAAAGAGCGGCACCCGCGGACCGAGATCGTCTTCCTCTCAGAGAGTCATAACGAAGAACAACTGCGGGGCGCTTTCGAGAGCGGGGCGCGCTGTTTTCTTTTCAAAGACAGCAGTTTCGAGGAGCTGATTTACGCTGTCAAGAAAGCAGCACAGGGAGACTATTACATTTCCGGCCCGGCCAGCCAGGACCTGGTGGCTGAGTACGTGCGTCCATTGGTAAACTCGCAACGACCCGGCGGACTGATGACGCCCAGGGAACGTGAAATCGCCCGGTTACTCGCCGATGGTTACTCGACCAAGGAGGTGGCCGATGTCCTGAACATCAGCCCAAAGACGGCCGAGACGCACCGGGCGTCGATTATGAAAAAGCTCAATGCACGCAACGTGACCGATATAGTCAAGTACTGCATCCGTAATCATATTATTGAACCGTAGATAATCAAACCCATGCACTTATAATAAGCGCAAATCGGTACAAAACTCCCCGTTTTTTCTCCATAATCGGCGCATAACTACCCACTAATACTTTCGTAAATGGGGTTTTCTCCCCATTGCCGGGAAATTACCTCCCGCCTATACTAATAATGAAGCCCTCTCAAAAACCGGAGGAGAATGCCTATCCCGGCAAAACCGCCGCGACCGGCTAAAGACCGAATACAATTCTCTAGCATACATCTTAACCCTAAAAGGAGTAGTGTGTAATGGCAGACAAAATTGGCGATGTCAGAGTTGACACCAGGACCACCGGCGTCACTTTCGTAAGTGACCTGATGGCCGATGTCAAAGCCAAGAATCCGGCCGAGCCGGAATTTCACCAGGCAGTGCAGGAAGTGGCCGAGTCGCTGGTGAAGGTGCTCGACCGTCACCCGGAATATCGCAAGGCCCGGATTCTCGAGCGCATTATCGAGCCGGAACGCGTTATTATGTTCCGCGTACCGTGGGTCGATGATCAGGGCGAGGTGCAGGTCAACCGCGGTTTCCGCATCGAAATGAACAGCGCAATCGGACCGTACAAGGGCGGTCTTCGCTTCCACCCCTCGGTCAACCTCGGCATCCTCAAGTTCCTCGCTTTCGAGCAGGTGTTCAAGAACAGCCTGACGACGCTTCCGATGGGCGGCGGTAAGGGCGGATCCGATTTCGATCCCAAGGGCAAAAGCGACATGGAAGTGATGCGTTTCTGCCAGAGCTTCATGACCGAGCTGAATCGTCACATCGGTCCGAACACCGACGTCCCTGCCGGTGATATCGGTGTCGGCGGTCGCGAAATCGGTTTCCTGTTTGGCCAGTACAAGCGTATCCGCAACGAGTTCACCGGCGTTCTGACCGGCAAGGGCATGAACTGGGGCGGTTCACTGATTCGTCCGGAGGCTACCGGCTATGGTGCGGTGTACTTTGCGGCCAATATGCTCGCCACCCGCAACGAGACGCTCGAAGGCAAGACCTGCCTCGTCTCCGGAAGCGGTAACGTGGCGCAGTATACGATCGAGAAGCTGCTCGATCTCGGCGCTAAGACAGTGACCTGTTCGGACTCCGGCGGTTACATCTACGATCCGGCCGGTATCGACCGCGACAAACTGGCCTTCATCATGGACCTCAAGAACGTCCGCCGCGGACGGATCAAAGAGTACGCCGACCAGTACAAAGATGCGACCTATACGCCGGTCGATCCGAGTCTGGACTACAACCAGCTCTGGAACCACAAGGCCGAGTGCGCTTTCCCGAGTGCAACGCAGAACGAGATCAACGGCAAGGACGCGCAGAACCTGGCCAACAACGGCGTCTATGTCGTCTCCGAGGGCGCGAACATGCCGACCACCCCGGACGGCGTGAATCTGTTTATCGACAGGAAGGTTCTCTACGGTCCCGGTAAGGCGGCGAACGCCGGCGGCGTGGCGGTCTCAGGTCTCGAGATGGCCCAAAACAGCATGCGCTACGCCTGGACTCGCGATGAGGTCGACCAGCGCCTGGCCCAGATTATGAAGAACATTCACGACACCTCCATGGTCGCCTCCGAGCGGTACAGCTCCGCGGGCAACTACGTGGACGGCGCCAATATCGCCGGCTTCATCAAGGTGGCCGACGCCATGATGGATCAGGGCATCTAAGTCTTGATCGCATCGAAAGTTCCGATCGAAAACGGAGTGGCATTTCGCCGCTCCGTTTTTTATGTTACCATCGCGGTATAAATCAGTGGAATAATGATGTCGACCTTCGAACAACTGCTCAAAGAACACGGATACATTACCCGTTTCCACGCCTTCCAGGACCTGATGCGTCACCGGGTCAGGGAGGTACTGCTGGTATCGAGCCTCTATGACTCGTTCATTCTCGAGGAGGACGGCCAGCTCTACGAGATGATCCTCTCGGAATATCACGACCTCAATCTGAGCCAGGCGCCCGGCCTCACGCGGGTTTCGAGCGGCCGGGAGGCAATCGAGCTTGCCTCGCACGAGCGGCGGTTCGATCTGATCATCACCACCCTCAATCTCGGTGACATGAGCGCGCTCGAATTTGCCCACCGGATCAAGGAAGCAAAGATCGATATCCCGGTAGTGCTTTTGACCCACGACGATCGCGGTCTGAACGAACTGCTCAGCCACCACGACACCTCGGATTTCACCAAGGTTTTCATCTGGCAGGGCGATTTTCGAATTCTTATTTCGATTATCAAGTATATCGAGGATCGATTGAATGTCGATCATGATACGCGCATGGTGGGAGTGCAATCGATAATCCTCATCGAGGACAACGTGCACTTCTACTCGTCCTTCCTGCCGATGATCTATTCCGAGCTTTTCAAACACTCCCAGAGCCTGATTTCCGAAGGCGTCAATGTCCCGCATAAGCTGCTTCGCATGCGGGCCCGCCCGAAGATTTTGTTGTGCGAGAACTACGACGAAGCGTGGGAGTATTTCGAGAAATACCAGGAGTGCATCCTGGGCGTCATATCCGATATCGAGTTCCCGCGAGCAGGACAGACCGACCCGGAAGCAGGGATCACGTTTGCCCGGGCCGTAAAGAAATCTCATTTCGATATCCCGATCCTGCTGCAATCGGATTCTCCGAGACTGGAGCCGGTCGCGCGCAAACTGGGCGTTTCGTTTCTCTTGAAAACATCGCCGATTCTCCTTCACGATCTGCAGCGATTCATGATCAACAATTTCAGTTTTGGCGATTTTGTGTTCAGGATGCCCGACGGCGACTATGTTGACCGGGCCACCGACCTTCGGTCTCTTGAGAAGAAGCTTCAGACCATTCCGGATGAGTCGCTGAAGTTCCACTCCGAACGTAACCACTTCTCGAACTGGCTCAAGGCGCGGACGGAATTCTGGCTGGCGCACCAGTTGCGACCGCAGAAAGTCAGCGATTTCGACTCGGTCGCCGATCTCAGGCAGGAGTTGATTCGGTCGCTTCGGGAATACCGGCGCGAGCGTTACCGCGGCGATATTCTTGATTTTGACCCGGAGACATTCGACAGCGCCTCCAGTTTCGCCCGGATCGGCGGCGGATCACTCGGCGGCAAGGCGCGCGGTCTCGGATTCATTACTTCCCTGATCAACAATTTCAAGATCCAGAATCGAATCGAGGGCGTGCATATTGCTGTGCCTTCGGCTGTCGTCCTGGGCACCGATGTTTTCGACCGATTTATCGACCAGAATGAACTTCGCGATTTCGCCATTCAGTCAGAGGATGATACCGAAATCGAAGCCCGCTTCCTTACCGGCCGGTTCCCTGAGGATGTGTACCAGGACCTGAAGAGTTTCATAGGCCTGATGCCGTATCCCCTTGCGGTGCGCTCATCGAGCCTGCTCGAGGATTCCCGTTACCTGCCGTTCGCCGGCGTTTACACGACCTATATGCTGTCCAATAATCACACGAATCCCGAAGTCAGGCTGCAACACCTGCTCGAGGCCGTAAAACGCGTCTTCGCTTCGACGTTCTGCCGCCGGGCGAAAGCATACATGCAGGCGGCGCCGTACCGGCTTGAGGAAGAAAAGATGGCGGTCGTGATTCAGCGGTTGATCGGACAACAGCACAGCGACCGATTCTACCCGGACTTCTCAGGTGTCGTGCGTTCTCATAATTTCTATCCGCGACCGCCCATGACCACCGGCGACGGTATTGCTTCGGTTGCCCTGGGGCTCGGCAAGACGGTAGTTGAAGGCGGGCTGACTGTCCGTTTCTGCCCGAAATATCCGCGCCACCTGACCCAGTTTGCCGATGTCGAGGATACCCTCAACTACACGCAGAAAGAATTCTACGCGCTCCAACTCAATTCCTCGAGTTCAGGTGAGTCCGACCGTCAGCCGTTGACGCTCGCCCGGCACCATCTCGATGTTGCCGAGGAGGACGGAACGCTGGCCAATGTGGCGTCCACGTATTCGATACAGAACGACGCCATATACGACGGCCTGTCGAGACAGGGCGTACGATTGGTTACGTTTGCGCCGGTATTGAAAAACGATCTGTTCCCTCTGCCCGAGATTCTGGAGCTGATCACCGACATGGGCCAGTGGGGAATGAGCTCCCCGGTGGAAATCGAGTTCGCGGTCAACATGCCCGCTACTCCCGGACAGCCGGCCGAATTTGCCTTTCTCCAGATCCGGCCGCTGGTGAAAAGCCACGAGATCGATGAACTTCAGTTCGATGACATCGGCGAGGAAGAACTCGTCTGCCGCAGCTCACAGGTACTCGGAAACGGCCTGATCAATGACCTGTACGATATCGTCATGGTCGACCCGGAGCGCTTTACCCGGTCGAAGAGCGTCGATGTCGCTCGCGAGGTGGCGCAGTATAATGCTTCCCTGTCAGCTATCGGGAGACCGTTTTTGCTGATAGGCGTCGGTCGATGGGGCTCGGCAGACCCGTGGCTGGGCATCCCGGTAGAGTGGGACCACATTTCCGGGGCGCGCGTCATCATCGAGGCGGGGTTCAAGGATATCAAGGTAATTCCATCGCAGGGCACCCACTTCTTCCAGAACCTGACGTCCTTCAGAATCGGCTATTTCACGATTGATTCGATGGTGAGAAACTCATTTATCGATTGGGACTGGCTGGCCGAACAGCCCGCCGCCAGCGAGAAGACCTATACCCGCCATCTGCGTTTTGAACAGCCGCTGATCGTCAAGATGAACGGTCACCTGAACAAGGGGATTGTCCAGAAACCGACGCAGGATTCCGGGTTCTGACCTTTGGGGTCCGGACCGGCGCACAAAAAAACGGCCGCATCAAACGGCCGTCCTCAAATCATACAATTCTTCTAATCAGCAGTTATTTTGCCACCCGCTTCAAAAACTCTATTTTGGGCGTGACACCGATAACCGGCAAATCGAGATACTCCTGGACATCTTCGACATTCTTGAATGAAGAATCCATCAGTTCCGCCACGGTAGCCGCTCCCGCTCCGATCGCTATTCCAAGTACGATTCCCAGCAGGATGATTCGTATGCGGTCCGGTTTGAAAGGTGCGAATGGAATCTTGGCCGGTTCCACTACCTGGTATTTCGAAGATGACATATCCTGCAGCAACGCCTGCGAGATCGATGAGCTCTCCTGCTGTTTCTTGAACTTGTCGCGGAGCTCCGTCGCCGTGGCTATTTCCTGGTTGAGTCGGTTCAGCTTGGCCTGGTACTCGGGAATCAGATTCATCTTGTCAGTCAGTTCGTCGAGGGCCGAACGAAGATACGAATCTTTCGAGTACAGGTAGTCGAGGTTAGCCCGGATATTGAACAGATTCACGAGCATATCCTGTACACTCTCCGAGTAGCCGGAGTACTGCTGTTTGACGAGCCGCTCGTTCTCTTCCTCCACAGACTTAATGAGATTATTCTGCTTGAGCTTGTTATTGAGAATCTGCGGGTCGCTCCACGTATACCGTATCATCAGGTTGCTGATATTGCGCAACTGCTCCTTCAGCTCTTCTTTCGTACGCGTGACCTTGTCGGATTCGTTCAGAGAAAGAGTATTGGTCGAGAGGTCAGATTCTTTGACGAGCTTGGCCAGAAGGTCTCGTTCCTGACTCCTGAATTCCTCGATATCGTTGTTGGTGCGGTCGATTTCAGCCGTTATCTCGGAGCGGTTCGAGTCAGAAGTGATCGACTCGTCGAGTTGAATTTTCATGAAGTCTTTCTCGAACTGCGTCTTCTCCGCCACCTTGTCCTCTACTAACTTCTCGTACTTCTGAAACTGGATATCCGAGAAATCCTGCGAAGATCGTATCGAGGCCATCTCCTGCTTGTGGCGTTCGGAGATGAAAATCTCGGCAAGCGTATTGGCGATATCCTGCGCCTCGGCCGGCCGGGGTGATTCCACGCCGATACGGATCTGGTCGCTGGCTGCAAACTGAATCGATATCTGCTTGCGAAGCTCGTTCTGAAGGATATCGAGCACTGCTCGTTCGCGGCGCATGCCGGGCACCCGCGCGGTGACCTTGACCGCCTCCCTGGCAATTTCCGGATTATCGGACAGATGCAGCCGTTCGTCGAGGAGTGAGACATATCGCGTTGAAGTAATCTCGTTAAATATCCCGCGCAACTGGTCGCTGCGGTCAGCGCGGCTGTAATACGAGCGCGATCTGCCGATCAGCCGCTGGAGCTCTTCGGATAGCTGCACCTGGGTATCAATCGATACAATCGTGCCGGCCTCATAAACCGGCGTCATCAGAAACGATCCGGCAGCGACTATCCCGGACACCAGTATAAACGGCAGGATGATAAGCCACTTCCGGCGGCGAATTATCGGCCAGATAGACTTGAGATCGTTGATCCGTATATGCTTGCTTGTTTCCATTCGATTTACCGAATCCCTGTGCCTCGAATTGTATTGTTTGGTATCGACCCCTCTTACACCGCCAAGGTATCTCGGTTTCCTTTAGATTGCAAGAAAATATGCAAGGCACTCACTTATACGTTATTCTATCGGCTCCGGTTGAGAGCAAGTTTATCCATATGCTGAACCCGGTGGTGCAAATGAGAGCGTCAGCTCACGGAGTTTTGATCATTTTTCTCGAAATCGCCTGAATTCTGAGCCGGCCCCGGTCTTCTGCCAGCACAGTGTCCGGAGTGGAAAAAACCTTGACGTAAATCTAAACGACGAGTATCTTGTGAGTGAAGGATTAGGACGCTAATTCTTTCCCCTCCTCACACAAATCCCTTCCCGCCGGATAGATATGTCCATATGAGCCTGTCTTAACATACTAAACCAAGGAGTGTGTCATGAAACGCGTACTAACTTTGTTCGCGATCCTCCTCGTGCTGCTCGCCAGCGTCCCGGTGGACGTCGGGGCATTCACGAACGTGCCGCCGGTTCCTCCCGGCGATGTCAATGATGATCCTCCGGGTGACACCGAAGGCGGCGGCCATCCCTGGGGCGGCGATAACAGCTATTCCACCCTGCCGACCAAGGATCGCACCACCACCAGTCTGAACGTGACCGGTTTCGTGGTGGTCGATTTCATTTTCAACTACCTGATTTACGATCTGAATTCATCCGCTATCGAGCCGGTCGTTTTCGACAGGCGGTACCAGGATGCATTCAACAGCCGGGTTCCGAACAAGAGCAGCTATCATCAAGGTGATGCCGTTATCAGGAGGGAGCAATAAGATGGGGAAGCTAACTGATATGAGCGTGGAGTTGCGTCGGTCGCTGGTTCGCCATCTTCAGGCGATGATTGACGGGCGCGATTTTGCCGGGGCTGTCGAGTATTTTGAGGGTAGCCGAGAGGTTCTCGATAACGCGGCCGACGAGCACGCTGCTTCAGCGTTGCGGCTCGTCGCAAAGGCTCATGCTTCCTTGTCGGACTATCCGATTGCACTGAAATTAGCGCGCACGGCCCAGTCGATGGCGGCCGCACAGGGCGAAACCCTGCTGCTGGCCGAGATCTTTCTCACGGTCGGCGGGATCCTGCGCGATATGGGTGAATTCAAGGAAGCAGAACGAGCCTTCCGTGACGCGGAATCGATCTTCCGCCGTCAGGATTGTCTTGAGGGGCAGAGCCGGGCACTGAACCTGCTGGCCGGCCTGTTCTTCCACCAGAACGATTATACCAATTCGTTGACCATCCTTCTGGATGCCATCGAAATCGCCCGCAAGTTGGGTGATACGAAAAAGCTCGCATTCATGATGGGCAACATCGGACGGATTTATACCTTTATCGGAGAATTCTCAGACGCCGCCCGTCATCTGCAACTCAATGTCGAGATGTCTCGTGAACTCGGTGACGAGCTCGAAGAGGCGCGGGCGTTGTTGTCCCTGGGATATGTCTACATTCAAATGGCCGAGTATGACCGGGCTGAAGAAACCCTGAAGGCAGCGTACCCGCTGATTATGAGCCAGGAGAGCCGTTACGACGAAGCGGTCTATTTGACTTACCTCGGTGAGCTTCAGTACCGGATGCACCGTTATGACGATTCCCGCGTCACGCTGACTGCGGCCCTCGAGAAGTCCGAGCAGTACGGCCGGGAGTCGGCACTGACGGGCCGGGCGCTTCGCCAGTTGGCCGAGGTGTCTGTTCGTACGGGCGATTACCGGTTCGCCCGGAAATTTGCAGCCAGAGCCATAACCGTGCTCGAAAAGGCGGATGAGTCGGTCGAGATGGGCGCCGTGATGAAACTCAAGGCACAGATAGCTGCCGCCACGGGCAATGCCGGGGAGGCGATTGACCACTTCACCGAAGCTATCGACCGCCTTGACCGGAGCGGTGTGCGGTTCGAGAAAGTGGACGCTATGGTTGCGGCGGCCTCGTGCGAAGCCTTTGACCGTCGCCGGCGTCTGACATGGCTGTTGCGGGCCGAGGAGTTTTACTCCGGAAATCGAATAGCTGTGAAAGTCGAAGAAGTTGGTCAGATGATCGGTTTGCTTGATCTGCCGGCCAGTATGTCTCAGCTGTCAAGGGAGAAATCCCAGGTCGATTTTCTGACCGCCAATGCCGAGATCAGGCGAATCAAGAAACAGATGCAGCTCGTAGCGTCGTCTGACCTGCCGGTCCTGCTTACCGGTGAAACCGGTGTCGGCAAGGATCACATGGCCCGGTATTACCACTCACTGGCCCGTCCCGGAGGACCATATGTGACAATAAACTGCGCGTCGGTACCGGAGACACTGCTGGAGTCCGAATTGTTCGGTTACCAGCGCGGCGCGTTCACCGGAGCCGATCATGAAAAGCCGGGCTTGTTCGTGAATGCCAACGGCGGCGTGGTCTATCTCGATGAAATCGGCGATATGCCGATGTCGCTTCAGGCCAAGTTGCTTGGTGTCCTCGAGCGACGCCGGGTCGTTCCCCTTGGCGGCACGAAAGAAATCGAGCTGGATTTCAAGCTGATCGCCGCTACCAATAAGGACCTGGAAGCCATGGTCGAAGAGGGCAGTTTCCGACGGGATCTGTTCTATCGACTGAGCGGGATTGCCTTTCATATTCCGGCCCTCAGGAAACGAAAGGAAGATATCCCGGTTCTCCTGAGTCTGTTCATGCAGCGCGCCGGGCTCGTTGCTCCGGACGAACAGCTGCCGTCAGAACTGCTGCATCACTTCGTTGAGTACGACTGGCCGGGAAATGTGAGAGAACTCCGCAATAAGGTCAAGCGTCTCGAATTGATGGCGGACCGGATTGTGGGTCGTGATTTCGCAGGACTGGCCGATTCGCTCTTCGGCGGACCCGATATCTCACCCGAGAGCGGTGCTTCCAGCCTGTTCGACCGGGTAGAGGAATTCGAGCGGCAGTTACTTCTGGAGGCGGTTCTTGCCGCACAGGGTAACAAGAGCGAGGCTGCGCGGCTGCTCGGGATTCACGAGGCGACAGTCCGTACCAAGCTAAAGCGGTATGGAATCAGCCTGGATAATGATCGGATAGCGGTAAACATGCAGTAATAGCCGCCGGTGCTCAAGACGGAGAGACCGGTGGCATCGTAATAACGTACGAAAACGCACGACACTCCTTGGTGGTGGTAAGCGCTTGTTTAACAGGCGCTTACCACCTTTTTTTGTGCCGGTATTCGTACGTTCATACGAATCGCCGGATTAGGTTTGAACCGACTCATCCGCGAAGTGCTCCCGTAACTAATTGTATAAGAGTAGGTTCCGGGGGCGGGTCGAGGTGTCCGCGGACGAACGGCACGGGCCTTGCTTTACCCCGACTGTCATTTTGCTCCTAAGCGCCACAGCGAGTGCTTGGTAGGTCCTCTTTTCTTTGGTGGATGCCACCCGTATTCATGGGGGAGTACGGGTGGATTTTTTTGCCGGTTTGCCGTTAATACGTAATAGCTTTGCGTTTTGGAGCATTTGTAGTTATTTTAACAACGTATGTCAAATCAGGCACTTGGACTAATCGAAACCACGGGGCTCGCCGGAGCACTGGAAGCATGTCATGCGGCAACCACTACCGGTGAAGTGGTCATCGCATCGGCCGAGCCGATGGACAGCGGTCATGTGACCGTCAAGATCGAGGGTGACTGGCAGGCGGTTCGGGCCGCTATCGACGCGGGAGCACGGGCCGCACAGAAGGCGGGTGAGCTGGTATCAATTCACGTGATCCCGCGCCCTGACAGCGGTGTCAGCCCGATTCTTCCATACAACCGCTTCGTCTCGCGCTACACGCCCGAGAACGACGGCAAGCAGGCTCAGGAGCACGTGGCACGAAAACCGAAAGCGCCGCGAAAAAGCACCCCGAAGCCCCGCGCCGCAGCATCACCGCCGATGTCGACTCCGCTGCCGGTCGAGAAAGCTCCCACCCCGGAACCGGTGTCGTCGGATCCGGTGAAAGTCGAAGCTCCGGCAACCCCGGCGCCCGCACCGGCTGCTGCTCCCGACATGGCATGGGCCGATCTGGAGGCGATGCCGGTTGTCAAGCTCAGAAAGTTCGCCCGGTCTGTCGATGGTCTTCCGATACAGGGCCGCGAGATTTCCATGGCCAACAAGACCCGGCTGCTCGAAGCTCTCAAAGCCGTGATGAATCCCGGGTAGCCGAACTCACGTAATACGGGATAACCGAATCAACGGCAGCAGGTGAACAAGCTCGGCGCCGGTCCTGTTACATAGGTGACGGCCCTCGCGACGGTCACGGATGAAAATACTCTCTCCGGCGGACCGCAGGCGCAAGTCAAGACCATTAGCGAAGGAGGAGACAATGAAATTATCTGACTTTGATATCGGCGGTTTCAAGTGGTACTATTTCGTCGCCGTGATCGGGATACTCGGAATCGTCGGCATAGTCTTCTGGTTGTACAAAACCGACAGCAAGCTGCTCAGCTACATCCGCGAATAATTCCGGCGGGCAGGTCGGACAGTCCCGCATTCTTCTCAGAGCCAATTCTCCGTCGAGTTCGCCACACCAGACAGTATCTATTCCGGTACGGTCGAGATTGATTTTTCCGTACCGTTTCGTATATTCCGCCAGAATGGCGCCGGCTGGCGAGGGTGGTATCCCGCGGTCAGGGATCCTTTTGCGGGTCCGGCACGTGATGGGACGTGAAACCAAGGTTGCTTTCATGAAACAGATACTTCTTACCGGTGCGGTGGGACAGATTGGCTCGGAACTGGCGATGGCGCTCAGGGAGCGCTACGGGGCGGACAGGGTTGTGGCGACCGATATCAGGATGCCGTCGGACAAGACACTTCGCGACAGCGGACCATTCGAATTTCTCGATGTTACCGACCCCAATCACATAACCCGCGTCATGCAAATCTACGATATCGAAACCGTCTACCACCTGGCAGCGGTACTGTCGGCCACAGGCGAGACGCGTCCCAACGTCGCCTGGCAGGTAAACATGACCGGACTCTACAACATGCTCGAGGCGGCCCGGCAGTACAAGTGCTCGCTGTTTTTCCCGAGCTCAATCGGCGCCTTCGGCAAGAACACACCAAAAGACAATACCCCGCAGGACACAATCCAGCGCCCGGATACGATGTACGGCGTGACGAAAGTCGCCGGCGAACTCCTCTGCGACTACTACCATAAGCGTTTCGGACTGGATACCCGCGGCGTCCGGTTCCCGGGACTCATCTCCTATGTGGCCGAACCGGGCGGCGGCACCACCGATTACGCCGTGGAGATATTCTACCAGGCAATCAAGCACAAACGGTATACGTGCTATCTTGACCGCGACACGTATCTCGACATGATGTACATGCCGGATGCGCTCCGGGCGATGATAAACCTGATGGAAGCCGACGGTGCACGATTGATTCACCGCAACGCCTTCAACATCACGGCCATGAATTTCACGCCCGATCAGCTCGCCGCGGAAATCAAGAAGCACATTAGCGAATTCACGATTGATTACGAAGTCGACCCGGTCCGACAGGAAATCGCCGATTCGTGGCCCAACTACATGGATGATTCCGCCGCCCGCGAGGAGTGGGGCTGGGAGCCGAAATATACAATCGGAAATATGACCGCCGATATGCTGGAGAAGCTGTCATCGCGGTCGGGATCGACCGAAGAAGAAACCGCAACCTCAAGCAAGAGTGATTGAGCATATGCCACTGGATAATTTTGTCAAGGATCTGAAAGCGGCTGTTGCCGAACTGGAGTCGTCCGGTACCGCCAAAGGCGCTGAACACGTCGTTGTCGATGTAATCCGTCCGAAAGGAGAAAAGGGCCCACGCGTCCTGCTGGAGGGCTACGGCGACAAGGAATTCATTCGCATGAACTCCAATTCCTACCTCGGGATGGGGCTGCGCGACAAAATTATCAAGGCCGAGGAGGAGGGCTCGCTGAAATACGGGGCCGGTCCGGGGGCGGTGCGATTCATCTCCGGAACATACGAGCCGCATGTCCGGCTGGAAAAGAAGCTGGCCGCGTTTCACCGGCGTGAAGACTGCATGATCAACAGCGCCGCCTATTCCACGGTCATGGGCGTGATAGCAACACTGACAACCCCCGAGACAATCATTGTCTCCGATGAGTTGAACCACAACTGCATCATTAACGCCATGAAGCTTGCCCGCCCAAAGGACAAGAAGGTATACAAGCACGTCGACATGGCTCAGCTCGAACAGAACGTGAAAGACTGCATCGGTAAGTGTGACAATCTCATCGTTGTCACCGACGGCGTCTTCAGCATGCGGGGAGTCTATGCTCCCCTGGACAAGATTTCGGCCATAGCAAAGAAGTACAATGACAAATTCCCGCGTGATATCGTGGTTGTCGTCGATGATTCACATGGCGTGGGCGCGCTCGGCAAGACCGGCCGAGGTACCGAAGAGTATACGAATGCCGATGGCGTCGATATCCTCGTCGCCACGCTCGGCAAAGCGCTCGGGGTGAACGGCGGCTATGTCGTCTCACGCAAGGAAGTCATTCATTTTCTGCGGGAAAAGAATCCGTTCTATATCTACACGAACCCGATCACGCCGTCGGAAGCGACCGCATCACTGGCCGCACTCGAGATGCTCGACAGCGATGAAGGCAAGAAGCTGCTCGAGCACTTACAGGCGATGACCAAGAAGTTCGAGCAGGGTTTGATCGATCTCGGGTACGAGACGCTGCCGAGTCCGCACCCGGTCACACCGCTGATGGTGCGCGACACCGAACGAACCACTCAGCTCGTGAATTTCCTGCGAGACAACGGCGTTCTCGCCACCGGCCTGAACTACCCGGTGGTGCCGAAAGGCGATCAATCCATCCGCTTCCAGGTCTGCGCCGATCATACACCGCACGACATCGATATGGTGCTCGGCATACTGGAGAAATTCAAGCAGGCATAGAAGACATCCATACGGCTTTAGCCCGACCACGCTTGCGACGGTCGGGCTTTTCTTTGACAATTCAGCTCGCTACACCCGGTCCGATGCTCGATTTGGAACGATATGCCATGCCTCGTGTTCTGGAATCACAATCAATGGAATACCTACCTAGCGAGGAGGTTATATGCGATTATTGACCGATACCGTTGTTGTTATCACCGGTGCATCACGGGGTATAGGCGCCGCTATGGCCCGTCAGTTTGCAGACGAAAAAGTGAAACTGGTGCTGGCTGCGAGAGGGAAGGATCAACTGGCGGAAACCGCTAAATCTCTCAGGCTGCCCAAAGACAAACTGGTAACGGTGACAGCCGATGTCTCCAAACGGACGGGAATGAAACGCATAATTGAGACGGCGTACAAGAAATTCGGTCGTATCGATGTCTTCATTAATAATGCCGGAGTCGGCGTGAGCGGTTCGGTCACCGAACTCGGCGAAAAAGATTATGACCTCATGTTCGACACCAACCTGAAATCCATCTATTTCTGTTTCAAAGATCTGCTTCCGCTGTATGAAAAGCAGGGCGGCGGACAGATCATTAACGTATCGTCGATGGCCGGGCGTCATGGCGTACCGAATCTTGCTGCCTATGCGGCGACCAAGGCCGCGCTCAACGTGTTCAGCGAGTCGGTGGCCGGTGAGGTGCGCAACGACAACATCAAGATTTCCGTTCTCGCTCCGGGCTCCACCGACACCACTTTCGGTTCGGGGAGCCGCCGGGAGTCAAGCAGGTCGAGCACCGGCAAGAAGATGCTGACGGCTCAGGAAGTCGCAGAGGCAGCTGTATTTCTGGCCAGACAGAACGAAAACGCGTGGTCTTCGATGGTGGATATTAGGCCGCTCGTGATCAAGCGATAGAGAATGCTCGAAGCAGGCAGTGAGACAAAAAGCGGCCCGCCCGAGCACACCGGGGGCGGGCCAGTCTCCACCGGTAGCGTACGTCTCGAGTACGCCTTACCCCCTCAGGCGGAGAGTACCTTTTCTCCTGAGCCGGCGGCTATGTCTAACATGTGAGGTGCTACTGAGGTGAAAATGCTTCCCCGCGTGCAGCAGATGTTTGTGATGATCGAACATGTTCCCCGGGGAGCAACGATGGTGCCTGTAAAAGTATACTCATTTGTCGATGTTATGTCAAGAAAAAGGCCTTGAAGCGGTTTTGCCGGCAGACGTATGAGAAGGCAGCGACAGGCTCGTTGACAGACTAAGCGCCGAAACATATACTACCGGCACCTATTCTTGAAGGCAGGAGCACAATGGCAAAACACAAAGTGACACTGATTCCGGGGGATGGGATCGGTCCCGAAGTGACTGAAGCGGCGGTGCGCGTTATCGATGCTGCCGGTGTCGATATCGAATGGGACCGTCAACATGCCGGATTGGCGGCGATCCAGGAACAGGGCGTCTCGGTCCCGGATTCGTTGCTCGATTCGGTCAAAACCAACAAGGTGGCGCTCAAAGGTCCCATCACCACGCTGGTCGGCAAAGGGTTCAAATCCGCGAACGTAACGCTGCGGCAGAAACTCGACCTGTATGTCAACCTGCGCCCGGTGAAAACTATCGGCGGCGTGCCGAGCCGGTTCAACAAGGTCGACCTGATCATTGTCCGCGAAAACACCGAGGACCTCTACACCGGTATCGAAAGCACGATTTCTCCCGGAGTGGTGAGTGCCATGAAAGTTGTGACCGAGCGGGCGTCATATCGTGTGACCCGGTGGGCCTTCGAATACGCACGCCGGAACAAGCGCAAGAAGATCACGCTCGTGCACAAGGCAAATATCATGAAGATCTCCGACGGACTCTTCCTGAGAATATTCGAGGAAGTATCAAAGGAGTACCCTGATATCATTGCCGAGGATAAGATTGTCGACGCCCTGTGCATGAACCTCGTGCTGGATCCCACCAAATACGACATGCTTCTGCTGGGCAATTTATTCGGAGATATCGTCTCCGACCTTGCCGCCGGGCTTGTCGGCGGACTGGGCGTCGTCCCCGGCGCCAATATCGGCGATGAATATGCGGTGTTCGAGGCTGTTCACGGTACCGCGCCGGATATCGCCGGCAAAAATATCGCCAATCCCACGGCGCTGATTTTCTCGTCCCTGTTAATGCTTCGCCATCTGGGCGAGGACCAGGCCGCCGATCGAATCTGGAAGGCGATCGTTTTGAATCTCGCCATCGGAAAGCACCTGACCGCCGATCTCGGCGGCGATTGCTCCACGTCAGAGTTTACCGATGAACTCATCAGGGAGATACAAAACCGGACATGAGTTTCTGAGACTGCCTTATCGGCCTGGAACCGGGTTATTCCCCGCTCGTATCAATAACGCGGTCGCGATGGATGCCATTTTCGTCATTTGCCTTTTTATCGCGATTGCTTACATTATGGCAGAAGCTTGACTGAAAGGAGTCCTCATGGCCGATGATGGACTTTTGTGCTGGAACTGCGGTCGTCCGACCGGCATCATGTTCAAGGTAGCCCGCAGCGATGAATGCCCCAACTGCTTGGCATCGCTGCGCTGCTGCCGCGGGTGCCGCCATTTCGATCCGACCCGGCGCTTCCAATGCAAGGAACCGATCGAGACGAATATCCCGGACAAGGAGAAAGCCAATTTCTGCGAATTCTTCCAGATGCGCAACGTCATGAAACGTCCGGGCGGAATATCGACTCAGACAGACACCAAAGACAGCCGCAAGAAGCGGTTCGACGATTTGTTCAAGGACTGATCCGGAGCGTCGACAAAAGCAGGGGCAGAGTTGACCGCGTGACGGCTCTCCGCAGCCGATCACTGCTTGCCGGCAAGGCCGGTAAATCCGTTCACCCACTCGCTGACAAACTGTGCGTCTTTTTCCGGATTGTAGCCGATAGCGCCGATCAAACGACCTTCTTTGAGTCCCGCCAGAATCATACCGTAGGGTTCCTGGTCGAACAAAATGCCGTAGCCGTTGTCAAAAACGAAATCGGGGGGCGCCGGCGAGGACTCCATGGTCTGGCCGCTCGCCTTGACAAGCGCGGCGAATTTTGTCCCATAACCGTCGTCGGTAAGAAAAAGCCGGAGCGAATCACCGGAGAGGAAATAATCAACCGTAAAGACACCTGTGATATCGTCAATCTGCAGGAAGCGACCGGCATAGTAACGATTTGACGGGACCACCTGGTTCTTCTCGGGGAACAGGCCAAACTGCTCCGGCAGGGGCGGTGAAGAACCGATCGCGGCGCTGATAGTGATTGCGACCGGCAAGATATTCTGCAGAGTTGAATCGCCCAAATCCGCCGAGGAAAGTGTCACGGTATAGTCACTCTGCGTGAATCGGAAGGTGTGGCCGCTCAGGTAGCCCTCGGTGCCGAGACTGGTAGTGTCGGCGCCGTCCGGCCGATCGATCGAGTAATAGCCAAAGGCGTCGAGCGGCTGAAGAAACTGGGCGATCTGGACGGTGAGAGCAAAGCGTCCGCCCTTGTAGATTCCGGCCGCGAGTCCGACCAGTGAATACTGCTCCATGGTGGCGGCGATGTCGTCGCCTACCAATGACTTCACTTCCTCGGGCGTCTGCCTGGCCGTGCTCGAGGCCAGTGTGTAACCCCCGGCGCTTGCCGGTAGAAGCGAGTCAGCTTCAAAAGGCGCCTGCTCGGCGCTGGTTTGTTCCGGCTGTTTCTCGCCGCAGACGACGAATACGAGAGCCAGAACTGCGAGTACGGAAACCCAGAATTTTGTTTTCATAATCAGAACCAATATAGAATTATGATCGATGTCAACATCCAAAGAATGACTGTTATCATAATCGGCTTATCGGTGATGAGCACCCTGGTAGGCGAGCCGCCCTGCTCCTCTTTGTGGATGAGATACAGGTATCGGAAGATTCCATAAACCACGAATGGGATAGTCAGGAACAGATTGCCGGTGCCGAGTTTGTTCATGACTTCAGGTGAGAACGAATACAGCATATACATGACCACGACCGAGGCGGTGGTCACACCGATCATCTGGTCGAGCAGGTACGGCGAATACTTGTCGAGTATTTTTCTGTGGGCGGTGGCGCCCTCCTCGAGCAAGATCAGCTCGTGACGGCGCTTGCCGAAACCGAGAAAGAGCGCCAGGAGCAGGGTGTTGATAATGAGCCACTTCGACGCCGTGACATCGATTGCGAGCGCACCCGCATAAGCCCGAATGACAAAACTGATCGCCACACTCATGACATCGAGAATAACGATATTTTTCAACCAGGCACTGTAGATGATGTTAAAACCGACAAAAACCAGCGAGATGATGAAGAAATTGAGATTGATAAACCAGGCGCCGACAATACTCACAACCCACAGCAGTACGACCATAGTCGTGGCCTGAGAATTCGATATCTGTCCCGAGGCCAGCGGACGATTCTTCTTCGTCGGGTGTTGGCGATCCTTTTCCGCGTCCACCATGTCGTTGATCGTGTATACGCTCGAGGACAGCAGGCAGAATATGGCTGTTGCGATAATGGATATCTCGACCTTGCCGAGATTGCTCAACTCACCGGAAAAGACAAGTGAGATCAGCAGGATGCCGTTTTTTACCCACTGCTTGGGCCGGGCCAGTCTTATGAGTTGCTTGATCATACCCCGACGCTAACCCGCGTGTGGTTCCGGCATGCGGCCGAACGGCAGCGAGGCCTCGATTGACGGATAGAACTCGTTGAAATAACTGATAGCTCGTTTCGTTGCGGATTCGATGCTGTCGCCGCGCTTGAGAGGAACGGTCAGCCGCACAATCGCGGCATCGGTTGGACGGAACAGCAGCGAGTTCCGCATGAGATCGAATTTCAGACCGAACTCGTTGCGGATAGCGCCACCGCGCGTCTCGAACCAGTATATCATGAGTTGCTTCTTGTTGCGGTCGTCGATGACGAGACGATTGACCTCCCTGGTCTCTCCGTTGGGCAACGGGAGCGTATACGGTTCGATCCGCTCTATCGTCCAGCCGCCGCCCGGCAGGCAGTGTTTGGGCGAATGGATTTGACTGCCGTACTTCTGCGACCGGAAATAGGCCACGAACAACCAGTAGATATCTCCCTCGGAGTCGACATACTGACGGAGAGTTGTGGTGTCCGCCTGAAGAACCTCGTAGCTGTAGTCCGCAAAGCGATGCTCGGTGCCGGTATAATCGGAAGTATCGAGCGGGATGGCCGAGAATGTCGGCAAATTATCCGATTCTCTCCTGACATACCTCAGGTAATTGCCGAATATGCCGGCCACCACCAGAAGCACTATGGCTATGACGACTGCACGTTTCACCGGTCGATCCTCCTGAGCACAAACCCGACAACAAACAGCATGATAAAGGCCACCACAAAAACGGATAAGCCCAGGATAGTGTGAAGCGGCTCGACGGTTACTTCCTGCGTGACCGTGTAGGCCAGAAGAGACGTTATGAACACGCGAAAGACATTCGCGGCGACTGCGATCGGAATGGTCGAAAGGAACAATGTCAGTTTCGACCAGAAATGGCGCTGAGTCAGGTATGCATACAGCGCCCCCAGGGCCAGCAGCGAGACCAGGGAACGCATCCCCGAACAGGCCTCGGCAACTTCCAGCGAGTATCCATCGATATGAATGATGTTTCCCTGTCGGACAACCGCCATGCCGATGGCATTCAATACCCCGGCGGTAATCTTCGACGCCAGCAGTTGCATCGGAAATGTCAACGCGTAGTAGATGACGTACGGTATGGGTATCATGAAGAGCAGGAAAAACAGCTCAAACCAGACCTTCTTGAGAATTTCCCGGCCGAACAGAAGAAAAACGAGTCCGGCAAGTGTCACCACAAACGAAAAACGAGCGGTGAAATATTCGGCGGCCCCGTTCCCGAGAATGAAAAGCAGGAGTCCGAATACGACGAATATTAATCCCGGCAGGTCGATCATCGCCGGAGTCTTTTTCAGATCCTCGCGCTTCTGCCAGAGCAGATAGGCCGAAACCAGCGGCACCAGGAACCCGTGAGAATAGTTGCTGTCGTGATACCAGTCCCCAACGAGGTCGTAAAGGGTCGGGAGGTAAATGGCGAGCAGGATGACAAACGGGGCGGCCAGCAAAACGCCGGGCCGTTTGTGGTTCATGGTGATTTCCTGGGGCATCTCTCAATCAAAATAGTCGTTGGTAGGCCGTAAATCAAACTCAAATGTGTGGATCGACATAAAAAGGAATTACCTTAGACTGGCGGCTCAAATACCGTTATTGCCTTGCCTGTCGGTACCGGGAGACAACCGCCGATGGCCGGGAATCCGGCTCTTCGACGTTCTTAAGTTGCCATTTGAAAAGCTATTGGCGATATTGTCGGGGCCGGAAGGCATGCCGGAAAACCGGGCGGTGACTGTAACCCGTTGGAAGGGAGATAGTATAAGAAGAGAATGTTAAGACGCCGAACACAGAAAACCCGGAATGCACACTACTGCATTCTCGTAAACCGAAAGGCCGCCCGCTTTCAGCAGAAACCGGTCGACGATCTCGTGAGGGAAATCCGAAAGCAAGGGGGGCACTATACCATCATCGATCCCGACTCCGCCATGGAGCTGTACAGCGAGGCAAAGCAACTTGCCGAGAGCAAGAAAGCCGGTCGGTCGGTACTGCCCGCTATCAGTCGATTTGGTAAAGTGACCGCTCTCGTGGCTTGCGGCGGCGACGGGACCGTCAACCTGGCCGCCCGGGCGGCTATCCCCAACGGACTTCCGGTGGGTATCCTGCCGATGGGCCGGTTCAACAATATCGCCCGGCACCTGCTCAGTTCGGATGATCCGGCAGTCGGACAGAAGCGGATCCTGGCCGGAAAATATCAGCGGATCGATGCCGGGACCGCCGCCGATCAGCTCTTTCTCGGCTCGATCGGCTTCGGATTCATACCGGAAATGGCGGTGCTGCTCGATGACCACAAGACACCTCGCCTTGCGATCGGGTGGGCGCAATTGGCCGCCAAAGCAGCCGCGGGGGTTGAGCCGGTCAAGAGCATAATCAAGATAGATGCCTTCCGGTTCGAACTCAGTCCGCTCATTCTCAATATCAACCTGCTGACATTCACGCTCGGTCTGCCGCTGTCACCCGGCTCACTGGTCGATGACGGCCATGCCGAGATCATTCTTGACCGTGGCGACTCCAGCGGAGAGTTCTCCTCGTATATCCGCTCGGTGTACAAGAACAAGTACATGTACAGCGACCAGATCAGTCAGTACCGCGGCGTCGAGATGTCGATCCAGCCCACTAAAGGCCGGACGCTCTATCTTGATGGTGAGCTGCTCGAGCTTCCCACTGAGTATCTTCAGGTCAAAGTCGCGACAAAGAGATTGAAAGTGTTTTGTTGATCCGTTATGTCTCGCGTCTTGATCACAATCCTGCTGGTTTTCTCATTGTGCCGGCTTTCCTTTGCCGATAGTGAAGTGCCGGACAGCACCCGGGCGGATACGGCATCCACTGCTGAAATCGCTCCCGTTGACAGCCTGCCGGCCGTTGATACCTCGATCACCGCCGATACCTCACCGTCGATTGACACCGTCCTGTTCGTCCCGCCGGGTGTGACAATTAAGACCGCCGATATTACCAACCCGGAGAACCTGGAGGAGCACCTGACCCAGAATCCCACCGCGGCGCTCTTCAAATCGATGTTCGTTCCCGGCTGGGGGCAGATCGGTAACCACCGGTATGTAAAGGCGGGGGTGATCATTGGCCTCGAGACATGGTTTATTGCGTCGGCGGTACATTATGCCAATCAGGCGTCGGATCTGAAGAGCAAATACAACAATGAATCCGACCCGATTCTTCGAGACAGCTATTACCGTCAGTATCAGGACAAACGGAATGTCAGGCTGAAATATACCTGGTTTGCCGGGATTACCGTGTTCGTGTCGATGTTCGATGCGTATGTTGATGCCCAGCTGTCGGGAGCCCCCGATGCCAGGGGGCATGATAAGGTGGGAGTGGATATTCGCCCGGATATTCGCGGCGGCGCCAGCCTGGCGGTAACCTACAACTTCTAGTCCTGCAAGATAAAATCCTTCATATCGATGCCGTACCGCTCCGGCTCGACCAGTCTGATGATGGACCGATGAAGCTGATCCGGCCTGGAGAGGTCGACCCACTCGTGCACTTTCAGGAAGCCGCTCCTGTTTCCAATGATTTTGACTATCGGCCGGGCCTTATCCTGATCGTTATGGGTGAGTACCAGGGCAAGTTCGTCAGTATTCAGCAGGACAAGGGATCCCGCCGGATATACTCCAATGATATTGGTGAATATCTTCAACAGGAAATGGTCGAATTTGACATGCATCTGGTAGCGCATTTTTTTCAAAACCATATCCGGAGGGATTGATTTCTTTATGTACACTCTCCCGGAAGTAAGGGCGTCGTAGGTATCGACGATCGAGATGATGCGCGCAAAGAGATCCTTTTGCCGTTTGTTGTAGTGCAGTACCGGATAACCCGTGAAGTCGTCGTTGATGTGGTGTTCGAACGCACTGCGGGCAGCCCGCGCCGAATGCTCTGAGAGTTTCTGGTTGCGAAGTATCGTCTTGGCGCCGAGCGTGGGATGCTGTATCATCTGGAGCCAGTCGTTTTCATCGAAGGCGTCCGGCTTGCGAATCAGGTCCGCGGGCAGCTTGACCTTGCCGATATCGTGAAACAGGGCGGCAAAGCCAAGTCGCGAAAGCCGGGGTCGGTCGAGACCCATGCGTACACCGACGGTCAGGGCATAGACGCACACGTTGGTGGAATGCGCATAGGTGTAGTCGTCGAAGTCCTTAATGGCCGACAGTTCTATCAGCGATGATTCGTCGCGGGTGATGTGATCGATAAGTGAATGCACGACCCTTTTAGTCTTGGCGATATTGATATCCCGGTCCTGGACCGTATTGGCGACCGCCTCCTGCACGACCGCCATGGCCTGGAAGAACGTCTTGCGCGCCATCACACGAAACCGCTGACGATCCTCTTCGACCATCTCCGGTTTCTCGGGCAAGACTTCCTTGATACTGAGCAGATCAATATGCGAGAAGTCGCGTGCATCGAGTTGCTCGGAAAGGCTCTCCAGATTTTCCAGGCTCGGTTTGATTTCGGCCATGAAGCTGAAAAACCGGCTGATTTCGTCCTCGTTAATCCCGGCGACGAAGGTAACACCTCCCAGTCCCAACATGCGCCACTCGGAAATAACCCGGGATGCACCGGCCGCTTCCTCCTCGTTGAAGGGGACAAGGCTACTGTTGACGAAAAATCGCTCCGATACCGCTTTGAACGTGATATCTGCTTCGTTGGGGGCCACCTTCTGCATCAACATGCACAGGAAATCGAGTTGCTTCTTGTATGTTTGGTTGTTCGGCTCCAGCATGCGGGCCGTTTTATACATGCCGAAAAACGCCTTGAGCAGTTTCTCTTCATCCGGGACGGCGTATTCACTGAGTCGTATGTTCGGATCAGTTGTCGTTGTCATCAACGCCTCCATAGATCACTTCCCGCCGCTTTCGGATTGTTTCCTGAGCCAGCCGCTTGAGTTGCGGCCGCCAGCTGCCGCTGAGTTTTACCAGGAACCGTTCACACTTCTCGCTCCGATTGTGGGCCAGCGCGTGGAAAGCGGCCTGACGAAGCGCGCTGAGAGAACGGTTTCGGAAAGGATTGGGTTGCTGGATCAATTTGCTCAGGAAGTCTATGGCATACTCGCCGCCGAGGATTGAGTACGCGGTCAGAAGCATCTGCTGTTCGTCGAGCGCCAGCGAGTCGAAACTGTCGTCATTGATGATCTCGGTAACGGCATCGAAAGCCGCCTGACCTCGCCGGGCAACGATAGAATTGACCGCCTCCTGCCGGATTTCATAATCGGAGTCCCTGACTGCGACGGTGAGTATCTCGAGTGCGCTGTCACTCGGTATGGCACGAAGCGCCCTGACCAGCTCCAGTCGAACCCGGGATTCCTCGTGATCGATTGCCCTGCGAAGATGTTTGAGCGCCTCTTCGTCCCCGATATGGGCGAGGATCACGACTGCATTTCTGACAACAAACCAGCGCTTGTCGTAAATCCCGCGCGAAATTATCCCGATATAGTCCCGACCGCGTGTGGCAAGAAAACCGCAGGCGGCATCCCGGTGAGTGCGGTGTTCCAGACTGCCGAGCATTTCGGTCACCGGACTCAGCGCCTCCCATCCGAAATTGTTGAAATACCGCCGAAGTTCGTCGGCGCCGATATCCGGGTTTTCGTTGAGCACTTCAGTTAGCCCCTTCAGATTGTCATGACTCCCAAGAGTGATTCGGGCATCCTTTAGCCGTTGGGACCACGTCGGCTTCTCGTTCGTCAGCCGGTCCTCCAGCGAATGCATATAATCAACCAGCAGCCCGGCTTCGACCAGCCGGCAGTGACCGATGAACTCCCGAACAATCTTCTCCGCGATTCCAACGGTTTCGGTGAAGCCGGAGAAATCATCTTCCTGGTGGAGGAGTTCCTTGACCAGCTCGGATGTCGATTCATGCAGGTCGAACTGCGCATCCTCGGTAAGCATATCACGGATATGCAGTTCCTCCTCCTCGGACAGCCGGATTTCGTCGCTGAGAATTACTGAGGCATCCGGGAGCGGCGCAGTGGCAGGGAGGTCCCCAAGTCCCATGGCTTGAACCGCGTCGTCTGTCTTGAAGGATGCTTCCTCCCCGGCATTATTTGCAAACAGCCGTGAAGGACCATCCGCCGGTTTGCTTTTCTGCTCGACCAGGTCCTCGTCCATGAAGATGGACTCGAAGCCTTCCACCTCTTCAATGCCGAGCCTGTCCCGTCGACGGTCAGTGTTCTCTTCGATAAGCTCCCGTACCTGGAAGTCGTCATCGTATGAGGCAAGAGCGATGTCCTCGACCGTTGTGACGACAAAATGGGAGATGCCGGCTTCCCAGATGGCGTTGACCAGGTCAAATGTATGGCGGGGAGCGTTGATGTACTCTTTGATCACATCCAGCAGCAGGTAGACTTCGTCAGGTCCAAGCCCCGCTCTGAACGTGATCGTGGTGACGCCGGCATCGAAAAACAAGCCGGCCAGACTCTCCTCGCGTGAGCGGTCGACAAAGACCGTTTCATCGCCGAGGCTCAGCTTGTCCTTTTCGACATACAGCTCGATATCGCCGACACCGTCGAGGGCCTGGTCAAGGTTCTCCGCGAACCTGCGCTTCATGGTCTGCGGCAAGGGGTTGTCTTCGGGATACATCGAGACAACCTTGATCACCTTGAGCATGTCTTTGAGTGTCGCCCGTATTTGCTCGGTAAAGTCGACGCTTTCGGTCCTAATTCCCAAGGATGCATTCCCTCCGGTATGTTATTACTAATCGGCAGATTACGGGTGCTTTTGAAGACGACGGCCATAAAAAAGCCGCCCCGGAAAGGAGCGGCTCTATCGTCTTGCAATCAAATCGGTTACAGCAGGACTATCTTGCCCCGGTTGTTGCGCACTTTCTTGGTAGCGTTACGCGTATCGAAAACCACGGTGGCGTTATCGACAATCCACTGGTAGTTGTACTGGGAATGGTCGGTGAGAATCACGGTGACGTCCGCCTTTTTCAACAGCGGAGCCGTCAACTTCACCGACTTCACTTTCCCGTTTTTCCACGAAACCTCTGGTACATACGGGTCGTTGTATTGCACCCTGGCGCCGTGGTCCTCAAGCAGCTTGATAACGTCAAGTGCGGGGGACTCCCGGATATCCTTGATGTCACGCTTGTAGGCTACCCCGAGCACCACCACATGTGCCTTGTTGACCGCCTTGGCGAATCGCTCGTTGAGCATGTCGTTGATTCGACGAACGACATATTCCGGCATCTGGCTGTTGATGTCGCCGGCGAGCTCGATAAACCGCGCGTAGTAATTAAGCGATTTCAGCTTCCACGACAGGTAATGCGGGTCGATAGGAATACAGTGTCCGCCCAGTCCGGGACCCGGATAAAACGGCATGAACCCGAACGGCTTGGTCGCCGCCGCATCGATAATCTCCCAGACATCGAGTCCCATCCGGTGACACATCAGCGCCACCTCGTTGACCAGGCCGATGTTCACCGAGCGAAACGTATTCTCGAGCAGCTTGACCATCTCCGCCGCCATGGTGGTCGAAACCGTCACCACCTCGGGGAGAGTCTGCATGTAAAATGTCCGGGCAATTTCGGTACACTTGGGCGTCACACCGCCGACAACGCGCGGCGTATTCCGCGTGTTGTAGCGTGCATTACCGGGGTCGACACGCTCGGGCGAAAAAGCGAGAAAGAAGTCTTTACCCACTTTCATCCCGGTTTCTTCGAGAATCGGAAGAATCAAATCCTCGGTCGTTCCGGGATACGTGGTTGATTCCAGCACCACGAGCGTACCCTTTTTGATATAATCACGTATCCATCGTACGGCCGCGAGAATATAGCTGACATCGGGATCCTTGGTCTTCGACAACGGCGTGGGTACACAGATGGACACGGTATCCACCGTCGCTATTTTCTTCGGGTCTGAGGTGGCGACAAATTTCTTTGCGGCAATGGCGTTCTTCAGATCCGAATCAGGGACATCGTCGATATCCGATATGCCGGCATTGAGCCGCTTGACTTTCTCCTCGGAAATATCGAAGCCGGTCACCGAAAAGCCCGCCTGCGTGAGAGTGACGGAGAGCGGAAGACCGACATACCCCAGTCCAATCACACCCGTATTTGCTTTGCCCGTTTTTATCCTGTCCAGGAGTTCGTCAGCCCACCTGACCGTCTTCTTCCCGGCTGTCTTCCCGGTTGTTTTCCTGGTTGTTTTCTTCGTTGCTTTCTTCATGCCTGTTTATCTCCTGTCCGCCGCGGCCGCAAATCACCTGCGGATCATATTCCGCCAGTATTGCAGCGTATCGGCGAGAGTTGTGTGCAGGTTGTACTGAACTTCGAATCCGAGTTCGCGGGCAGCCTTACGATAACTGCCGCGCAGAACCGGTATATCAGCCTTACGTAAACGCGATTTGTCCGTCTTCACCCTTATTTTGCGGGAGGACATCGCTACCAGGGTGTCCAGCACCGTCTGTATTTTGACCGCCCTTCCACAGCACAACTGGTATACATCTCCCGGCTTGCCTCGTTCCGCAATCAACCGGTATCCGCGGGCGATATCGCGAACATCGCTCAGGTCTCTCTTGGCGGACAGATTCCCGACACTCATGACCGGTTTCTGCTTGCCGGCTTCGATCATCGCCACCTGTCGGGCGAACGCCGGCACGACAAAGGTGTCGACCTGCCGGGGTCCGGTATGATTGAAAGCCCTGGCGACACTTACCGGCAGCCCGTGCTGGCGATAGTAGTACAGGCTCAATCGCTCGGCGGTAGCCTTCGAGATACCGTACGGGGAGATCGGGTTGAGCGGCTGATCCTCGGTCAGCGTCTTGTGCTTCGGCGTAAAAGTTCCGTAGCATTCCGACGAACTGATAAAGACGAATTTCTTCAGCGCCGGGAGCTTGGACGCAGCCTCCAGCATATTGAGCGTACCATCGACATTGATACGAAGCGTCGCGCGCTCATTTGAGAACGAATGACCGACCGAGGCCATGGCAGCCAGATGGAAGACATAGTCCGGCTTGGTCAACTCGAGTATCTTGCGGCAATGTTCCGTGCGCTCGATATCCAGCGACACCAGTTGTACCCGGTTGCGAATGTGCCTGATGTTTGTTGTCGACTCGCGCTTATACCGATTGCCGACCACTTCGTAACCGGCCGCAATCAATTCCTCTGCAAGATACGAGCCGGCGAATCCGAGCACGCCGGTAATAAGTGCTTTCGGTCGTTTCATAGTCAGCGAACGCGCTTGAGCCTTTCTATATCGGCCTCCACCATTATGCGAACGAGCTCCTCGAACGAGACTTCGGGCTCCCAGCCCAACTCCTCGCGCGCTCTGGTCGGATCACCGAGAAGCAAATCGACTTCCGCCGGGCGGACGAAGCGCGGGTCGGTCACGACATATTTCTTGTAGTCCAGATCGAGATGGCCGAATGCAAGTCGTACGAAATCTTCGACCGAATGCGTCTTACCGGTAGCGATGACATAATCGCCCGGCTCGTCCTGCTGAAGCATCGTCCACATCATGCGCACATAATCGCCGGCATAGCCCCAGTCCCGCTTGGCGTCAAGATTGCCCAGGGCGAGGTTATCCGCCAATCCCAGTTTGATACGCGCGGCGCCGTCGGTTATCTTGCGGGTGACAAACTCCAAACCGCGGCGCGGAGACTCATGATTGAAGAGGATGCCGCTGTTGCCGTGAATGCCGTAACTTTCTCGATAATTCACGGTAATGAAGTGCCCGTACACCTTTGCCACGCCGTAAGGTGAGCGCGGGTAAAACGGCGTATTCTCGTTTTGGGGGACCTCGCGTACTTTTCCGAACATCTCCGACGATGACGCCTGGTAGAACCGTATCTTCTTATTTACCAGTCGAATAGCTTCCAGCACCTTCGTGACGCCGATAGCATCGAACTGCCCGGTCAGGACCGGCTGAACCCAGCTTGTCGGGACAAATGATTGTGCGGCAAGATTGTAGACTTCGTCCGGCTGGTGCTCTTCCAGGATCGTGATGATCGATAACTGATCGAGAAGGTCAGCCTGTACCAGCGTTATTTTGTCTTTGATATGGTTTATGCGTTCGAAGGATTCGGTTGAGGCCCGGCGTACCATCCCAACCACGTCGTAGCCCTTCTCCAGCAGCAGCTCGGCCAGATACGAGCCGTCCTGACCGGTAATCCCGGTTATGAGTGCGCGCATGAGTTTATCCTCATAATTGTAACTTGATTATCTACCTTCTCTATCGGCCGCAACAGACGAATTTCAACGCTTAAACGTAGACTGCAAATGTACATGGCGAGACCGTTACGGTCAATGGAAATCGACAGATAGCCCGACCGGTCCTCAGGGAGCTTAGCGTTTGTCTCGATCACATCTATGCCCTATATTGCCCACCATAGCCGGAAGCGTTGCTATAATCAGAGTCATCCTGGTGATATTCTATGCGGTCACCTCGCCGATGACCGCCAATCCGGCCGAAACCGGTTCCAATGGAGGCAGCATGGCCGAGGGAAATCCCGACGCACTCACAATGCTCGAGAAAGCCGACGAAATCTTTCAATCCCTGGATTACCAGGGCGCCCTGTTGCTGTATGTTCAGGCGGCTGAGGCGGCCAGATCGGAATTCAACCGGTCGGTCGAGGTTGAAGCCCTGTCGCAGGCCGCCCGGATGAACCTGCTTCTGGACCAGAAAGAGGACGGCCGAAAATGGCTGGCACAGGCACAAAGCAGGGCGGGGGATGATGATCCGATGGGCTGGTCGAGGTTTCTGGGCGTTCGCGGCCGTTTTGAATGGAAAGACGGCGATTTGGAGGCCGCGCGGCAGACTTTCAACGACATGTACGTCTACTGCAATACGAATTCTCTCTGGCCGCGGGCGGTCGACGCCGCCCACATGATTGCGATTGTCTCCGAAGATCCCGAAGAGCAGGTAAGATGGGGGAAAATCGGGATCGAAGCGGCCGAAAAAACAGGCAATGAATCCTGGCTGGGACCGCTCTGGAATAATCTCGCGAGCACCTATTTCGATCTCCGGCAATTCGACTCTGCCCTGGGGTGCTATCTCAAAGCCCGCGATTATCACTGGCGCTTCTCCGGCGAAACCGCAAAACTTTTCGCTGATTATCACGTCGGTATGACTTTTCGTCTGCTGGGTAACCTCGATGAAGCGGCGCGGTGGCTGCGACCCGTTCTGGCATGGGCGGAACGGCTCGATAATCACGCCGTAATTGGCCAGGCATGTGAGGATCTCGGTGAAGTCGACATCGCCGCCGGTAGGGTGAACGAGGGTCTGGAATTTCTTCGTCGGGCGCGCGATGAATACAAAAAGGAACGGTACGATGAAACCTGGCCCGAGGTCTGGCAGCACATTAACGAGCGGATACGCGCGCTGGAGAGCTGACAGATCGCCCGCCACCAGTCCGGCGCTGAGTGTCGCCGGAGGCTGGTAACCGAGAAACCGGACAACGACTTATGACGAATGTGGATTTTCGGCCATTCCGCTCTGTCCTGGCTGCTTACTGGGTAATGCTCATTATCTACCTGCTTGCAGGTCTTTTTCCAAGATATCGATTATGGGGACTCGACTGGTGGGCTCATCTGGGCGCATCGGCGCCATGGCTGCTGTTTGCCCTGGGGCTGGCAATCGGAGCGTAAGCTGTAATCTCGGAGACACTTCGAGGGCGGGAAACGCGCCATGATGCGAACGCGAATGCCGGAGCGTACCGGTTGTTTTCCATCGCCGTTCTGGCGATATCGACGGCGGCCTTCGTGCTCGCCCGGGTGAGAACTCATTTTCTCGGTGACGGCTACAACCTGCTCACGCAATTGGAAAAGGGTGTGTACCTGGTAAAGCGCACGGGCTGGGGGGAAGCACTCGTGCACATTTCAATGAAGAAACTGCTCAGTGGCGACGACCCGTCGGGCGCGCTCTTGAGCTTCAGAATCATCTCGGTGGCAGCCGGGGTGATATTTCTCATCTTGGTTCTTGTGTTTGCCGCGGCCGCGTTCAGCCGGTTGTCTCAGCGCGTGCTTTTCACGCTGGGAATGCTCTCCGGTGGGTATATGCTCCTGTTTTTCGGTTATGTCGAGTACTACTCGGTATTCCTGTTGACGCTTGCACTGTTCTGCCTGACAGCGTTGGCGATTTTTGACAGACGCGTACCCCGATGGCTGATCGTCCCGCCGCAATTATTGATGATTTTCATGCATGTTTTCGGACTGATCTTCTTGCCGGCGACGGTCTACGTACTGCTACAGGGAACGTCGTTGGGAAACCGACTCGGCAAAATGAAGAGGCGGTGGCATATCCTGTTTGCAGGTTGCATTGTAGTCGCGGGGGCGGGACTGTTTTATTACCTCTACTCGGCAGATTATTTCTTCTGTCTCTCGATCGTTCCCATTGTCGCCGAGCGGTACACCCTTGAAGGATATACTCTCTTCTCGGTAAAACACCTTGCCGATTACCTGAATATTCTGCTCATATACATGCCGGCTTTGCCGATTATGATCGGATTGCTGTTTTTCCTTCCCGTACGACAGCTGTTCGAGCGGCCGCATTATAGATTCATGCTCCTCATTCTGATTCTGTCACTCAGTACGGCATTCGTGCTCGACCCGAACTACGGCATGGCGCGCGATTGGGATCTCTTTTCATTTATGGGTTTCCCGCTTGTCCTCGCCGGGTTTTATCTCCTTGTTGACAATGCCCGTGAACTGGCCAGGTGGCGGCGCATAGCAGTACTCGGCATCTCTCTGGGAGCGCTGGTTCTCGGACCGCGCGTGACGAGTCAGGTCATGCCCGACGTTATGATCGAACACTTCCGTCAATACATAGATCAAAACCGGTACGTCCAGCGCGAGGGACGACTCTTTCTGATCGAGTACTACAATCGCAGTCGCAGGACTGTCGAGGCGTACGCGGAGCGGATACGACGCGAACGAGAACAGACCGATGACCGACTGGTTGCCCGTGCCACCGAGTTATTCGACCGGGGGAACATAACCGGAGCCATATCGCTCTACCGGCAGGCGCTGACGCTCAACCCGGTTCATTCTGAGGCTTACACCAATCTCGGCCTGTGTTACGAGAAGCTGGGTGAAATGGACAGTGCCATGACGATGGAGAAACTGGCGTACGCCGTCAACCCGTATAACAAAATCATTCTGTCCAATCTCGGTTATGTTCACTTCAGAAGCGGTAACTACGTGAGGGCCGAGGAGTGCTGGATGCAGGCCATGGCGATGGATTCGACGCTCAAAAATCCGCGCATCTGGCTGTTGTCCCTCTATCGCGAGCGGGGGCAGGAAGACAAGTACGAAAAGTTCTTGATGCGACTGTCTCATCGCGACGACAACCCGGACAAGGTGCTCGGTTTACTGGGGGCGTATTACCTGGAGCACGGGCAATACGGCAAAGCCGAGACGGCATTGAAAGAAGGCATATCGAAGGGCCTTGATCGGGAATTCATTCGACAGCTGAAGACCGAATATCCGAAGCTGGAACTGTCCATCGAGTGATTCCCCTGTCATTCGACTGTGCGGTATTTCGACAATGGTATCCGAACAAGAACCCCTGAATGGCGGTTGTTAGTAGAAAATGCTTCACCACGCAGTATGTATTGACAACGGGTAATCATAGCAGACGACATGCAGGAATAATCGGTACACTCGAAAGGACGCTGACTCATGGAATATCGTCGGATAGGCAAAGCCGGTATCAAGATTTCCGAAATTGCTCTCGGTGCATGGCTCACCTACGGAAGATCGGTGGATGAAAAACTGGCCGAGCAGATTGTTAAGACCGCTGTCGAAAGAGGGGTGAATTTTATTGATCTCGCCGATGTTTACGCCCACGGTGAGGCGGAAAAGACCGTTGGCAGGGCGATCAAAGACATCAAGAGAAGCGATCTTGTCATCTCGAGTAAAGTGTTCTGGCCGATGTCTGACAATGTCAACGACCGCGGGCTGAGTCGCAAGCATATCACGACATCGATCGAAAACACCCTGAAACGGATCGGCACCGACTATCTCGATCTGTACTTCTGCCACAGGGCCGATCCTGAAACGGAAATTGAAGAAACCGTTCGAGCCATGGAAGACTTGATCCGACAGGGGAAGGTGCTCTACTGGGGGACATCAGTATGGGAACCGGCGCAAATTGAAGAAGCAGCCGCACAGGCATACAAGTGGCGAGCCTATCCGCCCGCGGTCGAACAGCCACGCTACAATATGTTCGACCGGCACATCGAAAAAGACATTGTCGCCACCTGTCGGGATCACGGTATGGGTCTTACTGTCTGGTCACCTCTCGCGCAGGGGCTTCTTACCGGCAAATACAACAATGGCGTTCCTAAAGGCAGCCGCGGTGATACCACGGAGTGGCTCAAAGGGGACTTGACCGAGGAGAATCTCGACAAGGTTGCCAATCTGGCCGATCTGGCCCACTCACTCGACATCACGATTTCGCAGCTGGCGCTGGCATGGATTCTCAGACTGCCGGAAATCAGTTGCGCCATAACCGGCGCCACCAAGGTCGAGCATCTCGAGGAGAACATCGGGGCGTCGGGTGTTACGCTCGACGATGAAACCCTGAAGAAAATCGAGCGTATCCTCGGTAACACACCCTGATGATACCTGGCCGTAACATGATCAAAGAACCGCAGATGATTATCTGTTGAAGGAGACTGTATGTTTAGAAAGATCGCAGATTTCGAACTGGCATGGACCAGTCATGTTGACGCTACGATGAAGATGTTTTCGGCCATTACCGATGACTCGCTGTCGCAGGCGGTCGCCGATAATCACCGGACGATCGGGCGTATCGCATGGCACATCGTGACCACTATCCCGGAAATGATGACCCACGCCGGACTGGAGGTCGAGTCGGTATCGAAGAACGCGCCTCTCCCTCGAAAGATTTCCGAAATCCAGGAAGCCTACAAAAACGCGACGGCCGAATTGCTGGGCAAAATAAAGTCCGAATGGGACGATGACAAACTGTCGACCGTGGTTGATTTTTACGGCGAGAAGTGGGAGCTCGGGCGGGCGCTCTATGTCCTTGTCATCCACGAAGTACATCATCGCGGCCAGTTGACCGTGCTCATGCGCCAGGCGGGACTGAGTGTACCCGGTGTCTACGGCCCGTCAAAAGAAGAATGGGCCGGTTACGGGATGGTCTCACCCGAGATATAGGGTGGTTTCTGAAAATTGTCTGTCGGATCAAAGATGTCACGATGACGAGCATTCTGAACTACATTTGACGTGATAATTTTGAAGGTCGGGACCCTCGCGGTCCTGACAGGCAGCAGATGTAGGGCATGTCTGTCCTCAGACATACCATTTGTCAACTTAGAACGGTTGCGTAGGCGATGCTTTCGGCGATTGGCACGTTTGGGACAAACGTGTCCTACAATTATTGATGCAATCAATATCCCGGTCGAATTATTGTGATTCCTGCAGTTGTGTCGGGTCTTGGTTCGCCGGAGGCGAAGTGTGACCCGACACATACCGCTGTACTTTCTCTATTCTCCCGCATACGGGTCGTTGCCCGATGCTCCCATTCCCGGGCCGTACAACACGGCGTTCAACAACAGTTGTCGCGTGCCGTATGTGTAGGCGCGGACAATCGGTTCACCGGCGAACAGAATGATCTGCCCGCGACCTTTGCGTTCCTGCGTGAGATAGGCCGTATTGGCCAATCGGGTACGGGCTTCCGGCCATAAGAGACCCGACATGCGGATATCCTGATCCCCGGCAAATCGCCCCACTGTGCGGATGGGGTGTTCCGACATGAAGGCATAGCTGGAATAGAGCATAGCCGGGACCCGATCGCCGAGACCGAAAGACAGCCAGTTCTCGGTGTCGAGATCGACCTGAAGGAACACTCCCCGCGGGAAGAACCGTCGCTGCCATGCATCGAGCTGCTCGGCCTTCTTCGCATCGCTCATCTCGGGTTTCTGCTCCTCCTCGGCTTTCGGCGGGACCTTGTCCGGATGCCAGAGGGCCATGGTGTCGATAACCGGATTCTCCGCTTCCTGTTCGCGTTCGAGAGCCGTCGCATATTTACCCAGCTGGTCAAGTACCTGCCGTTTCAGGCGCACGCGCGAGAGGCCCTGCGAGGTATCCGCCGCCCATGCCGCCGCCTCGCCCAGACAGATAAGCGTGCCGCCGTCGCTGACCCAGTCCGAGAGCTTATCGGCGGTACCCTTATCGACATAGTATGAGAGCGAGCCCCACGAGCCGGGTATGATGAGCACATTGTATTCCGACAGATCTCTTCGGCCCAGGTCAGTCAGTTGAAGAAGCGAATGAGGCATCTGTATCTGGCGATCGATCGCGAACCAGATGGCTCCGGACGACGTGTAATCAATGCCGCTGCCGCTCACCAGTGCAACTCTGGGCTGGCTCAGGGCGTGGAAAGTCGGAGCACCGAGGAAGGAGCCCTCGGATGACCTGCCCGTGTTGACGCCGTACACGTCGATACCGACTTCATCAACCAGCATCTGCATGATTTCAGGCAGGTTGTCGGGATTGCCGCGCCGCAGAATGACCAGCGCACCCGGGCTAAACGAGTTGCCTTCGATAGTGAACGCCTTTTCCGAAGCGAACACGATAACCCGTTCCATGAACAGCCGGGTAAGAAACTCGTAGGTCTTGTCACCGACCATGTCGACAACATACCCGTATTCTGATTCCGGACTAATGATCTCTCCTTCGAGTTGCGGAGTAACCGCCACCGGTTCACGGTCCACCGTCGGCGGGGTCGTTGTCCAGTAAGCATCGAGATCATACCCTATCGGCAGCGACCACGTGCTGACCTCGTACATGCGTGTTTCGTTGTGCTTCTCGATTTCGCGGCGTTCTTCTTCCAGGAACGACGGCTTCAGATGAGGATCAAATTCAAGTATCGCTTTAGCCAGCGCCCCGTTGGGTTGTGCGGTGCTGACTATATAGGTGCCGGCGGGGAATGACCGCGAGTCGTACTTATCGCCGTAGATACCGTAGGCTGTCTTGACGCGAAAATCGGAGGGCGCCTGCCGGACATCGATGCCAATATCGATCAGCGCCTGCACAAACCGGTTCATCTTGATTTCATCGCCCGGCACGAACAGAAATGTCAGACCTGATTTCCTGCCCTGCTCGACAATGCCCTTTCGGGTTTGATAATAGTCGCGAAGCAGTTGTTCGCGGTTATCGGCGGTGGTAGCCAGGTTGGCGAAGGCCGAAGTGAACTGCTTGTTGACGGCCTCGTGGAACGTGAGGATGTAGTCGGTAGTCTGCCTCACGAACTCACCGTCAACACCGGCCATTTCATATAGAATACCGACCGCGCCGCCGAATGTGGGCCACGCCGACATGTAACCGGGGAACCACTGATCGTTCCACTCGCCCGAATAGTATGACCAGCCCTTGGCATCGAGCGCCGCCGCCTGATCCTTGTTGAATGTCTCGTACCATTTCAGGACACTTTCCGGTGTGTTGTAATTGATCGGCTCCCGCGGCGGTGAGAACAGGAACGTACCGTTTGACCCCATCTCGTGGGCGTCCACGACCACCTGCGGGTGCCAGTCGCGAATGGTTGTGACCTTGCCCTGCGTTTCCCGCTGCGATACGATTATTCCGTCGCGGTTGAGATCGAACAGGTAATGATTTCCCCGTCCGCCGGGCCACATTCCGCGATGCTGAAGTGACTGCCGGTCCCAATTGGGAACAAAGCTCTTGAACGACTCGAGCATCGTGACAAACCGGTTGCGGCCGTCGGGATTCTCGCTGATATCGATTATCACCACGACATTCTTCAGGATGTTAAGCGTGGCCTCATCGTTACCGGCGGCCAGCTGATACACGAGCTGTGCCCCGGCATCGACCCCCGAGAGTTCATCGCCGTGGATGCTGAAACCGAGCCAGGCCACCGCCGGCAGCCCCACAATAATGGTGTCGAGCTGTGCCTTACCGGTCACTTTTGCCGGATCAGCGAGCTTATCCATGGAAGCTTTGATATCATCGAGACGGGCCATGTTGTCTTTCGATGAAATGAACACGTTGTACAGTGTCCGGCCCTCATAAGTCTCGCCATGGCTCTCGACCATGACGCGGTCGGAGTAGTCGTCGATGGCCTCGATGAACGTGACTAACTCGTCGTAACGGAGCGGCCATTCCCCGAGCGGATACTGAAGGAAATTGTTCGGTTTCGGGGCCGACGGGTCATATTTGCCGCCCGAGTAAAACGGAACCGTGTCTAGTTTGGCCTTATCTGAGTATGAGGGATTCTCGCCCGCGACAACTGCCGCCGGGATGAGAATCGCCAGGATGGTTACGAAAAGAATTAACGAACGTAACATGCAAGAAACCTCCGGCAAGAGTTGAAGCCAGAAAGTAACAGCATCGATTGCACGATGTAAAGTGTTTGGAGAAGTTTTGTGATGGTTTGGGCGGCCGGTCGAGAACCGCCTGGATCAGGTTTCGTCTTCCGCCGAGAGTGACGGCTCCGCCTCGGGATGCAGCTTGAATTCGAAGACCTTAAGCAGGGTCAAGAAAATGGCGGCAATTATGGGACCGACGACAATCCCGAGCAGCCCGAACATCGCAATACCGCCCATGATCGTGAAAAACAGAAGCAGCGGATGAAGGGCGGCCTTGCCCGAAATCAGGAACGGCCGTAGGACATTATCAATCTGGCTGATAACGAACGTGCCCACCAGGATCACGATCAACCCCTTTATGTACGACCCGGTGAGCGCGAGGATAATGCCGGCCGGGATATACACGATAAAGGCCCCGATAAACGGAATGATCGAGAGGAAAGCCATCACCGCGCCCCAGAACACCGGCGATGGAATCCCGAGGGCGAAAAACAGTACGCCGCCAATCATCCCCTGGATAAGAGCGACCACAACGCCGCCATACATGGTGGCCAGGATTATATCGCGGAGCTGTTTGAATGTCACGCTGATCTGGTTCGGCGACAGCGGCATCAGGCGACGCAGCCGATGGACAATCTTCTCGCCGTCGCGGAAGAAATAGAACATCGTGAAAATCATCAGGAAGAAATAAAAGACCGACTTGGTGGCGTTGGTGATCACCCAGCTTGTCTGCGTGATCAGGACCTTGCTGACGGAATCGATAGCGTCACGGACAAGCTGGTTGAGATTGATTTTCGATATGTCATAATACCTCGACAGTTTCTCTCTCAGGGTGTCGAGAAACGGAATGTTGAACGAAAGCAGGTTGCTTAACTCGCCGCTTTTGCTCATCTCGTTGACCTTCGCTACGGCCGTCGTGGCTTCGTTCACCAGGGCAATGAGCAGATAGGTCAGGGGGCCGATGATCAGCACCACGATTATGGCACACATCAGCACCGAAGTCAGTCCCTTGCTGTGGATACGCTTCAGCAGCCTGTTATACAGCGGGTTGAAGAGCACCGCGAAAACCGCCGCCCATATGATGGGTGATAAGAACGGGATGATAATGCGATAGAAGAGGTAGAAGAAAATCGCGGAAATGAGAAAGAAGATCGATATGAGGAAATATTCTCGTTTCATGGATTGTGCGCCTGGGTTTTCACGCTCGAACTCAATCTAGGTTATCGACTATTTGATGGCAACAAATAATCCGGACCGGTGAATTTAGCGCTGTCTGGTGAGAAATTGCGCCGACTCGCGAGAAAATTTCAACCCTCGACGGGCAGCTCGATGTGGAGAGGCCTGGTAGCTTAAGGCGATGCTCGCTGTGACGGGAAGAGCCAAACCATCAGGCAAGGACCGACAGGACTGAGTGAGACTCCCGGGTGGCTCTGTCGCATGGCCACCGTAATGCGTTGTCCTGCAATAGAATGACGCCCGCTCTCGAAGCTGTTCATCTACTGCTGCAGGATCCCGACGGCTCGCAGGGGGAAGTGCAAAGCTCCTCGACAAGACGCTGGCGGCTGCCTCTTGACTCTCTCGTGTGCGTTAAACGGGTAAATGGCCGTCCATTTTTCCACAAAAAAAGTTAAGGTCTTGCTATCAAGTATTTTATCAAAAAGACGATGTATTTGCTTAGAATTTGTTAACGGCGGATTATCACCACGGCGAAGCATAGTCCGCTTTCTCTAACGATTCAACGAAGGAGTTGAATATGGCTACAAGAAAAACCAGAAGCCGCCGTCGCCGCGTCACCACCCGCCCGGCTACCACGCGTCGCAGAACGGCCAAGGCCGGTTCTCCGTGGACTCGCGAAGAGATCGCGTTCCTCCGCAAGAACTATCGCAAGAATGAGACCAAGTGGGTAGCTCGTCAGCTGGGTCGTACTGTGTATTCAGTGCGGTACAAAGCTTCCGATCTGAACATCCGCAAGGCCAATCCGTCTGTCTGGAAGGGCAACAAGGGCAACATGAAGAAAACCGCCCGTCCGACCACAACCAGAAGGACCAAGGCTGCGAATCGGCGTCGGACCACGAAGACCCGCTGGGCTCGTACCAGCCGGCGCATCACCCGGAAGGCCAGAAGCCGCCGGACGTCGCGTAGCAAGAGGCGCTAAGCGACGGCACCATTAGACTGCTGAATACAGCTTTCTATACGACCCGTCTGTCACAAGGCGGGTCTTTTTTTTACCGCCAATTTTCGTATCTTCGGTTCAGGCAACACCACGTAATCCATGGAGGAACTATGCCTGTTTTCAAATACGATGACGTCCGGCTCAAGCAGATCGACATGGATTCGGTCAATAACGTCTCGCGCGCGGCGGTGATCGGAAAACCGGAAGGATGGGAAGACAACGTCCTTCGCGTGTTCCGTATCGGTCCGAACGGCTACACCCCGCGACACCAGCACGATTGGGAGCATGTCAATTATATCATACGCGGGCGCGGGAAACTCCGTATCGGCGACACGGTCTATGATATCGCTGAAAAGGATTTTGCCTTCGTCCCTCCCAATACCGAACACCAATTCGAAAACCCGTACAACGAACCGTTCGAATTTATCTGCATCGTTCCGGCGCGGGGCGAGTACTGATCGGTAACGGCCTTCCCGGCGATTTCCGGTCGAGCCGCCGTATGGAACCGGGCGAAGGCCGCCTCGTTATAGCAGGTATCACGTAACGAGGAGTCCCATGCCACGAATCGTATCCGTCCGGACAGCGGTTCCTCCCTTCAGGGTGGAGCAACCCATTGCCCGCGAATATGCCCGGCAGCATTTCACCGGCCGCCTTCCCGGCGCCGAGCGACTGCTTTCCGTATTCGACAACGCCGGTATTGCCACTCGACACTTTTGTGTGCCTCCCGAATGGTTCGTGGAAGAACATTCACTCGAGGAGAAAAATCGGCAGTATATTGAGTCGGCAACTCGGTTATCGGCCGAAGTCTGCCGGGCCATACTCTCCGACCGGGAGCTCATCCCTTCCGATATCGATTACATCATATTCATCAACACGACCGGGCTTGCGACTCCGTCGATCGACGCCCGATTGATAAATCTGCTCAAGTTTCGCGAGAACATTCGGCGAACTCCAATCTGGGGTCTGGGCTGCGCCGGCGGAGCGGCAGGACTATCGCACGCCTATCATTATTTACTGGGTCACGCCGACCATCGGGTCCTATTGGTAGCGGCAGAACTCTGCGGTCTGACATTCGTGCACGATGATTATTCGCGAAGCAACCTCATCGCGACAGCTCTCTTCGCCGATGGCGCCGCCGGGGTACTGATCGAGGGCGATCAGTTAGGTAACGAGGGACTGGAGATCGTGAGCACGCAGAGCCACTTCTATCCGGATTCACTGGACGTCATGGGATGGAACATCGTGTCGAAAGGAATGCAGGTCGTCTTCGACCGCCGAATTCCGGATATCGTCGCCGAGAATGCGGCTGTCGATCTCTCTGTTTTCCTCAAACAGAACGGACTGACTCTTCAGGATATCGACCAGTTTCTGTTTCATCCCGGCGGGATCAAAGTACTCGAAGCGTATGAAAAAGCACTCTCGGCGGGAAACGGGAAGTTCGATTATGCCAGGGAGACTCTGCGTGAGTTCGGCAATATGTCTTCAGTCACGATTCTCTTTGTCCTGGAAAAATACTTCTCAAAAAATGGCGGCACCGGAGTCGGTCACGGATTGCTGTCCGCCCTCGGGCCGGGATTCAGTTCGGAATCGCTGCTGGTAAGATTATAGTAGAGAGCCGACAGCGTCACCGCTAGGGTTCGTCCGGTCCGAGTCCGCCGCTGGTGTCGACAGCAGACGTATCTGCCGGGAGCGTATCCTGATAAAGGTATTCCTCGTCATAGTAGAGATCATCCGCCGGGCCGCTTAGATCCATTGGCTGCAGCACAATGGTCTTGTTTTCGCCCTCCCGGGAGATTTGAAGTGTGGCTCCACCCTGATCGAGCGTGGCGAGGATTTTCTCGATCAAATCTTTCTGGTTGCGCACTCTCTGGCCATTGACGGAACGGATGATATCTCCCTCACGCAAACCGTTGGCATAGGCCAGTCGCTCGACATCGATCTTGTCGATTACCAGTCTGTTTGACGATGCGAAAGTGACGGAAAAGCCCAAACGTCCTTCTGCCGGCAAACCCTCGATATATTGACGCTGTGTCCCTGTCGACGGTCCGGTTGGCGGGCGCGGAGGACGGCTCGCTTCGACAAGCGCCGATGTCCGCGGTTCCGCCAGCACCCACTCGACCAGCGGACGTTGGGGAGTCAGGATCCAGTCCTTGAGCAAGTACCGCTCGAATACTTCGCGTCCCGGGAAGTTCTGCTGCCAGAAGGCCGACTGATACGCGGCATAAGCTGAGTCGAGCCCGATTACTTTCTCCGTGGTGACAAGGGCAAGGAGCATGGCGAGAATATCCCGCCGGTAGGGACCCGCTTGCCAGAGAGGATGAGAAGCGACCGGGTGATAATAACCGATCTGCGGCCGGACTGCCTGTTCCATCATCCGGCGGGCAAGCTGGAAGACAATATTCAATGTCATGCGGCTCCCGTCGGGCGCCGCCAGGGTCAACCCGCCGTTTCGTATGCCGCCCACCGGGATCATTAACGGATCCGATGTCCCTATGCTGGGGAAATAACGCAGGAGATATATGTCAAACGACTTCTCTTTCCACGGTAAACCGGACAATTCCGACAGGTAGTTGAGGGTCACGTCGCCATACGTATCCCAGAAGGCAATGATTGCGCTGTCATTACCGGCTACCCATCGCAGGTCCCGGCCGGATGAGTGGCTGGAGTAGAAGTCAGGATACAGGCTACGCTGTAACGTGACGGCGCGATCGTTCATGGTCACGGCGGGCAGATTGCCGGCGTCTCCGACATAAGGTGAGGCTGTGGTTTGAGAGTCGGCGCTTCGGGCAAAAGCTATAACGAGCGCGAACGCCGGCAGGACAGATATGAATCTCAGAAATCGCATCACCGCCCAAAAAACAGCCGATCGGCCGGTAATGCAAGCCAAAAACTATGTGATTGGACCCGGCGGGGCCGGAGCGGTCGGCTCAACGGCGGAAGCCGGCTCGACCAGCTCGAAATAGAACATAGTATACAGGCTCGTGAAAAAGGTCCCGAGGTAGCCGGCGAACACCAGTGAAACGGGGAGTCCGACCACCACCGCCAGCACGAGGGCCAGACCCACGCTGTTGGTCATCGCCCACACCGCGGCGCCGAGCGGAATGCCAAAAATCAGCCAGACGATAAGCATCGCGATCCAGAACAGAATCCCCAGCCCGAGCACCATCAGGGCCATAATCAGCGTCTCGGAAAACCGCCGTTTGATGAGCAGGTATGCCTCCGAGAGGCCGTCGCCGATCGAGCAGTCACGGGCAACGATTACCCGCTTGGCGAGCTCGAACAGCGTGAACCAGAAATAGCCGGCGACAAAGACAAACGGTATGGCGACCAGAATCCCGACGATCGTAATAACCATGAGGATGGTCACTACGACGGTCGCTATCGCGGCGGCTATTTCGAGCAATATGATACCCAGGAAACGCCAGAAGAAATCTATGCCCCGCGAAAAGGATGTCCCGAATTCGTAATGTCCGCCGCGCGTGATCTTGTTGACGCCGTCGATCAGCGCCGGAACGGAAATGACGTGCGCAATCAGGTAAACGATGATCAGCAAAACAACCACCATACCGATTGCCGCCAGTATGGGATACAGGGTATCGAGGTCGCGCGGCAAATCGCCGCGGTGGAAGCCGAAATCAGACGGATCGAGCTTGTACTTTATTCTGTCGCCGATATTGCCGGTGTAAAAAGACTGGGTCCAACCGGCAAACAGCCCGAAAATCCAGAGCGACTTGTACTCCCATGCCAGCTTAAAAGAATTGGAGATCATCTTACCGTATTGCATACTGAACTCCCGGTCGTATTGATAGACAATGACTTAACAAATGATAGAAAGTCTGGTATATGCAAGTCAAGTTAAATGCCTGTTGAATGGAGTGCTTGCGCGCGGTGATACCTGTCACTTTCTTACGGATATGAATCAATTTAGTTACCGACGCCGGTTTTCTTTCCAGTCCGGCAGCCAATCGCTTCTCCACAGGCTATTGGTCCTTATGCTGATTACAACTACTTTGTCCATTGCCTGCGGGTCAACCGATACGAATCAGTCGCAGGGTACCGCAGCCGATAGCGTCACGGTCGCACTTTCCGGAGTCGACTCGGTTTCGGTATTTGACCTACTCAAAAGAAATCACGCCGTGGATTATCGCTCGACGATGGCGGGAGTGTTCGTGACCGGCATAGACTCGGTCGAGAACAGCCAGCAGGCTTACTGGATATACACTGTCAACGATACCTCTCCGCAGGTAGCCGCCGATAAGATGTTGACGCATGACGGCGATCGGGTGGTCTGGCATTTTCGCAAGACGGAATAGCGGGGAGTGATGTCCGGGGAGAGCAGGGCCCCGACAGGTGAATTCTATTGTGGTGCAACACGCCGGTCAAGTAGAACGTATGTGTTATAGATAAGCGGGACTTTCTCCAAAACCGTAATCCCGACGCAACGTCAGACCAGTTTGGTCAGGGACCTGATTATGAAGACGTTATTGGTTTCTTTGACGGCGGTTCTGCTGATAGTGGGCGGCGCTGCTGTGACGGCTTCCGAAACGGGAGCCGGTGTTTTCGATAACTCCGCATACCTCAACGCGAACAGCATCTTCATGTTTTTCACCAACAGGGGGTTGTACTCCCGTGACCTCGACGGCGTTTTCGGTTACGACTACGGCATGTTCTATCCGTACACATCTATTGCCGATATTCAGAACGGCACCAACGCCAAATCGCTTTTGTTTTCGGCGGGCATATGGATGGGCGGCTATGTGAACGGGCAGCTGCGTGTTTCTCTGGCCGAATTCGATTCGGAATTCTGGCCGGGGCCGATGGCCGGCAGTACTTATGTCGCCGATGCCGACACAATCGCGGCCTACCGGGTGTACAAGCTCTACCGCGACAGCTTGAGTACAAACCCGAATACCGATTACCTGGAGTGGCCCGACAGCCTCGGGGCGCCTGTGGAGTGGGATGGCGACCCCCGTATGTCCGGCGATCAGATGTTGTGGACGGTATTCAATGACGCCAATCCGGAACGGCACACATTATCCGACGGCTCGACGGAACCGATGGGAATTGAGGTGCACCAGTTGTCATGGGAAGGCACCGCCTGGGTGTTTGACCGCATACTCTACGTGGAGTACAAACTGTACAATCGGGGACCGAACGACATCACCGATTTTTACATAGGGATTTTCGATGATCCCGATCTCGGCTGGGCAGGCGATGATCTGTTTGGCTGCGACTCGATCGCCGACGAGGCCTTCGCTTATAATGCCAGCGATACTGACGATGTTTACGGTTCACCGCCGCCCGCCTTCGGTCTCAAGCTGCTCCGTGGCCCGCTCGTTCCGTCGTCGGGCGATACGGCCATATTCGACGGCGGTAAAATCCCGGATTACCGGAATCTGCCGATGACCTCGTTCGTGAGCTATGTCAACGGTACTGATCCGGAAAATCCACAGGAAGCCTATAATTTGTTGCAGGGTCTCCAGAAGAATGGATCGCCCCTGCCAAATGGAACGCGCTACTCATTTCCCGGTGATCCGGTGACCGGGGTCGGTGATCTTGACCCGGTCGGGGGCAACAAGCACTGGGTGATGGGTATGGGGCCATTCGATTTCCATCCGGGCGACAGCCAGTATGTCATGATCAAGATGGGCATCGGTCAAGGTTACGTTCGTTCCATTGGGAATTTGCGCTATGTTCTGCGCTATCCAAATTTTTATCCCACGGATGTCACCGGACCCGGGCAGGAGTTGCCGGATGATTTCAGCCTGAGCCAGAACTACCCGAATCCGTTCAATCCCACGACGGTCATAAGATTTTCTCTGCCCGCGCGCGAGAATGTCTCGCTGGAAATCTTCAATGTGCTCGGGCAGAAAGTGAAATCACTTGTCGACGGTGAACTTCCGCGCGGTGAGCACACCGCGATGTGGGACGGCACCGATCGGTCGGGCAACCGCCAGCCCTCGGGAGTCTATTTCTATCGTCTGAAAGCGGGCAATTATATTCAATCCCGGAAAATGGTGCTGGTGAAATAGCGCCGTAATTCGTTCTCAACTACGCGCTTGTCTCCTGTGGAAAGAGCTATGCCTCGCGGGCTATTTATCACTGGTTTTTTCCACCCAATCCTTTATATTGCTTCCCGTTATGGACGACGTGCTCCAGAAAATCGAGGACCGGCAGTTCTTCTTGATCGCCGGACCGTGTGTGATCGAAAATGAAGACGTTACGTTTGAGGTTGCCGAGACCGTTTCCGCCCTCACTAAAAAGTACGGTGTGCCGTATGTCTTCAAGTCCTCCTACAAGAAAGCCAACCGGCTCTCGAAAGGCTCTTACTCCGGACCGGAAATGAGTGCGGGACTAGATGTCCTCAGAAGCGTGAAATCCAAGCTCGGCCTGCCGATTCTCACCGACATACACGAGACCGGGGAAATCGCTCCGGTCGCCGAAATCGCGGATATCCTGCAGATTCCGGCTTTCCTCTGCCGCCAGACCGACCTCGTTGCGGGTGCCGCGAAGACCGGCAAGTGGGTCAATATCAAGAAGGGACAGTTTCTCGCGCCGGAAGATATGGCAAAAATCGCCGCCAAGGCGGAATCCCAAAAGGTGATGCTCACCGAGCGCGGCACTACTTTCGGTTATCGCAACCTCGTCGTGGATTTTCGCTCGCTGCTGATTATGGCCGATACCGGATTTCCGGTTGTATTCGATGCCACCCACTCCCTGCAATTACCCGGCGGCGACGGAGCGACATCGACCGGTCAGCCGGAGTACGTCATCCCGATGGCTAAGGCGGCCATGGCCGTAGGCATCAACGGGCTTTTCGTGGAGACACACCCGAATCCGTCGAAAGCGCTCTCCGATGCCGGCGCCATGCTGCCGTTGAATCGTATGGAAGAACTTATTGAAACGGTTTTGAGAATCAGAGAGGCAACCCGGTAGACTGCTATGGCAAGACTGACACGACAGGAATTTGTCGAGAAGTGGAAAGATATCAAACTTTTGGCGCTCGATGTTGACGGCGTTATGACCGATGACGGCATTTTTTTCGGCCCCGATGGTTTTGAGATGAAAAAGTTCAATATCTCCGACGGCTTTTTTATCGTTCTGGCGATGCGGGCCGGACTGGAGATTGCCATCGTCTCGGGACGAAGGTCACCGGCGACTGAGACACGAATGAAAGACCTCGGTGTGAAACATGTGTTCCAGGGGTATCACCACAAGAGCAAAATGCTCGAGCCGATCAGACAGGAACTCAACATTGATCACTCCCAGATCGCCTTTGTCGGCAATGAGCTGCTCGATATCGAGCTGGCGAAGATGGTGGGATTGCCGATTGCGGTCGCCGATGCCAGCCAGGAACTGATCGATGTTGTCAGCTATGTCACCGAGAAGCGTGGCGGCGACGGCGCTGTCCGTGAGATCCTCGAATGCTATTTCGAAGGCAACAACCTTGACCCGAAAAGCTTTATTGTAGGATGAAACTCGCCGACTACGCACGCGAAGTAATCCGGCAGGAGGCCGGCTCGGTGGCGGCGATGGCCGACCGCCTGAATGACTCGTTTGACAGGGCCGCCGAGGCAATCATGAACTGTCAGGGCCGCGTGATCGTGTCCGGCATGGGGAAATCCGGGCTGGTCGGCAAGAAAATCGCCGCGACATTCAACTCCACCGGCATATCGTCGTTCTTCCTGCACCCGGCTGAAGCTCTCCACGGTGATCTGGGGCTGATACGGGGAGACGATATCCTGCTGATCATATCCAAGTCGGGCCTTCTCGAAGAGATGGAAACGATTATCGCCGCCGCCCGTCGCATGGGGGTGACAATTATCGGTTTGTGCGGTACGATGAATTCGCCGCTGGCGGAACGGTCGGATTTCGCCCTGGATTGCTCGGTCGAGGCCGAGGCCGGCCCGAACAATCTCGTGCCGACATCGTCATCAACGGCGGCGCTGGTGATGGGCGATGCTCTCGCGGTGGTGCTGCTCAAGGCGCGTCATTTTACCGCCGATGATTTCGCTGTCCTGCACCCGGGCGGATTTCTCGGACGGCGGCTGCTCAAACGAGTCTCCGAGCTGCATCACACGGGCGATGAATTGCCGCTGGTGAGCGCCGATGCCTTGATGTCACAGACGCTCCTGACAATGACCAGCAAGCGGCTCGGCTGCGTGGTGGTACGGGATGACCAGGGACGGACAGCGGGAATCTTTACCGACGGGGACCTGCGACGACTGGTCGAACGTCAGCCGAATTTTCTCTCAATGACCGCATCGGAAGCCATGGTCAAAAATCCCAAGACCATATCACAGGATTCCATTCTCGATGCCGCCCTGGCGGTAATGGAGAAATACTCGATCACACAGTTGCCGACGGTGGACAGCGAGGGCAAGCTGGTGGGCATTATCCACCTGCACGACCTGTTGAGATCCAAGCTGGTCTGAAAACGGTTGTTGGGCCGCTTCCCGATATGATTCCGAATCTTCGCAAAATTTGAACCGGCGTCTTTACCGTGTCACACGAAACGATCAAGAATATCAGGCACACGTTAACCTATTCGGTGGTCAGGGGATTCATTGCCTTTGTCAACGTGATTCCCCGTTCGCTGGCGGTCTTTCTCGGAGCCTGGGTGGGCCTTACGCTCTGGGCGGTGCTTCGGCGCGAACGACACAAAGCCTTAAGGCATCTGTCGCTTGTGTACAAACAGTCCCTGTCCGATGCCGAAAAGCGCGGGATCGCCCGACGCTTTTTCATTAATAGCGGGAAGAATCTTGCCGATGTCGCCCGGTTTCAGAAGCATTACGAAACGGAACTTCGGCATCTCGTCGAGGTCGACGGTCTGGAACATTTCGACCGGGCGTATCGCGCGGGCAAGGGAATGTTCGGCGTCACCGGTCATATCGGCAATTTCGAGCTGCTGGCCGTGCACATGGCCGGACTCGGCTACGACATTGCCGTGATAGGGCGCGAGATGTACGATACCCGTCTGGACCGGATGCTTGTGGGCAATCGGGAGGCCTTTGGACTGACCAATATCAGCACCGAAGAATCCCCCAAGCGGCTGCTTAGCTGGCTCAAGGAGGGCAAGGCGGTTGGCGTGCTGATGGATACCGATTCCATCCGGGTGCGAAGCATGTTCGTGCCGGCCTTCGGACGGCTGTCAAATACTCCCGTGGGGCAGACACTGCTCGGTTTGCGGGCCGGAGCCGCATTTGTTCCAATCGCGTGTGTCCGCATACCCGGTGACCGCTACCGGATAATCGTCAAGCCGCCGATCGAATACCAACCGACCGGCGACGACCAAAAGGATGTCTACGAAGTCACGCTGCGCTGCACCCAGGCTCTCGAGGAGATCATCGACCAGTATCGCGACCAGTGGATATGGATTCACAACCGGTGGCACACCCGCCCGGAATGACCACTTGACTTTTTCGGTTATTTTCTGATCTTGACGGCCGATCTAACGTTATAACAAGTGCTATGAGACTCATAATCGTGACATTTTGCTCCGCCCTGCTTCTGGCAGTGCTTCTCGTTGCCGGATGCAACTCGGAACGTATCGCCGATAAGAGCACCCCGTCGGAATCCGACAGCCTGTTGATTCCGGATGCGGAAGTCTACGGCGCGACGATTCAGCTGTACGACAAGGGCAGAGTTACCACGAAAATCCTGGCCGACAAGATCGTCAAATTTGACAGCATCGATTCCACCATGGGATACGATCTCGACATCGATTTCTATGACAGCACCGGCGCCGTCTCTTCACACGTCGTGGGCGACTCCGGCGTCATCAGGGAAAATGCCGGTCTGCTGCATATTTTCGGGAATGTTGTCGTTGTGACGAATGACAACCGCAAGCTCAACACCGATGATCTGCTCTGGAACAAAGCCACCAACAAAATCACCACCGACGCTTTCGTCCGCATCACACGGGGGAAAGATGTTGTTACGGGATGGGGACTTGTGGCCAACAACGACCTTTCGCAAGTGACCATCAAAAAAGCCAGCGGTGAGATGAGCGATACGACACTGACCAGGTGACGTTTCTCCAGTCGGCCTCAACGCCTCTTTACATCCTCAACAGTCCAGGCTGATCCTTACAATGTGATCCGCGCTCACAGAGGGTGGAATGTCTACCGACCGGTTCTGCATCCGAAACACGCCAGATCTGACAACGAATTGATTTTCGCGCGTTTTCGAGGATCATCCAACAACGCCGGGGCGAATCGCGTCTTGCCGCGGCTATGTGGACTCTCAGTAGATATCGAAGGGAGGTGAGGGAATGCTCTACCTTTTGGAGCCCATAATCATCCGGGGGGCGTCAGAATCCCCGACATTCTGTCGTTATTACTGCCCGGCGAAACCGGTGGTGTGCCCGCCGCTTGTATTTTAGGGTATCCACGCGCAGCTTTATCACGGCGACATATGTTGTCGTTTGCCCGGTCCCGCACCCCTCTCGGGACTTTTTTGTGGGCGCGACGATATTTTAGTTGCATCTCGTCCCGGGTTTGCGTTACCTGTAATCCCGATGTGTAGTAACGCCAAAATCGCATCGGATTCTCTCCGTCGAACAATTCACCCCACCCACCAACCGTTTCTCATTTTTGAAGGTAAGGACGCCATGCAAAACCGATTCCAGGAGATGACCTGCTTCATCCTGGCGGGCGGCAAGGATAACAGCCGCAAAGACTTTACCAACATCGACGGACTGCCGCGTCTCGAAAAAGGCTACCGCCGGTATGCCGCTGTTTTCGAAAAAGTCAAGCTGGTTCTCAAGTCCGAACAGGCTCGCGAAAAGTACCTTAATTATCCGCATGTCTGTGATGATGAGCCGGTTCACAGTGTGCTGGCCGGCTTGAAAACCGCGCTCGAGCACGCTCCGTCGGACGCCGTGTTCATCGGCTCCAGCGAGATTATGGATTTCCCGCTGGAACTACTGGTGAACCTGGTCAAAAATTACCAGGGAGAATCGTACCTGGTGTACTGCCGCGACGAGACCGGCTCGGGAGAGCATCAGCCGCTGTTCGGCATTTACAACAAGCGGCTGGCCCCGAAACTGGCCGAGGCGTTGAGCACCGGGGCGCTGACACTCGACTCGGTACTTCAGGGCGACGGGCGGATGATCCCGCTGCCGGCTGATGTATCCGGTGATTCGCTCGGCCTGAACTGAGAATCCGCACTCACGGGTAGTTGCTTTTCTGCCTGATTGGTATATATTTCCCGTCAAGTCGACCGCGGGAAATTACCAATGGAGAAATTCAAACAGTTTTTCGATCTATCTACCACACAGCTTCGTTTTCTCTGTGTCCTGTCCGTGACCGCTCTTCTGATGAGCGGTTATCTTCTTATTCGTTCCTACGCCACGCCTTCCGCTGACGCCGATCCACTTCCGGTGTTCCTGGCGGACGGTGATGAAAAATACACCGGCGTCTTCATCGTTGATCCTAATACCTCGCCGGTCGATTCACTCGAACTGCTGCCGGGTATCGGCCCGGTGCTCTCGGAGCGCATAGTCGCCTACCGCCAGCATAACCGGTTCGAGCGAGAGATCGATATCACCGAGGTCAAAGGAATCGGTCCCAAACTCTACGAGAAGATCAAACCATATCTCAGGGTTCGTCGATGAGTTCGCTGTCCACCGTTGGAATTGATCCGGTCGGCGATCGGTTTCGGGCCGCACGGGTTCAGACCGAATCCGGGCGTCCGGCCGTCGATACTCTTCAGGAAGTCACACCATCGGATCTGGTCGGGAACTCGCTTTTGGTCGGAAGCCGGCTGGTGTGCAGTGTCCCCGACAACGAGGTGCTGGTAAAGTCATTATACCTGTCGGAGTTGGGCGGCGCCGATGCCGATGACATCGCCCGCTTCGAATTGAGCGCCTCGCTGCTCGATTCCGATTCGGCCTTCGAATTCAAGATTCTCGAAACCGGCCTCGACCGTCGTTACCTTGGGCTGGTCTACAGGAAAGAGCGATTGGCTCGTCTCGATGACATTTTTGGGTTTGGGCATACCGACGGCTATTCCTGCGCCAACTACGAGTCACGGGCAGCCGCTCTCGGCAAAGGATATACCACATTCTGCGAACAGCAGGGCGGTCAACTGGTCTGTATCGGGGAGATATCCAACGGCGCCGGCTCTCTCTGTTTTCTTAACCGGGGGTATATGGTTGGTCTCGCCCACCTGCGTATTCGCGGGAGTCAATTCGACCACGATGACTGGCTGAAACGGCTCGCGATTGAATTCAAGACGGTAATCAACTTCAGGTTATCGTCGCTCTCGAATGAGGGAATCTCGGTGCCGCTCTCGACTTTGCTTCTCACGGGGGAGAGGGTTGACGAGCGGATGCTTTCGGTCTTCTCATCCTATTTCCCGGCCGGAGTTTCGGTGCCCCGTATCATCCGGGCGTTTCTTCACGATCAAGCTGCCGGCGTTGACCGTCCGGAAACATTCCTCGTCGCCCTTGGACTGGCCGTTAATTGACTTGCCTGAAACCGGATCCGTCAATATGTTACGCGGAGTATACGGGTCCATAAACGGACAGCAAGAGACAGGAATTGACATGGCCGCAAAAAAGAAAATAAAACGTGCAATCTATCCCGGAACGTTCGACCCGGTCACCAACGGGCATCTCTCGCTCATCGAACGGGCCTCCCAGATTTTCGATGAACTCATTGTGGGCGTCGCCTTGAACGCCGGCAAAAACCCGTTCTTCAGTTTCAAGGAGCGCGTGGGCCTGATGAAGAAAGCCGTCAACGGCAAGGGGAATGACTACAAAATTGAAGTTATCGGCTTTGAAGGTCTTACGGCCGAATTCGCCAGGAAAGTGAAGGCCAAAGCGATCATCCGCGGGCTTCGGGCCCTCTCCGATTTCGACTATGAGTTTCAGATGGCGTTGATGAACCGCAAGATGGCCCGCGAGGTGGAGACCGTCTTTCTCATGCCGGCGTTGTCATGGGTCTACCTGTCATCGTCACTTGTCAAGGATGTCGCCCGCAACGGCGGAGAAATCGGCACCCTCGTCCCGGCGGTTGTTGCCCGCGCCATGAAAAAGAAGTTGAACAGCGCGGCCGCCAAATAGACCAACCGAGCCAATCGTCTTTGGTCGGCCGAAACCGCTGCCGGCCTTGCCAATATCATCAGGGATAGTTATAATCCGGGCCGTGAGTGAATATACCCGGATGAATACCGAGAACAGTGAACGACGAAAGCCCGACTATGAGCGAGCAAAAGCCCGATAAGAAACAGGATCAGCCGAGCGAAAACGAAGTCCAGATACCACTGGCCGAACTGATAAGAACCCGACGTCAGAAAGTACTCGCGTTGAAGGAAAAAGGCGTCAATCCGTATCCCTACCGCTACGCCTGCACACACTACATCTCAGAAATTCAGAAGGATTTCGACAGCCTTGCCGAAAAGGCCGAGGTTGTCCGTATCGCCGGGCGGATCATGTTGAAACGGAAGATGGGCAGAGTATTCTTTGCCGACCTGTTCGACAGCACGGATAAACTCCAGGTCTATGTCAAGCTCAATAATGTCGGGCAGGAGCCGTTCGATCTTTTTGACATGCTCGACCTCGGAGATATAATCGGGTGTGAGGGAACGCTGTTCGTTACGCGCACCAATGAGCGCACCTTGAGCGTCACCAGTTTCGAGATTCTCAGCAAATCACTTCATCCGCTTCCGGACAAGCACCACGGTCTGAGCGACGTGGAATCGCGGTACCGTCGGAGATACGCTGACCTTATAGTGAATCCCGATGTCCGCAAGACGTTCATCATGCGCACACGGATAATTCAGGAAATCCGCGACTACCTGAACCGGGCCGGTTTTCTGGAAGTGGAGACGCCGATTCTCCAGCCGCTGTACGGCGGCGGCATGGCACTCCCGTTCAAGACCTTTCATGAGAAGCTCGACTCCGAAATGTACCTCCGAATAGCCGATGAACTATATCTCAAGCGGCTGATTGTCGGCGGCTATGACAAGGTCTGGGAGTTCTGCAAGGATTTCCGCAACGAAGGTCTCGACCGGTTACACAACCCGGAATTCTCCATGATCGAGCTGTACTGGGCGTATGCGGACTACAAGGATATCGCCGCCATGTTCGAGGAAATGCTCCGGCAGGTTGTCCGTTCCATTCACGGGCAGTACAAAATCACGTACGGCGGCCACGAGATCGATTTCGAGCCGAAATTCGCCTGGGTGACCATGCTCGGTTCCATCAAAGACGCCACCGGTGTCGACTTCACCGATCTTTCCTACGAAGAAGCTCAGGCCGCCGCCGAGACACTCGGGGTCGGGTCGGGCGATCTGATAAACTGGGGGAAAGTCGTTGAGGCTGTCTGGGAAGCGAAAGTGGAAGAATCTCTGGTTCAACCGACATTTGTCGCCGATTTCCCTGTCGAGATATCGCCGCTGGCCAAAAAGCACCGCGATAACGAACGCCTCACCGAGCGGTTCGAGCTGTTCATCGCCGGCCAGGAGATGGGTAATGCGTTCAGCGAGTTGAACGACCCGGTCGATCAGCTCGAACGGTTTCTTCAGCAGGGCAAGGCAATTGCGGCCGGTGACGAGGAAGCACAGCCGCTCGACGACGACTTTATCACTGCCCTGACATACGGCATGCCGCCCACCGGCGGACTCGGCTTCGGTATCGACCGGCTGGTAATGCTGCTGACCAACCAGCACACGATAAGAGACGTCATGTTTTTCCCCCAGATGCGCAGCTACAAGGAAGGCACGGTGCCGGTGTCGAAGATTCTTGCGCAGATTGTCGATGAAGAGAAAAGGCGGTAGTCGCTCCGCCTGTCTGTCATTGGTGGTCCGAACCGGAACACTGGCCGGCGCTGATCGTTGAAGTAAATAGCTGACAGTAGAACAATCTGTCGAGAAGGAAGCGTGTTACTATGTCCTGGCAAAAAATCTGTTCCAGTTACTGGTTGCCGATGACCGTAGCTACGTGGCTGGGCGGGATCATGTTCAGTTCACGCCGTTCGGGGATCTGTCGTTTCCTCGCATTTGTCGGGTTGATCGTGCTGGCCTGGGCGACTTTTATCGCGTGGCCCATCCTCAAGGAAGACTTGACCGAGTCCGAGAAGAGCGAAGAATAAACATCGCTTTTTCTTCCCTCACGCGTGATCGACATCAGCCAGATTATACCCGGCTCCCGGTTTCATCAGACAGCTTAATGACGGCCACCCAGGCTTGTTCTTCGCTTTCGCCTGCCTGAACTCTTTTGTACATTACTCGTCAGTTGACAGGTTGGATAACGCGAAGGCATTAGAAATAGAGTCAGGGTGTCCGAACAACCGGCAAAAACGACCAGTTCGCCCGGGGACATATCGGGCGATAAGAACCTTCTTGTCATTTTCTCCGTAACGCTGATGGCTGTCCTCGGCGTTTCCAGTATCACCCCTGCTTTTCCCGAGATTGTCACCCGTTTCGATATTTCCCCCCAGGAAGTCGGCCTTCTGATAACCGTGTTCACCCTGCCCGGCGTGCTCATCGCGCTGTTTGCCGGCGTACTCGGCGACCGCCTCGGACGCAAGAAAATCCTCGTTCCGTCGCTCTTCATATTCGGGATCGCCGGGACCGCCTGCGCCTTTGCTTCGAACTTCGACCAGTTGCTTGTTCTGCGGCTAATCCAGGGCATCGGCGCCGCATCACTGGGAACACTCAACACCACCCTGATTGGCGACCTGTACGAGGGGAAATTGCGAACGACTATCATGGGCTACAACGCCTCGGTGCTGAGTATCGGCACCGCGAGTTATCCGGCTATCGGCGGTCTGCTGGCCATCTTCGGATGGAACTATCCGTTTTTTCTGCCGATAACGGCTATTCCCGTGGGGCTGTTTGTTCTGCTGCGGTTGAAGAATCCCGAACCGGACAGTACCGAGCATATCCGCGACTATCTTCGCAACGCCTGGCAGAGCGTCAAGAATAAAGAAGCCCTTCTGCTCTTCTCGGCGTCGCTGGTAACGTTCATTCTGCTGTACGGCCCGTACCTGACCTTCTTCCCGCTTCTTCTGGACTCGCGATACCAGAGTTCATCGTTTGTGATTGGTCTCATGATCTCGATTGCGTCAATCGCCACCGCCGTCACATCCTCGCAACTCGGAAGGCTCTCACGCATATTTGCGGAGCGGACGCTTATCAAGATCGGTTTCGTACTGTACCTTGCTTCGCTGGCAATAACTCCTTTGCTGGCGAATTTCTGGGAGCTTTTGATTCCTATCATTCTATTTGGCATTGCCCAGGGGACCAATGTCCCGAGTATTTTCACCCTGCTGACAAACCTGGCTCCTCTGGAATACCGTGCCGCGGTGATGTCGGTCAACGGGACCATTCTCAGGCTGGGGCAGACTCTCGGTCCCCTGATTATGGGCGGGGTGTACGGTGTCTGGGGCATCGATGGTACGTTTTTTGTCGGAGCTGCCCTGGCATTTTTCACCGGGATCATTCTGGTAAGCGGGCTCCACGCCAAAGTTGTCTCCCGAACTGAGGACTCCACGCCGTTCAGCCAGATTTGACATCCGTCCGGCCCGTCTGTTCTGACCGGTACAGCCGGGGGTACACCGTGGACCGACAAGTACACACTTGAGCCGCCGTCAGACTGTCCGCAACTCGTAACTCCTTACTACAGTTGTGGTTGTGTTCATTATTCAGGTTTGGCATGGACTTTGATCTCATTGTCAGCGAAACGGGACAGGAGAGTCCAAAATGCAAACGACGACGAAAGGAGACATCAGTATGAAAAAGGCACTGGCTCTGTTTCTGATCCTGGGGGTGGCTTGGATGATATCAGCTCCGGCTGCCAACGCCGGCAACGGTCCCGGTACCGGAAGCGGTAACTCATTCTTCTACCAGTGGTTCCAGGATTCCGACGGTGATGGAATCCCGAATTGTGAGGATGAAGACTGGATTCGCCCGGAGGACGGGACCGGATTCATGCACCAGATCGGAAATATCACAGGCTCTGTGCAGGCTACCGGCAGCGGCAGCGGCAATCTCTTCGAATATCTCTGGCAGCACAAGCTCGAAAACAAAGGTGAAGCGACCGGACAGTCGTTCTTCCAGTATATGTTCGAGCACGCTCAGGGCTCGAAGTAATCAAAAGCGGGTTGCTCTTCAGCAGGGTCCTGCCCTCGAAAGGGGGCAGGATCTTTTTTTATCCAGATCTGTCAGGCTCGGTTGGATCCGCGCCGATCACCCCTCGCCGGCTTTTCGGTGCGACTAAAACGATTGCCCCAACAATCGTCGGGGGTGTATAATTAGTTGACTTATAAGATATTACTTGCGATGAAAGGGAAGTCATGGCGGCGGAAACGACTGTTGGGTCATGTGTGAGCCGATCCAAAGCGGGACTACGCCTCCGGCGCGCGCAAGAATTGGGAGAATAATGAGCTTCGAAAGATATATCGCCCAGAGATACTTCAGCTCCGGCCGCTTTTTTGTATCGATTTCCACCTGGATTTCAATCATCGGCGTCACCCTTGGCGTGGCGGTGGTGTGCATCGTGACCTCGGCGCATAACGGCTTTGAATCGGAAATTCGAAACCGCCTTCTCGGTACCACGTCACACATTTCGATTTTTGCCCTCAATAATGACTTCATAACGGATTATCGAGAGGTGATGGATGAAGTCGACCAGGTGCCCGGTGTCGTGGCGTCATCGCCGTTCATCTACTACAAAAGTGTGATCAGATCGGAGAAATCCGAGGACGGCATTATCGTGCGGGGAATTGAACCCGATCTGGAGCGCAAGACCGCGATTATAGCCGATGTTATTAAAGCGGGCTCCTACGCGTTTACTCCTGTTGTTGACGGAAACGACACCATTCCGGGAATTCTGCTGGGTAATGAACTCGCCCGTCGGCTCGACGTTTATCTCGGGGAGATGGTGGCGATGTATTCTCTGCGTGGTGAGGATATCCGGTCCCGGGCTACACCGCGGGTAAAGAAATTCTACGTTTCGGGCATTTTTGAAACGGGCATGTATGAATTCGACGGCCAGATGGTCTACATCTCACTCAAATCGGCCCAGGATCTTTTTCGCACGGGCGATGCGGTCAATACCATTCACCTGAAACTGACCGATATTTATCAGGCCGATCGAATTGCCCCCAAGATTGACAGTCTTCTCGATTACCGGTTTCAGGTCGTGCCGTGGAACATACTTAACAAGAATCTCTTCGGATGGATAGAGCTCGAGAAGATATTTCTGTTTGCCGGCTTTATCCTGATCGTGATTGTCGCGTCGTTTTCGATAATTTCAGCGCTGGTCATGCTGACCATGGAAAAGCGCGCTGAAATCGGCATTCTGAAAACAATGGGCACAACCCCGGCGAGCGTTGCGCGGATATTTGTCTATAAGGGCCTGTGGATCGGCATCATAGGCGTCCTGGTGGGCTGGGCAATAGGTTTCTTGATCGCATACCTGCAGAACACGTTCAAGTTTTTCCAGCTGCCGCCGGACATTTACTTTGTGAGTTATATCCCGATCGACATCCATCCGCTGGACTTCGTTCTGGCCGGGGCCATCACGATCCTGGTGTGTTTTCTGGCGGCGTTGTATCCGGCATTACAGGCGGCGCGGGCATCGGTTGTCGATGTCCTGCGGGAATAGGTCCCAAAAGTGCGATTGATGCTAAAAAATTGGGCAGATTTGGCGAAAATGATAGTATAGCAACGAGTAATAGGATTGTATTCGAGCACTATGGACAATAATGGTCTTATCCTCTCCGCCCGGGACATCCACCGGGACTTCCAGACCCCTGATTCGGTGCTGTCGGTTTTGAAGGGGATTTCACTGGATGTCAACCGCCGGGAAATGGTGTCCGTCACCGGGGCCTCGGGAGTCGGAAAATCGACTCTTTTGCACATTCTGGGCGGTTTGGATCGTCCGACTCGCGGCGAAGTAACGGTAAGTAATGTCTCCCTGACCGGAAAGTCGGAAAAAGAACTGGCCCGGTTTCGGACGAAAAGGATAGGATTCGTCTTCCAGTTTCATTATCTTTTAGACGACTTTACGGCGCTGGAGAATGTGATGATTCCCATGCTCCTGAATGGCAAAAAGCGGGGCGATGCGGCCCGGCAGGCGGAACTGATTCTGGACCAGGTGGGTTTAATAGATAGAAAAGGCCACCGTCCGAAGCAGTTATCGGGCGGAGAACAACAACGGGTGGCTGTTGCGCGCGCTCTCGCCAACGACCCAGACATCGTTCTGGCTGATGAGCCATCGGGAAATCTGGACACCGCCACCGGCCGGAAGTTACACGACCTCCTCTTCCACCTCAATTCCCAGAAGTCGATTACGTTTTTGATCGCCACTCATAACGAAGAGCTGGCGGAGCGCTGTAACCGGCGATTGACACTGGTTGCGGGTAAGGTGACCGAAGAGGTGAAGGGAGACTGACGAAGATGCTTTGTCCGGAATGTAACAAACGGGAAGCAACCGTACATTTGACACAGATCGTAAACAATCAGAAGGTAACGGTATCGCTGTGCAAGGAGTGCGCGGCCAAAGTCGGCTTCCACTCTCCGCTCGACAACATGCCCTTTCCTCTGGCGGAGATACTCTCAGGTATGACACAGAATTTACCCCAGGCCGCGCAAACTGAAGCCGATGAATCGCTGGTCTGCGAAACGTGCCATATGACGTTTGCTGATTTTGCCCGTCACGGCCGTTTCGGTTGTGGCGGCTGTTATTCGGCCTTTCGGCCGAAACTCGAACCGATCATGCGCAAAATTCACGGTTCGTCGCTGCACCGGGGACGCAATCCCGGCATGATCGCCGGCGGTGCGGCCAGCCAGGCGCTTCCCATCAAGGAAGAAGAGCGGCTCGACACCGAGCTGCGCAAGGCTATCGAAGCGGAAGATTTCGAACGCGCCGCCGAATTGCGCGACAAACTCAAGGCAATGCGGCATAGTCCGGCGCATGAAGACGATGACCAGGGAGCGGATGAATAGAGTGAGCACGATGTTTGATGACATGGCAAAGTCGCCGGCGGCCTGGCTTACCGGTAAAGGAAGTGACTCGCTGGTCGTGATTTCCAGCCGCGTTCGTGTGGCCAGAAATGTGGCCGGCTGCCTCTTTCCGCCCGCAGCCGATGTCGAAACCAAGAAGCGTATTGTCTCCTATTTCGACTCGGCCAGCACCAAATCGAAACTGCTGTCTTCGGGAGACTACCACAAGGCGGCGGATATCGGTGACCTCGACCGCGATTTCCTCATCGAACGGCACCTGATTTCACCGGTCTTTCTGGACGGCGATCTCTCGAAAGCGCTGTTTATCGGCGCTGACGAGCGCGTGTCGATCATGATAAACGAGGAAGATCACCTGCGAATCCAGGCACTGGCGGCGGGATTGGACCCCCAGGGCGCCTATGAACTGGCCATGCAGTATGAATCCGAGGTCGGCAAGTATCTCGAATTCGATTACGATGCGGACTTTGGCTATCTCACCGCGTGTCCCACCAACGTCGGCACCGGCATGCGAGCCTCGATTCTCATCCATCTGCCCGGTATGGTGCTGACCAAGGAAATCGATCGCATGATATCGCGCATCACCCGCAGCGGCCTTATCGTGCGAGGATTCTACGGTGAAGGATCCGATGTGCTCGGCAACCTGTTCCAGATTTCGAATCAGAACACACTCGGGCTTGCCGAGGAAGAGATTGTCAACCAGATCACGCGTGTGGCCGAAGAAATCATCGAAAGCGAGGCGGCTGCGCGCCAGCGGCTTATCGATGAAGCCGGTGATATGATCGAGGACAAGATCTGGCGTTCATACGGAATTCTGAAACACGCCCGCGTGCTGACATCCGACGAGGTTATGAACCTGCTCTCGGCGGTGCGGCTCGGTCATGCGATGAAGATTATAGATTTTCTGGATATCTCACTGATCAATGAAATTCTGCTGTTGTCGCAACCGGCGCATCTGCAGAAATACTATGGACAGGAAATGGACAACAACCGTCGTGACTTTGTCAGAGCCCAAATGGTACGGGAAAAGCTACGGAACAGTCAACAATGAATAGTTGTTTTGAACTTGCAAGACAGATAGAAGAGCGTTATTTCTATAGAGAAGGAAGGTACTAACAATATGAATGAGATGTTTACCGAGGCAGCGAGAAAGGCGATTGAATACGCCCGGGACGAAGCCTCCCGTCTGCGGCATGATTATATCGGTACAGAGCATCTCCTTTTAGGTCTGATTCGGCTTGGCGAGGGAAAGTCAGTAGAAATGCTGATCAATCTCGGCATTGACCTTGACGATCTGAAGGCGGCTATCGAAGAAGTCGTGCAACCATCGGGTGGCACCATGACCATGGGACAACTGCCGCTCACCGCTCGCGCGAAGAAGACGCTTGAGGTTTCCGGCCAGGAAGCCCGCGCCCTGAAATCGAAAGACATAGACACCGAGCACCTGCTGCTGGCCTTGCTCAAGGATGAGGAAGGTGTGGCGGCTCAGGTTCTCTCGACCTATGAAGTCGATTACAAGGAAGCGTACGAAGAACTCAAAAACATAAACAACGGCAAACCGTCGTCGTTTAAGAAGAAACGCAAGAAATCCAAAACACCGGCGCTTGATCATTTCGGTCGCGATCTGACCGAACTGGCCCGGCGCGGCAAGCTCGACCCGATTATCGGGCGGGAAAACGAAATCGAGCGCGTCTGCCAGGTCCTGTCGCGCCGGAAAAAGAACAACCCGGTGCTCATCGGCGAACCCGGCGTCGGCAAGACGGCCATCGCCGAGGGGCTGGCCCAGCGAATTGTCGAGGGCAACGTGCCCCAGACGCTGGAAAACAAGCGTGTGGTCACACTCGACATGGCTTCGCTCGTGGCCGGCACCAAATACCGCGGTCAGTTCGAAGAACGGCTGAAAGCGGTGATGAACGAGATTATCAACGCCGATGATGTGATCATTTTCATCGACGAGTTGCATACGATCGTTGGCGCCGGCGGCGCCGAGGGATCGCTCGACGCATCGAACATCTTCAAACCGGCTCTTTCCCGCGGCGAGCTGCGGTGTATCGGCGCGACCACCCTCAACGAGTACCGAAAGTATATCGAGAAGGACGGCGCCCTGGAGCGTCGATTCCAGACTGTCATGATTGACCCGCCCTCGGAAGACGACACTATCGCAATTCTGCGCGGACTTCGTCCGAAATACGAGGAGCATCACCAGCTCAATATCTCCGACGAAGCGATTCGCGCGGCAGTCCGCCTGTCGAACCGCTATATCTCCGGAAAATTTCAGCCGGACAAGGCGATCGACCTGATCGACGAGGCCGGTTCGCGGGCTCACCTGTCGACATACACACGGCCGGATGAATTCGGGGAAACCGAGGCCAAGGTAGTCGAGCTTCAGCAGAAGAAGGAAGAAGCCGTGAAGAACCAGGCGTTCGAAACGGCCGCCCAACTTCGCGATGAAATCAAGGCTGAAAAAGACAAACTGGCCGATATGCAGAAAGCGTGGGAAGAAGCCCGCGAAAAAGAGAAAATCGTCCTCTCTGGCGAAGACGTGGCGGTGGTGCTGGCGAAAATTACCGGCATACCGCTCTTCCGGCTCGAGGAAAAAGAATCGCAGCGCCTGCTTCGCATGGAAGACGAACTCCGCAAGAGCATTGTCGGACAGGATGAAGCGATTACGATTATTTCGAAGGCGATTCGCCGCGCCCGTGCGGGTCTCGGTGATCCTCGCCGCCCGATCGGTGCTTTCATCTTTCTGGGACCGACCGGCGTCGGCAAAACCGAACTCGCCCGCTCCCTCGCGACATTCCTGTTCGATGACACCGAGTCGCTGATTCGCATTGACATGTCCGAGTACATGGAGAAGTTCGCCGTTTCACGTTTGATCGGTGCTCCTCCGGGGTATGTCGGATACGAAGAAGGCGGTCAGTTGACCGAGAAAGTCCGGCGCAAACCCTATTCGGTGGTCCTGCTCGACGAAATCGAGAAGGCGCACCCGGACGTATTCAATATTCTCCTTCAGCTGATGGACGACGGTTCATTGACCGATTCGTTTGGACGGAAGGTTGACTTCAAAAACACCGTGGTCATCATGACGTCGAATATCGGCACGAAGCAACTGCGCGACAATAAGACTGTCGGTTTTGATGCCGAGAGCGAGGCCGGTTCGCACGAAGGCATGAAGAAAAAGATTCTCGATGAGCTCAAGAAGATGTTCAACCCGGAACTGCTGAACCGTATCGACGAAACGATCATCTTCCACGCGCTCGAAAAAGAGCATATCAAGCAGATCATCGAGATTCTCGTCCTGGATACGGCCAAGCAGCTGGCTGAAAAGGGCATCAGCTTTGTGCTGACTGACGAGGCCAAGGACTTCCTTGCCGACAAGGGATTCGACCCGGCCTACGGCGCCCGGCCGCTGAAACGGGCTCTCCAGAAGTATCTGGAGGATCCGCTGGCGGAAGAGATTCTGCGCGGTCAGTACGGCGGAGATCTGGACCTGGTAATCGGCGCCGGTACCGACCGGTTGACATTCACGTTCAACCCGGCCGACGATAAGGTCAAAGGCAACAACAAGGGAGAGCGGGCGAAGGTCTGATCTCCTTCAAATAGACTAACTCAGGAAGCCGGTCGGGATTGATTTCCGACCGCTTCTTTTTGTCGGATAAGTTGTTTCCGGACAGCCGGTTGGCGTTTTTGCTTGCCATTGGGCGGAGATATGTTATATTAGCGGCTCCCCGACAGCGGGGTAACAGCGAACAATTACGATAGTCATAGAGGTCTGTCATGGCACACAAAAAAGGTGTAGGTTCTTCGAAAAATGGCCGGGACTCACAGGGCCAGCGTCGCGGGACCAAAGTATTTTCCGGTGAGACGGTGAGCGCCGGCTCGATTCTGGTCCGCCAGTGCGGCACACCGATCAAAGCCGGACAGAATGTCGGCACCGGCTCCGACCATACGCTGTTTGCCAAAATCAGCGGGATAGTCAAGTACGAACGGGTCGGCAAATCGGGCAAACGCGTCTCGGTCTACGAGTCGGCCTGATTTGTTCTCGCGGCAGACAGCTGCCGAAAAACTCAGCGCTGTCGAATGTGCATGCATCCGACAGCGCTTTTTTTTGTGCGAATCGGTCCCGCTTGACTTGCCGGTCGAGTGCGCCTACATTGCGTCGATACCGAAGTAGCCAGATTATGAGAAGAATACCCGCACTCATAGTGCCCCTGCTTCTTGCCGTCATGATGGCGGCGCTTTCATCGAGGGTCCTCGCACAGGACAGTTCCCGGATCAGTTCCGACTCCGGCTCCGTTGCGAGTTCCGCGGTCCAATCATCGCAGCCGGTATCCGACTCGAACCTCACCGGACTCAGCTCCGAGGGACAGCAGAAACTTCAATCGTATTCGCGTCTCAACGTGATCTGGCTCTTTGTCAGTTTTGCCGTTGGAGTGGGTGTCCTGCTGCTGATCCTGTTCGCCGGGTGGTCCGCCAAATTCCGTAACTGGGCGCAGCTCGCACGCAAATCGTTCTTCATCACCTGGCTGTACATCGCCATTCTCGCCGTGGCCGTATATATCCTGCAATTTCCATTCACGCTCTTCCGCGGCTTCTTCGTTGAAAAGCACTATGGATTTCTCAACCAGGGATTTCTCGAGTGGTTCGGTGAGGATATCCTCTCGCTGATTATCATGATCATACTGGCTATCGTTCCCGTCTGGCTTTTCTATGCGATTGTGAGACATTTCAAACGCTGGTGGCTGATTTTTACGGCGAGCATGGTGCCGGTTATTGTCTTTTTCATCGTCTTTGCGCCGGTGGTAATTCAACCGATCTTCAACGAATACAAGCCGCTGAAAAACCAACAGCTCAAGAACGAACTGCTCGCGCTTGCGAGTAAAGCCGGTATTACCGGCTCACACATCTACGAGGTCGATGCTTCAAAACAGTCCTCGAAAGTGAATGCTTATGTCACCGGGCTGTTCGGGTCGAAGCGCATCGTTCTCTATGACACGCTGATCAAGAATTTCACGCCGAACGAGATACGGTTTGTCATGGCTCATGAAATGGGACACTATGTGCGTCACGACGTCTGGCTGGGAACGCTGATTGCAGTCACATTCCTTTTGTTTGTCATGTGGCTTATCAGCCTGTTTATCCCGGGGACCATTCGCAAGTTCCATTTCCGATTCGGTTTCGACCGTCTCGGTGATATCGCCTCGCTGCCGCTGGTGCTGCTTTTTGCCAGCGTGTTGTATTTCGTGTTGCAGCCGCTGCCGAACATGGCCTCACGGGCCATGGAACATCGCGCCGACGCGTTCGCCATGAAAATCTCCGGCGTGAGCGATCAGGTGGCCGCCGAGGCATTTCGTAAACTGGGCCGGTATAATCTGTCCAACCCGAATCCCAGTCCCTTTATCGAATTCTGGTTCTACACGCACCCATCGCTGAAACAGCGTATTGACTTTGTACTGAATTATCATCGCCCGTCGGCGTCGCCGGCTGAAGCAAAGGAAATTGAACAGTGACCTACGGAAAATCGCCGCTGATAGTCTTGTTGCTTGTACTGAGCGTTACCCCATTTTCATCCGCTACAGCCGCCGATGGAGCGCAACTCGCCGAAGTTGTCGAGCAACTGGCAAATCCTTCGCTCGACAATACCGTAGCATATGATGTCGCCGGCCTGGAAATCGAGCACCACGGTTTTGTCCTGGTATTGGATTCCGGAACCATGTACCTGATAGAACCGGTTGTGCTTGACTCGGGTGCGCAATATGTCGGCGGGTATTTTCAGGGACGGGCGCATTTTCGGTTTGTGCCGCCGGTGCAGGTTGAGAGAGACCAGGTACGGCGGTTCTTCAAAACGGATTCACTGAATCGCGAATGCACGACCACCGAACTGCTGTTCAGCAGGGACATGTACTCTGTCGTAATGGAAGCGGGTAAGAAGAAGTCGCCGGACATTACGCCTGAATTGGCCGAGAGTTTCTCCGAAAGCAACGGAGTGCTCACTGAGGGAGGCAGCCGCGAATTCGTTTTCAGCGCCGTAAAGGCTGTTTCACAACCGGCCGGCGAGTCGTTTTTGCTGGTAAATACCGAGCTGTACGAAACAGGTCGGGTCATATATCGATTCGATCCCTATGACCGCGAGGAGGTCAAGCTGTACCGCTACTCATTCGAGCGCGGTTATGGACAACGGATGGAACTGGTGTCCAGCTACAGTATCTATATCGATTCCTCTTATCGCACAATCAACGGCTTCAGCAAAAGACAAATTGACACCCGCCAATATGCCATTACCGCCGTCGTGGACAACGAGGGATTTTGTGCGTGTACGGCGACGCTGGAGGGCGTCATCCTCAAGCCCGTGCAGATGGCGGCGATGAGCCTGCGACCCGAGATGGAGGTCGACAGCATTCTCGATGCGTCGGGCAGTCACGTCGGGTTCATCCGTCCGGCAAATGAAGATAATCCCGACCCCGGGCTCTACCTGTTCCTGGCGGACCGTTTCGAGGCCGGCGACAGCCTGGCTCTGACACTCTTTTATGGCGGCAATATCGCTGATGTCGGCGGGGGTGAATTGTCTGTCCACGCGGGCGCGGACTGGTATCCGCGATACAGGTATTTTGACCGGGCAACTTTCGACCTGACACTCCGCACTCCCCGCGATCTGGCTTGCACGGCCACCGGCAAGCAGGTCGAGCGCAAAGTGGAGAAGCAAAAGTATGTCACACAGTGGCGACAGGATTATCCCGTTGCCGATGTCACGTTCGCTATCGGGAGGCTGGAAGAGTACGTTGCGTCCGCTGAGGACCTTCCTCCGATTCATCTCTATTATGAGCCCACGGCGATGACGGCGCAGGCAACCGATACCGCATACGTCCCGCCGGGCGAAGAGGACGTGTTCAACAGCCTCAAGCTGTTCACCCATTATTTCGGTACTTGCGTGTTTCCACAGCTTGTGGCTGTAGAGACACCGTCTCAGGACGCCGGTGTCTATGCCGGTTTTCTCGCACTGGGCATGCAGACATTTGTGGCGGATCTCGGGTGGGGCCACGATCGACTGACACGATCGACCGGCGTCGCACACCAGTGGTGGGGAAGTGCCGTGGGATATGAAACGTACCACGACGAGTGGTTGAGCAAAGGCATCGCGCTGTATTCAGCCCTGATGTACCTCCAGGCGGCCGGGGGCAATGACCTGTTTATCGATCGTTTGAGCGCCTATCGCGACGAGATATTTGCTTCTCACACGTACCTGTTCAGCACCGAAGAGGAATCCGGTCCGGTTATTCTCGGCAATCGTACCGCCGGCTACCTCACTCCAGAAGATGCCGAGCTCATCGTGTACAAGAAAGGCGCCTATATCATCCACATGCTCCGTAACCTGCTGCTCGACACCAAGAACATGAACGAGGACCGATTCCTGACCATGATGCGTGACTGGTATCAGACCTATAAGGGCAAGCCGGCGTCGACATACGAGTTCCAGCGCATGGTCGAGAAATACACCGGTGTTGACATGAGCTGGTTCTTCAAGCAGTTTGTCTACGAACAGCAACTGCCAACCTATGAATTCTCCTATACCACGGAACGCGATTCCTCGGGCAACGCCGTTATTACCTGCCACGTGGTCGAGTCGGGAGTCCCCGACGACTGGATGATGTATGTGCCGGTGGAGATCGAGTTCATGAGCGGCAGCAAGGCATATCTGCGCCTGTTTATCGAGCAGCCGATCAGCGATATCACACTGCCGCCGGTCGCGGGCAATATCAAGGCGATTCGATTCAACCCGTTCAACTCGGTGCTCGCCAAGGTCAAGCGATAGCTGTCGGCAGTTTCCCAATTCCCACTTGCCCGTTCAGGGCAAACGTGTATATTGCTCCCTGTTATGTGAAAACAATAACAATCTGGAGGATATTATGGATTATCGGATTGAGACGGATTCGATGGGGGAAATTGAGGTACCGTCGGATCGCTACTACGGCGCACAGACTGCCCGCTCGCTGGTTCATTTCAAGATCGGACACGAACGGATGCCGCGCGAGCTGATTCGCGCCATGGGGATACTGAAGAAAGCCGCGGCCCTGGTCAATATGGATCTGGGACTCCTGCCGAAGGAGAAGGGCGATTTGATCGTGAAAGCCGCCGACGAAGTTATCGACGGCAAGCTGGACCTGCACTTCCCGCTGGTGATCTGGCAGACCGGGTCGGGCACGCAGACCAACATGAACACCAATGAAGTCATTTCCAACCGGGCGATCGAGATGGCGGGCGGTGTTATGGGTTCGAAAAGCCCGGTTCACCCGAACGACGACGTCAACAAGGCGCAGTCATCGAACGACACCTTCCCGACCGCGATGCATATCGCCGCCGTCGAGGAAATTCATCGCCGGTTAATCCCGATGATCACTCAGCTCCGCGACACGCTGAAAAAGAAATCGGAAGAATTCAAGGATATCATCAAGATCGGCCGGACACATCTGATGGATGCCACGCCGCTCACGCTGGGGCAGGAGTTCTCCGGCTATGTCCAGCAGCTGACCCTGGGATTGGATCGCATCAACGACGCCCTCGAGCGGCTGTATCCGCTTGCCCTTGGCGGCACCGCGGTCGGTACCGGCCTGAATACGCACCCGGAGTTCGCCGTCAGGGCGGCGGCGAAGATCGCTGAATTGACCGGCAAGCCGTTCGTTACGGCGCCCAACAAATTCGAATCGCTGGCGGCCCACGATGCCCTGGTTGAAATATCGGGAGTGCTGAAGACTATCGCCTGCTCGCTGATGAAAATCGCCAATGACATCCGCTGGCTGGCCTCCGGTCCGCGCTGCGGAATCGGCGAAATCTCCATCCCCGCCAACGAGCCGGGATCTTCGATCATGCCCGGTAAGGTCAACCCGACCCAGTCCGAGGCAATGACTATGGTGGCGGCACAGGTAATGGGCAACGATGTTTCGGTCAATGTCGGCGGATCATCGGGTAATTTCGAACTGAACGTTTTCAAGCCGGTAATCATCTACAACGTGCTCCAGTCGATTCGCCTTATCGCCGATTCCTGCGAAATGTTCAATGAGCACTGCGCCGACGGTATCGAGCCGAACAAGATCAATATCGAGAAGAACCTCAGGAATTCGCTGATGCTTGTCACGGCGCTGAATCCGCATATCGGCTATGACAACGCCGCCAAAGTGGCCAAGAAGGCACATGCCGACAACAGCACGCTCAAGGAAGCGGCCGTGGCGCTCGGTCTGCTGACGGCGGAGGAATTCGATGAGAAGGTTCGGCCGGAGAAAATGATCGGCCCGAACCTGAAGGCCAAGTAACCGAAGCTGTTTCAAATAGACATCAATAAATAAGGCCCCGCTCTGCGGGGCCTTTTAAGTACTATATGGGAGGATTAGATGCTGTCGTTTTTTGTTACATCGTCTCTCGTCTCTAGAGTGCGAGGGCGGTACAGCCCTGTACCGACCCTCGCTATATCCTAACTAGCCTTTAGGACAGCTCCACCTCATCCCTCAAGGTGGCATTTCCTCTAACGAAAAAAAGGCTTTCAGGTTCCACTTTTTCAAACGTGAAAAAACGCCGTGTGACTGCAATTAAAAAGGCGGAGCGTCCTGCTCCGCCTTCTTGGTCTGTGCTGTCTAACTGGATAGGACCGTCCCGTTTGAGACGGCATTAATTATAACAAGCAGACAGCTCTTTTCGTTTCAACTTTCTAACCAGAAACGAAATAAAAACCGTATTTGGTCCACAATCGTAAGCCATTATACAGCAACAAATAACGCTGCTATGTCCAACGAGGGTCGATCCCGACCATACCTCTCTGTCACGCAAGTGTCATTGGCGCTGTCGCACAGTGTGAATTTGTCCCTAACGGTTATCCCTGCTTGACCGGCAGGACATGGATTGCCTTCACGACCAGAAGCACCTCGTCGCCGTTCTGCAGATTCAAATCCTCGAGCGATTCGGTTGTCAATACCGAGGCCATCTGCGTCGGTTCCTCGACCGCAAATTTGACGAGCGACATGATCTCGCCCTTCTTGATGGAATGCACCCTGGCCGTGATTGCGTTCCGTGCTCCGTATTTCATCGGATTCCTCCTTTACAGGTTTTCGTGTGCGACCTGAATCTAGCCGAATACCGGCCGTACTGTCAATTGACATTGCGTATAAAATCAACCGCCGTATATTCGTGCCATGCAAACAGCCCTCCATATCCTCAGCCTGGTCAATGAGATTCGCGGTGAGATGACCGGTGGCGAAATCGTTTCAACCGCGTTCTACAAGAAAGAGCGCGCGGCCTATTTCTTTGTCAGAAAAGGCAAGCTGAAGTCCTGCCTCGCGTTCATATTCCATCCGGTCGGGTTCGGCTACTATCTCGTGCCCAGCGGCAAAATCAAAATCGACACCAGGGAAAAACCCTGGCCGATCTTCGCGCTCGACGGCGCCCGTATTTCGGAAGTGGAGCAGATGGGACTGGACCGCCTGTTTCGAATCGTATGCGAGAAAGACAGCGAGACCAGGGTCTGTGTCCTTGAGGCTATCGGGCCAAATGGCAACATATGGCTGCTCGACACCGGCGAGAAGATTCTCGGCACACTCCGCAAACGCGATTTCAAGTCCGGGAAAACTTATAGCCCCGCCACATTGCCTGATCGCCTGAGTCCATTTGAGCTCAATGGGGCGCTGATCAGCAAGCGCCTGCGCGATACAGCCGGCTCGTCGCCATCGATGGTGACCTTCATCGAGAAACAGGTGCTCGGGTTCAACCGCACCATGGCCAAAGAAGCGGTGACCCGGACCGATATCGATTTTGTCGAACTCGATCAAGTATCAGACAGTGACCTGGACAAACTCGCCGAGACTATCACCGACATAGCCGAGAGGTTTCGCCAGCCCGATGCCGGCTATCTTTACGATGTCCGGGGCGCGCTCGAAGCGTACCCGTTCAAACTGCGCACGGTCGACACTCAGCCGGAAAAATTCAAGACCTTGTCTCTGGCGGTGATGGCCATGTCGTCGCGGCGCAAATCGGTCGTGCAGGAGGCGGACACTGAAAAGCAGGTCACCGATGCCGTCCGCAAGGCGCTCAAGAAACTCGAGCGGCGCGTTCCGCGTCTTCAAAAAGATATCGCCGAGGCGGCCGATTTCGAAAAGTACCGCAAGTACGGTGAACTGCTCCAGATTAAACTTCCTGACATCCAGAAAGGGATGAAATCGATCACCGTCGAGGATGTATATTCGCCGACATCGGAACCGCTGACAATCAACCTCGACCCCGCTCTGCCGCCGCACGAAAACGTCGAGACATATTTCCGAAAATACCGCAAGGGTCGCGAGGGACTGGAGCTGCTTCAACGGCGGCTCGAGATAACGGGACAGGAAATCGACGAACTCAGGCTGATTCTGGGGGAACTCGAGCGGAATTTTGATTCGGCCTACGAGCGATACCGCTCGGATATCGATTCACTTCTCCCGCGCGGCGGCGAACAGAAAGACACCGCCGCACCGCGTCTGCCGTTCAGGGAGTATCACCTGTCGACCGGTCTTAAAATCTATGTCGGTCGGGACGGTTCCGATAACGACCGCACGACATTCGAATACGCGCGTCCGTACGAATTGTGGTTTCACACCCAGCAGTGTCCCGGCTCGCATGTCGTGATCAAGTACCCGAACAAGTCGTTTGAGCCGTCGAAAGGCGAGATTGAAGAAGCGGCCGCGATTGCGGCCTATCACAGCAAGGCCAAAAATGATTCGCTCGTGCCCGTTGTCTACGCCGAGCGACGTTATGTCCGCAAGCCGCGCGGCGCCAAACCGGGGCTCGTAACAGTGGAGCGGGAGAAATCAATCATGGTCGCCCCGCGCAAACCGGTGGACGAGTGAATATCATATCGGCGTGAGGTATATCTCTGAGGGGTGACTTTATGTTCCCGCTTCGGCGAGTAATGGCTCCGGCTCTCTCCGCCGCATCGGCTGGAATTTCTTGTAAGTCAGTGAACGCCACAACCATTCCACCGGCCCGAATCGATATCGCTTCAGCCAGTAATTTGAAAACGGAATCAACACCGCCCAGATGGCGAAGACAATGAGCAGCTGAGCCCATCGGTCAACCTTGCCGTACAAGGCAAATCCCTGTCCGTAGAACAAAAACGTCCCGATAAGCGACTGAAGGAGATAATTGGTGAAAGCCATCCGCCCGACGGGGGCCAGCGCCGAAGTGATCCGTTTCAGATAGCCTTGTCTGCAAATCAGCATCACCAGGCAAATATATGCGAAAGCCGTAAAGAGCGAGCCCCAGTAGTTGTAATGCATGTTACCAAACAACGAAGACTCAACTGACCATCCGGTAGCGAAGTCCCGGGTTATGCCGAATATTGTCAGCGGCAGTCCGATAATCAGGCCCGCGACAGCGCCGATGATGTAAAATCGTGCCGATCTCTGCGCCGAGAGCACACCCCACTTATAAAGCGCCATTCCGATAAGCATGCATCCGCCTGCTCGCCAGCCGATAAACGCCAGCATCGAGCTGGTCTGTACCATGAGCGACGCCACGATCCGGTTCAACAACTGCCCGGTCCATCCGCCGCGGTAAACAGCCAGCAGTTCGCCGACAGTCTCGGGCGACGGATTCCAGAACGTCCTCATCTGCTCCGTGGCCTCAGGCGGCCAAAAAGGCAGAGTGGCAGAAACCAGCAGGTATATCGCCGAGGCCACCGATAGCGAGATAATCCCGAAGATGAGCAGCCACTTCGGTGACATCCGACGAAACAGATAGACCACAAGCGCACACAGTGCGTAAGGGACGAGAATGTCGCCGTGCCAGAGCAGGTAGGCGTGCGCCAGCCCGATAATCAACAGCCAGAACGTGCGGCGGTAATGCACACCGGCCGGTTTGAGCCCGCGGGCCTCGACCCGAGCGGTCAACAACACAATCCCCGCGCCATACAGCATGGAAAAAATAGTCAGGAACTTCATGCTCGCGAACACTTGCGAGAAAGTCCACACCCCGAGATTGACACCGGTGAGGTCACCGTAGGCCGTCGGGTTGAAATAGGCGGAGTCGATCATGGCGAACATTTGAATGTTCATGATCAAAATGCCAAGGATTGCAATACCGCGGAGAACATCGAGCGAAGATATCCGCTCCGATTCTTCGGTTGGCGTGGCCGGTGCCGACGCCCGTACGGTTTCCGCCATGCTTGCTTCGGACATGATAACCCTCGCACAGAGTTGTGGATTGGATGCTCCTGGTTCAATATAGAATAGAGCTCATCTCAGGCAAACAGTTTCTCGCGAGTTGACTGGCGCCGCCACACGAACATGCGCAATGTAACAAAATTCAAATATTCGACTGAGATGCACCGGAGGGAGAGGGGTGGATGTGATGGTGGACCGGGTCTATTCGCGTGGGATTTTCTCGCCCGTCATTGTTTCGATTTCATCGAGCAGACTCTTCTCGAGTTCCGCCTCGGTCACGCGTTTGACAATCTCGCCCTTTTTGATAAGGATGCCCTTACCGTCGCCGCCCGCGATACCGACATCGGCGGCCGCCGCTTCACCGGGACCGTTCACGGCGCAACCCATGACCGCGACCTTCAAAGGCTTCTTGATATGCCGCGTTTTTGCAGAAATCGACTCCGCCAGGGGGATCATATCGATCTGACATCTTCCACACGTGGGGCAGGCAATGACTTCGATGCCATCGTTTTTGAGCGCACACGCGGTCAGGATTTGCTTCGCGACACGCGGCTCATGAATCGGGTCGGCTGTCAGCGACACGCGAATGGTATCGCCGATACCGGTCATGAGAATGGCGCCGATACCTACCGATGACTTGATCGTCCCGGTCTCCAGTATGCCCGACTCAGTGATACCGATATGAAGCGGGTAATCGCACTGTTCGGCCAGCATGTGATACGCCCAGAAAGCCGTGACAGTATTTGTTGACTTGACTGAAACAACAATATCGCGAAAGTCCATATCCTCGAGAATCTGGATTTCTCTCATCGCGGCCTGGACAAAGCCTCGAGGATCATCGTGACGGTACCTGTCGAGTATATCCTTCGGAAGTGACCCGGAGTTGACACCGATTCGGATAGGGATTTCCCGTTCTTTGGCCGCCTTGGTGACCTCTCGCACTTTCCATTCCGCGCCGATATTGCCCGGGTTGATGCGAATCTTGTCAAACCCGGCTTCGATAGCCTTCAAAGCCAGCTTGTACTGGAAATGAATATCGGCCACGAGCGGTCTGGAGACCTGTTCGCGAATCGCCTTCAGACAGTTGCCCGCCTCGTGATTGAGCACCGAAATCCGTACAATATCACACCCGGCGTCGAAAAGCTGATTGATCTGCTTGACCGTGGCGCCGACATCGCGGGTGTCGGTGGTGGTCATCGACTGTATGGCAACGGGAAAACCGCCGCCGATAATCACATCGCCTATTTTTACTGCTCGACTTTTACGTCGCTTTATGGGATATTGTAGTTCCATGCTCGTGCTTGTTGACCGATGATGAACAGTTTTCTAAGTTATGGGTTCTACGCCGGTACGCAATGAAAAGTTGGTCTTATTTTATCTGGTTTAAGCGGTTGATTCCGTTCGTATTGCTGGGGATCCTATGGTTGGCGTACGTCAAAATTCGCGACTATCGTCACGACCGGCAGGCGCGCTTTGAATCGACAATCGCCCTCGTGACCGCGCACATCTGGATCGCCGGCGCAAAGTATCATGACGATCCCGATCGGTTCGTGATATACCGGGACTCCGTGCTGAAAGCGAACGACCTGACTCTCGATGAAATCGAAGACTATGCCTCAAAGTACCAGAAAGAACCGGAGAAGTACGAACGGGTAGCGGAACTGACTGCTGAATTTGTCGACTCTCTTTATGAGCTCGAGGATTCGCTGAGACGGGTCGAGAAGGATACGTCGGTCGCCGCTTCCGACTCGACTCAACAGAAGCGATCGGAACGCTAGGGGGAAAACCCCTCAGCTTTTCTTCGCGTATCCCACATAAAACGCATAGCGCGCCAGTGCGAACACCGGCACCATAAGGATCAGAAACCACGGCGTCCGGCCCTGGACGAAGTCCGAGATAATCATCCCGATCCAGACCAGTCCGACAAGGATTAATGTCGCGCGATTGGCGAGCAGCCAGTTGGTCCGTTGACGCTCGTCCATCCCGAGAGCATCCATTTCGCTTTTCATAACCTCACTCCTCCACCAGCTCAAACAGGTCATCCACACGCATCCCGAGCTCGCGCGCGATGCGGAACGCCAGGACTGCCGAGGGTGCATAGCGGCCCTTCTCGATAGCCAGGATTGTCTGCCGTCGGACACCGACCCGGTTGGCCAGATCCTCCTGCGTCATATCGAGCCGCGCCCGGTGCTGCTTGATATGGTTGATGAGATTTTCGGCCACCTGATATCCTCTATAAGTCATCTTTTCCTTACATAAGGTAAGGTATAGGCTACATTATGTCAAGTATAGAAGACTCATCAGGTTCGAGTGTATCGCAGACTTAACTGGCGCGATAAAAATAAGTCGCTTTTATAGTTGGTCGGTATAAGCCACAAAAAAGGGCGGCGCACGATTACAGGCCGAGGCGCAAGCACACAAGACACCTGCAGCCAATCGCCGCGCCGCCGTCTTTTTTTACGTTCGAAATTGATCTGTTCCTGCCTTCACTCCCTGAATACACACACAAGTACACAAAGACTACGCAGGAAATCGCGGTGCTCTTTTAGGTATTAATAGTATCGGTTCTCTACCGTAGAGTAATAAGGCGATGATCAAAAATCAAGCGGCCTTTTGACAGACAGGGGTCACTCGGCGGGGAAGGCGTTGGGGTAGTGTTCCATCTTGCCTTCGAAGAAAGTCACGACATCGAAGCGCATATCGCAGTCCTCGACGTTTTTTTGCACCACGTACTGTTTGGCGGCATCGGTCAGGTTGCGTATTTTCGTAGCGTCGACCTTGTGAGCCGGGTGCCCGAACTCATTGGTTGCCGCCGACTTGACCTCCACAAAAACGATCTTGTCGCCTTTGCGGGCGATCAGGTCAATCTCCTTGTGTCCCGCGCGCCAGTTCTTTTCGAGAATTTCAAAGCCGTTGCGTTCGTAAAAGCGGGCGGCCACATCTTCGAACCGTCGGCCGCGCTCCTGGCGGTTGGGTCGTCGTCTGTCTCGGTTAGAAGAGGACATACTGATTCAGGATTTCGGCCACCGGTCGAAAGGTTTTGCGGTGAATTTCGCACGGGCCGTTCTCTCTCAATTCGATCAGGTGTTTCGGTGTCGTGTAGCCCTTGTGCGAACTGAATGTAAACTGCGGGTACATATCTTCGTACCTGTCCATGATCCGATCGCGCGTGACCTTGGCCACGATAGACGCCGCCGCCACCGCCTTGCAGCGACCGTCGCCCTCGACCACCGCCATCTGCGGCTGCGTGATCTGCGGAACCGTGTAGATGCCGTCCACCAGGATGAAGTCCGGGCGCGGCTGCAATCCGCTAATCGCCTTACGCATCGCCAGCAGGGAGGCTTTCAGGATGTTGATCCGGTCGATAGTGATATGATCGATTATGCCGACCGCGCATGGTATCTCGAGTTGCATGATCTCTTCGAAAATGCGCTCGCGCACCTCCTCGGTCAGCACTTTTGAATCTCCGAGACCGTCGATTTCGATATCCTCGGGGAGAATCACCGCCGCCGCCACCACCGGACCGGCCAGGGGACCACGCCCGGCTTCATCGACGCCGCAGATCATACGGTAGGATTTTTCCCTGAGTTTCTGCTCGATATCGGAGAAATCGACCATGAATGCCTGTTCTCTGTCGTATAAAGTCACGTGCTTCTCCGTAGATACGCAATCGGAATGCGGGATTCAACTACTTTTTACCGGACATTGAGTATATCGACACCGCAAACCGCTTTATTTATCACGATTAATCCCGTATCATTTTCCTACCGCGAGACACGGAACCTACGCTATGACGTCCAGAGGCAAACGACCGCAGTTTGAATTCGCTATCATCGCCGGCGAATTGAAGGGGAAGAAGATCGTTGCCCCCGATTTTGGCGGAACCCGACCGCCGCTGACCAGGCTGCGCAAGTCGATCTTTGATTTCCTTCAACCGTATCTGCCGGATGCACACTATCTCGACCTGTTCAGCGGCACCGGATCCTACCTGTTTGAGGCCGTTTCCCGCGGCGTGTCCGGAGCCGTGGGTGTGGAGATGGAGAAACGCCTCGCCGAATCGATCAACAGCCAGGCGCAGAAATTCGGTGTGGTCGGCAGACTCACCTGCCTGGTCGGCGATGTCTTCGAAGTTGTCCCTCGACTCGAGCAGCAGAGGGAGAAGTTCGACATCGTGATGATTGCACCGCCTCAGTACCAGGGACTCGTGGATCGCACGCTGGCTACTCTCGCGGAACACCCTGTTTTGACCGATGACGGTTTGATAATCTGCCAGCATGATTCGTCGGAAACGCGACGTATTGATTTTTCCGCATTTGAAATTCTCCAGCAACGGAAGTACGGCAACACGACCTTCACCGTCCTCGCCGAATCAAGACGCTGAAGACGGAACAGCATCGCTCTCGACCGCTTCAATTGTCAGGCCTTCTTATCCTCAAGCGCAGATTTCTTCGCAATCATGTCGAGCAGTAATTGACGGAACGGCGAGAGATGGCAGTCGGTGGTGCACTGAGATAATCTGCCGAGATGGACACAGTGACCGGTACACGGCGAAGGCGCGGTCGAAGAGGGAGGGGGAATAGGCTCCTCGATTCTCTCTGCGAACTCGGAGACGCTCATCGCAAAGGTGGTGTCGCACCCCGTGAGTCGGTGCTGAAAAAAGTAATACGCCTGGATTCGCTTGTCGTCAATGCACAGCATGCCGAGCGGATGGACGGCGGGGTCGGTCAGAATGTCTTCGAGCGTGAACCAGGTTCCGCAGGTTGTGCATTGTTTAAGCTTTTCCATAGCAGTATGTCAGCCGCCCTTTGTGGTGTAAGCATCTGTCGGCTTTATGCTTAAGTATCGGCGGGAGTCCGGCTTTCCTGAACGGACCGCCCTATCCGGCGCAAATCAGGCAAAAAAACACCCGACCGGTGAAATCCCCGGCCGGGTATACAATTGCATTCGGGAGGCCGTTATTCTTTCGCTTCGGTCTCAGTTGCTTCGGTTTCCGTCTTTTCAGCCTTCTGGTTGTTTTCCTTGGCCGAAGAAACGTTGTTGGATTCGGTCAGCTGCTCCTTGATACGGGCAGACTTACCGGTGAGCTCCCGAAGATAGTATAGTTTGTTGCGTCTGACCTGTCCGGCCCGAACGCGCTCGATTTTGTCGATATTCGGCGAAAAAAGAGGGAAGACACGCTCCACGCCGATACCGGAGGAAATCTTCCTTACGGTAAACGTGGCGCCGGTTCCGCTCCCGCGACGGCCTATCACGGTACCCTGGAATACCTGGATACGCTCTTTGTCACCTTCTTTGATCTTGTAATGCACGCGCACCGTATCCCCGGATGCAAAATGTGGATAGTCGTCGCGCTCGAAGGCCTTCTCAATTTGCGCTATCCGTTTCATCTCAGGATCCTTTCTATTGTCAATTCTCGTTTCTATTTCTCTTCAATCTATCAACAAGCTCTGCCTCGTCTTCACTCAAATCGGCCGTATCGAGTAATTCCGGGCGTCTTTCGACACATTTCCTGATCGCCTCGATACGACGATACTCTCTTATTTCGGCATGATTTCCCGAGAGTAGAATCTCCGGTACTTTCAACCCTTCGTACTCGGCCGGCTTCGTGTAGGTCGGCGCCCCGAGCATCTGATTCATGAACGAATCTTCCAGCGCCGACTCGAAATTGCCGAGCACCTTCGGCATCAGCCGCGCGACCGCGTCAACGACGACTGCCGCCGCCGGCTCACCGCCGGTAAGGATGTAATCACCGATGGAGACTTCCTCGATGTCGTACAGGTCGAGAATGCGTTCGTCGACGCCGAGGTAGTGTCCACAGATGATGGTGAGCCGTTCGCACAGCGAGTATTCAATTGCCCGTCTCTCGTTCAACAGGTCGCCAGCGGCCGAGGTCAAGAGCAACCGGCCGTTCCCGCTTCCCGATTTTCGATCGGCGCGGCGCCGATACCCGAGCGATTGCAGGCACCGGTCGAGCGGCTCAACCTTCAGGACCATCCCGCCGCCACCTCCATACGGTGTGTCATCGACCGTCCGGTGTTTGTCGGTGGCGAAATCCCGAAGGTTTATGATTTGGATGTCAAAGAGCTTCTTTTCCCACGCTTTCCCGACCAGCGACTGCTTCAACGACAGCGTGAAATAATCCGGGAAAAGCGTTACAATCTCAAATTTCATTTTCCAACCGCGGGTCAATCACCTTCGATCAACCCCGCCGTATCGATCACGATCTTTTTCGCTTCGATATTCACCTGCTTGACGAACTGGTGAATCGCGGGCAGCAACATCTGCCGACCGTCGGTCATCTTCACCACGTACACATCGTTCGCCGGGTAAGTCCTCACTTCGGCCACCTCGCCGATTTGGACGTCGGAGGCGTCGTACACCAGGCATCCGGTCAGATCGAATATGTAGTACGCGCCTTCAGGCAGCGGTACGGCTTCCGACCTCGCAACCGCCAGGTCACGATTGGTCATCCGTTCGGCGTCCTCGAGGTTGTCGACACCCTCGAACTTGAGGACCGGCCTGCCCGAGATCAATCGGGCCGACTCCAGCTTCCATCTCCGCCAGGTACCCTGAACATTAACAAATATTTCCCTGAGACCGATAAATCGGTCCGGGAAATCGGTCAGCGGCGTGACAAAGAGCTCTCCGTTAACGCCCCTCGTTTTGCCCAGCGTCCCAACCGTGATGTAAACGTCTTCAGTACCCACCTATTCCAGAATCTCGAGGACGGCCCGCTTGCCCCGTCGGGCGGCAACGGCGGACAAGAGTGTCCGAATCGATTTGGCCGTCTGTCCGTTTTTGCCAATCACCTTGCCGAGGTCACCTTGACCCACACGCAATTCAAAGACGGTCGTGCGACTTCCTTCCACTTCGTTCACCACCACATCTTCCGGTTGATCGACCAGCGCCTTGACGATGAACTCAATGAACTCTTTCATGGGACGAATCCTTTCCGATGGTCAGTCTCTTTTTTCGGTACCGCAGGTAAATCAGCCCATTTGACCACAAGTGGACAATTCGTCACAAGGTGAAAACTTGCCGGCTCATTCGGATTGCGCTTCTTCGGACTTCTCCTCCGATTCACCTTCCGCCGGCTCGGCGGTCTCTTCTGCGACGGTGACCGTCGCCTTCTTCATCTTGCGCGTCTTCTTTTTCCGCTCGGTGATAGTCGTCCTCAGCGTGACCTCCGAGACATCCTCGCCTTTTTTCGCTTTCAGGTATTTCTCGGTGAACCCGATCTGGGTCAGCAGCGAACCGACCGTATCGCTGGGAATCGCGCCGTCGTCGAGCCACTTCGTGAGCTTATCCTCGGCGACAGTGACTTCCGCCGGTTTCGTGATCGGGTTGTAGGTCCCGACAATCTCCAGAAAGCGACCGTCACGAGAGCGCCGGGAATCCGCGGCGACAATCCGGTAGAACGGGCGTTTCTTGGCTCCCATTCGTTTCAAACGCAGGTGAACAGCCAATCGACTTTTCCTCCTTCTCAGGATCGCCTAGAATGGCAACATGCCCTTGGGCAATCCCTTGAGTTTATTCTTACCTAAATTACTGAACATTTTCTGCATGGCGGCAAACTGCTTCAGCAGCTGGTTGACTGCCTGTACGGAATTGCCGGATCCTTCCGCGATCCGCCGCTTCCGAGAACCGTTTATTATACTCGGATGCTGCCGTTCCTCGACCGTCATGGATTTGATGATCGCGGCCATCCGCTCAACTTCCTTTTCATCGACCTGCACGCCTTTCAGCGCCTTGCCCACTCCCGGCACCATTCCGAGAATCGATTCGAGCGGCCCCATCTTCTTGAGCTGTTCCATCTGCTCCAGAAAGTCCTCGAAGTCGAAACTCGCCTTGAGAATCTTCTCCTGCATTTTCTGGGCCTTCTCCATGTCGATCGTTTCCTCTGCCTTTTCGACAAGGGAAACGATATCGCCCATGCCCAGTATTCGGGAGGCCAGGCGGTCAGGGTGGAATGGCTCGAGATCTGATGGTTTTTCACCCACCGACGCCAGCTTTATAGGACAGCCGGTAACCTGCCGAATCGAGAGCGCTGCGCCGCCGCGCGCGTCACCGTCCAGCTTGGACAGCGCCACACCGGTAACGCCCAATCGATCGTGAAATACCTGAGCGACATTGACCGCGTCCTGTCCGGTCATAGCGTCAGCTACCAGCAGGATTTCATCCGGCGTGACCAGTTTCTTGATCTCTTCCAACTCGGCCATCAACGCGTCGTCGATATGCAGCCGACCGGCGGTATCGAGAATGACCAGATCGATAAAATTTTTCCCCGCGTACTTCACTGCCTCTTTACAGATCTCGGGCGGCTTCTTGCCTTCGAGATAAAATGTCTCGACGTCGATCTGGCTGCCCAGTGTCTGCAACTGCTTGACCGCCGCGGGACGATAAATGTCGGCGGCTACCAATAGCGGCTTTTTGTTTTTCCGTTTAGTCATCAGGGCAATCTTGCCGGCCAATGTCGTCTTACCGGAGCCCTGAAGGCCGCAGATCATGTATACGGTCGGGTTCTTGTCTATGGGTGCGAGTGGTTCGGTCTTGCCGCCCAGCAGTTCGACCAGTTCGTCGTGCACGATCTTGATAATCATCTGACCGGGCTCGATCGACTGCAGAACTTCGGTACCAATTGCTTTTTCCTGAACCGACTTAACGAAGTCGCGGGCGACCTTGTAGTTGACATCGGCTTCCAGAAGCGCCTGGCGGACCTCGCGCATGGCGTCCTTGATATTCTTCTCGGACAGCTTGCCGGCGCCGCGAAGCTTCTTGAATACCGATTCTAATTTGTCACTCAGCGCGTCAAACATCGTAATTCCAATAACAAAAACCGGAGCCGGTCGATACCAGGCCCCAAAAAAAGCTATACTTCTCCCGCCGGTCAAACGCTCAAAAACGCTCCACCGGGGCCAAGTAATATATCAAAAACACCAGATTAGGCAAGGGGTTTATTGAGTTACGCCGGAATCGAGCGGGCGGTTCGCAGGCGCCCGATTCCTCTGTCCCGCAACCGGTTCAGACATGCATATCAGGTTGACAGCGGCTTCAGGTACTTCTCCAGCCAGGCCTTGCGATATCGGTCGATTTCCTTGTACGAGCCGTCCTTCAGCGCTACGTGACCGCCCCCTTCAATTATCTTGAATTCGTGCGGTATGCCGTGCTTCTCGAGTTGTTTCACCAGTAGCTTCGATTGCTCGATGGGCACCACCCTGTCGTTGGACCCATGCATGATAAGTATCGGTATTTGAGGCAGTTGACCGGCAAGATCGATTATCGAGAGGCGTCGGAGTTCGACTTCCCGGTCTTCGGCGCACAGGTTATCGAATTTCTGATTGAGGTATTCACGGAATTCATTCTTTGTATCACACAGTCTCAGGACGTCCGTAATCCCGGCATGCACGATAGCGCACTTGAAACGGTCCTCTTTCAGTAAAGCCCGGTAGGTGACCAATCCGCCGCGACTTGCCCCCTCCACCGCTACCCGGCTCATGTCACACTCCGGGGTATTTTTCGCTACTTTGAGCAAGTTTAGCGAATCATCGAGGTCTTTTCCGCCCCAATCTTCCTTCCCCTCGCTTCCCTTATTGCCCCGATACTGCGAGCCGATAACCACATATCCCCACACGGCCGTGGATGCCAGAATAAGGAAAGCGGTCATGTCATCGAGCGCACCGCGGTCGCCGGTGCCGCCCCGGTTCCAGATCAGCACCGGATATTCGCCCGGTTCCGACGGACGCGCCATGTAGCCATTGATCTTGAGGCCGTCCGACATGTAGGTAATTCGCTCGAGCACCGTCTGCTCGATAACGCGAAGACCGTACAGCTTCTTGACCTGAGCGGTAATAATGTGGCTGGGCTCAACCACCTGCGAATCGACTATGGTCCCGGACTGTGGCGTCATCGGGACAGTCTAACTGATTGTGATTCAGATGTCAACGGGATGTAGACGGTGATGTGCTATTGGGTCGAACTGACAACCAGATCAATCTCGGTACCGACATCGAGCTCGGCCCCTTCCGGCTCGGATTGCTCGAGCACTGTTTCCGGAAGATAGTTCTCGTCGGTTCGGTAGCTGACCACGCCCAGCTTGAGAGACTTATTCTCGATCTCTTTCCTGGCCTCGGAAAGCGGCAATCCGACTACCTTCGGCATATATGTAAAGGTCGAAGCCCGACCCCGATTGACCATCAGATTGACCGGCGACCCGAGAGGCACCTCGGTTCCGGAAGCCGGGTATGAAAATACGACCACTCGTTCGGGAATAGTATCGGAGAACGCCCAGGCTATCTCGCCGAGCTCCAGACCCGCGGTTTCCAGGTCAAGCATGGCCTGGCGCACCGACAGGCCGTGCATCTCAGGAATGGCGATCATCTTTTTCCCCAGCGAAACGACAAATTTGATCGTCCGCCCGGGCTTGACCATCGTCTCGGCGATGGGAAATTGTTGGAGGATGACACCCTCGGCTTTGCCGGGAGAATATTCCTGAGATGAAATCCCGTAGTCGAGTCCCAGCTCGCTCAGCTGCCCCTGCGTTTCCAGCACCGACCGGTCAACAAAATTCGGCAGGGCGAATTCTTCGCCGTGCCGCGTAACCATCGGCATTACCATCCGGTCGACAATAAGCACCGCAATGATTAAAGACAGAATCGGGATACCGGCATAGAAAGCAAGTTTCCGCTGGAGCGAACCATACGGCAAATATTCCGTCAAAAATCCCGAGCGCTTCCGGTTCGAGCCCTGTAGTCGACTGGCCTGAGGTCTTGTCATATCAACTGTTATACACGAATTTAGCTTCGAGTTTTATTTCTCGCGCCAACATTGAGAAATCCGTCGGCGAAATCAAGGTTTAATTGACGAGGCAATAGAATCATACGTGAACGCGGCGCTTGAGGCGGGCGCTGAAAGCACCGTCCATCCGGTCGCAGGCAGGATAGGTTTTGACGAAACCGCGCTCATTAATGATGTCACTGTCGTAGAACTGCTCCGCGGAATCAATCTCGAATTCCTTGTTACGAAGAAGGAACTCCTCGACAATCTGATCATTCTCGGCGCGTATTATGGTGCAGGTCGAGTATACCATCACGCCTCCCGGCTTGACCAATCGGGCGGCGCGGTCGATCATCTTGCTCTGCACCTTGGCGAGATTTTCAACGTCGCGCGGCGTTTTCGACCAGCGCAGGTCGGCATTTTTTCCGGCCGTACCCCATCCGGTGCAGGGCGGGTCGAGCATCACGCGGTCAAACGGACCGCCGTTGAATTCCGCCATGTCACAGGCCACCGGTGCAACAATCTTCAGTCCCAACCGCTGGGCATTTTCGACAAGAATTTCCAGGCGCTGATGCGATTTATCGATAGCCGTCACGCGTCCCTTGTTTCTCATCCGAATGGCCATGTAAGTAGCTTTTCCTCCCGGCGCCGCCGTCAGATCGGCGACATTCGTGTTCGGCTTCGGATTGAGCAGCCGTACCGCCAGCCCGGCCGATTCGTCCTGTACAAAGACCTTTCCGGTCCGAACCAGTTCGCTCTCGAGCGGCAGACCGCCGCCTTCGATATGAATGAATTCGGGAAGGTATTTGCCGTAGGAAAAGTCGATATTGTGTTCCTCGAGTGTATGGGCAACCTCGTCGGGTTTGGCCTTCAGGAAGTTTACCCGGTAGGTCACCTGTGGAGGCTGATTGAAATTCTCCAGCAACCGCTCGGTGCTGTCAAGTCCGAACTCGCTGAGACAGTACTCCACGAAGTGTTCCGGGTAGCTGTAGTAGTTACACAGGTATCGAACCGGGTCTTCTGCCTTCGAGACAAACGACACCTTCTTGGGCTCGCGAAGCCTGGCGCGAAGCACGGCGTTGACCAGCCCCGCCTGCGAACGATCCGTGAACCGGTGCGCGAGATTCACCGATTCCGAAACAGCCGCCGGCGGAGGCACGCGATCGGTGAACAGCAGCTGATAGAAACCAAGCCGGAGTATATTCAGCAGGCGGTCGGGCAGGTCCGCCGATGGTCTGGCGAGATAGAATTTCATTTCATAGTCGAGGCGGCGCCGCATTTTGGTCGCGCCGTTGACCAATTGCAGGAGAAACCGGATGTCGACCGGTCGGAAATCCTTGCCACGCAAAACCGCCTTGAGCGCGAAATCGGTCTGGTTTCCCTGATCAATCAGCAGCATCGCCTCGAGCGCAGCGGCTCGCACCGGGTCAAATTTCGCGGTTTGCGTTTCCTTTTTACTTACATCAGCCATATTTCACAAATCCATCGGATCAACTATTCCGCCCTCCGGTTCGAGCCGGTACATCGCCTTCCGGTGGAATGAAAGAGCCGGAATCGCGACTGTCAGTCCGTCCGTCAAGAACTCGGCAACTTCGGTTGGCCGGGCATAGCCGCCCTCACCGAGACCGAGCACCATCTCGAGCATCTCGCCCTCAATACGCATATCGTGAACGGCGGGACGAATATCGATTTCCTTCGTTTCATTCTTGGTCACCCTTTGGCATTCGAGGTGCTCCTGTTCCAACAAGCCGCCGACCTGCTGCATCAGTCGATGAGGATCTTCCCACAAACGTATCGGCAACTGATACACGACCCGGTTCAACAGCGATGACAGCGACTTATTCTTGCCAAGCACCGACCGCGCTTCCAACAAGTCTATGCCACCGGCCAGGGCGCGGCGCAGGCTGTCGAGCATGTGCGGCATGAATCCGGTATCCAGGGTTATATCGACATATTCCGCTTCCGACGTAAACCCCAGCGGCAGCGGCGGACCGAACGACAGCTTCATGGTCGGGTTATACCCCTGGCTGTACGCCACCGGAAGCCGGGCCCGGCGGAGCGCCCGCTCGAGCATGCGGAGATTATCGAGATGCGACATGTACTTATATGTGGCCTGTTTGCCCCAGTGGACACGGAAACGATTCTTTGTCGGCGCGCTGACATTGCGCGAGGCCACCCGCTTTTTGCCTCGTCCGAACTCTCCCGGTGTGTCGGCAGCCGGCGATTCCGCCTCGCGTGAGGGCCGCACGTACGCTTTCAGTTGTGTCGACGTTTTTTCTCTCTCGTTCTTCAGATGTTCCGTCGAGACGCCTTTCGCTATATGCGACCACGGCAGTTCCGCCGAAAACGGAATCGCCTCCAGTGCCTGAACCGGATCGATACCGTGTTCCTTGAATGAGTCCAGCCAGAGATCATAATTGAAAGTCTCGGTCCAGCCGTCAAAACGACAGCCCGTCCGGTAGGCCGTCTCGATGACACCGGCAATATTGCGGCCGCCGCGGCCGAGCACACAGGTGAGACTGGCCTGCTGCGTGTTGTTATACTTTATGTGAATCTGGTTATGGCGGAGCCGCCCCTTGAGGAACATGATACGACTGAAAAGTTCTTCCTCCGGAAGTGACTGATCCCACTGGAATGGTGTGTGCGGCTTCGGCACGAACGGCGACAGCGTAATATTGATCGTTTTCTTTCCGGGGAAGTCACGACCGATCTGATGAATGCGTCGTGCGAGATCGACAATCCCCTGCAAATCCTCCTGTGTTTCGCTCGGCAGACCGATCATGAAATACAGCTTGATCGTCGTCCATCCCTTTTCGAACATCATCCGGGCGGTGTCGAAAATGGCCTCGTCGGGAATGTCCTTCCGAAGAAACAGCCGCAGTCGCTCCGTACCCGCCTCGGGAGCTATCGTAATACCGTAGCGCCTGACACGCTTGACCGCATCGAGCAAAGCCGGGGTGATATTTCCCGGGCGAAGCGACGGCAACGCGATAGAAACGTGCAGCGGCTCCAGCCTTCGCGCCAGCGTACCGGCGAGGCTTTCAATTTCCGGGTAGTCCGACGTCGACAGCGACATCAACGAGACCTCTTCATAACCGGTGCGTGTAATCTGCGTTTCCGCCTGTCTCAGGACCGATTGTTTATCCCGTATGCGAACCGGACGGTAGATTGGTCCGGCCATGCAGAAGCGGCAGCCCTGCGGACATCCCCGCATTATTTCGATCCCGAGATGCGAGTGAACCGTCTCGACCAACGGCACCAGCGGCTGTTCGGGGTAATATTCGTCCTTGAGTTCCCTGACAACACGAGCCTTGATCTTTTCCGGGGCGAAGTCAACAACCGGCCGACGGTTATCATCGTAGAAGGCAGGTATATAGACAGATTCGACCTGCCGGCAGAGGGCCTCGAGTTTGTCCTTTCGCGGGGCACTGCGCATCTCGTGCAGTATGCCCAGCATCTCCGGCAAACCTTCTTCAGCGTCCCCGATAAAAAACAGGTCAACGAACGGCGCTATCGGCTCCGGGTTATACACCGCCGGCCCGCCGGCCATGATGATCGGGTGTTCGTTAGTGCGGTCGGCTGAACGCAGCGGCAGTCCCGCCAGGTCGAGCATGGCGAGCATCGATGTGTAAACCGTCTCATTAACGAGACTGAATCCGATGACGTCGAAATTCCCGGCGGGACGGGCCGATTCCAGTGAGAACAAGGGGATCTTCTCCCGCCGCATGATCTCCTCGGCATCGGTGTCGACCGCAAACACCCGCTCGCAGAGAAAACGATCATCCTTGTTTATGAGATTGTAAAGGATCTGGAGTCCGACGTGGGATTGCCCGAGCTCGTACTTGTCCGGGTGGGCGTAGAGGAAATTCAGACGTCCGCGCGGGTCTTTGATAATCTGTCCCAGTTCGCCGCCGGCATACCGTCCCGGCTTTATGACGTACGGGAAGAACTTTTTCTCGAGCAGTTCTCTCATGTACAATAAGTGCTCCGCTTTCAAATGCTACTCGGGCGCTTAGACGATAACAGATTATCCGGTCGGGCGCAAGGGACGAAGGACGAAATCCGATGAATTGGAAGCTGTTACTCGAGCGGGAGATACGGGACGGCGTCAAGCACGAATTCCCCGGGACCCGTCTTCTGATAACGGTAATATCCGGCCGCGGCGATCATGGCCGCATTATCCGTGCAGAGTGCCGTTGAAGGATAAAACAAGCGTTTCCGGGCCCGGTCCAGCTTCTCTTTCATCAACTCCCGAAGGCGGGAATTGGCCGCCACGCCACCGGAGATAGTGACATCGCGAATACGTCTTTCCGTTGCCGCCAGCACCGTTTTCCGTACCAGGACGTCAACCACAGCCTCCTGGAATGAGGCGGCAATATCGGCCCGATGCGACTCGACCGTTGCCGGGTCGGTCCGCTTCAGGTACAGCGCGACCGCGGTCTTGAGACCGGAATACGAGAACTGATACCCTTCTTTCATGACCGCACGAGGAAACCGGTGGTAGGTTGGATCCCCGTTTTGTGCGAGTTTGTCCAGGCGGGCGCCGCCCGGGTAACCGAGATCGAGCAATTTGGCCACCTTGTCGAATGCCTCACCCGCCGCATCGTCGCGGGTTCGCCCGAGAATGTCATATTCACCGAACTCCTTGACCTCCACCAGCATCGTGTGGCCGCCTGAGACTATCAAGGTCAGATGGTGCGAGTCAAGGTCGGGATGCTCGAGGATATTGGCCGCCAGATGACCTTCGATGTGGTTCACCGGCACAAAGGGGATACCCCGGGTAAATGCGAAACCCTTCGCGAACGAAAGCCCGACCAGAAGCGGACCGACCAGCCCCGGTCCCATGGTGGCCGCCACCAGCTCGATATCAGTCAGCGTGATACCGGCCTCAGCCATGGCCTGCTGGAAAACCGGGACAATCGTCTTGATATGTTCACGGCTGGCCACTTCCGGCACGACACCGCCGAACTTCGTGTGAATCGCCTGCGAGAGGATCACATTCGACAGAATTCGGCGTCCATCCTCCACGACGGCAACCGAAGTTTCATCGCAGGATGTTTCAATTCCCAGAGTCAGCATTACTCTCGATAATAATTTTTACTGATTTTGTCGATGTTTTTCGAACTTTGAAATCGGGCGGGTGGTCGACCTTGACCGGCGCATCGCCATTCTGGTCGACCTGCCGGAAATCAGCGGAGACGGTGATCGCAGTCCGGTCCAGGGCGTCGATCTCATCCGGCGCTCCGGTAAGTTCCACCGTAACAGTCGGCGGCTCGGTCGTGGCGGTGTGCCCGGGAGGTACATTGAATACGACAACCGGCAGATTCTCGAATACTCTCGTCTTCACCGGTACCACGTCGATACTGAGGGTGACCGAATCCGGTTCGAGCCACATCCCGTAATGCGGCGGCTTCAGCAGCGGCAATCTGAGGGCGACATTGTTTCTCAGACCGGTCAGCTCCTCACTGCTCGTCAGGATAGTCGTGTACTGATCAAGAAGAGAACTCGGCCCGTGAAGCGTGACTTCGGGCGGCGTGACCTCGACCGGTGCGTTCACGGCAAAGCCGTCGTCCGGAATCGTGACAACATCGGGAATAACCGGAAGGACCACTTCGCCCTGCCGGTCGATATTCAACTCAATCTGCGACGGGAACACGATGTCGTCCAGGGTGACATTGCTGGAGGCCGAAATCAAGAACGTATTGCTGGTGTTCAGGGTAATCCGGTGTCGACCGACGAGGTATCGTGACGCGTTAATCCTCACGCCTTCCTCGCGCCACTGCCTGCGCAGGAGCTGTTTTCCGGTTGCCGATACTTTTACCTGCACCGTATCGGGCGGGTTTGCGGCCAGTGTCAGGCTGTCCTTCAGATCAACCTGCGCGACCGGCAGGTCGACTTCGTAGTTATACGTCTTCTCGGTGGCGACATGGAACCAGATCAAAAGCCCCATTATGAGGGCAATAATCTTAAGCCAGAAGTTTTCGAGCAATTTCATCATAGGCGTGTCGCACCGCCGCCGAAAGGCACTGGAATTTCTCTCTGATTAACTGTGTCTATGGTAAAATAGAGTATCGGCAAAAGCAACGTTTTATGTGATTGGTGATGTGTGCTCAATCGACACGCTGGGGATTGTTCCACCAAAAGCGGGTCAAACCCCTGTCACTGCCGACCCACAGGTAGTCGCCGTCGAGCAGAAGGGCGTTAACATAGGTTGACGGCAGGCCGTCGTCGATGCTAAACTCCCTGGAGTACGGCATGCGCTCGCCCCTGAACAGAAGGGTGAAGCCCCGGTCGGAACTGACAGCGGCGATATCGCTGTTGGCCGCCAGTGCACGCGGGCGGAACAGGGCGCTCTGAAGCGGGAACTCCTGCGCCTCGCCGGTTGCCGTGTTCAGCATGACCACACCGCCGTCGGATGCAAACCAGACCTCGTCCTCGTACACCGCGATGCTGTACACCTCATTGAACAACACCATCTTTGGATCCTGGTACCGCTGTAACTTCCCGGTTTTCAGCGACAGTCGGTAGGCGCCGGAACTTGCGGCTATCCAGACAAAGTCGTTGAGCCGCTTAATTGCGTAGATGGTCTGGTTGATAAACTCGCCCGGGTTGACGTACAGCACCGAGTCGGCCATAAAATCAAGGAGTGTCAATCCGCCCGCCGTCCCCACATACAGCGTATCGCCGATCAGCTCGAGACTCGTGACTTCATCGTCCGTAAGACCGGACCTCCGATTCATCTGATCGGTGACCCGATTCAGCTGCCGGTCGTACACTAACAAGCCGATGGCGGTGCCGATGTAAATCGCCTGGCTGTCAGCCGCGAGGCAGGCAATATCTACCGCCGGAAAATCATTCGTGACCCCCGACTCGATATACACAAAACCGCTGTCGTTTCGGTTAAAGCCTGATATCCCCGTCCGGTAGCTGTTTTGTATGCGGCCCGTGACCCAGAGAATACTGTCGTCTTCCAGGATAACATCGACTTGATCCTGGAGCAGCCCGTACGGTATCAACTTCATCACGTCCGTGACCGATGATGCCGTGGCAGCGCCGTACCCCCAGGTGCCAATCCAGACTGAGCCGGTGCCGTCATCGAGAATATCGGTTATCCGAAATGAACGCCCGAACGGATCAATGAGAAAGCCGCCCGCCGAATAGTTGTATCCGAACGGAGGAAACATCGTGTTCGGAACGGCCAGGTGCCTGCTGTTAGTTCGAAGATCGGGGATCTCGTCCACGTAGGACCACGTGTCGAACAGCGAGTTGTATTCAAAATCACCGTCGTCGGTCCGGGCATACAGCTTGTCGTCAAACGTATTCACCCAGACCCGGTAGACGTCGGTACCTTCGAGACCGACCGCGCCGGTCATCGGTGTATCCCATCGGCGTCGAGTGTAATCGTACGTGATGATTCCGCTCGATGTAGCGAAGTAGGCCCGGCTCATGGAGGCGGCAATATCGTTAATGTAATTGAAATCGGCGTAGGTGACCGCCTGGCCCGGAAGCCGTTGACCAAACCCGGCAGCCGGAAGGCCGGCAATCAGGACTGACAGCAGTACAATGGTGCGTATGGTATATTTCATTCAGTTTGCGAACCCAGGTAATCGAGCGTCGCGGCCACCAGCAAAGCAGTACCGTAAACCATGGCCGCTTCATCAATTATAAACTCCGATGAGTGCCAGGGTTTATCGGCCCTTATTTTTTTGTTTCGAATTCCCAGGCGAAACATCGCCCCGGGGACCTTTTCAAGGTAACAGCCAAAGTCCTCTCCGGCAAGCATCAGTTCCGTCTGCGGGACCGGCCGGGGACCGAAAAGGGCGTGGAAGTTGCGTTCAAGCAATCTGTTGACAGACGGGTCGTTTACCAGCAGGGGATAGCCGGCGACCTCGATAACGTCGTACTTTGCCCCCCGCGCCCGGCATACGCCCGCCACCGTTCTCTTGATCAACCTCGGCAGTCTGCGGGCGACATCCTTATCCAGCGCCCGCGCCGTGCCGCTGATTACCGCGCGGTCGGCTATCACGTTGCGGGCGGTTCCACCCGAAATCGTACCAAACGTCACAGCGGCCGGTGAGATTGGATTGAGCTCCCGGGAAACAATCTTCTGAACCGCTTCGACAATCTCGGCCGCGATCGATACCGCATCGACTGCCGAATGGGGACGGGCGGCATGACCGCTCTTGCCGTGAACGACAATATCAAAATCGTAGACAGAGGCCATAGTGGGACCGTCGCGGAGACTGATTTTTCCCGTCGGCAGGTGCGGGTCGACATGGAGGCCAAAAATGACGTCAACGTTCTTCAACGCACCGTTGGCAATCATCGGCCGGGCCCCGCCAGGCGGTTGCTCTTCGGCCGGTTGAAAAATAAACCGGACCGAGCCGCGCAAATCCGTCCGCATCTCGGCCAGGATTGCCGCGGCGCCGAGAACCGTCGCCATGTGCGCGTCATGACCACAGGCATGCATGACCCCGGGATGTTTCGATGAGAATGGTACGCCGCTCTTTTCCGTAATCGGGAGGGCGTCGATATCGGAGCGGATAGCCACGGTTCGTCCCGGTCGACTACCCGTCAGTTCCGCCAGAACCCCCGTTTCCATCTTAAGCGGGAGGTGCTTCAGCTTGCGTTTCCGAAGTTCACCTGAGAGAAAGGCGGTGGTTTGGTGCTCCTTGAGAGAGAGCTCGGGAAACTGATGCAGGCGCCTGCGCCACTTGATTTGCTGCGCGTGCAGCTTGCGTACCCGCCGGAGGATATCTTCCCGGTCGAACCTCTCTTCCGCCATACTTTTGTAACGGCGCGACGATCAGGAAGGTTCTGGTGAATGCCGCGATTTGGGGCGGCCTCCCTTTTCCATCTTCCGCTTGTATTTGTTGGCGAGAAGGTGCGCGATTCGAAGCGGCTCGGGCAGACGGAATCCGCGAAGACAGCGCACGATGATATCCCGCGAATAGTTCAAGTCACAAAGGTGACCGGGCGAAATGAACAGAGGCTTGACCTTGTCCTTGGTGCGGTACGCGATACCTACTTCGCGTCCCTTATGCAATATCGGCTGCAGTCCTCCCTTGAGTTCCGGCACCGGGCGGTGCGTGCCTATCAGGAGGCGACGGGCGCAGCCGACTGTCGGTTTGTCGAAGTCGAGTCCGACATGGCAGGCGATGCCGCAACGCTGCGGATGCGCCGTGCCGTGGCCGTGCACGATTATCAAATCCGGGTCCGACTCGAGTTTCGCGAGAGCCTGGACCATGATGGGTCCCTCGCGGAAATAAAACAGCCCCGGGAAGTACGGGAAAGTGACCTTGTCAAAATGGTACACCCGTTCAACTTCCTCCAATTGCGGAAACGACAACACGACCGCACTTGCATACAGATTTTCGCCCCCGAAGCCGTACGCGGTGTCGACCGCCGCAATCATTTTCGGTTCGTCGGTATTGCCGTGTAGTTTGATTTTCGTCGCGACGTCACGCTGTATGTCAATGGCTCTGTGTTTTGTCGAGGGCCATTCATGGACGTAGTGTAACTTCAATCAGACCTACCTTTCCCAGAGTCGGAAGAGTCTCAGTAATTACTTAATCGTGTACAGAATCCTGTACAGTGGCTGGTTCGTGTCGTGTGCCCTTAAAAGTAAGTCAACTGCTTGTTACAAACGCGCAGCTCTTTACTTGAATAAGAAAAATTCCCGCTCGAAAGTCAAGTTTTTGATGCCGTGTTAGCGGTTCTTCCTCGAACAAAAAACTCCCGTCGTCACTCTGTGACAGCGATAGCAGGCGCCGACTGCCCATGGTGTTCTCCAAAAAACGAACATCATCACATAACCCCGTTTCACCGGACAAAGTTCCGAAGCCGCTTCAAGAATAGATCGCGGAGTAGTCAGACGATGCGCGAGCGCCGATTACGTATAGATTATGTATCGGTGTCTGCAATTTCTCGACTGAATAGTCTAGAACCTTTCGTCCGGGCGCAACCGTTGCGTCCTGTCCTCGCGGCACCGACAAAAAAAACGCAGAACCAATGAGCGTGGAGCGCCAGTAATTTGTTGACAAGCGATCTCACTGCCGTCATCTTCCGGGTGTATTGCGGGGGAGTTCTCCGCCGCTCATCGCGGGGCAACCCTCTTAAGAATTCAACAGGCTAAATCGGGGTCTGACTGAAACGGTCGGGCTTCTACAAGGAGGGGATTGTGGCTGAGTTCGAACTGGCGTGGGAACGAACGCATATGTCACAAATCAGTTACCGCCGGGGTGGACTCCCCGGGAGCTGGAATCAAACAAACGCGGGCGCGAGGGATTCATGATTGACGGCTATCGCGAGGTTGCGCTGCTGTTATCCCGTCAGCCGCTTCGACCAAACGGCGATACACCCTGGGTACGGAACATAATCGACGCAGTGTCCTGGCTTAAAGGGGAGCGGGCTGCGATTTGCAGTTCGATCGGTCTTCAGACGTGGGAGATGATCACCACCGTCACGGTTGATGCCGGCTTGCCGCTTATCCTGTTTATCCCGGCAGAAAATGAAGCTCGCTATTGGGCGGAATGCGTGCGCGCCATCCACGAGTTCGACCTGAACACCCGCGTGGTCACCTTCGTGCCGGTTCTTGCCCCGAAAGACCGTCATGCGGCCAGAGCAATCCTCGAGGCGCGCGACCGCGCTGTCATTTCACGCGCCGACCTGATTCTTCCCGTGTCGGTAAGAGAGCGCGGAAGTCTCCGACGGCTCATCGACGATGCCGAATCAAACGGCAAGCAGATCATGGCTCGGTTCGAGACACCTCACACCGGACGTCACGACGCACTCTCATTCGAGATTGATCCCGGAGCTGTCAGGGAAGAGCTTCCCAAAGAGGCGGCTGAGTATATCATCCACTGGACCCGCTCGTGTAACACCGCCTGGCCCGGTGAACGGCTCATCGATTACTACCGGGCTATCATCGATTCACCGACCTATCCGCGCTCGGCCTTTACAACCCTCAAACGAATCCTGGAGTCACGAAAAATCATCGCCTCGTCGCGACACATGCCGCGAAAAACAGCGACCGTTTCGTTCTCCGGTCTCTCACCAACGGAACTGATACCGTTGATCAAATGGCGGGCCAGGTATCGGGAGATGTCGTTTGAGCCTTACGGCGTGGGAATCAAACGCGAAGTTGCAGAGCGGCTCGGTATCAAACCGGTGCTGTATTACGAGCCCGACGACGCCGGCAGTGTTCCGTCGGCTGACCGATGGCGCTCGCAGTCGGTCGGACAGGTCACCGACTGGCGCCGTGAAGAAGAGTATCGCCACCTCGGCAATCTCGACCTGAGTCGGGTTCCGGACGATGCCCTCCTCGCTGTCTGCTACGCGGCAGGGGAAGCGAAACGATTACAGTCGGAAATTGGCGTTCGGACAATCTCCTTTATCCCCTCATGACGGGAATTAGCCCCAACCGAAAAGCCGGCGGAGATCAGCTCCGCCGGCTTTCGTAACTCGCAATGTAGAACCGGCTACTTCAACAGCAGCATTTTTTTCGATTCGCTGAACTTGTCTGTCGCCACCCGATAAAAATACACACCGGAGGAAAACGACGAAGCATCCCAGTCGACATCCACCCGACCGGCGCGACCCTGACCGGTGACCTCGTATACCTTTTGTCCGAGCACGTTGAAGATTGTGAGCGTGTACTCCGATGCTCGTGGCAAGTCAAACGAAATGACGGTCGACGGGTTGAACGGATTCGGGTAGTTCTGATACAGTGCAAATGTCTTCGGCAGTACGTTCGCGTCCGGCGGTTCTTCGACAGGTGTCGGCGCCAGCGTGGCCCGCGCGGCTGCGTTGGCGATGTCAGCGTAGGTATCACCGGCCAAAAGCGCGAAGGTCACGGTCTGTTCCGCTCCCGGGGCGAGCACCATCGGCCCCGCCGCCATCACCTGGAACAGATCATATCTGGAGCTCTTGTACGTGTCCGCACTGGCAGTTCCATTCGACAATGAATTGTATTTCTCGGAAGTCGTGTAACCATTACCTGATGCACTCAGGTACTTGGCATACACGATCAAATCGCTTCGTCCGGTTTGGGCTGTGTAGAACGGACCTTCGAGCAATTTCACGGCGCGATATTCGCTCAAAGAGGTGCCGTTATTATACGCCATCCACGCAATCCCGTCGGCTGACTCATACCCGCCGGCGTCCGAAGCATAGTTGTAAATATCCCAATCGAGAAAGATGCCAAAATAGAAATTCGTGATGGTTACGCCGCTAGTATTCTGCAGAACGTATTGCAGTATGACAAAATCATCGTCGGGCGGGTCGTAAGTGTACGAATTCTGTTTCACCAGTATGTCGAAGGGGTCGGCGGCGTGGCTGTCGATAAACGCAGAGTATGTCTGCTGGGCCGCAATCGGACCGGGTACCTGCAAAACCAGATTGCCGCCGGGGGCGACGTTGAAATCCATGTCCGGATCCCAGAAATAACTGTGCACGGCGCTCGACACCCGGAAAGCGCTGTTGCCCATCATGAGTCCCCCCTCGTACAGATCGTTACCGCCGCCATTGAAATCGAAACCCAGCCCACCGGCCGGAAACTGCGACCCGGGACCGAGACCCAGCCCGCCCCAGTTGGAGAGCGAGAACGCTAATCTTGACGTAACGTGTGACGCTATCGTCTTGACCAATGGCGGAACTACCTGGAAACTCAGATGCAGGGTGTCGATGGCGGTTAACCCTGAGAAAATCACAAAATCGAGCCCAAGCAAAGATCCCGTGGACACGGTATCGGATACGACCACCCTGAGATTCTCGGGCGATTGAACGGTCGTGTTCCTCAGCAGACTGCCAAAGGTGGCTACGGCATCCAGCACGGTGAGTGAAGGATCGGAGTTAAGAAGCACACCTGTTACACCGCTGACTGTCGATCCAAGATTCTGAAGCGTGACCTGCCCCGTGACTGTATCGCCCGGATGGATAGGGGCATGGTCGAAGGCGTATATCCGGATATTGGGCTTACCGGCGATAGTGGGGAGGGTATCCAATGCACCCATGCAATCAATTGCCCCCCAGCCGTAATGGTTGTTTGGCGCGAGCCAACTCGGATCCTTTTGGGCGCCGTTCAGGATCGCTGTCTTGATCTGGTCGACCGTGGCATTCGGGTTTTTCTGCCGCAGGAGCGCCACCAGACCGCTGACATGCGGCGCCGCCATGGAAGTACCGGAAAGAACGTTGTATGTGTCACCCGGCCAACTGGAATAGATGCTGGTCCCCGGCGCCACGACATTTGGTTTGAAACTGGGGCCGACACAATCCGACGGGCCGTGTGACGACGAGCGATTGAGCGTAGCCGGAGTTACGGTCGTGTTCAGGTTCCCCACCGCAAAACTGGCAATCGAGTCGGTCGCCCGGTTCGCCGGATTAAAAACGATTGTGTCCGCGGGCTCATACCTGTTTCCCGCCGCAAAGATGTTTACGATCCCCAGCGCTTCGACGTTATCGATAACGTCAAAAAAGATATTTTCACACGCCGCCACGCTTTTCGACAATCCCCAGCTATGGTTGATCACGTCGGGGACATCGCTCACCGTGTTCGGATCACCGTCCGGGTCGGCCGCCCACTCGAAGCCGTCGATAATCGACGCCCCGGCGATATCTATCACCGCGGCTGAAATCCACTTGGCGCCGGGCGCGACACCGATCGTGTCACTGCTGGTGTGACCCACCAGGATTCCCATCACATGCGTGCCGTGGTTTGTAACACATCCCGCCGTCAAACCGCAATCAGGAATCGTGTGCGGAAACGACTGATGCTTAATCGGGTCGAACCATGCCGCCGCCGAATCACCGTCGAGCCCCTTCCAACTACTGTACAACGCCGGGTGTGAACCCTGTATGCCGGTATCAAAAGAGCATATCACTCGTCCTGTTCCCGTATACCCGGCCGCCCATGCTTCCGGCGCGCGAATATACTTCAGATTTGAAGTTATCGAATCCGGAGCAAGAGCGCCGCCCGCGACCGACTTTTCTTCCACCGGTGCGATGAGGACAATTTCAGGCGGAATGATTACGCGCTCGACATCACCACGAGCTGCCAGTGCCCGTAATTCGCCGGCGGCAACCTCGGCCTCGACAAGATTGGTAATCCAGTGCGATTTAATCCGCGTTGCCCGTCCCCGCGACTCCAACTGCTCGAGCGCGTTAATCAGTCCGCTCTGCGCATGGCTGTTTTCGTCCTTGAGCTGCTTTAGCGCCAATTCATGTCGGCCCCGGCGGGTATCCGACTGACTGAGCAGGGTCGCTTTGAATTTGGACGCCGACTCGGCCCGTGGAAGCGTGATCCACACGCGGATTTTCTCGTCCTGACGGCTGGAATTAATCTTGCGGGATAAATCTTCGCCAATCTCACCGGCGAACAGGGACGGTGCCAGGGTAAGCGCCAGTCCGGCGATAAGGGTGGTCAGACGGGTTCGGTTCATTCTTATCTCCGTGTTGTCGCGCGATGTCCGCTGAGTCCGGTCGGCTGGCCGAGCGGGGGACCTGAGTGACGACAGTTATCAGGAAAACCTGTTGTTTGGCAGAAACTTATACACAATAACGACGAATCAGGCGGCGGAGTTCGTGCAATGAAAACCGAATCTCCTTTGCTGCGCCGACCGGGCGTCACCCGATTAGATTCCTTTGAGTGAAAATAGATAGACGCCAGCGACTTGTAAAGGTCCTTTTTATTCATTACTTTCCCTCAACACTCACGCGATTTCGGCTCGAACTGGAGACAACAGAATGATTAGCGAACAGATAAGTCAACTGGACCGCGAAACACTCGAGAAGATGCTCGTCGATTTTGCCAAGAACTGGCTGGCGCACGACGGGCTGTGGTTTCAGGCGGTGGAGAAGCAATTCGGTATGCCTAAAGCCATCGAACTCGACGCCGAAGCCTGGGCTACGTTCACCGTCCTCGAAGCGAAACGGATCATGGCCCTGCACGATATACCGGAGGGAAGCGGCCTCGACGGTCTCAAGAAGGCGCTGGGATTCCGGCTGTACGCCGTACTGAACAAGCAGGAAATCCGCAACGAAACGGAAAACTCGTTTGAGTTCTACATGGTCGACTGCCGGGTGCAATCCGCGCGCCGGCGCAAAAACATGCCACTGTTTCCCTGTAAATCGGTCGGGATTGTCGAATATGCCGGTTTCGCAAAAACTATCGATGAACGAATCCGAACCGATTGCATTGCCTGCCCGCCCGACCCCGAAGCCGGGAAGGAATTCTTCTGCGGATGGAGGTTCTCGATATAGAGTCGCAACTCAAATCATAGTCAGCACAGAATTGTTGAGAATAAAAAAAGGGCCCGCGGTTCCGGCAGGCCCTTCTCGTATCTTTCTTGATGCCGCTACTTCCGAGCGGCCGTAGGCGACACGGCCCCCGAGAAAAACTCAACCGTCTTGCGCAGACCTTCCTCGAAATCAACCTTCGGGTCAAACCCGAACGCTTTTAGCTTGTCTATAGCGGCGTAGGAGTGCTTGATATCGCCCGGACGCGGCGGGTCGTAAATCGCCTCGGTTTGCACACCGATAATGTCGCGCAGTTGATCGAGAAGTTGATTCAAAGTGAAACGGCTCCCGCAGGCGACGTTGTAGACATCTCCCACGATCCGCTCATCTGAAATAGCCAGCATGTTAGCCTGAACGCAGTTGTCGATATACGTGAAATCACGCGACTGCTCGCCGTCGCCGTACACCACCGGCTGCTTGCCGGTCAGAAGCGCAGTTATGAATTTCGGTATAACCGCTGCGTACTCGCTTCCGGGATCCTGGCGCGGACCGAAAATATTGAAATATCGAAGGCAGGCGGTCGGAAAACGGTACAACTCCCAGTATACTTTGCAGTAGTATTCGTTGGTTACCTTGGTTATGGCGTACGGTGACAGCGGGCTCGGGGTCATCCCTTCGTGCTTTGGCAGCACTTCCGATTCACCATAGACCGACGATGACGACGCCATCACGAGCTTCTTGACCCCCGCCTGGCGGGCGTTTTCGAGCACGTTCAGGGTACCGTCGATATTGACTGCGTTTGAGGTCAGCGGGTTGTTCACCGATCTCGGCACCGACGGAAGCGCCGCCTGATGCAGGATGTAGTCTATCCCCTTGACAGCCTGGCCGACAGTCCAGTAATCGCGGATATCCCCCTCGATCACCTCTACCCGGTCGATGATTTCAGAGAGATTTTCGGCGCGGCCGGAGGAAAAATTGTCGAGAATGCGGACATTATGGCCCTCCTCGACCAGCCGGGTGGCCAGATTTGATCCGATAAAACCAGCTCCCCCGGTCACCAGATATTTCATGATGCTGTTATCCCTTAATGTGCTTCCGTGTTATACGATGTCGGCTTATCTGCAATTTAGTTTACCGGGACGGTCGTTATCTCAATTGCGCCGGTCGACGCGCCATGATAACACTACAAACCGGGCTTGTCGAGTGATTGTTCCGCCGCGCTGCTGTCAGCAACTTTCCGGGAAAAGAGCAGGTACCGGACATCGTATGCCGCGAAGCTGGTATCACGGGCATACTTGGCAAGGAATAGTGAGTCATTCACAAAGCCGGAGATTGGACTTGTCGCCGATGCCACCACCCATGACGGCTGAAAGTCGGTGATAACCTGAAGGTATTTTCCGGCACGGTTATACGGGATGACCTCCGGCGATATCAGGCCGTCACGATCGAGAATACGCCGCCGCGAGTAATACCCGATATAACCGATATCCTCGGCGGCCACCAGTTGATTTTCCGAGGCTTCAGCATTCAGGTAGATGCCGATCTGGCGATGTACATCGAGGAGGATCTGTTCCTGCTTCCGATAGTGAGTGACCGGCACATAATCCGCCGCGAGTAACACCAGAATCACTAAACCGTACAATGCCGGTTTGATAATGTTCAGGCGGGTGACGAGCGGTCCATAACGCTCTATCAAAAACGGTGCGGCGGCCGTGGCAAAAAGCAGATACATGGGATAAATCGGAACGATGTACCAGAAGAAGAGCATGGTCCGGCTGAACATGTAAAAGAGAACGGTCCCAACAAACCAGATGACTACCGGCCAGCAGAAATTCTGCTTGCGGTTGAGCCACCAGCCCCCGATGACGGCGCTGACAAACAGAATCCATCCGAACACCGAATGCCAGGCCATCATGAACCTCAGTGCCTGCCAGGGAGTCGGCCGTCCAAACTGGCTGTAGAGAGCCAGCTTGGCGGTAACGCTGTTAGGAACGACAGAGCCAAAATACCACTCGGCGAATATCACCCACGGGACGAGAAGAATCGCCGGCACCAGTACATATGAGAACCACCTGTCAGGCCGTTTATACCAGTTGTAGACGAGAAGCAATCCCAGCAGCCACAATCCCTCCGGCCTGGTCAGGGTTGCCAGTGTCGCCATACCAATGGCATAGATTTCGAGCCGCTTGTGTTGATAGTAAAACGCCGACGTCACCAGCAGCGTAAAGAACGCCGTTTCCATGCCGCTGATATCAGCGGTCAGCGAGCGGGGAAACAGAATATACGCCATCACCGGCAGCCATGATGCCCATCGGAAACGCAATAACTGGGCGAAACGGTACAGCACCATCGCGGTCAGCCCCGAAAAGACGGCCGAGATAAACAGCGATGCTTTCACCGCGGTCATGCCAAGAGCGGCAAATGATGCCAGGATGAGTGTGAACAGGGGTGTCGATGTTCCGAGGACATGCTCCCCGATATTGTAAACAAAGCCGTAGCCCTGTGCGATATTCTCGGCGTAGCGAAAGGTGATGAAAGCGTCATCGGTCGTGAAACCGGTCAGTTGATAAAAGACAATCCGCGCCAGTACGGTCAGGAGAAAAATCAGGATCAGGTTACGCTTGGTCGATGGCACGCTCGTTACCCCCGGTCTTCCAGATACGCTTTAACATCGTACTGCCGGGACACGGGGTTGAGTTGTACGCTGATGACATTGGGACGGCAGCAGACGTGACAGTCTTCGACAGACTGCTGGTGATCTCCGCCGCCCGGGTCTATGAAGAACCCGTTGGCTGATCCGCAGCAGTCGCAGACATATGTCGCTTCCATGGACGAAGAATACGGGAGTGTCCGGCGGCTGTCAATACTTTGACATGCCGGCTTCTTTGAGTTTCTTCAGCTCGCTGTAGGGCAGTTGCTTACCCTCGGCCTTCTCGCGCATGTACTTTTTCGTGAGGCCGACAACGGTTCCGGAAAGTACAATGAGGGCAATAAGATTAGGGATGGCCATCATCCCGTTGGCCGTGTCGGCGTATGACCAGACCGCCTCCAGGTCGAGCCTCGCCCCGAGCAGCGTAAAGACGATGAAAATCCACTTGTAGGGCATTTTGGCTTTCGGACCGAACAGGTATTCGATCCCCTTCTCGCCGTAATACGACCACGACAGGACAGTGGAATAAGCAAACAGCAGCACGCCGACAACCACCATCCACCGGCCGTAAATGGGCAGAGCGGATTCAAACGCCGCCATAGTCAGGGCCACGCCGGTTTCACCGCTTTTCCACAATCCGCTCGTCAGAATCACGAGCGCGGTCATCGAACAGATCACGATCGTGTCGATAAACGGTCCGAGCATCGCCACCAGACCCTCACGCACCGGCTCGTCGACCTTGGCGGTCGAGTGCGCCATCGGCGCCGACCCCTGTCCGGCTTCGTTGGAAAACAGTCCCCGCCGCAGGCCCCACGAAATCGTCAACCATATGGTCACACCGCTCGCCGACCCGCCGACAACCGCGGTCGGACTGAAGGCGTGATGGAAAATCATGCCCAATGCGGGCAGGATCTGATCATACTGGATTAGCAGGATGATGAGCGCCGAAAGGCAATACACCACCGACATGAACGGCACGAGCACCGATGCCACCCGGCCGATTCGTTTTATGCCGCCGATGATGACAATCCCAACCATGCACGCAACGAAAATCCCGATACCCCACCTGACCAGACCTTCGGCTGCCGGACTTACCCCAAAACTGTCCACCAGCGCGTGCGCCAGCGTGTTCGACTGCGCCATGTTTCCCGAGCCAAAGGCAGCGATAGCGGTACAGAACGCGAACAAGTATGCCAGCGGTTTGAAATACCGATGCATCCCCATTTCGATGTAATACATCGGTCCGCCGCGGATATTTCCGCTCGGCTCGACTTTGCGAAACCGGATCGCCAGCGTGCATTCGGAATACTTTATCGCCATCCCGAAAAAGGCCGACACCCACATCCAGAAAATCGCCCCCGGTCCGCCCCAGTAAATGGCTAACGCCACCCCGGCGATATTCCCGATGCCGATGGTCGCGCTCAACGCCGCCGCCAACGCCTGAAAATGCGTCAACTGACCTTCCATCGCCGGATCGTCGTATTTGCCGCTGGTAATCGCGACGCCGTGCGAGAATCCGCGTATCTGGATGAATAGCGTCCGGAGTGTCAGAACAAGACCGGTGAGCAGAAGGATGGGAACGATTGAAATCAGCAGGCCGGTAAGACCTTCGCCGCCCCAGACGAAGTTCGAGATTGCCTTGAGCACCGTGGTGAGAATGTCATTCAGATGATTCATCGGCACTTCGTAGATAAATATCCGTGACACAAATGGCAAGTTTAAACTGGGGTGAAACGGCTCCACAATCCCACGACCGGTGAAAATCCCTGAATACAAATGGGGCCGGCGTGTAGCCGGCCCCGGGACCGGACTTTCTTAATCCACCGGTCCTGACATTGGCCTCTCTCCTGACAGATGGAGAGGTAGGTGGGCAACTATGTCGTCGACCTTTGAAGGTGTTTCAAACGTCGCCGCTGCTGTCCATATAACAAATCCGCTGCCGAATAAATCTTCGTTGAACAATAACGGATTAGCCGCTGTTGATAAGAGAAAACATGAGGGATCATATCGATATGTCGGGTATGGCATCAACAGGGAAAGCGTCATTAATTCGTTGCGCTCGGACACGCCTCTTGATATGTTCTCACATTCATAATCATCGGAAATAGAAAGGACAGCACAATGCCGGATTTCGAGTACATCCACGCTCGTCAGATTCTCGACAGCCGTGGAACGCCGACCATAGAAGTCGATGCCGCTCTCAGCGACGGTACGCTCGGACGCGCCGCGGTTCCGTCGGGCGCCTCCACCGGCGCGCACGAAGCGGTGGAATTGCGTGACGGAGACGCCAAGAAATACTTCGGGAAAGGCGTCACCAAGGCAGTGGCCAATGTCAATGACAAGATTGCACCGGCCATGATGAAAGATCTGCTCGATCCCTTCGACCAGGTCCAGATTGACCGCTTTTTGATCGATCTCGACGGCACCGAGAACAAGTCGAAGCTCGGGGCGAATGCCATTCTCGGTGTCTCGCTGGCTGTCGCGAAGGCGGCCGCCGAGAGCCGGGGCCGTTTTCTTTATGAGTATGTCGGCGGTACGAATACCCGGATCCTGCCGGTGCCGATGATGAACATCCTGAACGGCGGCAAGCACGCCGACAACAATGTCGACCTGCAGGAGTTCATGATCATGCCGGTCGGCGCCAAATCGTTTTCGCAGGCCCTTCAAATGGGCGCCGAGGTGTTCGGCGAACTGAAAAAGGTGCTCAAGAAAAAAGGCTATAACACGGCCGTCGGCGATGAAGGCGGCTTCGCCCCGGATTTGAAATCCAATGTGGAGGCCCTCGATCTCATCATGACCGCCATCAAGAATTCGTCCTACAAAGCCGGCAAAGATATCATGATTGCGCTCGATCCCGCCTCGACCGAATTCTACAACGCCAAGACCAAGAAATACAACTTGGCCGCCGAGGGGAAAAAGCTGTCGGTCGGTCAATTAATTGACTACTACGCCAAGCTGGTCGATGATTATCCGATCATTTCCCTCGAGGATGGTCTGGCCGAAGATGACTGGGACGGCTGGAAACGCCTGACCGAGCGGCTGGGCGACAAGATTCAGATAGTCGGCGATGATCTCTATGTCACCAACCCGAAGCGGCTGGCCCGTGGGATCAAGGAGAAATCCTCCAATTCAATCCTGATCAAGCTGAACCAGATCGGGACGCTGACCGAAACGCTGGAGACTATCCAGATGGCCCAGAAGGCCGGGTTCACGGCGGTTGTCTCTCACCGGTCGGGCGAGACCGAGGATGCCACTATCGCCGATGTGGTAGTCGCAACCGGGGCCGGCCAGATCAAAACCGGTTCGATGTGCCGCACGGATCGTATCGCCAAGTACAATCAGCTCCTGCGAATCGAAGAGATTCTGGGACCGAATGCTCTTTACCAGGGGATGGATGCGTTTTATAATATCCGTAAGTAAGTGAACCAGACTTAGGGGGATAAAACCGAACGTGACAGGCCGCCTAGGCGGCCTGTTGCGTTTTGTCCGTTTTATGCACAACCTTCAGCCCCATTTTCTTACAGAATGAGACCAGAAGGGCATTCCGGATAATTTCGCCCCGGCCTGAGGTCGATAATAGCCTCAGGTATGAGAACTCTACTGTGGGCGAGATTAGTAATCCTGGCCGGAATCATTGCTGTTATCGGAATACGGTGCGATCAGGCCGAAGCACCCGGAATTTCCGCCGCGCCGCCGCTGGCCGACACGCTGTTGACCGTATTCAGCGATATGAGCTCGGCCCTCAGGGCCAACGAGCCGGACAGCTTTTTCGCGCTCATACACCCCGATGATGCCAAGAGCCTTCAGGAGCTGTCCGCAAGACACGGCTACAGTTCGCTCAAGGTCTACTTGCAGTCGCAGTTGCACGGGTGGCCGGACCTCGACACGCTGTGGTACGGTGATATAAGGGCGAACGGCATGTACGCGCGCCTGACCATGATCGGCCCCGGCACCAGGATCGGGCAGGACCGGGAACGCCGACGATATACCTTCCTATTGTTCAAGCGCGATGGTGACCGCTGGAAACTCTCGGCCATGTCAACGCTCGAAAAGGAGCGCTACGACCCGTACGGTTACAAAGTGACTTACCACGAAACGGATCTCCCGCCAAAGCTTCGATTTCCCCGCCAGTTCTGACATGACTGGCAGTACTGGTCCAACACCTGGCGTTTCATTTTGCGTCTTGCCGGTTTTTTTCTTGCATCGTGATTCGGCTGTTTTCATTATAGCTGCATGCCGCGCCGTGTAAAAAAGCAGCCGTCCCTCTTCGCGCCGGCCGGAAATCTCATCAAGCGTCTGTCGGATACCGATGTGCGCTTGCGGCGGAAGATCGTGAAGGCGGGTTTGTGGACCATCGCACTGCTCTTCATCTATTCCTTCATGAGCGGCACCTACGGAATTCCCCGAATTATCCGCCTTGAACTGGAAAAAAAGTCGCTTGTCGCGGCAAACCGTCAGCTGGTAGTGGAATTGATCGATGCCGAGCGCACGCGGAGAATGCTGGAGAACGATCCTGTCTATATCGAGTACATTGCCCGCACCCGGTATCACATGGCCTATCCGGCGGAGACCATTTATCGCTACCGCGGCCAGTAAACGCCATGCCTCTCGAAAAATCCGAAGCCATTATCCTGAAGACCTTTAACTGGTCGGAATCATCGCGTGCCGTTCACTTTTTCACGGAGAAATTCGGCCGGATGCCCCTGATGGACCGAGCCGGACGCTCCGTGAAGTCGAAACGGGGGCGGCTCTTGCCGTTCGCGCGCATGGAGATCACGTTCTATGTCTCCGAAAAAGAATCTACCGGCTACCTCTCCGACAGCGATCTGATCGAACTGTTCTCATTCGAGAAAGAGGGCACACTGGGCCGATTGGCCTACGGTTCGGCGGCGTGTGAACTGCTGTACCGGTTACTGCCGGAACAGGAGCCGCTACCGGATCTGTACACGTATCTTATGTCGTATCTGCGCTATATCGACCGAAGCGACCGCCGTTTCTTGCCGGCACTCTTCCTCGCGTTTTTTCTGCGCCTGCTCTCGCAGCTCGGGTATCACCCGTCAATCGAATACTGCGTGGTCTGCGGCCAGGAAGTGAGCGAATTTATCGGCGAGGGGAAAACCGTGGCGTTCTCGCCCGAGCGAGGCGGAATCGTATCTCCGGCTTGCCAAAAGCCCGGAGAGTATTATATTGACCTGACTTTAGCCGACCATCGTCGGCTGATGACTCTTCAGCGAGCTTCCCTGCACGAGGCGGCGTCGATCGCAGTCGGATACCAGGAGGCTGTGCGATTGATCGATGCGCTGGCTAAGTTTCTCAGTTACCAGGCCGATATCAAATCGGAATTGAAATCGCTGGAGTTCCTGGAAAAGCTAAAAGGCAGTCAACTGAATGGATAAGACACTATGAGCGCGAAGAACAAAGAAGACTTGATGGATAAACTGGTATCGTTGTGTAAACGGCGGGGTTTTGTGTTCCCGTCCTCGGAAATCTACGGAGGTCTCGGTTCCACTTGGGATTACGGCCCGCTCGGCGCGGAATTGAAACGGAACCTCAAAACCTTCTGGTGGGATGCCATGACCAACCGCCGCGACGATATCGAGGGTCTCGATGCCGCTATCCTCATGCACCCGCAGGTCTGGCACACCTCCGGCCATGTCAGCGAGTTCACCGACCCGCTGGTTGACTGCAAGACCTGCAAAGGACGCTTCCGAGCCGATAAGCTCGAGGAATGTCGATGTTTGCTCAAGCCTTCGAAAACCCCGCTCGAATGCGGCGGCGAGCTCACCGATGCCCGGAAATTCAATCTGATGTTCAAGACGTTTATGGGTCCCGTAGAAGACGACTCGAATATTATCTACATTCGCCCCGAGACGGCCCAGGGCATTTATGTTAACTTCCTGAATGTCAAGAATTCATCGCGCCAGAAAATCCCTTTTGGCATCGCCCAGATCGGCAAAGCCTTCCGAAATGAAATCACTCCCGGCAATTTCATTTTTCGGACCCGCGAGTTTGAGCAGATGGAGATGCAGTATTTCATTCATCCCAGTGAGGATGAAAAGTGGTTCGAGTACTGGCGAGAGCAGCGGTGGGAGTGGTATCTGACCCTCGGGCTCCGCGAAGAGAAACTCCGCTGGCATAAACATGAAAAAGATGAATTGGCCCACTACGCCAAGGCAGCTTACGATATCGAATATGAATTTCCCTTTGGGTGGCAGGAACTTGAGGGTGTTCACAACCGCTATGATTTCGACCTCAGCCGACATATGGAAGCGACCAAAAAAGACATGCGGTACACCGATGAACGCTTCACTGAAAAGTTTATTCCATATATCATAGAGACTTCCGCCGGCTGCGACCGCACTCTGCTCACGCTCCTGGTCGACGGTTACGATGAAATGGAGGTCAAGGGGGAGAAGCGCGTATTCCTCAGGCTGTCGCCGAAGATCGCCCCGATCAAGGCGGCCGTCTTCCCGCTGGTCAAAAAGGAAGGCATGCCGGAGTTCGCAACCAGAGTGTACGAAGAGCTCAAAAAGCGATTCAAGGTGTTTTACGATGAGTCCGGCGCGGTGGGACGGCGTTATGCCCGGATGGACGAAGCCGGCTGCCCGTACTGTATCACTATCGATGGTCAGACGCTGGAAGACGAGACGATGACTGTCAGGGAGCGTGATACCATGGATCAGACTCGCATGAAGATTGGCGAGATCATCGACTTTCTCGATTCAAAAACACGGATTTAAAGCGTAAGCCCCTGTAGGTCAAATACAAAGGTCCGCGTGTCCGACGGACACGTCATTCAGGACCGAGGCAAGCTGCTTTCAAATGCTCCAGATATGCCGTTCGAGTGCGTGCGCGATGTCCTGGATCGTCGGGTACATCTTGGGATTCTTTTCTCTGGGACGCCTCCGCTGGTCCCTGAGCGCCTGACCATTGATAATAACCGTCGGTGATTTCACCGGCTGGTCAGACTCAATAATCTTCGCCAGAATACCCCGTTCCCGAACGAATCGCTTGACGAAATCACTTGCTTCGGTCTGAACGGGATCCTTCCTCGAATATATCAGACCGATTTCCATATCCACCCCGTTCCATTTTACTTGCAAGTTCTGTCAAAGCAGTAGACCAGTCAACAACAATGTATATTCCTCTAACGTTTCTCGCAAAAGAAACGTTTCAAAGTTTTCGCGAAATGTGACCGCGCCGTTAGAAATTCATGAGAAAGCTGGACCCACGAGTCGCTTTTTCTGTTATATCAGGCAAGCAACCCTGGTCAGGTCTCCGCGAACCGTCGCACCAGCGGAAAACTCCGGTGATTGAATGTTATTGTCGGGCAGTAATAAACCGGCCCTCGTGTGGACCGGGCGATCCGGATTCCACCGATTACAATGCGAATTTGGATAAAGATCTTTTCATAAGTAGCCGCAGTACGATACGTAAAGGAGGAAAAAAAATGGCATTTGAATTACCAAGCCTGCCGTACGCCAAAGATGCCCTGGCGCCGCATATCTCCCAGGAAACGCTGGAATACCACCACGGCAAGCACCATCAGGCGTATGTAAACAAGATCAACGATCTTGTTAAGGGCACGGAGTTTGAAAAGGCCTCACTTGAGGACATTATCAAGAAAGCTGAAGGCGGCACATTCAATAACGGCGCCCAGGTGTGGAATCACACTTTCTACTGGAATTGCCTGAGCCCCAAGGGAGGCGGTGAACCGTCGGGCGCCCTCGCCGACGCCATCAACAAAGCGTTCGGCTCCTTTGACAAGTTCAAAGAGAAATTTACCGCCACCGCGGCCGGCACTTTCGGGTCAGGATGGGCCTGGCTCGTCAAAAACTCCGACGGTTCTCTGGAGATTGTCAGCAAGAGCAACGCCAACAACCCGATACGGGACGGGAAAACGCCGATACTGACTTGCGATGTCTGGGAGCACGCTTACTACATCGATTACCGCAACGCCCGCCCGAAATATATCGAGGCCTTCTGGAATCTCGTGAACTGGGATTTCGCCGCCAAGAATTTCGGCTAGAGCTGTTCAAATTCACAAAAGTGTGGCAGTTGAGAGTCAGCCGGGCCGATTGCGAAATGCAATCGGCCCGGTATGTTTATGCTATAGTCTAAGATAAGGATTAACGGCGGATATGGTTCAGGCCAGTGTGACCCAGATGTCGGAAAACGGCTCGACCTTGCCGATGGACTCGTGGGGGAGACCATGCTTCTTCAATTCGCTCGCAAACTCGGTCGCCTGAGATTCTGGAATCGCGATAAAGAGACCCCCCGAAGTCTGCGGGTCGAAGGCGACGATATTAATTCTCCGGTCAACCGCGTCATCGACAAGGGCTTTGCCCTCCAGGAACTCCCGGTTGTCATTCGCCCCGCCCGGAATCATGCCGGCTTCCGCCATCTCGAGCGCTTCCGGCAGCAGCGGCAGCCTATCCGCAAATAGCCGGATAGTCGCGTTCGATGCCGTGGCCATCTCGTAAGCGTGTCCCAGCAGGCCGTATCCCGTGATATCAGTCGCCGCATGCACGTCGTATTGCAGCATCAATTCACAGGCAGCCCGGTTCAGCTGGGCCATCTGCTTTATGACAACGTCTGTCAATTCGGCACTCGCCTTATTGCGCTTGATACCGGTCGTAATCAACCCGGTCCCCAGACGCTTCGTAAGAAACAGGACATCACCCGGTTTCGCACCCGAATTGAGAATAATCCGGTTTGGGTCGATCAAGCCGGTAGCGGCAATCCCGTATTTGAGCTCGGTATCCTTGATCGAATGCCCGCCGACCACTATTGCCCCGGCCTCCTCGACTTTCTCTTTTCCCCCGCGCAGAATATCGCCCAGTATCTCCGCCGGCAGGGTACCCTTCGGGAAGGCGACAATGTTCAGGGCGGTGATCGGTCGTCCGCCCATCGCAAAAATGTCCGACAGGGCGTTCGCCGCCGCTATCTGCCCGAAAAAGTACGGATCATCGACAATTGGCGGGAAAAAATCCACCGTCTGCACGAGAGCCAGATTCTCGGAGATCCGAAATACCCCGGCGTCATCGGCAGTATTGTAGCCGACCAGCAAGTCCGGGTGAGTTGTCTGCGGCACGGTGGCCAGCACTTCCGCCAAAAACTTTGGCGCCAGCTTAGAGGCTCAACCCGCACACGTGACCTGGGCGGTCAGCTTGATCAAGTTTTCTTTTCGTTTGTCGTCCATACAGGTTCCTAAGATACCACCCTGCCTCTCCAAGAGCAACCATTCTCAGACGGCGCCGGTTACCGGCTGGGATGTCGATTAAAACAGCCTCTGCCGGAGGATGTTCAAAAAACGAACAGAAATTAGCCCGCCGAACCGCTACAAACTATTCCGTTTCTTCCGATTAAATACACAAGGGTCCGCCCGAAAAGACGGATTCCAGAGGTATGGAACGATATTTCGCCACCATGGGAAACAGACGGGCTGATAACAGATACTCAAAGGGCAGGCGAGGTCCATCCGGCCATGACGTTCCATACATTTCCAATGCGTGGTCGCCTCCGGTGATCCCGAGCCGGCGGTGGGCACTATTGCAGATGGTTGCGGATTAAAAAACGGCATCTTGCGTGACAGGTTTGAGAGGGTCAAATGGGTGACAAGAATGCGGGTCTCCGGCTGGATGAAATTCTGGTCTGGGAAGGGCTGGTAACCGAAGATCAGATCAAGGAAGTACTGGCCCGCCAGAAGGAAGAGGGCGGCCGGATAGGATCCCATCTCCTGCGCCAGGGTTTTATCGATGAACCCGGGCTTGTCAAAGCGCTCGCCAAGCAGTTCAACTGCGACGGCGTCGTGCTGAGCGATCTCGAAATACCGGAAATCATCATCAAGTTCATCCCGCAGCGAATCGCGTTCGCACGCCGGGTTCTCCCGTTCGACTATGATCCTGAAACAAATGTCCTGAAAGTCGCATGCGAGGATCCGCGCGACAAGCATCTCGCCGACGAGCTGAAATTCATCGTCCGGGGCAAAAAGCTCAAGCTGTTTGTGGCCGCCGAACTGTCACTAACCGCCGCGATTGAAAAATACTACGGCGAAACCGACCAGGTTGACCCGGAAGAGGTCGAAGCGGCCGACGATGTCGACAACGAACACGAGGCCAACCATCCCACATGGGGTATCTCCGCCAACCAGGGATCGCGTGAACGCATCTTGCTCGTGACCGATGACGAAGACGGGGGCGAAACAATTCGCACCATCCTGGAACAGCAAAACTATGAAGTTACCGTCACGGATTCGGCCGATGATGCTATCGACATTATCGACGGTATCCAGTTCTCGACCGTGTTTATCAAGGACACTGTTCCGGGCGATTACATCGACCTGATCGACCGGCTTCGCAAAACCTCGCCGCGCACCCGCGTCCGTTATTACGAACACGCCGCGAGACTGCTCGTGGAAGACGAATCATCAGCCACCGCCCATGAACTGCTGATTAAAAATCTCGACCTGTTTACCTCGATGCTCGTCTCGCGCGATAAACTCCGGATCAACCACAGCGCTATTGTCGGCCAGTATGTCGACCGGCTCTGCCGGCGTATCGGTCTGCCCGACAAGGACCGGATGATCATCACGAGCGCGGCGTACCTGCATGACCTGGCGCGATTCTATTACAGCGGTTCCGAGGTGCCGAATAACCCGCGGAGCGAAGTCGAGATGAACGCCCGCCTGCTCGACTCATTGAATTTCTCGCCGCTGGTGGTCGCCGTGGTGAACTCGATGTACATCAATCTTCGCAAGAAGTACACGAAACGTCTGCCGATAGAGGTCCTCGGGGGCAACATCATTACGATGGTCGACATCTTCTGCGAAACCGTGCCCGGCGACGAGCCGATTTCCGTCGACAAGTTCGAACTGATCAAGGAAAAACTCCACGACATGACCGGCCGTTTGTTCTTAAGCGAAGTTGTCGAAGCGTTCATTGCGATGATTCAGGAAGAAATGCTGACCGAATCGCCGGACGGCAAATTCGGGCAGGTAATGATCTATTCTCCCGAGTCCGATCAACTGGCGTCCGTCGAACAGCGACTTAAGAACGAAGGATTCAGATCGGTTGCCCACCTCGCTATCGAACCGTTCATGGGCATGTTTCGTCGCGGACAGCCGGATATGATGATCCTGATGCAGGACGGCAGTGCCGACGCCGTCAATAAATTCGTCGACCAGTTAATAGACCAGGGCGTTGACTTCCATGCCGTGCCGACGTTCGTTCTTCTCGAGGGAGAGGTTGCCTCCGAATCGACATCGCTTCTCGAAAAGGGCATCGAAGATGTCATCCCGCTCAGCGACAATCTCGGCCTCCTGATCGTGAAAATGAAAAAGATTCGCTCCCGGATCGAAGCCGAGGCCGCCAGCCGCCAGAAACTCGAAGTCGAATCCGGTTCCTACGGCAACCTCCAGAACATGAATCTTATCGATCTGCTCCAGGCGCTTGGACCAAGCCGAAAAACCGTGAAAATCGATATCGCCGGACCCGACGGTCATTTTATACTCTACCTCGACCGGGGTGAGATACGCAACGCAGTTTACGGTGAGAAGTCCGGCGCGGAGGCCGTCTACGAGGCAATGACATGGTCCAAAGGCAGCTGGCGAATCGAACCCGTAACTGACCGCAAGCTGCCGGAGCCGAACAACGACCAGTCAAATGAGTCTATCCTGATGGAAGGCTGCCGCCTGCTCGATGAACGTCTGCGAAGTCAGGCCGACGCCAATACCGAGCGGATCCATCACGTTTAATACCTGAAGTTCTCGTTTCTTCCAGTCCGGGTTGATCGTCCGACCCGGAAACGCTTTCCACTTTATGTTGTTGTAGATATGACGGCGGTGTGAAATATGCGGCCGTTTCTCTTCTCGACGATTCACCTGATGATTACATGTTATTCATTGAATAGAAAGCTGCAAGGAGCAATGCAATGATTACGAGAACTGTTGTCTTCGCCGGGCTGTTCATCGGGAGTATCCTTATCCTCGCCGGCTGCAGCCCCCAGCAAGACGAGCTGCACGGCGCCGCCGGCCGAATCGCCCAGGCGTACGGTATCAATAGATTCACCGATCTGGGTGAAATACGGTTTACCTACAACGATTCGACTGCCGCCGAGACAACCCACCGGCACTGGAACTGGGAGCCGGAAACCGACCGCGTGGTCTATACGGGAATCGGCCCCGACGGCGACTCGATAAAATACGAGTACTTTCGCAACCAGATGAAAACCGGCGACACCACGCTGAACAAGACCCTCGACAAATGGTTTGTCAATGACCAGTACTGGCTGTTCTTCCCCTTTCACCTGGCGTGGGACAACCATATCAAAATAAAAGAAGACAGCATCACTCCGCTTCCGATTCCCCCGGGGGAATCCCGCTCCTTTACGGTCACATATACCAAGGACGCTGAGCACATGCCCGGAGCCGTGATCCAGGTGTTCTACACGCCCGAGTACGCCATCACCCAGTGGATATTTCGCAAGGGTGGTGTCGGTGGAACCGCGCGTGTGACCACGTGGGAAGATTACGTTCGCCTCGGGCCGGTCACGCTCGCGCTTGATCACGAAGGCAAGGACGGCGAATACCGCCAGTGGTTTACCGATGTCGCTGCGAAATACCAGGGCGGCGGTGAGTGGTTTGAACCGACCAGAATATCACCGCAGACATCCGTGTTCGGCTACAGCGAGAGCGAAAATAACTTGCATCATTAGTTCAAACGTCTTACATTAATAACAGCGACAGGGAGAGCACCCCACAGCGCAGCAGAATAACAACGGGCTAATATCCAGACACGCGTCTGTGCACTCGAAAGGGCGATAACGGATCCACGCGTAACCCTATCGCGGGCGTATGCCCGGACGTAACGCGTGGCGAGCGATCGATAGCACGGAAAATCTCCCGGCCGGTGAGCCACGGCATTGGTGCACCGGCGGGTGATACGGGTGGGTTGTGTGCATTCGGCTGACTGTTCGTGATCTGGAGATAGCGGCAATCGGCGGGATGCGCCTTCCCCCAATAATCGCCGCTTTGGATGGCGGCGGAATGTGATGCCTCTTTTCTACTTTTCGCCAACCCCGCGGTATCCAGACCGCGGGGCTTTTTTTCTTGCGATTTGCCCCGCTGGAACCTAATCTGTCAAAACCACATTAATACTTATTGTTGGAAAGCGACGGATCATCTGATTATGAAGTTCGTCGTAAACATACGTACATTCTGTAACCGAATAGTGAGATTGTTGAGAGACATGGCAGACGCGAAACGCAACAACGGAAAACTCATCGAAGTACGCCCGTCGGGCATCGCCGGAACCGGCGTCTATGCCGCGAAGCGAATCAGAAAGGGGCGGCGGATCATTGAATATGTCGGCGAACGTATCGGTCCCGACGAAGAATTGAAACGCTATCCCGAAACGGGCAAGAAACATCACCACACTTTTCTCTTCACGGTCGACAAGAAGACGACTATCGACGCCGGTGTCGGCGGCAACGACTCACGTTTTATCAATCATTCCTGCGAGCCGAACTGCGAGGCGGTGCAGGAAGACGACCGCATTTTCATAGAGGCGATCAGGAATATCCAGCCCGGTGTGGAATTGACCTACGATTACAATTTCGAGGTCGAGGAAGAGATCACGCCGGAGCTGCGGAAATTCTACCGGTGTGAATGCGGTTCGCCGAAATGCCGGGGAACGATCCTCAAGTACAAACGCCGCCGTCGAAACGGCAACGGGAACGGCAACGGCTCCCGGTAATTCTATACCCACGAGAGTCTTCTAGAGACGGCGTCTATCTACTAACGGCACCGTAGGGCAATTCTGTCCCAGACGTTCTTTCTCACATCGTAGGTCGAGTTCCGCCGTCGACGTCCGCCACAGGCGGAGCGAGACAAGAAACCCGACATTTGAACCCATTCACGCATTGACACGTCCCACCTCGGCAATATCTTGCAAGTGGTAAGGGAATTTAGGTAACCCGGCGAAATGCTGGGGGGAGTTATGGCTCACACAAGAAGATATCTTCAGCTCTTGCTCTCGACACTCATTATTCTGTTGTGTCTGCTTGTCGGGACAACAGCAGCCAGACCGTCGGGCGCTAAAATCACGGAGGGTGTGACCGCTCAGGTCCCGGGCCCATTGTGCGCCGGCCAGCATAATGTTGGGGCTTTTTCATTGATGGTAGGTAATGATGGAATCGTGGGGAATACCGGCCCGCTGACGAGTGTCGGAGAAGGCCACCTCCCTTGCTTCCCCGAAATCGAGATCAAGCCCAACACCTATCCTTTCGGCTCCCATGGATTCTATTACTCATCGGGTATGTTCTGGATCGGTGCAATAAGGGACTTCGATACACTGGTTACTACACCTGCCAACGATGAATTCGGCATTCTTTTTCATAACGGAGAGTTCAGTCCGGAGATTGCTCCCTGGGGCAGGATGGAATATCGCTCCAATATTGGACGCGACTACCCCGGGTACTCCAAGGCCGTTTCAGAGCAGGACTATATCGCCGTATACACCGATACTTTCGTCACGAATACTCGTTTGGATGAACTTGATCACCGCCTGCACATTCCGCTACGCGTACAGGTGATTCAGAAATCATATTCTTGGTCATACTCGTATGCGGAGGACTTTGTGGTGTTCGACTACACCATACGCAATATCGGCAAGGAGCCCCTGAAGGCGCTGTATTTAGGGATTTTTATCGACGGGTCAGTGGGCTGGGCCGATGTGGATCTTGAGCCAGGGACTGGGACCGGCCAAAGCATTATCGGTTTTCTGAGCGAGTCGCAGTCGACCTTTGGCGATTGCACCTTCTCGGATAGTCTGGGTCTCGCGTGGTTCGCTCATTGCAACGGGGAATTCGGTCATCTCGATCCGCGGGCTGAGCCGCTGCCTCACATCGCCGGTATACGCTTTCTGGGGCCGGTGGCTCGAGATCAGCACTTGTCTTACAACTGGTGGATATACTCGTATGACGGTTCCCTCAATTGGGGGCCACAGACACGACGCATGTATCGTGATCTGCACACAGGGGGGCTCGGCCAGCCCGCCGGCGACCGCAATCGATACCATTTCCTCAGAAATGGTGAGATTGACTACGATGCTGTACGGGCACAATCAATACGGCCGGGCGACCGGACATGGATGTACCCGGATCAGGAGATAGTCTCCCGGTTTCCGTGCTGGAATGATACACCGTACCTGCTCTCCATCGGCCCGTACGATATCGAACCGGGAGGAGAAATCTCAATCCCGTTCGCGTATGTGATGGGTAAGGACTTTCACCGTGTTCCGGATAACACCCAGCGTAATCTGGTGGACAACTACGATCCGGATGCATTCTATGAAAATGTCGATTTCTCGGATATCGCGCGAAACGCCCGTTGGGCGGAATGGATTTATGACAACCCCGGTTTCGACACCGATGGTGACGGCTACGCCGGCGAGTATCGCGATTGCTGCCAGGATTCGGCCATCGCAAGTATCGATAGCACCGTCACACCGCCGGATACGGTATGGTCACTCAACGCCTGCGAGCGGGTCTGGACCTCCGGTGACGGTGTTCCGGATTGGCGGGCAGTCTCCCCGCCGCCGCCCCCGAGAGTGATTATAGAACCGTCGGACAATACCCTGCGGATCAGATTCAATGGCACCTATTCCGAGACCACCAAAGATATCTTCCTCCAGAAAGTGGATTTTGAAGGCTACCGTGTCTACTACTCCCGCGACGCCCGTGAGAGCAGCTACAGCCTGCTGACCTCTTATGACCGGGAGAACTACGACAAGTATGTGTGGAAACAGGCACGGCGGGTGTGGGAAGTTACCACCATTCCGTACAGTCTCAAAGAACTGCGCTGCTATTGCGGCGAGTCCTGCGCCGACAGCAGTTTCGACCCGTTGTCATACACCCGTTCACAGCCGTACTTCATGCCCGGCTTCCCGGATTCGATCTTCTACTTCACGCCGCATGACTTCAATCGGTCCGAGTTCGGCGTGACAACTCAAATTCGCAAGGTGTACCCGGACCAACCGTATCCGAGCAACCTCTTGCCGGATTCGGCCAGAGCGGACGAACGGACCGAGGACGGCCTGCTGAAGTACTTTGAATATGAGTACACCATCGATGGTCTGTTACCGACGGTGGGATACTATGTGAACGTGACCGCTTTTGACTTCGGCGCGCCGCAGATGGGAATCAGCCCGTTTGAAACCTCGAAAACCCTGAATGCCGTCTATGCCTATCCGACTCCGAACAGTCAGACGGCGGCCGAACAGAACCTGAAAGCCTATGTCTACCCCAATCCGTACCGTATCGATGACGACTACTACGGCAAAGGTTTCGAGGGTCGCGATGCCGAGTGGTATATCCCCGACCGTCTCAGGCGTATCCACTTCGCGAATCTCCCGGCCAAATGCACGATCGGCATCTACACCCTCGACGGCGACCTGGTCCGCGAGTGGGAACACGACATGGATCCAAACGACCCTGCCTCCTCCCACGATGAATGGGACCTGATCACCCGCAACAC